>JBKQNC010000009.1:0-55956 GCA_052326445.1 Thermoplasmata archaeon
TTCGAATCCCAGCACGGGCGTCCCAAACAAATCAGCCTCGGGGCAGATGAGACTATCGTAGGGGTCAAGTCAGGGTACCGCCACCTCGCCCGCATCAGGGGTCGGGAAGGGAAACTTTAACGCCATAGCTCACTATAGACCGGCGATGGCGACGAAGAATCCGACAACGACAATCCAAATTCACGCCAGCACGCAGCGGTTCCTCGATGCCCTGAAAGCGACCGGCCAGACCTACGAGGACCTGATCCTCGAGATGGCGGAAGAGCACTTCCCTCCTCGATTGATTTCCGATCTGAAGAAGCGTTTCTCCGTCCTGCGGGGGCCGACCGCGGATGAAGTGTTTGACCGGGCCGGTTTGTGACCTACCAGGTCCGCTTTCTGCTCCCGGCAGAAGCAGAATTCCTTCGTCTGCCTCGTAAACTCCAGGTCAAGTTCAAGGAACTGCGACCGTATCTGGAAGCCAACCCGTACCGCGCCTATCCTTTCCTTCCGGTCAAGGAGGTCGGCAAAGTGCCCGGTGTCTGGCGATTTCCCTTGGGACCGTACCGAGTATTCTACAAGGTCGATGGGGCCACGGTCTGGATTGGGAAGTTCTGGCTGCGCCCGCCCGCGTACGACCAGACCCACATTCGGGAACTCAGGCGAGCATTCCGGCGCTGATTCGAGTTTCACCTCTTCGAGGGCCGCGATCGGGCGCGCTCCCCGTCTAGGTAGAAGGGAGAGCTGCGTCAGACCGTCCGGAACCCGTATCGACCTGACCTTCCGATACGGACGTTCAGACGGTTGAATCCCAGCTCGGGCGTTTTGGCAGATTGCCGAATCCGTCGGACCCGTTCGGGGTCCGTTGTGGCCAGGTAGGGCGCGGCGATCGGTTGGTGCGAGTAGCCCGAAGACGCCTTATCTTTCCCATCCGCGACGGGCCAACTATGCCTCCCACCGCCCCGACGGCATTGGTGTCGGAGAAGGTCGGCTTTCACCCGCCCGTCGTCGCCAAGACCTTCGAGACCTTCGATAGCCACTACGCGAACCGCGTCATGCTGTTGCTCGCCGGTGTCGTCCTCGTCGTCCTGTACATCGAAGGAATGCTCACTCCCTCCCTCCCCACCATCCAGGCGGATTTCGGAGTGGACGCGGCGCAGGTCACGCTGATCATCTCGGCCTACGCGGCGGCGGGCGTCGCGCTCAGCCCGGTCATCGGGAAGCTCGGCGACATCCACGGCAAGCGGAAGGTCATGGTCGCCGTCATGTTCACCTACGCCGCGGCCGTCACCGTCACCGGCTTTTCGCCGAACTTCACCTTCATGGTGGTGGCGCGGACGGTCCAGGGGATCGGCCTGACCATCATGCCCCTCGGGATGTCGCTCATGCGGGAGGAGTTCCCGAAAGAGATGGTCCCCCGGGCTCAGGGGATCCTGAGCGCGATGTTCGGCATCGGGTTCGCGATCAGCCTCCCGCTCGGGTCCCTGGTCTCCCAGGATTACGGGTGGCGGTGGACCTACCACTCGGCGATCCCGTTCGTGGTGGCCATGGCGATCCTCCTCTTCTTCCTGGTCAAGGAGTCGCCCTACCGCCGACCGGATACCCGGATCGATTACCTCGGGGCGTTGTTCCTCGGACTCGGTCTCGCGGGCATCGTCGCCGCGCTCTCCCAGGGGGAATCGTGGGGATGGACTTCGCCCCTGACCCTCGGGTTCGCCGTGTTTGGCCTCGTCATGTTCATCCCGTTCGCGCTCGTCGAGCGGGGGTTGACCGTCGCGAAGCGCGAGCCCATCGTGGACATGCGACTCCTGGCGGAGCGGAATGTGACCGTCACCAACGTCGTACTCACGGTGGCCGGGCTCGGCATGTACCTCGCGCTGTTCAGCCTGATCTACCAGTTTGAATTCCCCCTGGCCTCGGGAGGCTACAACCACGCGTGCATCTCGGCCCTGAATTGCAACTTCAACATCCTCACCGCAGGGATCGATATCCTTCCCCTGGCCCTGGGGATGACCGCCGTCGCGCTCGTCACCAGCGTCGTGGTCTCCCGCGTGGGGGTCAAGCCGCTCGCGATCATCGGTGGGCTGGTCATCGCCCTCGGCTTCCTACTCGAAGCCTACGCCACGAACCTGACCACGGCGCTAGTGATCGAGGTGGTCATCGGGGCGGGCATGGGTCTGCTCAACGCGTCGATCATCAACCTCTTGGTCCTCACGGTCGACCCGAAGGATATGGGTCAGGCCACGGCGATGAACAACGTGTTCCGGAACGTGGGGGGAAGCTTGGGGGCCCCGCTCGCCGGCTCGCTGCTCGCCACGTACATCCTGACGAGCGGACTGGCCACCGGTTTCCCGATGCATCTGGCGTTCCAGTACGCCTTCTGGATCGCGGCGGCGATCACGATCGTCGGCACGGTCACCATCTTCTTCGCCCAGGAGGTTCTTGGACCCCACCGTCACGAGAAATTCGCCCATCTTCCGACGATGCCGCGCCGAGCCGGTCGCGGTGGCCGGGCCCCCAAGCCGGACGTCATACCCAGCGAGTTACCCGCGGAACCCACACTCTAGCACCTGTCCCGGCGAGCCGTTCGGGATACCTTTATAAAGGGAGGTCGTACCCACGATGGGCGCATCCGTCCGGGCCGGGCCGCCGGCCGGAATGCGCCGGAATCTACGATGACTCCCAAACCCGCCCCTCGACGCACCCCTCCCTCCCGGGTCCGGGCCAGCCAAGCCTCGACCGACCTGCAGCTGCGCCGGCTCCGGGAAAAGTCCGACCCCGGCGCTTCCGACCGCCTGTTCATCGCCACGCTTCGGGTCCGCATTCCCGCTCCGCTGGGGATCGGAAAATTCTCCAACGCCCACCCCGCACTTCGTATCGAGGTCCTCAACCGGACCGAGATCGCGACCGGTTTTTCCGTCTCCGACTATTGGATCAGCGGTTCTCCTCCGGGGATCTGGGCCCGTGATCTCACCGAGTATCCGGATGTCGAGAAGGTCGACAGCCTCGCCGAGGTGGGCGATGGATCCATGTACCGGATCACGTATCGAAACCCTCCGATCGTCGGCCTGTACCAACGACTCCGACTTCCGCTCCAGTTCCCCCTTCGGATCCAGGGCGGGTTCATCATCTGGGAGATCGTCGCACGGTATGCGGATTTTCAAAAGATCATGGCCTACGCCCGGGCGACCGACCCGAACGTCACCCTCGTTTCGATCCGGCGGCGTCCGTTGCGAAGCCACTTGCCGCTCTTGACCGAGGCGCAACACGATCTGTTGAACCAGGCGATGGCCGCCGGGTACTTCGCCGTCCCCCGGGGGATCACCCTGACCGCCCTCGCTCGGAAGTTGAACCGGAGCAAGTCCGGGATCTCCGAATCGATCGCCTTGATCGAGAAGAAGCTCTTCGAGACCGCTCTCCGACCTGAGGCGGGCGGCGGCTGACGCCCCGCCGGTAACCGGCCGGGAACGCACCCGGAGCGCCCCGAACTCGACTCAGCACCACCGAACCCGTTCGGTCCCCCCGAATGAGTTCGGGCGCGTCTCATCCTCCGAACCACCCTACCTAGCCTTGGTGAGGCGCTCGCGCGGTCCATGGTCGACGCAAATTCCCTAGCCCCTCCGACCGACGGAGGATCCTCCACCCTGGTCTTTGGTACGGGGGAGAACCCGATGTCGATCCTTGCGGCCGCCCTGGCCCGTCGGGCGCATTCCCCGTTCGGGTGGGCCCACTGCTCCGCCTCCACCGACGGGATGGAATCCACGGCGCTCCATCTGCTGCGGGAGAATTCGGACCCCGAGGGACCGTCCGAGGTCGACCCCCGAGAGCTCCGTGCCCCCCCGCCGGCGTACGAGGCGCATCTGTCCCAGCTCGTCGTCCCGGAGACGATCTCGGCGGCCGACCGCTCCCGCCTGACCGACTATCTCCACCTCCCGATCCTCCTCCAGCGATTCTTGTCCAGCGCCCGCATTCAGGAGGGGGAAAGCGTCTTGGTGCTCACGAACGCCGACGCGCTTCCGCCCTACGTGGCCGACGAGGGGCTGGGCCGTTCGAGCGTCCACGAAGCCCTCCACCGGGAGCATGCGAGCCTCGTGGTCACCTACCGGGGAACCCCACCGGGAAACCTCAGCAACTCCTTTGACCAGGTGTATCGGATCGAAGCCCCGGTCGGATCCCGATGGGAGCAAGCGATGGTCACGGTAGAGCGGGGCACCGAGCATAGTGGACTGCCCTCACCCACGTCGTTGCGCGACCTACTTCCGTGGCTTGGGCTCACGGACCTCCCGCTCGGAGTACCGGGGCGGAGTCACGGTCACTACCTCCCGTAGCCGGTTCGCGCCCGCTCCCTCCCGACCGGAGGGACGCGGCGGAGGCCGGAAAGCACGTCGACCCATGTCCCAAGCCGGGGGACGCGACCTAATGAGGGCTTGAAGCCCCTCTATTTCGGACTGAACATGCCGCGCACGTGCCCCGATTGTGGAACTTCGGTGGAGTACTCCACCCGAACCGCCTACGTCTTGAATGGAACCTGTGGACAGTGCGGCCTCGTGCTGACCGTCGTCCAGGACGCGCCCGGGACTCCCTCGGGCGCCCCGCCTGCCGGGACCACGACGGCCCGTCCCGCCGGCGACACGACGGCGCATGGGACGGAACCCCCCTGTCCAGCCTGCGGCTCGGCCCTGACGTTCCGAAGCGGATCGGCCGGCGGCATCGAGGCCACCTGCGCCGGCTGCGGAGCCAACGCGACCTACGTTCCCGCCGGGTCTGCTCCCCGGGGCGAGTTCGCTCCCGAGCGACGACGCCCGGAGCGCTCGTCCGGTCCAGGGGGCGGCTTCCCCTCCTCCAATGCCCGTCCCTGCCGGGAATGCGGAGGACCACTTCGGTTCTCCACCAACCCCGACGGCACGGTCGCCGCGGAATGCGGCCAGTGCGGCAATCGTTTCGTCCTGCCTCCCCGCCGCGACTCCGACGGCGGCGGTGGTGGCCGTCGATTCGACCGCGGTTCCCGACCCCCCTTCCGTGGTAGCGGGAGCCCTCGAAGCTATGCAGGTCGCCCGTCTGGCGGCCGATTCCGTCCCCGGGAGGACCGGGGCAGCGACCAGGATGACGAGCGTCCCCGGCGGCGTCCCCGACGGGAATAATCCGGTCGGAGGACCGGCCCCGAGATTCTCCCCTCCCTCCCGCGAGAGGGGGAGAGAAATATCCGTCGGGGTTGCGAGCGCCGGTTCTCCATGATCGGTGAGGTCCCCAAGGCGTTCGATACGATCGCCCCCGCGTACGACTCGACCCGGGACCCGCTCGACGCGACCACGATGGAAGCGATGGGCCAGAGGCTCCGGACCGAGGGGATCCGCGCGATCCTCGAGGTTGGGGTGGGAACCGGTCGGGTCTCCCGTCCGTTAAGCACCCTCGGGTTCGAGATGACGGGGATCGATGCTTCGAGCGGGATGTTGGCCCTGGCCCGGGGGAAGGGCCTTTCCCGCCTCGTCCGCGGGAGTGCCTACCACCTCCCCTTCGCGGACGGCACGTTCGACGCCGCTCTCCTAGTGCACGTCCTCCATCTGCTCGAGGAACCCCGAACCGCCCTCGGCGAGGCGACGCGCGCCGCCCGCGGGGGCGCCTGGGCGCTGGTACATCCCCCGGGCGGGGGAGAGCGCTCCACGTCGAGCGAGAACGAACCGCGGCGCATCGTCTTCCGCCTCCTCGCCGAACAGGGGTACCCGGTGCCCAGCCGGGGCAGTGGTCCGCCGGAGAAGGAGCGGGGGATCCTCCGTCAGTTTCCCCCGGATTCCCTGACCGTGGTCAGCGACCGGATGGTGACGCAGCCGCTCTCGAAGCGCCTCGACATGCTCGCCCAGGGAGCGAGCCGCCACACCATGCACATCCCCAAGGAGGTGCTCCGGAAAGCCGTCGAGACGGCCCGCTCCCAGGTCGGGGACCGGACGTTCACCTACCGCCGTGTCGAGGCGCTGGCCCACTGGTCGGCCACGACGGTCGCGGCGTTCCCGGCCGCCCCGCTCCCGCCTTAGCGCGCGAAGCGGTGTTCCATCACGTACGGGAGGACGCCCCCGGCCCGGTAGTAGTCGACCTCGGTCGCGTTGTGGAGACGGACGTCGACCCAGAAGGAGCGGACCTTCCCGGTCTCGTCGGTCGCCCGGACCTCGAGCTTCGCGCCGGGCCCGAGCTCGCGTTCGGGTGACACGAGCAGGTCGAACGACTCCCGGCCGGTGAGTCCGAGCGAGGCGAAGCTCTGGCCCTTCCCATACGAGAGCGGGAGGACGCCCATTTCGATCAGGTTCGTCCGGTGGATCCGCTCGAAGCTCTCGGCGATGACGGCTCCGACGCCGAGGAGGCGCGGGCCCTTGGCCGCCCAGTCCCGCGAACTGCCCTGCCCGTAGCTCTTGCCGGCGAACACGAGGAGCGGAACGCGCTCGGAGCGGTACTTCTCGGCCGCGTCGTACACTGTCATCGAAGCTCCGTCCGGTAGGTGGAGGGTAAACCCGCCCTCCTTCGGCTTCACGAGGTCGTTCTTCAGCCGGACGTTCGCGAACGTCCCCCGCACGAGCACTTCGTGATGTCCACGTCGCGCCCCATACGTGTTGAACTCCGACGTCGGCACCCCCCGGGAGGCGAGGTAGTGGCCCGCCGGGGTCCCCTCCGGGATCTCTCCCGCCGGCGAGATGTGGTCGGTCGTCACGCGGTCGCCGAGGACGAGGAGCGCCCGGGCCTTCTCGGCGAGCACCCCCTCCTTCGGCAGCCAGGGGGGAGGGAGGTGAAGGTAGGGCGCCTCCGCCAGGTAGGTCGAGTCGCTCGACCACGCGTAGCTGGGTCCGGTCGGAGGATGGAGCGACTCCCAGTGCGCGTCGCCGACTTCAATGGCGGCGTACTTCTCCTGGAACATCGACGGGGCGAGGCTCGACTCCACGACGCGGCGAACTTCCTCGGGGCTGGGCCACAGATCCCGGAGGAAGACCGGTGAGCCATCCGCCCGCTTCCCGAGCGGTTCGGTCGTGAGGTTGAGGTCCATCCGCCCGGCGAGGGCGTAGGCCACGACGAGCATCGGCGAGGCGAGGTAGTTCGCGCGCACCTCGTTCTGGATGCGGGCCTCGAAGTTCCGGTTCCCGCTCAAGACGGCCGCGACGTACAGGTCGCGGGCCCGGATCTGGTCCGACACCGGGCCGGGAAGAGGGCCGGAGTTCCCGATGCAGGTCGTGCACCCGTACCCGACCAGCGCGAACCCGAGGTCGGCGAGCGGTTTCAGGAGACCCGCGTGTTCCAGGTAGGCCGTGACGACCTTCGAGCCCGGCGCGAGCGAAGTTTTCACGTGGGGCGGGACGCGGAGGCCCGCGGCGAGCGCGTTCCGGGCGATGAGACCCGACCCGACCATCACCGAGGGGTTGGAGGTGTTCGTGCAGGACGTGATCGCCGCGATGACGACCGAGCCGTCGCGGATGGGCATCTCGGAAGAAGTGGGCGCCGGGCCCGAGGGCGCCGGCCGACCCTTCCGGTAGACCCCCAGGCCGGTCGAGAAGGACGCCGGAGCGACGGAGAGCGCCACACTTTCTTCGGGATTGCGGGGGCCCGAGATGGTCGGCACCACCGTGCCGAGGTCGAGCCGCACCACCCGGTCGTAGTCGATCGAACCGGGGGCCGGCGAGCCCCAGAGCCCCATGGTGCGCGCGTAGGCCTCGACCCGGCTGACGAGGGCTGGGTCCCGACCCGTGCCGCGAAGGTAGGCGATCGTCGCTTCATCGATAGGGAAGTACGCGGCCGTCGCGCCGTACTCGGGACACATGTTCGAGATCGTGGCGCGGTCGGCCACGGAAAGGTGGGTGACCCCGGGACCGAAGTACTCGACGAACTGGTCGACCACTCCGGTCTCTCGAAGCAGGCGCGTGACGGTGAGCACGAGGTCGGTGGCCGTCGCTCCCGCGGGCAGCGCCCCCGTCAGTTCCACCCCGACGACGACCGGGCGGGGAAGCGTGTACGGCTCGCCCAGCATGACCGCCTCGGCCTCGATGCCTCCAACGCCCCATCCGAGGACGGAGACCCCGTTCACCATGGTCGTGTGCGAGTCGGTGCCGAGCAGGGTGTCCGGGAACGCGACCGCGTCCCCTTCGACGCCGCGACGGACGATGACCTCGGCGAGATGCTCGAGGTTGACCTGGTGGCAGATCCCGTTGCCCGGCGGGACGATGTGGTAGTTCGTGTAGGCGCCCTTGGCCCACTGCAGGAACCGGTAGCGTTCGTGGTTCCGCTCGTACTCCCGGTCCAGGTTGATGAGGTACGATCGGGGCGACCCGTAACTGTCGACCTGGACCGAGTGGTCGACCACGAGGTCGACCCGGACGGCCGGGTTCACCCGTTCGGGAGGCAGCCCACGGGCGCCGGCCGCACTTCGCAGGGTGGCGAGGTCGACTAGCACCGGGATGCCGGTGAAGTCCTGAAGGAGGATGCGCTCAGGGTAGTAGAGAAACTCGACCCGGTCGTCGACGGGCTCCCCATTCGCGAGCGCGACGAGGGAGCGAAGGTCACCCCGCTTCGGGTCGAAGTGCCGGACCACGTTCTCGAGGATGACCCGGACGGTTCGAGGACGACGTGCCCAGCGCGCCGGGTCCACGCCGGAAATCCGGTCGACGCGGTAGACCCAGGCGGAAGCGGATCCCAGCGGTACGGACTCGGCGGCGTGGAGCGGGTCGGGGGCGTTCATGGACGCCCGACGCCGGCCGTCCTTTTGGGCATTTGGGGGGGTGGTCCTAGGGAGAGAGCGGCCGGAACCGCTGCCACCGCAGGGCCACGGACGACCCGGTCGGGGGACGGGCATAGGGTTCCAGCGCCCGAAGTTCCACCCGCTCGCCGGCCGGGCCTCGAAGCACCACGACGGCCTCCCGTCCGACCGTCCCGGAGGCGACCACCGTGAAATCCCGGCGGGCCGAGGGATCCGGGTCGACCTCGGTATCCGAGGGCGCGACCGCGACCGGACCCCCAGGTCCGAGGAGCACGTTGAACCCCAGGAACCCGGCGGCCCGCGGCCCCGGGGGCCGGTCGTAGACCTCGCTCGGAGGGCCCCAGGCCTCGAGCCGTCCGTCGAACAGGAGTCCGACCTGGTCACCCAGGAAGAATCCCTCCTCCCGGTCGTGGGTCACGTGGACCGCTGTCGTTCCGAGGGTCCGGAGGACCCGACGAAACTCCGCCCGGAGTTCCGCCTTCACCTCGACGTCGATCGAGGCGAACGGTTCGTCCAGCAGGATCAGGCGAGGGCGGGCGGCCAGCGTCCGGGCGAGCGCCACCTTCTGGCGTTCCCCGCCCGATAGCGAGGCCGGAGCGCGGTCCTCGAACCCCTCCAATCCGAGCAACGAGACGAGACGCTGGACCTCGTCGTCGGTCTCCAATCGGGGCCGCCGTCGGAGCATCGGGGCGTAGGCGATGTTCTCGAACACGGTGCGGTGGGGAAACAGGGCCGGTTCCTGGAACATCAACGCGACCTCCCGTCGGTGCGGGGGGACTCCGGCCAGGTCGTGGCCGCCCAGACGAACCCGGCCGGCCGCCAGGGGCTCGAGTCCTGCGAGACATCGGAGGAGGGTCGTCTTGCCACTCCCGTTCGGGCCGAGCAGCACCGCGAGCTCCCCGCGCGCGACGGAGAACGAGACGTTCTCCAGGACCGGCACCCCTTCCCAGGCTGCCGAGAGGCCTTCGACTTCGAGAAGGACCTCAGAGCTCGACACGGCGACCTCCGAGGGAGAGCGCGAGGAAGACCGCAAGGCTGAGCACGAGGAGCAGTCCGGCGGCCGCGTCGGCGAGGGGGAGTTGGCGGGTCTCGGACAGCCCATAGAGGGCCACGGGGAGCGTGGTGAACCGGGGCGTGACGAGGAAGTAGGTCGCGGTGAACTCGCCGAGGCCGAGGGCGAACGCCAGCAAACCGGCCGTGATCAGACCGTCGCGGACCCGGGGAAGGTCGGCATCCAGGAAGGCGCCGAACCGTGTCGCACCGAGGCTCTGGGCCGACTCCCGGAGGCTCGCGGAGAGCCCCGATAGGGGGATGGTCAGGGTCTGGAGCGCGAACGGAAGCGCGAGCACCGCCTGACTCACGATCACGAGCGCCCAGACGGTTCCTTCCCCCCCGAGGAGGGGTCTCCAGAACGTCGCGAGCGAGAACGCGAGCACGATCGGCGAAACGAGAAGGGGCACGAAGAGGAGGATCCCGAGCCCCGCACTCCGTCGCGCGCGGCGGCCCACCGCGTACGCCGCCGGGATCACGAGCAGAAGGGCGATCCCGGCCGCGGCCCCCGCGAAGAGCAACGTGTTGGCGAGGGCGCCCGGGATCCCGATCCCGATCCGGGCGGCCGTCGTGGAGGAGAAGAGCGCGGTCCACGCGCTGCCGGCGCCCCCGCCCCCGTAGGGCTCGACGGTGCGGTAGAGGACCGCGGCCAACACGGTCGCCACGCCGCCGAGGACCACGACGGTCTCGGCCCCGAGGAGAGCGACCCCGAGACTGTTCTTCGGGACCGGGCGGGGCACCGGCAGGCGTCGCCCTGCGGCCGGTCGCAGTCCTCGAACCAAGAGCAGGTAGACCAGCGTCGGGGCCAGGAACAAGACCACCATCGCGAGCGCGAGCACTCCCGCCCCGCTCGGGTCCAGGAGTACCTGGTCGAGCGACCAGATCCGGGCCTCGACGGTGTAGCACCGTTCCCCGCACAGGAGGAGCGGCGGCGCGAAGGAGAGCGCCGAGAAGAGGAACGTCAAGAGACCGCCGGCCGCGGCGCCGACCCAGGTCGGTCGGCCCCACGCGTCCCGGAAGGCCCGCAGGGGACCGCCTCCCAGCGTCGCTACGGTGTCCTCGAGGTCCCGCGAGGCGACCTCGCAACCGGTCGCGGTCAGGAGGACGACGAGGGGGACGTTGAACACGAGGTTCGCGAGAACGATTCCGGGGATCCCCGAGCCAAACACGCTGAGACCGGCCCACGCGCTCGACAGAAGACCGCTCGCCCCGAACAGGTCCTCGACGCCGAGGACGACGACCAGGCTCGGTAGGAGGAAGGGGACCAGCAGGACCGAACGGACGACCGAGCGCCCGGGCCAAGCGTACCGCCCCACGAAGAGGCCCGCGGGGTAGCCCAACGCCACCGCCAGCACCGCCGAGAGACCGCCCTGGAACAGCGAATTCGAGATCGCCTGGCGGTCGAGCGGGTCGGAGAGCACGGTCACGACCCCGCCCCCTCCGCCGACGCTCGAGACAGAGCCGGCGAACAGGAACAGCACCGGGAGGAGAGCGAACGCCACGACGAAGACGACGATCGGGGCGAGCGGCCCCCAGCCCTCGAGTCGCCCCTTCATCCGGCCCCGGTGGCGAGGGCGAGCCAGGAGTCGATCCAGCCCGGGAGGTCGGCAGCGACCGCCGCGGGGGTCGTGTCGTTGTTCAGCGGCACGATCGAGTTCGGGTTGGGCGCGGCGTCAAAGACGGTCGGGAGCGCCACGGTGTCGTTCGCCGGGTACTCCCACTCGTTCTCGGGGACCAGGTTCTGGACGCTGCCCCCCAAGAGCCAGTTCTCGAACTCCTCGTCGAGCGTGAGATGGTGCGTTCCGGCCACGATCCCCACCCCGTAGATCGTCCGCCACCCGTACTCCGTCCCGTTCCACCAGGCTGCCGTCGAGTTGTACTGGCCGGCCGCACCGTTCGCGGCGGCGTAGGCGGGATCGGTGGTGTAGCTGACGACGAGCTGGGGGTTCTGGGTCGGGCTCGTGAACTCGCCGAAGGCCGTCCCCCAGTCGGGGGCGGGCGGGGGTATCTCGGGAAGGATGGCACTCCAGAATCCCTGCCAGTCCTGGTGGATCACGTGGAGATAGTACTCGATCTGCCAGACGAGAAACTCCTCTCCCGTGATGTCCTGGGACGGATCCTCGATCAGGAGCTGGCGGGCCCACGACGCGTTCGCGACGAGGTCGGGGAAGGTGAGGTGCGTGATCGCCCCTCCCGTCACGTTCGCGAACGTGGAATTGTAGTCGATGCCGAGGTATCCCCACTCGTACGGAACGACCGCGTCGTCCGGCGACAGCTCCTGGACCAGGGCCGGAGCGACGTGGGCGAGCCCGGGCGGGGGGTAGGGGATCAGGAGATGGTCGGCATCGGCCTCGGGCCCCGTGAGCTCGTCCAACCCGATCACGAGGTCGGCGCCGGGAGCGTTCTGCTGGGCGAGGAGCGTACTCGCGAGCGTTCCGGCCGGACATTCGACGTCGATGTGGACGTTGTGGGCGCTCTCGAAGGCCCCGAACACCGTGGACCAGGCGGGGGCCCCGCAGTCCGTGCCGCCGAACAGGCTCGGGTAGGTGTAGATCACGAGCGTCGCCGGCTCGCTCGAGACGAGCGAATAGACCCCAAGTCCGGCCACGATCACCACGACCCCCAGGACCACGGCGAGGAGCGTCCGTCGGGCGCGCCCCGGCCCCCGGAGTCGTCGGGGGGTCGGCGGAAGCGTTCCTTCCGTCATCCCTCCGCACAACCGGCGGAGAGGTTTCCTAGGTGCTGCATCGCGTTCCCTTCGCGGGCATTATCCCACAGGTTCCTGGGGTCGACGAGGTTCCCCTCGTCCTCTCAGCCGGTAACCAGCTCCCCCTGACACGAAACCCAAGGGGAGCGGGAGATTAACGCTTCCCCTTCGAAACGACCGGGACGCCCCGCTCGAGCGGTCGCTCGAAGAACGCCACATCCCAGAAACGGTCGAACTTCCGTCCGACCTCGTTGAGGCGGCCCACCTCCCGGAATCCCCATTTCGTGTGGAGGGCGACCGACGCGGGATTCGGGAGGGCGATCACGGCGGCCGCCCGGTGCAGGTCCTCGTCCTGAATCGAATCGAACAGCGCCCGGTAGAGGCGCGACCCCAACCCGTGTCCCAACGCGCTGGGCGCGAGGTAGACGCTGACCTCGACCGTCGTCTGGTAGGCGAGCCGGGGCCGAAACGGGCTCGAGCTGGCGTAGCCGACGACCGGCCCGCCGGACACCCCAACGACCCAGAGCCGGTAGCGACCGCCGGAGTGCAGGTCGAACCACGCTGTCCGCTCCTCGGACCGCTGGGGGGCGAGGTCGAAGGTCGCGATGCTGGTCGCGACGTAGTGGTTGTAGATCTCCGTCAGTCCCTCCAGGTCGCCGCGCTCGGCCGGGCGGAGGACGAACTCCGGCATCGGGGCTCAAACCCGGTTCCTGCTAAAGATGCTTCGTCGGGGGTGGCCCAACCGGGAGGCGCGCCCGGACCCCACCCCGCCGACTTATACGGGGGTCCCCTCTTTCCGGCCGAGGAAAACCGCCCCATGTCGGACCCGATCGAGAAGCTCCGCTTCGGGACGGAGCTCGTGAAACGCGGCTTTGCCCGGATGCAGCAGGGTGGCGTCATCATGGACGTCACGAACGCCGAACAGGCCGGCGTCGCGGAAGAGGCGGGCGCGGTCGCGGTCATGGCCCTGGAGCGGGTTCCAGCGGACATTCGGGCGGCCGGGGGCGTCGCGCGCATGGCCGACCCCCTCAAGATCCGCGAGATCCGGGACCGCGTGTCGATCCCCGTTATGGCGAAGTGCCGGATCGGGCACACCGCCGAGGCCCGCATCCTCGAGTCGCTAGCGGTCGATATGATCGACGAGTCCGAAGTGCTCACCCCGGCCGACCCGTTCCTCCATGTCGACAAATCCGGATTCACCGTCCCGTTCGTCTGCGGCGCGCGCAACCTCGGCGAGGCGCTGCGGCGCATCGACGAGGGGGCGGCCATGATCCGCACGAAGGGCGAGGCCGGCACCGGCAACGTCATCGAAGCGGTCCGCCACATTCGCACGATCTCGGGCGAGGTGCAGGAACTACGCCAGCTCGCGAAGAAGGAGGTCAGTGCGTGGGCCAAGAAGGAGCGGGTCACCGAGAAGGTGTGCAACGAGGTCCGCACGCTCGGCCGCCTGCCGGTTGTGAACTTTGCCGCGGGCGGTATCGCCACGCCGGCCGACGCGGCGCTCTGCCGCCTCCTCGGCGTGGATGGGCTGTTCGTCGGCAGCGGGATCTTCAAGGCCGAGCATCCGATCAAGGTCGCCCGCGCGATCGTCGAGGCGTCGCTCCACTACGACGATCCGGCGATCCTGGCCCGGGTCTCGACCGGACTGGGCGAGGCGATGCGGGGCATCGACGTCGCCGGTCTCCCCCCGGATGCCCTCCTGCAGGGACGCGAGTCCGAGCCGCTGCTCGCGCGCCGGCGGGGCCCTACCGAGGCCTGAGGCGGTCGCCGGCGGGCATGCCCCTCCGTCGTTGGCCGTATAGCCCCCCGAGGGGGTAGGGCCCGCCGTGCGGATCGTCCAGGTGTCGCCGTTCTTCACGCCCCACACGGGGGGCGTGGAGTCCCACGTCCGCACCCTGGCCCATGAATTCGCGCGCCAGGGCCACGAGGTCACCGTGGTGACCGCGCGCTACGACCGGGCGTTGCCGGCCCAGGAGATGTTCGAGGGGTACCGGATCCTTCGCACCCCAACGCTCGGGGTCGTCCTCAATACCCCGATCGACCCCGGCACGACGCGCGTGATTCGGGGACTGGACGCCGACATCTTCCACCTCCACTACCCGCCTCCCCTCACCTCCTACTTCGCCTCCCGGGGCCTGGTCGGTCGCCATGTGCCGGTCTGCCTCACCTACCATTGTGACCTCGACCTTGCGGGCGCCGCGGGTCGGCTCGTCTCGGGCGCCTACCAACGGTTCTTCCTTCCCCCCACCCTCCGGCGGGTCAACGGGATCATCGTCCACACGCGGAGCTACGGGATCACGTCCGGAAGCCTGCGCGGGCGGGAGCTCACGGTCATCCCCTCGGTCGTCGACCTCGACCGGTTCCGACCCGGCCTGGACACCGGCCCGCTTCGGACGACGCTCCGCCTGGAGGGCAAGCGCGTGATCGTGTTCACCGGGCGGCTCGTCCCCCACAAAGGGGTCAATGTCCTCCTGGAGGCGCTGACCGAACTTCCGTCGGATGTCGTGCTCCTCGTCATCGGAGCGGGTCCGCGGCTTTCCAGCCTGCGCGGCCTCGCCCGCCGGTTGGACGTCGAGGACCGGGTGCGGTTCTGCACGACCGTGTCCGACGAGGAGTTGCCGCACTACCTGGCCCTCGCGGACCTCTTCGCCTTCCCCTCGCAGAACCGCCTCGAGGGGTTCGGACTCGCGGTCGCCGAGGCGATGGCGGTGGGTCTCCCGGTGGTCGTCGCGGACATGCCGGGCGTGCGCGAGGTCATCGAACCCGGCGTGGAGGGGCTGCTGGTCGAGCCGCTGATCGCCGGCGACATCGCGGCGAAGGTCCTGACGATCCTCAACGACCGCGCGCTCGCGCGCCAGATGGGGGCCGCCGGTCGGCGGCGGGCGGAGGCCCGCTACGGTGCGGCGACCGTCACCGCGCAGCTGATCACGGCGTACGAAGCCCTGCGCGCAACTGGTTGATCTGGACCTTCAGGCGCGCGGCTTCCGCCCCTGCGGCGGCCTTCCACTTGGCGTCGGAGGAAGCGTAGAGGATGCTCCGCGAGGCACTCACGAGCAGAGCGCGTCCCTCGGAGTCGACCCCTTCGCGGACGACCGTCGCGAGCGAGCCACCCTGCGCCCCGATCCCGGGGACCAGCATCGGGATCTTGTTCCCGAGGGTGGTGCGCGCGACCCGGAAGGCGTCCGAGAACGTCGCGCCGACCACCGCGCCGACGTTCCCGTGGGCGTGAGATAGGCGACGTACCTCCCCGACGACCGCGAGCCAGAGCGGGCCGCGCGGGGTGGGGATCTCCTGGAAGTCGACCGACCCCGGGTTCGAGGAGTGGGCGACCACGAAGACGCCGTGCGTCGGGTCCTCGAGGAGGGGTCCGAGCGTCTCCCAGCCGAGCCAGGGACTGACGGTGATCGCGTCGAAGCCAAAGGTGTCGAACGCCGCCGTCCCGAAGAACCGCATGATGTTGGGGATGTCGTTCGCCTTCAGGTCCAGGATCCGGACCCGGCTCGGGCCGATCTGCTTCGTCAGCTTGAGGAGGGCCGCGATGCCGGCCTCGCCGTACGGAAGGTAGCATCCGAGCTGCATCTTGTACGCCGCGGCGTTCTCGTACGTCGCGTCGACGATCCCGCGAAGAAAGACGTCCAACTGGCGCCGGGCCGGTAGGCGTCGGACGGCCTTGGGCAGGAGCGCGGGGTCCGGGTCGAGGCCCACGCACAAGAGCGAGTCGCGCGCGTGGAGGATACGGTCCACGCGGTCGATGAACCGCTGCGCCACCGGGGCGGGTGAGGAGGGTCGGGGGAAAAGGATTGTGCGGCGCCCCGGACCCACCTTCCGAGGAGAAGGAGAGGCTTTTATCGGGTCGGCCCGCTGGCGCGCCGGTTCTCCAGATGTCCGCGACCTCGGAACCCCCGGCGCCCCGCGAGGTCCGGCTGAAGGACCTCAAGCTCGGCGAAGGGCCGGTCGAGTTCGTCGCCCGCGTCGTGACCTGCGAGCGGCGCGAGATCACCCGGAAGGCGGGCGGGGGCCGCCGCCCACTCCTCTCGGGGTTGCTCAGCGACGGGACCGCGACCGTTCGATTCACCTGGTGGGACCCTCCCCGCGAGGGGATCGAACGGGGAACCGTGCTGCGGGCCATCGGACCGGAGGTGGGGGAATATCGGGGTCGGACCGAGGTGACGTTCAACTGGAAGTCCCGGGTCGGGCCGGCGAGCGAGGTGGAGCTCCCTCGGGTCGACGCGGCCTCCCTTCCCGCCAAACAGGTCCGCGACCTCGCGGCCCCCGACGAGGGGTTCCGCCTGCTCGTCCGCGTGGTCCGGGTCGCCGAGCGAACGGTCCCGGTGGGCGAGGAACGGCGGGTTCTCCACGAAGGGATCCTCGCGGACCAAAGCGGTTCGATCACCTTCTCGGCCTGGTCCGATTTCCGGCTCCGACCGGGGGACGCGATCGAGATCGTCGGCGCCTACCTCCGCACCTTCCGCGGCGCGACCCAGGTCGTCCTGGACGAGCGCGCCACGGTCCGGCGCATCGAGGGGTCGGACCTCCCTCGCCCCGAGGCGATCCTCGGAGCTCCTCCGCAACGCATGGCCCGCATCGAGGACGAACCGGCCGGAGCTTCGGTCTCCGTGGAAGGTCGGGTGGTGGGGTTGCTCCCACCCAGCGGACTGGTCTACCGTTGCCCGCAATGCCGCCGCTCCGTCCAAGGCGGGATCTGTCGGATCCACGGAGCGGTGACCGCGGAAGCGGACCTCCGCGCCCGCATCGTGCTCGATGACGGGACCGGAGCGGTCACGGTCAACGCGGGCCGCGCCGACACGGAGCGTCTCTGGGGCGTGACCCTCGAGGCGTGTCGCGCTCGCCTTCGGGAACAACCGGACCCGACCCTCCTCGAGGGGGAGCTGCTCGAATCCCTGCTCGGTCGCCGGCTGCGCGTGCGGGGGTCCAGCAGCAAGGACGATTTCGGCGTGACGATCACCCCCGACTCCATCGAGGCCGCGGAGCTTGACCTCGAGTCGACCGCGGAGGAGCTGGCGACCCGCCTCGGAGGGAGTCCGTAGTGCCGCGGCGGGAACCGGCCTGGCGGGTCACGACCTGGGAGCTCGAAGCCGCCGTCGAGGAGGAGAGGGGAGCGGGCGACCGCGCGGCCTCCTACCTGATCTCCCCGTTCGGGGGCCGACTCAACCGCGTCCTGGTCGCGGGGACCCTCTCGCCGGCCGAGCCGGTGGGACGGGACGAAACCCAGCCGTTCTGGCGCGCGCGACTGACCGACCCGACCGGCTCGGTCGCCGTGACCGCGGGCAGCTTCCAACCGCGGGCCATGGCCCAGCTCCGGGCGGGGACGAATGCCCGGTCCGCGCTCGTCGTCGGCAAGGTCCACCTTTACCGGGGCCGCAATGGGGTCGGCTACGTCTCCGTCCGAGCGGAAGCCCTCCGCGGCGTCTCGGAGACGGAAGAACGGTCGGCCCTCGCGGAGACGGTGGTCCAGAGCCTCGACCGGCTCGACCTGGTGCGGCGTTGGCAGCAAGAACCCGGGCTTGAACCGGAGACCCTGGTAGCTGAGGGGAACCCCCCGCTCTGGGTCGCTGCGGCCCGCGAATCCCTGCGACGTTATCCCGAGGCCGACCGCGGTCCGTACCGGGCGAGCCTCGCGGCGGCCGTGCAGCGGGTCGCCGGGCGAACCGGCGTCGTGGCCCCCCCTCCTCCCGCCCCCACGGTGACCGTTCGTCACGCTCCGCCTCCTTCGGTGAAGGCCGCTCCGAGCGCGGCCGAGCGAGCCGAGGAGTCCCTCGTCCTCGCCGTGCTCGACCAGGTCGCGGAGGCTTCCCTGGACGGCTACGCCGACCGACGGGAGCTGCTCGCCCGGGTACGCTCCCAAGGCCTGGAAGGTCCGAGGGCTGAGGCGGTGCTGGCCCGGCTCGAGGACGAGGAGGAGGTCGAGGAACCGATCGTCGGGAAACTTCGCCTCCGTACCGACCCCACCCGGGAGAGCTGACCCGGTTTCCCCATCGCCGAATCCGGCTCCCCGGAGCTCCCGGGGGAGCGGCCCCGGGTTTAGGAGCATTTATATCGGGTACGGACTCGGGGGCGCGGGGGAATGAGGACCACCTGTCTCTCCGATACCGTGACGAGACCTGCGACGAACTGACCCCCACTTCCCGTCGAAACTAGACCCATGGCAGAATCTGGCCCCACCCTCACGACCCTCGTCATCCTCGTCGTCATCCTGCTCGTCGCCGCGGGCTTGGGGATCTGGGGGGCGAACTACCTTCTCGTTCCTCGTCCGGTAACGACGCCTACGTCCGTTCAGGTCGGGGACAACCTGACGGTCAACTACCTCGGTCAGTACGCCAACGGCACCCAGGCGGGACGGGTCTTCGACACGTCGCTCTACAGCATCTATCTCAACAACATCTCGTACCCGAAGTCGCTGCAGTACACCGGTCGGGGCGGCGCTCCCTCCGACTACACTCCCCTTCCCGTTCACGTGGGCGCCTTCAACGGACAGTACAACATCAACGGCGTGAACTACTCGGGAGTGGTGACCGGATTCTGGGAGGGCATGCTCGGCCTCCAGGTGAACCAGACCCGGTGGGTGACGTTCCCGGATTCCCTCGGCTACCAATCCGCCGACCCCGCGTGCTTCCAGACCCTGCCCCTCAAGTTCACCGTCCCGGTGCTGACGAACGTCGCCGCCAGCCAGTTCGCGACCCAGTATCCGGGCGTCACCCCGGCGCCCGGCGTCACGTTCAAGGACCCGACCTACGGTTGGCAGGACCTCATCTTCAGCATGAACTCGACCTCGATCACGCTCGAGAGCCTAACCTCGGTGGGGTACGTGGCCGCGGTGAGCGGATGGAATGCCACTGTCACGGCCGTGAACTCGACCACCATCTCCCTCCTCAACGACATCACTCCGCAGAACTACGGGAACATCCTCGGCGCGTTCGCCACGGCGCGCGGGTGTGGCGGCGGCCAGCCCTCGACCCAGTTCATCATCTCGAACGTGAACGTCGGGGCCGGGACCTTTACCGAGAACTGGAACTCGCCCGTGGCGGGCTACTCGCTCACCTTCCGGATCACGATCGTCCAATTCGTCACGACGTAAGGGCGCCCGGAACCGCACCGGGTCCCGAGGGGGTTCACCCCTAGAGCGTGACTTTGCCCCGTTTCAGGAGCTGTTCGAGGTGCGCTTCGGCCGTGGCCGTGAGCAGGTCCTGGGTCGGACGCTGACCGGCGCGCGTGTAGGCCCGGACCGTCTTGCGCGCCTCGTCGCGACGGGCGCGCGACGCGGCCATGATCGTGTGGGCCTCCCGGTCGACCCCGGCCATCTCGGCGCTCAACTTGTCGATCTGGTCCATGACCGCCGCCCGGGCCCTTCCCTTGGCCCGGAGCTCGGCGACGACCGAGCCGGCGTCGACGAGCTTTGCCCGGACCGCTTCCATCCTCGCGTCCCGGTCCCGTCGGAGCTGGTTGAACTCGGCGACCAGTCGGTCGACCTCGCCGCGGCAGGCGGTCACGCGGCCTTCCGCCTCCTTGCGCAGCCGCTCGTGCTCGGCGACCACCGCGGTCCGTGCCTCGGCCTCCTTGAGTTCCTTGCTGCGTTCGCGAAGGCGGGCGATGAGCGCATTCTCCTCCTCGATCGGTAGGGCCGAGGTCTGCTGGCGGAGCTCGAGCTCGGCGATCTCCCGCTTCAGCTGCGCGGGGCGGAGCCGGTCCGCCGGAGGGAAGGAGGTGCGGAGCTCGCGAAGACCGGCGAGGGCGGCCTCGGCGTGCCGCCGTGCCGCCTCGAGCGACCGGCGCGTGGCGGCCAGCTTGTGGCCCAGTTCGCCGTGCTCGGCGTAGAGACGCTCCACTTCTTCCTGCGGGGCCTGGCGTCGATCGTACAGGGCCTTCTGTTCGGACGAAAGGCGTCGCATCTCCTCGATGAGGGGGTGGCGGCGCGCGTCCAGCGAGTTGAACTTCGACTCGAGTTCCCGGAGCCGGGTCTTGTCGGAGAACTCCTGCTGCTCCTCTTCCTCGGAGAGCATGGCTCGGGGCGACACGTCCGGGCGAGGAACCACAGCCCAGAAAAGGCCTTCCGGTGGGCGTGCGACGCCGCGTCGGCTCAGGGTCGGCGGTCCGCCATGAACCAGAAGTGCGGGGCGACGTCGAGCTCGGCCTCGACCCGCTCGAAACCGGTCGCCGTCAGCCGGTCGAGACTCTCGGGGCGGAAGTAGCGATACGGGGCCGGATCTGGGCCCCCTTCCAGGGTGCCCCGCGGGCGTCGCCAGACATCCGGCGCCACCTCTTCCCCTTGGCCCGCGACCGGATCGGTCACGGACCGCACCGCGAACAGGTGCAACCCGCCCGGACGGAGCGCGCGCCGGACCCCCCGGAACACAGCCTCGAGCTCTTCGTCCGGGAGCATCATGTAGAGGGCGTGGGCGTAGACCGCCACGAGCGACCCCGCGGGCGTGCCGCACAACGCGTGAACGGCGTCGGCCCGCTCGAACGTGAGGCTCGCCGGGTTCTGCGGATCGCTCCGTGCCCGTTCGACCGCGATGCGGGAGTAGTCCGTCGCCCGGACCGAGTAGCCCGCCGCCGCGAAGCGACGGGCGTCCCGGCCCAGGCCGCACCCCAGGTCCAGGAGGGCCCCGTCGGGAAACCTCGGGGCCAGCCGGGCAAGGGCCCAGGTCGAAAATCGGCTCGGCGGGCCCGCGAACCGCTCCTTCTGGGTGGCGTAGATCCGGTCGAAGTTCGCCTGTCGGCTCTCGAGGTCCGGCCAGGTCGCTCGGGGGGCCGGCTCGGTCATCGTCGCGGGGCGAGCCGCGAACGGCGGGCCACGGGGAGCGGTTGGGCGAATTGCTGGGCGGCAAAGAGGGCGGCCGGGACCGCGGCGTCGATGTTCACGACCGCGAGCGGCGCGCACGACTGGAGCATCGCCGAAAGGGCCGCCTCGCCCTTCCCGCCTCGTCCGTATCCGGTCGAGGTGGGGATCCCGACGACCGGGGCGTGCACGAGGCCGGCGACCACCGTCGGGAGGGCCCCTTCACGACCGGCGAACACGAGGTAAATCCCGGGGCGCGACCGTTCGAGGGTCCGGAGCGCGCGGAGCAGCCGGTGGAGGCCGGCGACGCCGACGTCGTAGGCGGTTTCGGTCGTGACGCCCAGCTCCTCCAGCAGTGTGCGAGCCTCCTCCGCCAACGGAACGTCGCTCGTTCCGGCCGTGAGGATCCCCACGACACCGCGACGGTAACGAGCGCCCAACGGGCCCTCCATCCGGACCAGGCGACCGCCGGCGAGGAAACGAAACG
The DNA here is from genome assembly GCA_052326445.1 of Thermoplasmata archaeon. Taxonomy (GTDB): domain Archaea; phylum Thermoplasmatota; class Thermoplasmata; order Lutacidiplasmatales; family UBA184; genus Lutacidiplasma. Next base: position 21,749 of record JBKQNC010000009.1, read on the forward strand.
GCACTCCGGAGTCCGCCTCACGATGCAAGGCCCGAAGTTGGGCAACCGTTGGACGGGAGACCAGCGCACCCAGACCCGCGGCGCGGAGGCTCCGAAGGATCTCCACGAGGTGCTCGACCGTCTTTCCCTGGCCGAGAACTATCTCGGGAACCCCGACCCGACGGGCTCGGTCCCGGTCGACCCGGGCGAACCGTCCCACGGCGAGTTCCGGGGCGACCGGGCGGCGGAACGATGTCGTTCGAGCGCCCCGCATGAAGAGCAGGACCCAAGCCGTGATATAGCGCGTTCCGGTGGTCCGGCGGTCCTCGAAAGAATGCCGGATTTCTCATTGTCCGCGGAGCAGGAGAGCCTGCGGGACCTGGCCCGGAAATTCGCCCGGACCGAGATGGCCCCCCACGCCGCGGAGTGCGACAAGAACGCCCGGTTCCCCGAGGAGATCTACCGGAGGGCCTTCGACCTGGGGCTGATGAACCTGAACGTCCCGGCCGAGTACGGCGGGAGCGGCCTCGGCTCCTTCGACCAGTGTCTCATCGTCGAGGAGCTGGCGTATGCGTGCGGCGGTATGACGACCTCCGTCATCGCCAACTGCCTCGCGCTCGAGCCCATCATCCTCGGGGCCACCGAAGAGCAGAAGCAGCGCTTCCTCACGCCGTTCTGCTCGAAATATCAGTTCGCGTCGTTCTGCCTCACGGAGCCGTCCAGCGGCAGCGATGCGGGCGGGCTCCGCACGCGCGCCCGCCGGGACGGGGATCACTACGTTCTCGACGGGGAGAAATGCTTCATCACCAACGCCCCGCACGCCTCGCTCTACACCGTGTTCGCGACCGTCGACCCGGCCCTGCGCCACAAGGGGATCGCGGCGTTCGTGGTCCCCCGCTCTACGCCGGGCGTCACGCCGGGAAAGGACGAGGACAAGATGGGGCACCGCGCCTCCTCGACGAGCACGGTCCGCTTCGAGAACGCACGCGTTCCCGTGACCGACCGCCTCGGGGCGGAGGGCGAAGGGTTCTCGATCGCCATGCGGACGCTCGACCAGACCCGGACCCCGATCGGCGCGCTCGCGACGGGGATCGCGCAGGCCGCCCTCGACCTGGCCGCCGCGTACTCCCTGAAGCGCCAGACGTTCGGAAAGGCGATCGCGGAGCACCAGGCGATCCAGATCAAGCTCGCCAACATGGCGCAGGCGGTCCACGCCGCGCGCCTGCTTACGTGGCACGCCGCCTGGGCGATCGACCACGGGTCGAGGGGGACACTCGAATCCTCGATCGCGAAGTGCTTCGCATCCGACACGGCCCTGCACGTCGCCGACGAAGCGATCCAGACGTTCGGCGGGTACGGCTACATGAAGGACTATCCGGTCGAGAAACTGCTCCGCGATGCGAAGCTTACGCAGATCTACGAGGGCGCGAACGAGATCCAGCGGACGGTCATCGCCCGCGAGCTGCTCCGGGCGTACGCCTAGCGCGGAGGAACCGCCGTGGAGATCGCCGTCTGCGTCAAACCCGTCCCCGAGGCGGAGACCCGACTGCGCGTCGCCCCGGACGGACGCACCCTGGACCCGGAGGGGGTCAAGTTCGTGCTGGCCGGGTACGACGAGTCGGCGGTCGAACAGGCGCTCCTGCTCAAGGAAGCCGTGCCGGGCTCTACGGTCCACGTACTCTCCTGCGGCCCCGCGCCCCGGACGGAAGAGGTGCTTCGCGCCTCGATCGCCCTCGGCTGCGACCGGGCGACCTGGGTCGAAGCCCCGGCCCCCCTAGCGGCCGACCCGGTCCGTGCGGCGGTAGCGGTCGCGGCGGTCCTCCGGTCCGCACCCCCCGACGTCGTCCTCTGCGGCAAGCAGGCCGGCGACGATGAGGCCGGTCTTTTTGCCGGCGCGCTCGGGGAACTTCTTGGAGTGCCCGACCTCGGGTACGTGGTCGACCTGCGATGGGACGCCCCGGGAAAGCGGTTCCGATTCCAACGAGTGACGGAAGCGGGCCTGGAACGCTGGGAGGCTCCGCTCCCCGTCGTCATCGGCCTCCAGCAGGCCTGGAACGACCCTCGAACGGCGAAGCTCCCGAACATTCTGAAATCTCGAAAGGCCCCGATCGCCAAGGTCCCCGCCGACCCCGCGGCCTCCACCGCCAGCAGCGAACCGGAGAAGTTCGAACTCCCGGCGCCTCGCACGGGAGCGCAGATGATCGACTACAAGACTCCCGAGGAGGCCGCCCAGAAACTCGTCCGCATCCTCCGCGAACAGGCGAAGGTCTTCCCATGATGGTCCTCGTCGTCGCCGAAGCGGTCGACGGTCACCTGGTGGCGGCGACGCGCGAGGCGGTCTCCGTCGCGCGGACGCTCGCGGGCGGTCCCGCCGGGGTCGTCGGCTTTGCCACGGGAGCTTCCGCTCGGGCGGTCGCGGGGGAGCTCGGACGACTGGGCATCCCGCGTATCTTCGTCGCCGAGGATGCCCGATTTGACCGAGCGCCCGCGGCCGCCACCGCGCAGGCGGCGGCGCTGGCGGCGGAAGCTGCCGGCGCGGACACGCTCCTCGTCGGAGGCACGACCTTCGGGCGAGACCTCGTGGGCCGGTTGAGCATCCGATGGAAGGCCGCCGTCGCAAGCGGCGTCACCGAGGCGAGCCGAGTCGAGGGTGGGGTCCGGGTCCGTCGACCGGTGTTCGGAGGGCGTGCCACGGAAACCCGGCGCCTCGTGGGCTCCCACGTCGTACTTGCGCTCCGCCCCCATGCGTTCCCGATCCCGGAGGAGAGCCCCGGATCGCCGCAGATCGACACCCTCCCCGTCACCCCGCTCCCCGAGTGTCTGTTCGCCCCCCAGCGGACGGCGATCGAAGGTGCCGCCGCGGGCCAGGGGCCGTCCCTGGGGGACGCCTCCATTGTGGTCTCCGGTGGACGGGGCGTCCGCACCGCCGAGGATTTCCACCTGGTCGAAGAGCTCGCGGCGTCCCTCGACGCCGCGGTGGGAGCCTCGCGCGCGGTGACGGATGCCGGATGGCGTCCGGCCTCGTTGCAGGTGGGCCAGACGGGCCGTTCGGTCTCGCCGCAGCTCTACATTGCGGTCGGCATCTCGGGCGCCATCCAGCACCTGGTCGGGATGGTCAGCTCCCGCGTGATCGTCGCCATCAACTCGGACGCGTCGGCCCCGATCTTCCGGGTCGCCGACTACGGGATCGTCGGGGACCTGTTCCAGATCGTCCCCGCGCTCACCGCCGAGATCCGGCGCGCGCGCGCCGCCTGACGGGCGCCGGGCTCGACCGAACGCCGACCGCTTTGCGAAGCTGCTTCCGCATCTCCGTCGTCGGTTCGAACCCGAGACGCTCGTAGACGGGCCGGCCCTGGGTCGAAGCGTGGAGGAGGACCCGGAAGGCGCCACGATGCTGGGCCCGCTGGAGGAGGGCGAGCACGATGTCGGTCGCGAGGCCGAGGCCCCGGTACTCGGGGTCCGTGTACATCGACATGATGTAGGGCTCGACGAGGTCGGGAAGCCCGGGCCGGGGATGCGCGGGCATCCACCAGAGCGCGCCCGAACCGACGGGACGCCCCGAGGCCTCCGCGACCACCGCCTCGACCTCCTTCCCCGCGAACCGGCCCCGGATCCACTTCCGGTAGAGGGGAGCGTGGTCACTCAGGGATCGCTCGGTCCGGGTCCCGATGTCCCGCCACATCCCGATACGGTGCGCCACCAGGAGCTCGAGGTCGGCGACGGTGGCCGGTCGGAGGTGGACCGTCCTTCGGAGCGCTCGACGGGCGCTCGGGGAGCGGAGCGGCATCAGAGGTCCATCATGAGGTCGATGCCGTCGCGCACGAGCGAGAGCGGCGAAAGCCCCGCCGCCTTCTGGGCCTGCCGGAGGAGACGGAGCACGTGTTGCTTCGGCCGGCCGGTGTCGGTCATCATCATCGCCTGAAGGAGCTCTTTTGCGAACCGGGGGTAGGCGGTGTAGATCCGCGGGTTCCACTTCACCCGGTCGAGCGATTCGAAATCGCGGAAATCGCTGAGGATGCCGGCCTGTTCGAGGCGCTGTTCGTACTCGACGAGGCGGCCGGCGGAAGCGTCCTTGGCGGCACGGGCGCCGATCGCGGTCTCGGCCGCGAGAAGGCCGCTCCGGATGGCGTAGTTCATGCCCTGGATCACGATCCCGTTCGAGAAGACGAACCCCGCCGCGTCTCCGGCGACCATCCAGCCGTCCCCGTAGAACGAAGCCGGCCGACTCGCCCAACCGGACGTGATCAGCTTCGCGCCGTACTCGACGAGTTCGGCGTCCTTGAGTCGGGGCGCGATCGCCGGGTGGGACCGGAACTCTTCGATGAGGGCCTGGGAATCGACGCCCTTTCCGAACAGCGACTGGATGTTCAGGATCACCCCGACGGAGAGGGTGTCCTGATTCGTGTAGAGGAAGCCGCCGCCCATCACTCCCGGTGGGAATAGGCCCGCGACCCATTCCTCGGCGTGGCCCTCGCCCGGACCGAGCGAGAATCGTTCCTCGATGCGACTCGCGTCCAGTCGGTAGACCTCCTTGATCCCGAGTTCGGTCGCCTCCCCCGTGAGACGGGCGGCCGGTCGGATGGGAGTTCCGAGCGTGACCCGCGAGTTCGTGCCGTCCGCAATGATCGTGATAGGGGCGGTCATCGTCTCGCCTCCCTGGACGATTCCGTGCACCCGGGTGCCCTCCCAGTTCAGCCGGTCGACCGGTACCGCCGTGACCACCGTCGCGCCGGCCGCTTCGGCCCTCTTGGCGAGCCACGCATCGGTTCGGGCGCGCAGAACGGTATGGCCCACGTACGGCGTCCGACGCCAGGACCCATCGTCAAGGTCGAAGGAGAACGCACTATCGACCGTGAGCATCCCGAATCGCTTGCGGACCACGTGGCGTTCGACCGGCATCTCGGTCGACCAGTTGGGGAGGATGCGGTCGAGGTCGTGGCCCCACAGGACCCCGCCGGAGAGATTCTTGGTGCCGGGCTCGGCCCCCCGTTCCAGCAAGAGGACGTTCGCCCCGACCTGCGCGAGACGGATCGCGGCGGACGACCCCGCCATCCCGGCGCCCACGATGATGACGTCAAAGTCGTCTCCCATGGGCGTCGGCCGAGAGGCCGCCGTTCGGATTTAAAGGCCGTTGCCGCCGCCGGGAACCGCCGTTTAGCGAGGGGGAACGACGTTGGTGGCCGGCACGACCGGTTGATAGGCGCCCTGCTGGGCGTTCTCGATGAACTTTTGGAAGCGGAACGGTTTCGGGATCCCGACCCAGTCCTCGTTGCCGACCCGCGTCCCCCCCTCGGAGCTGACCCGGACGGTCCCGTAGCCGAGGATGCGTTGGCCGAAGGACATGTGGACGTCGACGCCCCGCACCTGGGTCACCGGGATCTCGTCAAAGTCGCGGCTCAAGATCCCGTGCTGGACGATGACGCGTCGGGAGGTGACCGCGTAGACCGTGGAGCGCCACCGGAAGTAGCGGACGATGATCCAAAGGAGGCCGATCAGGAAGAGGAGGGCGAACAGGTCCCCGATGTACCCTTGGAGGTTGGAGGCATGGGAGGGAACCTGCGAGAGGAACCCCGGCCACTGGTCGGTGTGGACGCCGATCCACGAGCCATCCGTGATCAGGGCGAGCACGCCGAAGATGAAGGTGAAGATGACCGGCCCGGGAAAGTAGAACAGCTTCGTCGCCCGGGTCTCCTCGATGAGATACTCCTGGTCCGCCAGGTACGTCGCCTTCAGCAGCTTCGGCATCGAACGGACCGGGGTCGTCGTGGCCATCGTCAGGTCGAGGAGAGGAATGGGACTTAAGCCCACCGATGGACGCGGTCCGGCCCGCCTTATATCGACCGCTCGGGTGGGCCCGCGCGATGGGCGTCACCGACTGCCACATTCACATCAATCCGATCTGGGAGATGCATCCGGATGCGGCGCGGTTGCTGGGCTACTCCGAGGGGACGACGGGCCGCTACCTGAAGGACCCCGCTGCGTTCCTCGATTACCTGGACACGTCCGGAGTCGAGCGGGCCGTGCTCGTGAACTACGTTGCGCCCGAGGTGATCGGATACACGGAGAAGGCGAACGACTTCGTCAGCGAGTACTGTCGTACCGACCCCAACCGATTGATCGCGGTCGGAGGCCTGCGCCCCGACCACCCCGACCCTGCGAAGGAGGTCGCCCGGCTCGCCGAGCAACTCCACATCCGGGCGATCAAGCTCCATCCTCCCCACCAACTGTTCCGCCCGAACGCCTACGTGGACGGCGAGCGCCCTCAACTTCGGGAGCTGTACGAGGCGTGCGCGCGGCACGAGTTGCCCGTGATCTTCCACACCGGCACGTCGGTCTTCCCCCGGGCCCGGAACCGGTTCGCCGACCCGATGCTGGTGGAGGACATCGCAATCGATTTCCCGGACCTCACGATCGTGCTCGCCCACGGCGGACGACCGATTTGGATGGAGAGCGCGGTCTTCCTCACTCGGCGCTTCCCGAACGTGTGGCTCGAGCTGTCGGGGATCCCGCCCGCACGCCTGCTCGACTACTTTCCGACCCTACCCCGCTTGGCGGACAAGGCAATCTTCGGAACCGACTGGCCGGGGCCCGGCGTCAAGGAGATCCGCACGAATTTCGACGCGTTCCGGGCGCTTCCGATACCGGCGGACGCCCAGCGCCAGATCCTCGAAGAGAATCCGCTCCGCGTTTTCCGCCGCCGGGCACCGACTTGAAATACTGCCCTCCTCTCCTCGCGGCGTGACCCTCGCTACCCCGCCGTCCGACGCTGAGGGAGCCCCGCCGGCTCCCGCGGGCGAGGAGCCTCCTCCGACCGTCGAGGTCGTGGAAGGGGGGGAAGAGGTCGGTCGTCTACCGCTTCCCCGTCGCCCCCGCGGCGAGGTCTTTGGGATCGCGAGCCAGCTCCTGGGAGCGGCCCGGATCCGGGTCATGTGCGAGGACTCGGTCTCGCGGATGGGGCGGATCACGGGCAAGATGAAGAAGAAGATGTGGATCCGGGAGGGCGATCTCTTGATCCTCCGCCCCTGGGGATTCCAGGAGGGCAAGGCGGACATCCTGTTCCGGTACAGCCGTACCCAGGCGCAGTACCTCGCTCGCCGCAACCTGCTCCCTCCGTCCGTGAATCTCTTCCAGACCGGGGACTCCCGGACCGACGGCGCGCCGCCGCCGTGAGCGTCACGATGTGGGCCGACCTCGGGCGCCCGTTGTCGTCGGACGAGATGGAGGTCGTCGAGGCGAACGCCGGCGCGCTCGGTGTCTCGGTCGACGCGCTGATGGAGCGGGCCGGCCGGGCGATCGCCGAGGAGGCGATCCACCACCTCCCGCAGTCTCCCGGTCGCGTGGCGATCGTGGTCGGGGCCGGCAACAACGGTGGAGATGGGACCTGCGCCGCGCACTACCTGCTCGAATGGGGCCACCGCCCCGAGCTCTGGCTCGTACGACCTCCCTCGCAGATCTACTCCCATGCCGCCCGACGCTGCTACGAGCGAGTGGCCGCGCGCCTCCCCGTCCACGTCGGGGTCCCGACGGCCGAGGAGCTGAGCGCGTTCCCGCTCGTCTTGGACGCGCTCCTGGGGACCGGGCAGACCGGCGTGCTCCGCTCGCCCTACTCGGAGGCGGTGCGGGCGATCGTCGCGAGCCGGGTCCCGACGCTCGCCGTCGATATCCCCACGGGGGTCCGCGATCCGGCCGGCCTGGTCCCGACGTGGACGGTGACGCTGACCGCCCCCAAGTCCGAGATGGACGTCACGCGCGCCGGCGAGGTCGTCGTCCGCGACATCGGCATCCCTCCGACGGCGTGGACGGAGACCGGTCCCGGCGAATTCCTGTTCTTTCCCACGGGCGCCGTCACGACCCACGGGCGCCGGGGTCGGGTCGTCGTGATCGGAGGCGGGCCGTACGCGGGCGCCCCGGCCCTTGCGGCCCTCGCGGCGCTCCGGTCCGGGGCCGAGCGGGCGACCGTGCTCGCCCCCGGCGGCGCGGCGGAACAGGTGCAGTCCTTCAGTCCGAACCTCGTCGTGCGGGCCTTCGGGGAGGGTGCGTTCGGCGCCCCCGAGGTCGAGCCGATCCTCCGCTTCCTCGACGCGGCGCCTCCCGAAGCGGTCGTGCTCGGCATGGGCGCCGGTGCGGATCCCGCCACCGTCAGCGCCCTCGGTCGCCTCGAGACCGCGCTCGCCGGACGGTACCCCCTCGTGATCGACGCCGATGCGCTCCGGGCCCTGACGACCTCCGTGGGAAGCGGGGTCCACCCGGCGCCCGTGATCGCGACCCCGAACTCGGGCGAGTTCGTTCGCGATTTCGCCGGCGCGAAGGACAGCCCACCGGAGAAGACCCGCCATCATGTGGCGTCGGTGGCGCACCAGTACGGGCTCACGTTGGTCCGGAAAGGCGATCCGGATGTGGTCTCGGATGGCATGGTGACGTTCGAGAACCGCCACCACTCCCCCTACCAGACCGTCGCCGGGGCCGGAGACGTACTCGGCGGGGTTCTCGGCGCCCTGCTCTCCCAGGGCCTTCCCGCGATCCACGCGGCCCGCCTAGGCACGTACTGGGTGGGCGAGGCCGGTGTCCGGGCCGGTGGCAGCCGGGGGGCGGGCCTGGTCGCGACCGACCTGATCGAGGAGCTCCCGGCCACCCTCGTGGCCGGACTCGGTCGGGTCCGCCACGCCGAGTGACCGGCTAGGCGTACCGGACCCGGCCCCGGATCTCCTTCGCCCGCTTCCGGACGTCCGCGGCCCCGTTCGGGTTCCCCGCCGAGTACCCTTCCAAAAAGACGCGGACGAGATGCTCGGCGTTCGCGTGGAGGGCCTTCAGGTCCTCCTCCACGAGGTGCAGGTCGATCCCCAGCTCCTCGACCCCGGGGCTTCGGCTCCCCATCGAAAGGTCGAGGAACGCCGGGGGACCGGTCGGGCCCGCGGGATAGAGCACGTTCGAGCTCGTGAGGTCGCCGTGGGAGATCCCGCCGGCGTGGAGGCGGCCGAGGGCCTCTCCGAAGGAACGGACGGAGGATTCGAGCGCCTCCGGCGGAACGGACGCATCCTCCAGGATCTGCTTCAGCGTCGGGCCCGGGATCTCCTCGAGCGTGAGCCGGTGGTGGACGAGGTCGATGTCGTACAGGATCGGGGTGCGGATGCCGAGGCGACGCGCGTCGACCAGGAGCCGGGCCTCGGTGCGGGTCCGCTCCCGACGGAGTCGCTCGTCGAGCGCCTTCGGTCGGTAGCTCTTCGAATCGCGCTCTTTGACGAGCGCCGGAAACCCCCACCAGTCGACCCGACGCAGCTTCGCTTCCGCGCCCCGGTAGACCGACGGTCCCTCGGACGGTTCCGCCACGGTCCGAACCTCTAGGCTCGGCCGAGCGCGGCGGCCCGTCGGACGATCGCCTCACGCGCCAGGCGGGCGGCGAGCGCACTCGTGTTCCCCGTGTCGTAGTGGGGGCTGACCTCCATGATGTCGAGGCCGGCGAGCCGCGGCGCCGCCTGGTCGATCACGTGCTTCACGTCGCGCGGCGTGAGACCGAACGGTTCGGGCGTCCCCGTCCCGCCGGCGTACGCCGGGTCGATCGCGTCGATGTCGAGCGAGATGTAGAGACGGTCGGTCTTCAGCATGTTCAGCGCGCGCTGGACCGCGGATTCGATCCCCTCGCTCGCGATCTCGTGCGCGGTGATGTAGGACATGCCGATCGACTTGTTGTCCTCCATCTCCTCGGCCGAGACGGATCGGACGCCCATGACCACGATGTTGCGCGCTCCCACCTTCTCGAGGATCCGGCGGGAAGAGCAGCCGTGACTTCGGCGGTCGCCGAGGTAGCTCGCCCGGAAGTCCATGTGGGCATCGAGGTAGATCACTCCGAGGCTCGGCGCGGAATCGGGGTACGCCTCGACCGCGGGGGGCGAGCACGCATGGTCTCCGCCAAGGACGATCGGCACTTTGCCCGCGGCGTACAACGGCCGGATCTCCTCCCGGAGGGAGTCGGCCATCTGCTCCGCGTTCCCGAACTCCTCCGTGTTGCCGAGGTCGTGGATGGCGAGGTCGGAAAGACTGAGACCCGTTTCGAGGTCGTACGACTCGAAGTTCCAGGAGTGCTGGCGGATCGAATCGGGGCCGAACCGCGCGCCCGGCCGGAACGAGGTGGTCCGGTCGAACGGGACGCCGACGATGACGTACTCCGCCGCGTCGAGGGTCGACTCGGCATCGGCGAAGGTCGTGGGGCGCAGCACGGCCGTGCGACGCGCCCGGTGTATATAGGGGTCAGCCCGGCGGGAGCGGGGGCCCCATCAGCGCGCTCGAGGTGGGGGCCGTCCCCGAGAGGCGTTTCCGGATCCCCATCTCGCCGTACAAGAACTCCATCCAGACCAGCGAGAGGACGGTGGTGCCGACCGCCATCGCAAACAGCCCGTCGTAGCCGCCGAACTGGATGGCGACCGCGCCGACGAGCGGGCCCAGGCTCCAGAGGGTGGAGTTGATCAGCGAGAACATCCCGAGATACTCGGCCGTGTGTCCTTCGGGGGCGGCCCGGGCGACCCAGGCCTGCATGCCCGGGCCGACGAGGGAGAGCCCGGCATTCCGCACGGCCTGGGCGGGGACGGTCTCGACCCACTCGGTCGAGAAGGCGAAGATCCCGTAGGAGGCGAGGGAGAGGGCGGTGCCGTACCAGATCCCCTGGATCTCGCCCCGACGGTCGATCCACCGTCCGAGCGGGATCGAGACGAGGGCGGCGGTGAGGAGACCGGCGATCGCGACGACGCTCACCTCGAGGTCGTTGGCCCCGAGGCTCGCCGCGAGGTAACCGTAGAACGTCGCGACCGCCCCGCTGCCGATCGCCCGGATCGAGACGGCGAACGAGAACGTGGCGACCGGGACCATCTCCCGCAACGGGCCCCGCTTGGGGGACGGGGGTACCTGGAGATCGGGGACCAGGAACACGACCACGGAGAGGGTCCCGACCATCACCGCCACCACGAACGGGAACAGGGCCGCGAGACCGAATTCGAAGGTGATCACGCCGGCCAGAATGAACCCGACGACGGCCCCGGCGTTGGACGTGGCGTTCAGGATCCCGTACCCCTCGCCGCGCTCGTGGGCCTGCGTCACGTCGGCGACGTACGCCGTGTAGGCGGGTCCGCCGATCGCAAGAGCGAGCTCCGCGGCGACAAAGAGGGCGCCCGAGAGCTCCCAACCCGGAGCGAACACGATGAGGAGGAAGAGAGGGAAGGCCGCCGCCTCCCCGAGCAGGAGGAACGGGCGACGGCGCCCCATCCGGTCGGAGAGCCGGCCGACCAAGGGCCCGATCAGGCTCGCCGGGACGTAGGCGAGGCTCAGGATGACGAGCGCGATCGGGAGGGTCGCGCCCTTGATCTCGACGAGATAGAGCGGCAGGAAGACGATGAACAATCCCCCGCGGTTGCTCGCGAGGAGGGCGTAGAGGGAGAGCGATACGAGCTCGCGCCGGACCACGGCGGTCCGAGCGAACGTCGTTACAAGACGTGCTCGCCGCCCCGTCGGGAGGGGACCGGGACGGGCCCCCCCACGGGGGCGGGAGGATGGGTTAAGAGCCCTACATCCCCTTCTCCACGGGAGGAACCTCCGTGACGGAAAGCGGGCTCGTCGGACGGAAGAGCGAGGAGGACGGCGTCGAGATCCTGATCCTGAAGAATCCCCCGGTCAACGCCCTCAGTACGACGCTCCTGCGGGACCTCGAGCTGGCCGTCGGGGCCCTCGAGAGCGACCCCCACGTCCGAGCGGTCATCCTGACGGGCGACGGGCAGTACTTCAGCGCCGGGGCCGACCTGAAGGAGATGGCGACCCTCGATATGTCGACGGCCCCGCAGGTCGTCCGTCGCGGTCACGCCTTGTTCGCCCGGATCGCCGGGCTGCGTCCCCCCGTGATCGCCGCGATCAACGGTCTCGCGCTCGGGGGCGGCCTCGAACTCGCCCTCTCGACCGACCTGCGGGTGGCGGGGGAATCGGCGAAACTCGGGGCTCCGGAAGTGAACTACGGCCTCCTGCCCGCCTACGGAGGGACTCAACGGCTCCCGCGGGCGGTGGGGGTCACCAAGGCGAAGGAGCTGATCTTTACCGGCGCCATGATCTCCGCGGCGGAAGCGCTGCGCATCGGCCTCGTGAACAAGACCGTCCCGGCCGGTCAGGAGCTTCGGGCGGCCCGCGACCTCGCCCACACCATCGCCCAGAAGGCCCCCAAGGCGGTCCAGGCGGCCAAGCGGGCGATCGCGGAAGGGCTCTCGAAGCCCCTCGCCGAGGGGATCGAGATCGAAGCGCAGCTGTTCGCCTCGGAAGTGCTGACGTCCGAGGACCTGGCGGAAGGGATCATGGCGTTCGCCGAGCGGCGACCGCCCAAGTTCCAGGGGAAGTGACGATGTCGATCGAGTTCACCTTCACGGCCGACCAGGAGGCCTTCCGCGCCGCGGCCCGCGCCTTCCTCCAAAAGGAGGTCGCCCCGATCGTGGCCGACATGGACGAGCGGGAAGTGTTTCCCGCGGCCACCGTGCGCCGCATGCAGGAGGAAGGATACTTCGGCATCCCCATTCCCGAGGAGTACGGCGGCCTCGGCCTCGGCAAGGTCGGGTACTGCATCTTCCTGGAGGAGCTCGGCAAGGTCGACGCGTCGCACGGGGTGATCGTCGGGGCCCACACCTCCCTCGGAACGACGCCGCTGCTCTCGTACGGCACGGAGGAGCAGAAGCGTCGCTGGCTCGTCCCCGCGGCGAAGGGCGAGAAGCTCCTCGCCTTCAGTCTCACCGAACCCGGCTCGGGGAGCGACTCGGGCGCGGTCCACACGCTCGCCGAGAAGAAGGGCGAGGGGTGGGTCCTCGCCGGCAACAAGATCTACGTCTCCAACGGCCGGGAAGCGTCGACGGTCATCTTGATGGCCGCGAACGACCCGAAGCTCGGCGCGAGCGGTGGGGTCACGGCGTTCCTCGTCGACACCGACCGGCCCGGGTTCAAGGTCGGACGGTGCGAGAAGAAGATGGGGTTGCACGGTACCTCCACGGCGGAGCTCATCCTGGACCACGTAGAGCTCGGCCCCGAGCACGTGCTCGGCGAAGTGGGGAAAGGGTTCCACGTCGCGATGACCGCGCTCGACGTCGGACGGGTGTCGCTCGGGGCGGCCTCCCTCGGCGGGATCGAGGCAGCGACCTCGCTCGCGCTCGACTTCGCTCAGAACCGGACCCAGTTCGGGCTCCCGATCAGCGAATACCAGGCGATCCAGTTCAAGCTCGCCGACATGGCGATGCGGGCGCAGGCGCTGCGCTACCTCGTCTACCACGCGGCCGCGCACCAGGACCGGATGGGCCCCGACCCGAAGGGGTGGAACCGGCTCGAGCGCGCCGAGAAGACCCGGGAAGCGGCGATCGTGAAGTGCCTCGCCTCCGAGTGGGCGAGCGAGGTCATCGACGAGGCGCTCCAGATCCATGGCGGGCTCGGCTATATCCGGGGGACGCCGATCGAACGGGCCTACCGGGACGCGCGCATCAGCGAGATCTTCGAGGGGACGAACGAGATCCAGCGGCTGGTGATCTCGCGCGACCTTATCGCGCGGGGCCTGTAGCGGGCGGGGCCGGAGCCGCTCCGGCCGCCGCCTCCTCCCGGAGGACCCGGCGCAGGACCTTCTGCACGCCGGTGCGGGGGAGCGAGTCCCGGAACTCCACCGCCCGGGGGGCCTTGTAGTGGGCGATCCGCTCGCGGACGAACTCGCGGAGCTCGTCCTCGGTGACGGAGGTCCCCGGCTTCTTCACGACGAACGCCTTCACGACCTCGCCGTGCTCGGTATCGGGGACCCCGATGCAAGCGACATCGGCGACCGCGGGGTGCTGGAAGAGGACCTCCTCGACCTCGCGGGGGTAGACCTTCATTCCGCTGACGTTGATCATGTCCTTCTTCCGGTCGACGATGTAGGCGTACCCGTCGGCGTCGATCCGGGCCACGTCCCCGGTCCGGAACCAACCGTCGCGGAGGAAGAGTTCGGTCTCCTTCGGTTGGTGGTAGTACCCGAGCATCACCTGGGGCCCCCGGACCTCGAGCTCGCCCTCCTCGCCGGGGCCGAGGACCCGGTCGGGGTCCTCGAGCGCGACCACCCGCTGGTCGGTGTTCGGCAGCGGGAGGCCGATCGACCCCGACCGACGCTCCCCTTCCACGGGGTTCACGTGGGTCACGGGGGAGGTCTCGCTGAGTCCGTACCCCTCGACGAGGTTCGCTCCCGTCAGCGCCTCGAACCGCTTGGCGACCTCGAGCGGCAGGGGCGCGGAACCCGAAAGGCAGAACCGGATGGAGCGGATGCGGTAGTTCGCGAGGTCCGGCTGCTGGTTGAACGCCTGGTAGAGCGCGGGCACTCCCGGGAACTGGTTCGGCCGGTACCGGTCGATGAGGCGGAGCAGCTCCCGGATCTCGGGGCGGGTCTGAATGACGATCGTGGCTCCGTCCGCGAGTCCCATCAGCATCGCGACCGTGAGCCCGTAGATGTGGAAGAACGGGATGCTGGCCAGGATGACGTCCCCACCCGACCGGCGGGTCGTGTTCCAGGTGTTCGCCTGGGTGACGTTCGCAACGAGGTTCCGGTGCGTGAGCATGGCCGCCTTCGGCCGCCCGGTGGTCCCGCCCGTGTACTGGAGGATCGCCACCGTGGTCGCGGGGTCCCCCTTCCAGGGCGGAGGAGCTCCCGCGGTCCGGACGATGTCGTGCCAGGGGCGGACCCACGGGTCGGGAGGGAACGCCGTCGACATCTTCTGCTTCTTGAGGACGGAGTTGACGAAGAGGCTCTTCGGAAAGGGGTAGAACTCCCGGAGGCGACCGAGCACCACGACCGGGACGGCGTAGTCCCCCCGCACCCGTGCGAGGTTCGGGTACAGGATCTCAAGCGTGACCAGGGCCTTCGGCTCGGAATCCCGGAGGAGCCGGGTCAGGTCCTGGCCGATGTAGAGCGGGCTGACCTGGACCACGATCGCCCCGAGTCGCAGCACCGCGAACAGAGCGATAGGGTAGAGCGGACCGTTGGGGAGATAGATCGCGACCCGGTCCCCCGGCCCGACCCCCTCGCGCGCCAAGGCGGCGGCGAGGCGGCCACATTCTTCCCAGAAACGACGGTACGACCACTTGGCCCCGTAGTAGACCAGGGCGGCCCGGTCCGGGTACCGCCGGACACTTTCTTCCACCAGCTCGGGGAGCAGGACGGGGGGGATCTCGACCGTGGACGGTACGCCGCGTCCGTACTTCTTGAGCCAGACCCGCTCAGGACCGGAGTTTGGTGGACCGCCCAAAGAGGTTTCACCCCGACGCGGAGACCTTTGCGAACTGGACTCCCGGCTTGTAGCTCGGGACGAACTGGACCGCTTCGCCCACGGTGAGTTCGCCGACCGATTTCACGGTCGGCATCCAGCCGGTGATGCGGCCGCCGGCGTCGAGGTCGACCACGACGTAGGCGTAGGGAGCGTCATTGAGGAACTCGTCGCCCGGCACGTTGAGGATGGTGAACGCGACCACGCGTCCGGTGCGCCCGAGCGTGTGCTCCTCGAGGGTCCGTTGCCCGCACCGGGGACAGGCGAGTCCCCACGTCGCCGTGATGAGGCCGCACTGGGAGCATCGGAACCCGCGGAGCGTCTCTCCCTCCTCGTAGCCGTGGAACCATTCGTCGACGGTGTGCGAGGCGCTCGGAAGAACGTCGTCCATGGTCGTCTCCTACCTCCTCGAGAAGATGTGCACGGAGCAGGAGCCGCCGGTGGCCCCGACGTTGTGAGCGAGCGCCACGTCGGCCTTGGGGACCTGGCGTCCCGTAGCCCGTCCGTTGAACTGCTCGAAGATCTCCACGACCTGGGACGCGCCGGTGGCGCTCACCGGGTGGCCCTTCGCCTTGAGGCCACCGGAGGGGTTGACCGGGAGCTTGCCATCGTGCGCGGTCACCCCCTCGAACGCGGCCGACGCCGCCTGGCCCCGGGGGAAGAACCCGAGGTCCTCGAGCGCGAGGACCTCCGCGATGGTGAAGCAGTCGTGCACCTCGGCGAAATCGATGTCCTTGGGCGCGAGATGGGCCTGCTGGAACGCCTTCGCCGCCGCCGTCCGCGTCGCGGGGAGACCGAACAGGTCCGGTCGGTCCTGCATCTCGGTGATGGACCCCGCGCGCGCCGAGGCGCGGATCACGAGCGGCTCCGACGTGGGCGTCCGGATCCGCTCCTTCGCCGCCACGACGACCGCCGCGGCGCCGTCGGAGAACGGGCAGCAATCGTAGAGCCGGAGGGGCGAGGCGATGACCGGCGAGGCGAGGTAGGTGTCCATCGTGATCGGCTTTTGGAAATGAGCGTGCGGGTTGTGGGACGCGTTCTCATGGTCCCGCACGGCGATGGCCCCGAGCATCTCGGGCTTGGCCGGGAATTTCGCCTGGTAGGCGCTCGCGAGCGTCGCATACAACCCGGGGAAGGTCGCGCCGTTCTTCGTTTCGAACGGGTAATCCGCGGCGACCGCGAAGTAGCTGGTGGCCGCGAGCGTGTCGAGGTGCGAGAGCTTCTCGGCGCCCACCACGAGGGCGGCATCGATGAAGCCACCGGCCACGTGGACGAACGCCTCGTGGAGGGCCGCGCTGGAGGAGGAACAGGCCGACTCGATCGTGCAGGAGGGCACTTCCGGGATCCCCAGTCCGCCGTTGATCAGGGGCCCTACGTGGGCCTGGTGCTCGGCGATGCCGAAGCAGTTCGCGACGAACGTGTACCCGATGTCCTTGGGTTCCAAGCCCGACTGTTCGATCGCCGCGAGCGCAACGCGGGTCGCAGCCTCCCGGCCGCTTTCCTTCATCTTGCCGAACCGATTCATGGTCGCTCCCACGACCCAGGTCTCCCGCATGATTCTCCCTCAGCCGTCGCTAGGCGAAGCGCGGAAATAACCTAGCGGCCCCGCCGGGTCCGGTCACCGTAAAGGTGGGTCTTCTTCGAGCAGGGGCCGCAGCTTCCGGAACACTCGCTCGGCCTGCGCCGGGTCATCGGTCTTGATCAGAACCCGGCCCGTCCGGCTGATGGTCGTTTCGGACCCGAGCGTGGCGATCAGCATCACGCGGGCATCGACCACGGAGACCCCGTCGTGCTCCAGCACGGCACGGATGCGGACCAGGTCCAGTCGACGGGGCGGGTCAGGTACCGCCTCGAACCCTCCTCCGCTCGTGCAAAGCCGCAAGGTCCGATACATCGCCCGACCCGAAACGAATCGCCGCCTGGAGTTCGGGATCGCTAGAGCACGACCGCCTTTCGGACACAATCGTCGATCATCTGCTCGACGTCGATCCGCTCCTCTTCCCGGAGGATCTGGACCAGGTTCGAGCGCGTGGCGGGCTTGTCCGGCACGGCCTGGCAGCAGACCCCCGGTCGGGTCGAGATCTCGTAGGTGCCGATCGACTTGGCGACCGCCTCGATCTCGTGCTTGTCGAGGCCGATGAGGGGACGGACGATGGGGAGGTGGACCGAGGCCGTGGCGGTGCGCATGTTCGAGAGGGTTTGGGACGCGACCTGTCCCAGCGCTTCTCCCGTGACGAGGAAGGTGGCGGCCTCCCGCTCGGCGATCCGCTCGGCGGAACGCCACATGAAGCGGCGACAGAGCACGCACCCGACGTGGCGGTCTGTTTCGCGCATCAGCGTGATCTGGGTAGGCCCGTGCGGGACCACGTAGAGCGGGATCGGCTGGTGGTAACGTTCCCGAAGCACGGTGAGGTGGTCGACGACCTTCGACAGCGGGGAATCGTCGGTGAACGGACGGTTGTCCATGTGCACGGCCACGAGCTCATGCCCCTGCCGGAGGAGGTAGTGCATGGCGACCGGCGAGTCGATGCCGCCGCTCACCAGCATCACACCGCGCGCCATGGGAGAGGGGAGCCGAGGCCGCATATTTGAGGTGTCTCTCAGGAAGCGAGCCCGGTCTCCTCGACCCGACGGCACCGAGAGGGCTCCGGCGCGCCCGCCGTTGCGCTAATGAACCCGAATCCCACGCCCCCCTGATGTCCGGGTCTTCCGCACCTCCGGTCGACCTGGCTCCCCGGGATGAGGGACAGGGTCCCCCGGTACTGTTGCTCCACGGGATGGGGGGCGACCGATTGCTCTGGAATGCGGTCGCCACGCCGCTTGCCGCGCACTACCGGGTCCTTGTTCCCGACCTGCGCGGCCACGGGTGGACGCCCGCGCCCCCCGGCTCCCAGTTCACGATGGCGGAATTGGAAGAGGACGTGCTGCGGCTCCTCGACCAGAAGGGTCTCGAGTCGGTGCACCTGGTCGGACACAGCGCGGGAGCGTTCCTGGCCCTCCGCATCGCCCTCGACCATCCGGAACGCGTGCGGAGCCTCATCCTCGTCAGCGGGGCCGCCTACTGCGACCAGCACACCCGGTCGGTCATCGACCGTTGGTGGAGCACGTACGCGGAGGAGGGGGCGGATGGCCTCGCCCTCCGGCTGTTGAAGGACCTCTACTACCCAGACTGGGTCGAGGCGCATATGGAGTTCGTCGACGAGCTCTACGAGGACGTGAACCAGCGGGATTTCACGGCCGCAGTCGCCTGGGGCCGAGCCCTGAAGACCTTCGACGAACTGAACTCGATCGCGGCCATCCGTCGGCCGACCCTGATCGTCCAGGCCATGGACGACCAAGTGATGGACGCTTCGCACGGTCGGATCCTCCGCCAGACGATCCCCGGCTCGCTGATCCGTATCTTCGCCCAAACCGGGCACATGATCCCGGTCGAGCGCCCGACGGAACTCGCCGAGGCGCTTTCCGAGCACGTCCAGCGCGCGGAATCGAAGGACCCCGGCGGGACCCGCTAATCGCCAGCACGACGTTTATCTGCCCGACGGGAGTGCTGGATACGATGAGCGCCCCGGCGACAGCGGACCTGGCGGCGCGGGTCGCGGCCCTCGAGCGTCAACTCCGGGACTTGCGGGCGCGCGTAGCGACCCTCGAACATGGCCCTATTCTCCCCCGCAAAGAGAACCCGGACGACCGGGATGCGGTTCGGGAGAAGGTCTCCTACGACTGGCAGGCATGAACGTTCCGCCCGACCCGACTCCCGCCTCGGTGGAGACTTGGCTCGCGCGATTCTCTCCCGGTAGCCCTCCCACCGGCCACGCCGGCGCGGCGGTCACCATCGTTCTTCGCTCCGGGGGCCGGGACGTGGAGATCCTGCTGATCGAGCGGGCGGAGCGGGATTCCGACCCGGCCTCCGGTCAGGTGGCGCTTCCCGGCGGACACGTCGCCGAAGAGGACCGGAACCTCGCTCAGACGGCCCTGCGCGAGCTCGCGGAGGAGGTGGGATTGGACTCTTCCGACCTGGCCGGCGACCTCCGCTTCGTGAATACGGAGCACGCACGGCGATTCGGGCTCAACATCGCGGTGTTCGCGGGGGCACTGGGACCGACCCCCCGGGCGGCGTACGCTCGGAGTACGGAAGAGGTCGCCCACGTCTTTTGGCTCCCGCGCAGCGCCCTCGACCGCACCCAGCGAGTGCACCGGGAGACCGGGCGCGGCCTCATCGAGGTGCCGGCGTCCGTGCATGAGGGCCACGTCCTCTGGGGGTTCACCCGGCGGGTGCTGCGTCAGTTCTTTCAGTTGCCTTCCGAGGATGATCTGGTCGGCCCCGTGTTCGCCCCTCATGCCGCCCCCCCGAACCCGGACGAGAGGCCCCCACCCTGACCCGGTGAGCCGCCGGAGATCGTACTCCCCGGGATCGCCCGCTTCGGCCAGCGCCGGATTTTAAATAGGTTGCTAAATACTCCGTCGCCGGGGGACTCCGTTGGTCAAGATTCGCATCGAGAATGTGGTCGCCTCGACCTCGCTCGGAGACGCGCTCGACCTGCAATCCATCGCGCTCGGGCTCGACGGCGCGGAGTACGAGCCGGAGCAGTTCCCCGGGCTCATTTACCGACTGAAACAGCCGAAGACCGCGATCCTTCTGTTCCGGTCCGGCAAGGTCGTCTGCACCGGTGCGAAGAGCATGAACGAGGTGGAACAGTCCATTCACACCGTGGCGGTGCAGATCAAGAAGGGCGGCCAGAAGATCACGCTGAAACCGCGGATCCAGGTGCAGAACATCGTCGCGAGTTCGGACCTCGAGAGCGAGATCAACCTGAACGCCATTGCCGTGACCCTCGGTCTCGACCGGGTCGAGTACGAGCCGGAGCAGTTCCCGGGACTCGTCTGCCGGATCGAGGAGCCGAAGGTCGTGGTGCTGCTCTTCGGGAGCGGCAAGCTCGTGTGCACGGGGGCCCGCAAACCCTCCGACGTTCAGGTCGCCGTCCAGAAGATCACGAGAGAACTCCAGGGCGCCGGACTCCTCCGGTAAGCCCCGGCCAGGCGGCCCGAGTGCCGATACCGACGGACCTACCCGTCGTCGACCACCACTGTCACCTCAGCCCCCACGGCGAGGGAGTGGGCGCGGCCCGCCGCTTTGCGTCCGCCGGCGGGACGCACCTTTTCCTGGCCACCCAGAACTACCTCCCCGCGGCGCCCCGAACGCTCGACGAGTACCGGATCCAGTTCGAGACTACGGAGACCCTCGCGAGGATGATCCGGGCCGAGACCGGGGTCGAGGCCTACCTGGTCGTGGCGCCGTATCCCATCGACCTCGTCACGACGGCCCCCGAACTCGGGGTCGGCCCGGCCCTCGACCTCCATCGTCGCGCCCTCGACCTCGCCGGCAGCTGGGTCCGAGAGCATCGCGCGGTCGCCCTCGGGGAAGTGGGCCTGCCGCACTTCGAGGTCCCCCCCGATCTCGCCGAAGCGGTGAGCTTCGCCTTCGACCATGCGCTCGCGGTGGCTCGCGACGCGAATTGCCCGGTCGTGGTCCACAGCGCGGACTTGACGCCGGAAACCTATCGGGAACTCGCGCTCCGGGGAGCCCGGGCCGGAGTGCCCGCGGAACGGATCGTGAAGCATTATGCGCGAAGCCGGTGTCCGCCCGACGGTCGGGCGGGAATCGCCCCTTCCTATCTCGCCCGTCGTGACCTGGTCCGAGATGTGCTCCGGGACGCGAGCCCGTGGTTCCTCGAGACCGACTTCCTGGACGACCCCGCCCGTCCGGGCGCCGTTCTCGACCTCGCCACGGTACCCCGGCGCGCCCTCGCGATCGCCGAGGCCGCCCCCGATGGAGCGGAACGCCTCCGGATCCCGTTCGTCGAGTCGGTTCAGAAGGTCTATGGGTGGCGGCCCGAAGTACCGGAGCGGAGGACCGGATGAAACCGAAACGACTCGGGCGCCTTCTGGCCCTCGAGGGGATCGATGGGGCGGGGAAGTCGACCCTCGCGAGGGGACTCGTACAGGCGCTCCGCCGTCGAGGGGTCCGCGCCCTCGCGCGCCGGGAACCCGCCGACCGGTCGCTGGGCCGCTTGGCCCAGGAGGCGAGCCGTCGGGACCCGTGGACCGGTGCCGTTTACTTCACGATCGACCGCTTCCTCGCCCGCCCAGCCCTCGAGCGGGACCTCAATCGCACGACCTGGGTCGTCACCGACCGATCGTTCTACTCCACCCTCGCCTACCAGGGGAGCGCCCTGGGGAGGGCGGGCGTCCGGAAGATCGAAGAGATCTCCTCCCGGGCGACGATCGCGCCGGACCGGATCGTCCTGCTCGACCTCCCTCCCAAGCTCGCCCTGGCTCGCCTGGGCCAGCGGGGCGGGGGTCGGGGCCCGCTCGAACGTCGGCGCACCCTCGAGCGAGTGGCGCGACGCTACCGGGAAATGGCCCGCCAGGGAGGATGGCTCGTCCTCGATGCCCGGCGCCCGGCTTCGGAACTGGTACGGGCCGTTCTGGCCGACCTTGACCCCCCGCGTCGGAGGCCAGGAACGGCCGGTCACCGTTCCGGCCCCCGAGAGCGAACCTGATATCACCCGCCCCTGTCCCGACCGACCGTGCCGAGTGCTGCCCGCATCCTCCTGAAGGAGGAGACCCTCGACCCCGCCTACCTGCCGGCGCGCCTCGTCCGCCGGGAGACGGAGCTCGGTCTCGCCTCGAAGCGGTTCCGAGAGGCGCTCGGAAAGGGCCTCCCCTACCATCTCATGATCACGGGCGGGGTCGGCAGTGGCAAGACCGCGCTCGCCCGGCGCATCGGCGCCGACCTCGAACGACGGGGAAGGGGGAATGAGCTTCCCGTCCGCCTCGCGTACGTGAACTGCTGGCGTCGGGCGAGCGACCGGACCGTCATGCTCGACCTCCTGCGGAGCGTCAACGTTTCCCTCCCGGATCGGGGGTACAGCCTCTCCGAGATGGTCGACGTGTTCGAACAGGGGCTGCGACGGCAGCCGCAGCACCTCCTGGTCCTCCTCGATGAGGCCGCCGCCCTGGTCAAGCAGGAGACGAGGCTCGTCTACTTGCTCTCACGCTCCCGGGAGGTCGAGCTCGGCTCGATCTCGCTCGTGCTCATCGCGGTCGAGGACCTCCTTCCGTACCTCGACCCGGCGAGCCGCTCGAGCTTCGGAGTGACCCATCGACTGGCGCTCGCCCCGTACTCACGAGAGGACCTCGTCGAGATCCTCCTCTCGCGGGCGGCGCTCGCCTTGCGACCCGGCAGCTTCGAACGGGAGACTCTGGACCAGGTGGCCCGCATCGCGGCCCCCAACGGCGACGCCCGGTTCGCCCTCGAGCTGCTCGCCGGCGCCGCGCACGCCGCGGAGGACGCGGAGTCCGACGTGCTCCTCCCGGAGCACGTGCGACGGTCGAAGGGGTCGCTCGTACCGACCCTTTCCGAGTCCCAACTCGAAGGCCTCTCCACGAACGAGCTCGGGGTCCTGCTCGCCCTCTCCCGCTCGCTGACGCGACGGGGGGCGGCGGTCACGAGCCAGAAGCTCCGTACCTCCCATGCGGCCCTCTTGGAGGAACTGGGGGGCCCGGCGGTCAGCCGAACGACGTTCTGGCGTACCCTCAAGGAACTCGAGCGGGACGGACTTGTAACGCTGGAAGCCGCGGGGTCGGGCGAGGCCAGTCGAGTCGCCATGGACGATCTACCGGCCAGTTACCTCGCCACGCTCGTGGAAGAGCGCCTCGGTCGAGGGCGCGCGCGCAAAACCTAAAGAAGCAGAGGGGGTCGCAAACGCGTGAGCACCCCCGAAGCCGTCACCCCGGCCGGGAGCCGTTCGCTCCCCGAGTGGATCCGGATCCATCCTCCGAACGGCCCCCGGTACGACGGTGTCAAGACGCTCCTCCACGGGCTCCAGCTGGAAACGGTCTGTCGGGAGGCCCGCTGCCCGAACCTCCCGGAATGTTGGTCGGCCGGCACGGCGACGTTGATGCTCCTCGGCGCGGAGTGTACCCGCCGCTGCAGCTTCTGCGCGGTCACTACCCATTGGCCGCACGGCACGGTCGACGCGACCGAACCCGACCGGGTGGCCCGCGCCGTCCAGGGTTGGGGACTGCGATACGTCGTGCTGACCCAAGTGTGCCGGGACGACCTCGCGGACGGGGGAGCATCCCTCCTCGCCGAGACGGTGCGCCAGATCCGGCGCGCCTCCCCGACGACGAAGGTCGAACTCTTGGCCGGTGACTTGGGGGGGGACGCCGCCGCGCTCTCCCAGGTCCTGGCGACGCCTCCGGAGGTCTTCGCCCACAACCTCGAAACGGTCCGGTCCCTCTCTCCCGCCGTTCGGGACCACCGCGCCGGGTACGACCGGTCGCTGGAAGTGCTTCGTCGCGCCCGCGCGATCGGGGGCTCGGGCCTGGTGCTGAAGAGCTCGCTCATGCTCGGCCTCGGGGAGACCGATCCGGAGGTGGAGACCGCCCTCGCCGACCTTCGCGCCGCGGGGGTGGACCTCGTGACGTTCGGCCAGTACTTGCGTCCCAGCGCATCGCATCGCCCCGTGGCCCGCTACCCCACGCCCTCGGAGTTCGAATCCTGGAAGCAGCGAGCCTTTGAGATCGGGTTCGCCGGCGTCGAGTCGGGCCCGCTCGTCCGGAGCTCGTACCACGCCGAGGAACTGTTCGACCGAGCCGCGGCCGGCCGGAGGGAGTGACCTTGGCGAAGAAGGCCCGCAAGAAGATGGAGGAGGCCGAGCCGCCCTTCGAGTTCCCCCCGTTCGATGAGCCGGGGTTCGTGTGGAAGGAACTCGAACTCACCGCGGCGACCGCCCTCGCCGGGGTCTTCGCGGTCATCCTCGGGGTCATCTCGTGGGGACTCACGCTTGCCGGCATCCCCTGGTTCGGCCCGTTCGTCATTGGGGTCGGGGGGATGATCGGCGGTCTGCTGCTGATCCAGCGGATCCGGTCCGCTTCCTATGCCTACACGAAGGGCGACTGGGCAGGCCTGTTCTTCCTCGGGTTCTTCGGGTGGCTTGCGCTCTGGTTCGTGCTCGTGAACCTGTCGCCGATGTTCTAGACCCGGGACGCCCAGGGGAGCCGCTTCCCGAGGAGCTCGTCGAGGCCGTTGGAAAGTCCCGGAGACTCCTCGACGGAGGCGAGGGCGTGGACCTGGAGCGCCTGGGACGCCGGCGGAGATAGGTCACGGCCCAGCGAAAGACGCGGGAGCGCGCCTCGGATCACCGCCTCGACCTCCCGGTCGGGACGGCGGGTGTCGACGGCGAGACTTCCGTCAGGTCGGACATACGGTCCTTGCAGCACCGGGGCGTCCGGCGCGGTCCACTTCGCGAGGTAGTGTCCCACCCGGTCGAGGCCGGCCGGCGGTCCGTCCTGCAGCCGCACGTTCGGCCGGTAGGCGTGGGCGACCTCGATCAGGATCAACACCCGTCCCGGGTCGACCGCGCACGAGGATCCCAGCACGGTGAAATCGGACCGCCCAACCTCCTCGGCGATCGCGCGCTCGGCCTTTCGCACCTGCGGATACAACGTGTCGTCGACGAGGTCGGGCCGGGGGAGTTCGACCACGGCGACATGCGTTCCCCGTTCGTGCATCCGGCTCAGCGCCTCCGCCCGGGTGAGGGGAACCCGCGGAGCGGGCTGGAACCAGCGTTCGCTCGGGTGGTCGAGGTACTCGGCGGCCGCGAGGATGAGGGTCGCGAGGTTTCGGCGCGAGAGCGCGCTCGCGACGTTCCGGTTCGGGTCGACCGGGTCCGCGAGGATCAGCGCCACGTCGGTGGGCAGGCGCGGCGGGTCGCGGTTCGGTTCCGCCACCCGGATGGGGATCCTCCAGCTGCGCGCCTCCTCGAGGAGCCCCCGTAAGGAACCGAACTGGAGGATGAGCAACTCGACCAGGTACCCCGACAAACCCTCGGTCCGCGCTTCCGACCCGTACACCCCGAGCGACCGGAGGAAGAGCTTCGCGAGTCGGATCTGGGAGACCAGTTCCGGCGTCTCCCGGCTCGACAGGTAGGCCTGGTGGAAGGGGGTGCGGTCCACCGGCGAGAGGGGCCGGGACGGGTCCTGCACCGCGTACCCCGGTACGGCATCGACCGCGAATCCCTCGAATCGGCCGCGCAAGTACGGGTGCTCGGCATACCGGGTCTCCGGGTCCGAGAGGACGGCGTGACCCAGGGCCAGGCCCTCTTCCCGGAGGCGGTCCCGCGAGAGGTCGGGCGGGAAGAGGAGGAAGAGGTCGATGTCGAGCTTGTCGGACATGTAGGTGCCCCGCGCGGCACTCCCGGCGACGAGGGCGCGAACGAGCGGGCTCGAGCGAGCGGCGGCGGCCGCGCGGACCCGCTCGATCAGACCGTCCCGGGCTCGAGCGACGCGTTCCACCATCTCGGGCGTCGGAGTGATGCGGGCGGCGACCGCGGCCTCGACCCGCTCCGCCTCG
This sequence comes from Thermoplasmata archaeon, assembly GCA_052326445.1. Taxonomy (GTDB): domain Archaea; phylum Thermoplasmatota; class Thermoplasmata; order Lutacidiplasmatales; family UBA184; genus Lutacidiplasma. The sequence goes on from JBKQNC010000009.1 coordinate 47,432, forward strand.
GCCGCGTGGGCGCGGTTCCCCCCGGCGTCGTGCACAGGGGAGGGACCTTTCTCGAGGACATGAGCCTTCGGCTGGGGGGGCGCGCGGCGGAGCGAGGTGTTATCGCAGCACGCTCCCTAGAAGTACCGAGGGAGGCGACGGAGCCCCATGGCGCACCCGGCCATTCTCTACGAGGCCCTCGACGGGGGCCGCGTCCGCTGCACGGCGTGCGCTCGGTACTGTACGATCCCGTCCGGCTCGCACGGGTTCTGTTACGTCCGGAAGAACGAGGACGGGAAGCTCGTCCTGCTCACGTACGGAAAGGCGGCGGCCACTCAGGTCGATCCGGTGGAGAAGAAACCCCTCTCCCACTTCCATCCCGGTACTCGGGTCTTTTCGATCGGCACCGTCGGCTGCAACTGGCGTTGCCTCTATTGCCAGAACGCGGAGATCTCCCAGGAGACGGAGGTCACGGGACGGCCGCTTTCACCGCGCCAGGCCGTCCAGGCCGCCCTGCGGTACGGCTGCGCCGGAGTGACGTTCACCTACAATGAGCCGACGATCTTCATTGAGTACGCGCTCGACATCATCAAGGAGGCGAAGTCCGCCGGCCTGTTCGCCAACTTCGTGACGAACGGGTACATGACCCCGGAGGCCACCGCGCTCCTCGGACCCCATCTCGATGCGGTGAGCATCGATTTCAAGGGAAGCGGGGAAGAGGGCTTCCTGCGGAAGTACGTCGCCGCGAAGGGACCGGAACCGATCCGCACCACGATGGTCGACCTCCACCGCCGGGGGGTCCATGTGGAGATCACCGACCTGATCGTGCCCCAGGTCGGCGAGTCGGTCGAGGCGACGCAACGGCTCGCCCGGTGGGTCCGGGACGAGCTCGGACCCGAGACGCCCTTCCACCTCCTCCAGTTCCACCCCGATTACCACATGATGGAATTCCCCGTGACCCCGGTCGCGACCCTCGAGAAGTTGCACGCCGTGGTGAAGGAGGAAGGACTCGAGTACGTCTACCTCGGGAACGTCTGGGGCCACCCGCTCGAGCACACGTACTGCCCGGCGTGCCATGCCGTGGTGGTCCAGCGGTACGGGTTCACGATCCAGGCGTGGAACCTCGACGCCGAGAACCGGTGCCGCGCCTGCGGCCACCGGATCCCGATCGTGGGGCGGCTCTCCGAGGAATACGAGCCCACGTTCGCGACGCCGGTCCTCTGAGGGGGGACCGCCGGGACCGTGGCACGGCGGGGGATCGGAGGGGGACCGCTTCCACGACGAGGTGGAGCGGGATCTCGAGCATGAACTTCCCCTGGGGGCTCTTCGCCACCGCCTCGGGCAGGGGCGAGGGCTCTTCCATCCTCACCACGGCGAGTCCCGCCTCGCGGAGGTAGCGCACCCAGGTCGATAGGGTCCGGTGGTACGTCAGGGTGTACGCCCGCTCCGTATCGCTGAGATTCCAGGGCGCCCGGGCGGTGCGTTCCTCGCGGTAGTTGTTCAACTTTCGCCAGACGGTCTCCTGGAACACGTGTCGCTCCGTCACCCACATCGACCGGTCGTCGAGGTCGAAGCAGGGATGACAGATCGAGAAGACGAATCGACCGTCGTGCGCCAGCACCCTACCGACCTCCCGAACGGCGCCGTCGCGGAAATCCATCAGGGCCATATTGGCGACGACCAGGTCGACCGAGCCGGCCGGAAGGCCGGTCAAGTGGGAGGCGTTCCGGCGGAGGAACTGGGCTCCGCTCGGGTGGGCTCGCTCCCGCTGGAGGGCAAACTTCAGGGTCGCGGCCGACGCATCGACCCCCAACGAGGACGCGGCGCCCTCGCGCGCCCAACGACGGGTCAGGTATCCGTTGCCACACCCCAGGTCGAGCACCCGGAGCCCGCGCACCCGGCCCACGATGCGGAGGAGCGACGGGTCGACGATGGCCCGATGCCAAAGGTCGCCTGTCTCACCCATGCGTTCGTCCCGCCATCGAGCGAGCGCATCCCAACCGCCCCGGTCCATCGATCCCACCGACCCGTCCGCCGCCGCTAGTCGCTCCCCACGTCGGGGTCGTCCAGCGTGGTCCAGTGATGGGCCCACTTCGCGACGGGTTCGATTCCCGGTCGGACCGCCGCGACGCGGGCGTACGCTTCGTCAAGGGTGAGGCCCTCGTAGCGATGCAGGTACCAGGCCGCCGCCAGCGGGCCCCGGCGGACTCCATGCCCGCAGTAGACCAGGACCGGCTGGTCATTCGCTCGCGCTTGATCGACCAAGTCCGCTACCCGGTCGAGATTCTCTCGGATCGGCTCCTGCCTCCCCTCGTCGTAGATAGGGATGTGGGTGACGTTCGGGATCCCTTCGGGGGCTTCCTCGCGCACGCAGATCTTCGTACCCGGGAAGGGAATGGCGTCCCCCCAGCCCCCGACGAACACCCCGGGCGCCACCTCCGAGGCCTTCGTGCCCGGAACGCTCGGTCGTCGAGGAGGTACGGCGGCCATCGACCTTCGATACCGCTTCAGGTTAAATCTCTCCGTCGGGGTTCCCCTCCTTCGCCGGCGCCGCCGAGAGGGTCCGACTCCCCTTCCGAGAAGGGCTAAGCGCGGCGCCGTTCCTACGCCGTACGTGCCCGACGAGGTCCGATTCGTCTATTCAGGGATCCGGGTGCGGAACCTGGAACGGTCGGTCCAATTCTACACGCGCATCGGCTTTCGGGTCATCAAACGGGGTGGATTTTCCCACGGCGGCAAGTGGGTCCATCTCGTGTTCCCCCGTTCCACTCATCGACTTGAATTGAACTACTACCCCAAAGGCACGCCGTTCTACGAACCATTCCGGGAGGGAACGGAGTTCGACCACTTCGGGTTCTACGTGAGCAACCCCCGTCGCTGGCTCCGCTCCGTGATCCGGGCCGGCGCCACTCCGGTCGTAGGCTTTGTCGATGGCCCAGCCTGGCTACTCTACGTCAAGGACCCGGACGGGGTTTGGCTGGCCGCCTGCGGGCCTTCCTCTCCGGGGAGCCTCCCGGCCCTGATCCCCAGTGCCGACGCGACCGCCTTCCCCACCCGTCCGAAGGGAACGACAAGACACCCTCGATCTCCCCGTCGCGTCCCCCGCTAGCGGACCTTGGGAGCGACCTGATTCCGCGACGTTCGCCCAACTCGAGCGAAAGATGGAATCTGCGAAAGGGTTCCGCGGCCCACGACCCTCGAGGAGTCCGGGACCCTCGCACTGTGGCGTTCCGTCTCGGGCTGGGAAGGTCTTCGGGGACTCTAGAAGCCGAGGTTCTCTCGGATGAGGATGAGGTGGAGCCGCTCCGGCTGGAACTCCCGGTTGATGACGAGCAGCTTCGCGACAAAGGAGGGTTTCCCGTAGGCCTTCATGGCGCGGGCGCTTTCGCGCGGGAGCGCGTACTCCCGGACCCGCTCGAACGCCGCGTCGAGGTCCGGCACGATCTTTTGCGTCCCGGCCACCCAGATGACCTTCCCGGCCCCGTACGCATACGGAGCGAGTTGACTCCCGGTGGCGGAGGCGATGACGACCTGGCCCTTCTCCGTGATCGCGTGGACGCTCCCGACGATCACGCCGGGGGCTCCGCCGAGCTTGCGTTGGGCGTCGGATTTCTTCTCTTGGGCCAGTCGCATGAGTTCCGGTCGGATGTTGTGGAATCGAGCGGGGTCCGCGAGCGCCTCATTCAGTCCGAGAGCCACCAGGGTCTGCGAGGTCGCGTCCAGCACTTCCGACCCGGGAGGGATCAGGCCGAGAACGGTTCGGATCGCCTCCGCGCGGTCCTGGACCACAGTCGCTTGAATCCCATTCTGAGTGAGGGCCGAGATCGTGCCTCGAATCTGCTCTTCGGTCGCCATTCGCCCGAACCGAGCGTCCGGCGAGGCGTCGGTCGGCGTGGGCGCGGTAGGGGTCGGGGACGCTGCGGTCATCAGCCATAGCTATACTTTGTATAGTATTTAGGCTACCTCATTTGCACTTAGAAAGTAACTTCCCAGGGAGATAGCGAGCCGGACATGAGGTCTAAGTCACCCTTGTACAACCATTCGACAACTACTAATGCTACCCAGAGTATAGTGGAACTGAAATGTCCGTCGATCGTCGTGGATCCGCAGCCGACCCTGCGTCTCATCCCGCTCCACGTTCGAAGACGGAAGGCGGCGGCTGCCAAATCGCCGAACTATTCTCGGTGCTGGGCCGGCCTCACATGCTTCAGATCCTGCACGTGTTCGAGGAATCCAACGGCCGCCCCATCCGATTCAATGAACTTCAGACCCGGCTCCGCATCTCCCCGAAGACCCTTTCGCAACGCCTGAAGACGCTCGTCGAGGCGGGGTTCCTCGCCCGCAGGGCGTTCAACGAGATCCCTCCCCGTGTAGAGTACCAACCCACGACCAAGACCCAGGAGCTGGACGAACTTTTCCGCGCTCTCGATCACTGGTCGGCCAGGAACACGCTGCACCCGGTCCCGATGGTCTCCACGGTCGGCCGCATCCCGGCATGAGTTCGCAGCACTTCCCACGAAGCGCTCCGAGCGAGCTCGTGATTCATCTCCCTGCCCATTTCCGCTGTTGTGGCCATGGATGGATCCTAGCCCTTGGTGAGCCCTAGTACCGGTGGAATTCCACGGGAGAAGATCGGGCGTTGATGGAACGACCTACCTTGGCTCCGCGGAGCGTGAGGCGTCCACGACGCAAATCCCTCTCGCCTTTGCAATCGGGCGACCCAGGACACGTTCCCTCCATAGCGGACGGGGAATCGACCTCACGATCCGAGGGCCCACCCGTCCGTGAAATCTTGCGATTGACGGATTCTACCTCCGAAGAAGTCTCCTCGCGGCGGGTTATAAGTACGGAATCGACCGTGGTCCGCCGGACGTGACCTCTTGGCAGGCTGGCCCGGTCCTCTCTACGAAATTCGGATAACGTTCCGAGCCCCGCTTTCGCTCACGTATCGTTGGTGCACGGACTACACCGCTCGGGACCCTGAGCTCATCCGATGGGCTTTCCAGCGCAAGGTGGTGGAAAGGGGCCGGAAGCGACGAGTGTTCGAGGAACTCGAGGTCTCCCCAACGGGTTGGGATTGGAGTCGATGGGTGGTCACCCTTCATCCTCCCAACCGGTGGCACGCGGACGCCTTCGGGAACTATCGGGACTGGTGGGTGGATTATCGGCTCACCCCCGTCGGCGATGAAGCCACGGAGCTATGGCTGCAGCTTCGGCGCCGGACCAGCGGGTTGGGTGGGCGGAACCCTGGAAAGGCCCGTTTTGAACAGGTCCTGCTCAGATTGTGGAAAGCCTATGGCCGCGCGCTCGAACGGGATTACGCGCGCCGCTGAGAGCGACTCACCCACTCGTCAGGAAACGAGCGCTTTTCTGGCGGCTCGGGTCAGCCCTTGCCCTTCTTCTTCGGACTCTCGGCCACACCGGGAGTTCTGCACGGGGCATGAACTCGGAAGACCCTCCCCACGGTCTTCCGAAGATCCTGACAAGGCCGTTCTCGACTGCAGGGAACGTGCCCGCCGCGTGTTTGGAAGATGCACGAACTGGCTTCGGCGCGGCCCTGACAGGGTCTCGCTTTCGCCTCCAGAGTTTCATGGTCCGTCAAGGGCCCGGCGGGGTTTAGACCTTGCCCAAGGAGGTTCACGACTACGGCGCGCGCTTACGGCGAATGGCCGTGAAAATCCCGCCCGTCTTCGGAAATCGCCCACTCGTCATTCCCCGATTCTTTTAGTCCGTGGACCCGCGTAAGCCGCTCAATGCCAAAGGAAGCCTCTCCTCTACCGTCGGTCTGGCTTAGAATGTGGCTAACTTGGATCGGGCTCGTGATCGCTTCCTTCGGGTGGCTAAACAACGGGTGGTACATCCAATTGCAAGGCACTCCCGGGAATGGAGGCGGTTGGTACCCGGGGCTGACCATAATTCCCATCGGTCTGGTCGTGGCCGCCGTCGGCTTGTGGAATGGTTCGCGTGCGAGGCGTGGCCGGCTGCAACCGAACCCCACGCCAGCCAAATCGGGAAGTGGAACCTGAACCCCTCACCGCCTCCGCTCACGCAGCGTAAGTGAGGCCAAAGGGTGGTCGCACAACCCAGCGTTTATTTCACGGAAAATAGTCGACTCAGGGCGCGACCGATTTCTCCGGAGCGGGCGGATTACGAGGCGGTTCACGGTCGCATTCGCGGAGATGGGTGCAACAGTTGGTGCACCCAGGATCCTGCGATGGACCCCGCTCCCCTCTAAGAAGGGGGGTCCTTGATCCGGCCCACCGTGTGGGCCCACTTGACCCAACTCACGACCGGCGCGTTGACGTCGATCTGCCAGAGTAGGGCATTGAGCTCACCACGATGTTGGAGTTCCTCTTCGACCAGATGCCAAAGCGCCTCTCGTACCGGAACCTGACAGTTATGGTCCGAACCCCTCCCCTTCACTCGGGTGATCGTGCGTGAGAGATTGGCTTCGGTCAGTTCCGCCATGACCCGTTGGACCTGGGTTTGGATGTACGTCTCGTCCTTCTTCAAAACGTCGAGGGTGGGCGGTCCGTCCGATTCACCCTCCTGCGGGGGGAACGGAAACGTAGCGCAGTCCTTCATCCAGAAATAGAGGGCCCCTTGAGAGTGCGCGAAGATATCGACTAAGGAAGGGAACGACGCGCCCCGGTCGCGAGTGAGCTCGGCGGGAGGCAGTTTCGCAAGCGTCTCGAGGTAACCCCGACGCGTGTCGGCGATGTAGGCGAACCACGCACGAATCAACTCCAGTTCGGATTCCATGTTGACGCCTTCGATCCCCGATACTAACGGTTCACTTATGGCTGCCCATTATAGCCGGGTTCCAGTGGCCAGGTCGCTTGGTTTTGAAGGTCCCACGCTGTTGCACTTTTCGCGTTGGTTAGAAAGGGACCCCAATGGAAAGGTGGTCACCGCAGGGCCAAGTGCAAGGACTTTCTTAGGCCGGGGCCAGGCCTCGAACGGATCTTCGGATTCGATGCTTGTGTAATGGTTAATCCGCAACAACCACCGTTTCCCCGGCTTGGAAGAGAATGGCGGTGCCCAGGCTCGGCATCGAATGAATCTTCGAATCCTATCCCCAGGGGTGGACGCGGGAGGGCCGGTCGTCGATCGCGTCCATTTATTATCCAGTTAGGATACTATAAATAGACGCGACAGCCTGCCACGACTGATGACTCTAAAACTCGACTCGCAACTCGTTACGCTCTTCGGGAGCGAGACCCGAGTCTCGGTACTGGCCGCCCTTGCGGGCGCCTCCTCTCCGTTTACCGGATACCGGATCGCGAAAATCGCTGACGTCCAGCCAATCAAGGCGTACGCCGAACTGCGGCGCCTCCGAGACGCCGGGATCGTCCGGGAGATACCCGGCAAGAAGGGTCGGTCGGCCTGGGAGTTGCCTCCAGGGGAAATCCGCTCGTTCGTCGGGGGCCGCACCAGGCTTTCTTGGTCGAGCGAATGGATGAATAGTCCCCGCCGCCAGGTCACTCCGGCCGACCGAGCTTTCGTTCTCCAGATCGCCGAAGCCGCCGCAAAGCGAGCTCGACCAAGGTCGATTCCCCCCGGAGCCCGGGCCATTCTCTCGGAGATGGCTAGGCCGCCCGAGAAGGACGCGATCCTCGAGCGGCTCGGCCTACCCACGTCGGTCCGTCGAGGTCGTAGGTGACGACCTCCCGTGAGGAAGTCGCCAGGGTCCTCCGGTCGCAACGGGACACTGCCACTAGGGACCTCTACTTTTGCGCGCTACTTTCCCGCGAGCCCGGAGAACTCGACGCCCCGCTAGTCGTCGTTGGTGGGTCGGCCATCGAAATCTACACCCAGGGGGAGTACGTCTCGGGCGACATCGACCTCGTCGGTGACAGGGCCACACTTGCGAGAGTTCTAGAGTCGTGGGGGTGTAAGAACTCAGGTTTCTGGAGCGCCTGACGTTGCACCGAACCCCGGGTAGCCAGCACCTCTCAGCGCGCTGCCCACCACATCGAGGAACCCGATCCCTCGCTTACGACACGTGCGATAGACGGTCAGCCGCCGTTCCAAGACCCACGCTCCCATCCACGAGCGACGGCCCCCGCTGATCTTTCGGAACAACACTCCCTGGCGGATCTGGGTCTCGGCCTCATTGTTGTGCCACGGGACCCCGGGCTCGATCACGAAGGTGAACAGTTGCCCTCTCCGATGCCTCAGCTCCTTCGCGATCCGCACGGCATCGGAGTCCTTCCACGGTTCGTTCAGGAGGCGAGTGAGCGATCGCCTCGCGGACCACTCCACCCGACGCCTCAGGCGTGGTGAGGCGTCGGGGTGGCCCTCCGACCAGTGGATCACCCCCCGAAGGATCCTCCGCACTCCATCGGCGAACCGGAGGAACTCGTCGGGCGGATGCCCCGCGCTCATCAGCTTCGCCTCGACAGACTTGAGGAGTGGGCGTGGCTCCACTCGGTGGATCCACTCCGCTCGTTCCAGCCACCGATTGACGTGGAGGAGATCGAGTTGGTGCTTCGCGGAAGTGAGGCAGTCATAGGGATCCCAGGCATCGCGCACGAGGGTTCCCT
>JBKQNC010000010.1:0-20022 GCA_052326445.1 Thermoplasmata archaeon
AACGGCTGCTCACAATCTATCGAACGTGCCGAAAGCGAGGCGAGTCGTTCCGGGCGACTTTGCTCAACGCCCTGACGGGGACGGGTCCTCCGTTCTCGTCAGTTCGGCCACAAACCTGAGCTCATACACTAGTAGAACTCTGTAGCCGCGCCGTACCGAACCGTACCAAAGCCTTCGAAGCGGTAGATGGCTTTGATTATGCCCAGGAACGGCCACGCCACGATCCAAGGAATGACATCGTACCGTCGCATCCGGAGCAGGAAGTAGGTGAGAGGAGTGGCGCGCAGTACGATGAGCGCGATCAGAAGATAGAACGCGTGCAAGATTCCCGGTAGACCGAGGAACAACGCCAGGAGCGCCAGGTAGACGTACACCAGGCTACGGGCGCCGGCGTGGAGAACCAAGAGGTAATAGAAGAGGACGGCCAGGCCGCCGAACTCGGGAGCGGGCGAGAAGATCGCGGGGTAGTGCCGGGAATTGGCGAAGATGCCGCCCCGCGTCCACCGGATGCGCTGCTTCCGGAGAGTGCTGTACGTTGGAGGAACATCCTCGTAGGCGATTGCCTCGAATGCGAGGCAGACCCGGTAGCCCATCCGCTGGAGTCGGATCGAAATCTCGGTATCCTCCCCGTTCCAGGGCTGCCATCCACCGAGTTCCACGAGATCCTTCCGACGGAAGAGGGAGAATGCCCCGTCCAGAACCTCTGCCGCCCGGGCGCCCATTCCCGCGGGCCGGAGGAAGAGGTGCTGCCAGGCGATCTCCATGGCCCGCAGCTTGCAGGTCCACCCCGTCCGCTGGCGTGGTTGCAGTTGCCCTTGTACCCCGCCCACCTCGGGGTCGGAGAAGTACGATACCGCCGGGCCGAACCCGGTCTCTGCAGAAATCCGGGTGTCGGCGTCACACCGGATTACGATCTCGCCCGTTGCGAGTGCGAGAGCCCCGTTGAGCGCGCTCGACTTGCCCCCGTGCGGGAGGTCGACCACCGTCCCGGTCATGTGGCGGAGCTGAGCGATCGCCTTGCGCGCGACTACGGAGGTCCGATCGGTCGACCCGTCATTCCCAATGACGATAGAGACCTGCGCCGGATAGTTCGCCGCCGCGAGGTCGGCGGCCAGGATCGCATCTCGGATCTCCGCCTCCTCGTTGTACGCCGGAACAACGATCGTTACCGAGGGATGATACTCGACCAAGGGGGGGAGCGGATGGCGCCTCCGCTGGCGGAAGTAGAACGGACGGACCATTACAACCCAGATCGGGATCGCGACCGCTGGAAGGAGCAGGAGCGCCGTGAAGGCGGGGATGATCCCGTTGAGGGCCAGGAGGACGCTGAAGTAGTAGATCGCGAGGCCGCCGACCAGAACGGCGACGGCGCCCAACCCAAGGAACAGGAAGAGCGCCGGTCGGTCCCGGGCGAACCGGACCCGCACTCGGGGAAGCGGGTCCGGGAAGGAGAACGTGCAGTACATCACGAGGGTGAGGAAGATCCCGCCGGTCAGGGCGCGAACGACCAGCGACAGGTTCCGAATCGGGTCGCCCGGGATTGTGAAGAACAGGGAGTCGATGACGAGTTCCACGGCGAGGTATAGAAGGAGAAGCCCTACGCCGAGGGCCCACCTTTCCACGGGGAGGCGGCCCTTCCCGGTGCGGAGACCGTTGGCCAGGAGCCAGGTGATGGTCAGGGCGAGGTACATCGGGAAGATGTAGTCGTAGACCAGCGGAGGGCCGACCGCCGGCGTGTAGACTCCGGGCCAGGGTTGGGGCCAATAGATCGCCGCTCCGACCCAACCCACGAGCCGGTCGTATGGGCCAAAAAACTGGTGGTAGAACAGGAGCAGGGTGGAAGCCAGCCCGGCAAAGATGAGCAGGAGGGTGAGGGAGAACCGGTTGTCGCGGGGGACTGGCGTCGAGCCGGAATGCGTGGGAAGCTGGACAGATTCGGTAGTGTGCTCGGTCGCGGTCCAGACGTCGACCTCAACGCTGCGAGTTTCGGTCGCTTCGGGTCCTGGGTGGATAGGAATCGTTCCTCGGGTCCGAAGGAAGCGGATGGCGCGGTAGAGGGCGTACCCGAGGGCGAAGCCTACGGGAACGGCTCCGAGCGGGATGCCGGCGTGAATCACATCGGAATATGCGATCGTCAGGACTCCCGGGGCGGCGATGAACAACATGCCAGGGGCCGGTTCGTGGGCCCACGAGGGGAATCGCTTACTCCCGTGGCTTTCGCCCTCCCCAGGGACGGCGGGTGGAATCCCCGGCCTCAACGGGGCAACGCGTCCTCGTGGTAATCCGGGGCCACGATCGAACCGATGGGCGGCTCCGAATCTTCAATGTATTCCGCCAGAGGCGGCGCTGTCACCGGGGCCGGGGCGGGCGTTTCCTGGCGAGATCGACGGGTGAAAGCGAAGAACGTGACCGCTCCGACGAGGGCCAGCACGCCCAGGACGGCGAGGGCCCGAGCCAGCTCGGTCGACTCGGACGGGGGAGGAGCGGAAGGCGGGGCCGGAGTTTCGAGGGCGAGGGCGATCGTCAAGGGGACGCCGGCGACCACCACGGTCCCGCCCCCCGGGGTGACGTAGTGGCCCGCCGGGGGGGTGACCCCGAAATGGAAGGTCCCGTTCGAGACCGAGAACTCGATCGACGTGTTCGTTGACGTGGCGTTCTGGCCGGCGAAACTGACCGACCAGTTCGCCCCGGCAGGGAGGGCTCCGATTGAGAACGTGACGACGTACTGCGCAGGGGGTAGGGGAGCCCATCGAACGCTCAGCGTGAGGCCGGATCCCGCGAGCGTGACCCCTCCCTCGGGAGGACTGGCCCGGTATCCGACCACGTTTCCGAACGAGTAAGAGTACGTTCCGTTGATCTCCCACAGCTCGATCTCGGTACCCGATGTGGCGGTCGTGTTCCCGCGTACCGTCACCGACCAGGCGGTCCCGTTCGGCAGACCGGATTCGTCCCACACGATCGGGTAGTCGATGTGGATCTGAGTAAAATTCACGGCGATAGACAGGTTCTCGTCCACGACCGTGAAGAAGGAGGACACGGGGACGACCCGGTACCCGGACGGGACGGTCACCTGAAAGCCGTAGGTCCCGTTCAACTCATCCACCCGGATGGTCGGGATTGTGGCGTAGTACGTCGTGTTCCGGATGGTGACCCGCCAAGCCGTCCCGGAGGTCAGACCGGACTCCGTGAAAGTGACCGAGTAGAGAACTCGGATCTCCTTGAACGCCACCAGCACGACCACGTCCGTCCCGTTCACATGGACGTACGAAGAGACGGGTTGTACGGTATACCCGGTGACGTTGGCGACCTGGAACCCATAGGTGCCATTCGGCTCGGTCGCGATCAGGGCGGCCTCGTCCCCGGCCAGCGTGTCGTCCCGGATCGTAACCGACCAGGGAGTGCCCGACGGTAGTCCAGATTCCACGAACGTCACGGCGTACCCTACCCCGAAGATCGCGGTCTCGTGGATCGGCTCCCGGACCGTCAAGGTGGTCGGATTCGCGGACCCGTTGTAGCTCCCGTTACCTTGGCCGTACCAGGCGATGAATCCGAACCCCGGAGTCGGCGTCGCGGTCACCTGGACCGTCGAGTTCGCGTTCGCCCACGTTGTCGGCGGCCCGATCGTGCCAGCGTACGTCGGGCTGACGGTCAGGTTGAGGGAGTACTGCAGGAAGTATGGGACCGAGACGTTGGTCCCCGTAGCCGGGAGCACGAAGTGGATCGGCGCCCCTGGCGCGAACCGTTCGGTCTTCAGGTGACCCGGGATTCCGACGGGCGGCCCCGGAAGGGTCGCGTAGGCCCCCGGGCGAAGGAGGAGCGTGATGGTGGGGGTGGGCGAGGTCCCGGTGCGGTTCCCAACGCCCACGAACCAACGGGTATCGTTGGGCAACCCGGTCTCCGTGAAGCGGGCGGGCGCACCCCCTCCGGGCAGGGCCTCGAAGAGGACGACCGATTGCTCGGGAAGGGTCCAATTGGTCGGCAAGCCCTCCGGGAAGAACGAGGGAACCGGCGCCGGGGTCGCCGGGGCGATATCGAACCCGGAGGAATTCGTGCTGTTCCACTGCCAGACCTCGACCGAGGTTCCGGGGGTGTAACCGGACAGCCCCGGGGCGAAGGAGACGTTGTTGAACTGGTTCAGGTTCACCGCCATGAAATCCTCCCGACCCCCGGCCGCGGGGTCGACGGACTCCGTCGCGTACAGGTTCCCGCTCACGCCCGCGTCGCCCTTCACGGTCAACGTCGCCGGGTAGATCACCGGGCCGAGGTGGCTCAGCATGTCGGTGTAGAGCGAGAACAGGGGATGCGGGGCCCCCGAGACCGTGTACCAGGAATTGACGGTGTCGAGCACTGACGCGTACGCCTCCACGGTCGTGATGTTCGCCGCGAACGCCTGAGTGAACTCGGCGGCCATGAACAGCGCGCCGGCGAATCCCTCACTGTAGTGGCTCCCATCCGGCCGACCCGAGATGGCCGACCCCATCTCCGTGTACATCACGGGCATGGTTCCACAGCGGGCGACCCGACAACTCGGGCTGTACTCGACGGCCTCCCGGATCCAATTCTCCAGGTTCGGCTCGCGGCCTGGGATCGAGTCGTAGTTGGAGATGTTGAGGAAGTGGTAGAACGTGCCGAGCGAGTTGTTCGAACCCGTTACGTCCGGGTAGACGTGGACCGCCATCCCGGAGATGTTGGGGCCGTTGAGTGCGATAGTGGCGTTGATCCAGTTGTAGAGCACGCCCCCTGGACCGACCCCGGGAATGCCTACGAACTTGAACCCCGGGTCGACTTTGTCGATTGCCTGAGTGTAGTTCCACTCCTCCGAGGCGTATTGGATGGCGTCCGGTGCGCCAGTGTAGTGCGTCCAGTCCGCCCAGGTGGCCGGAGTGGGGGACCAGTGACCCCAGAGGCCCGGCTCGTTCCCGATCTCCCACAGGGCGGGGGTGAAGGAGAGGTTCTGCTCCGTGTATTGAACGACCTGGGCCGCGAAGGTGGCGTTGTTCATCTCCCCGGGCAGTTCCATGATCGCGGTGCAGTTGACCGATTTGCAATACGCTACGAATTGGGCCTCGGTCGTCGGGGCCGTGTGGTAGTTCGTAGCGCTGGAGTAGAGCTGGTTGTTGAACGGGTCGTAATCGTCTCCGGCCCAGGCGCCCGGCCAGAGGGCCACTGGAGTCCCAGCGGCGCTGATCAGGGCCGATTCGTTCGAGAAGAAGGGGGAGCGGGCGGAGATCGTCGTCCCCCAAAAGCTCTCGTTCAGGACGACGGGGTTGGATCCGGTCGCGAGCGTGGCATCCAGGGTCGAAGCGAACTGTGGGGAGATGGAAGAGATGCCCTCCCCGTGGTGGGCCGCAGCGCTCGCGCCCCCGAACTCAAATCCGAGCCCGGAGAGAATCATGAGCAACGACAGCGCCGCGGCGAAGAGCGCGAGGTGCCGACGGGTGGAGTGCATGGATCGTGTGCAAGAGGGCCCGGGGCCCGGGGGGCCCGCGGTGGCGTGATGTATATCTTGGAAGAGGGGGTTGTTAATCCTTCCGAAACGGCCCAACGGTCGACCCCCCCGAAGAGTAGGTGCTGCGGCCCGAACCCCGCATGACTCGGCCCAGTCCGGGCCGGCCCGAGGCTCCTCGAAGCGGAGGGGAAGCCTCGAGGTGGGAGTGCGCGCCTCCCGGCGGGCGGTAGGGATTAAATACAACGCGTCAGTGCCACCCGAAGCCGCGCCACGGCGCAGCTGTTCGGTCGGCACATGCACCCGCAGAGGCTTTGGGCCTCTTCGGGGAAGGGCGAGGGCTCGCCGCCCAACCCGGCAGCGGGCCGATGACGCCGATCACACGCGTTCTGGACGCTTGTCAAGCGCCATTAGTGTAGCTGACTACTGTCAGTTGGGGAATGGCTGGGCTCGGGCGCCGATGAAGGTCGTGCCAAGCTGCGATAAGCGGTGGGTAGGCGCAAGGAACCTGTGATCCACCGATAACCGAATCGGAACTCCGGTCCCGCAAGGGACATTCCGCAAGGAAAGGGAACTCCCCGAAGTAAAGCATTCTAGTAGGGGAAGGAAAAGAAATCAACCGAGATGCCCTTAGTAAAGGCGATCGAAAAGGGCCAAGGACAAACCGAATCCCTGCCCGGCGAGGGTAGGGAGATGTGGAGTAGTGGACCTTCGTACACGCTGGTTTCCAGAGTCGAACGTGCCTGGAACGACGGACCTCAGAGGGTGATAGTCCCGTAGACGAATGGAAAAGGCGTGATTGAAGGTATCCTGAGTACCGTGCGTTGGATATCGCGCGGGAAGCTGGGAGGTACAGTCTTCTGATCCTAAATACGTCCCGAGACCGATAGTGCAATAGTAGCGCGAGCGAACGCTGAAAAGTACCTCGGAAGGGAGGTGAAAAGAGCCTGAAACCAACTGATGATAAGCCGCATGTGGTCCCCAAGGAACGAAGCGGCCGAAAGGCCGTGGACACAGGATCCATGCGTCCGTTTTGAATAACGGGCCAGGGAGTTTCGATCTATGGCAAGGCTAAGGCCCGAACGGCCGAAGCCGCAGGGAAACCGACAGTCCGCAACTTCGCAAGAAGTGAGGGACGGAGTGTGCTCGCTCGAAGTCATAGGTGGAAGACCCGAAGCCAATCGATCTAAGCGTGGGTAGGTTGAAGCCTGTCGAAAGATAGGTGGAGGACCGAACCGGTATTGACGTGCAAATCATTCGGATGACCTGTGCTTAGGGGTGAAAGGCCAATCTAGACTGGGAATAGCTGGTTCCTCCTGAAACTACTCGCAGGTAGGCCTCGGCCGAGCTAGCGCGGGATGTAGAGCACCGATTACGGGAAGCGGGACCGAAAGGTCTCGGCCTGTTGTCGAACTCCGAAGTCCCGTGCTGCGTAGACGCCGGGAGTGAGCGCGGCAGGGGTAAGCCCGCCGTGCGAAAGGGAATGCAACCCAGCCTCACATTAAGGGCCCCAAGTGCCGGTTCAGTGTCATGTAAAGGGCGTCCGTGTTCGAAGACAACTGGGAGGTGGGCTCAGAAGCAGCCATCCTTCAAAGAGTGCGTAACAGCTCACCAGTCGAGGGCATGGGCACCGAAAATGGACGGGGCTAAACCGGCCCCCGATATGTGGGCGTGCCGCCCATCGGCGGCAATCGTGTAAGGAGGCGTGGTGCTCGGGTAGAAGTAGGGTCGTAAGATCCTATGGACCGGGTTCCATCGAAAATCCTGGGAGGAGTAGCAGCAAAGACAGGTGAGAATCCTGTCCGCCGTAGGGGCCAGGGTTCCACGGCAACGTTCATCCGCCGTGGGTTAGTCGAGCCTAAGTGAGTCCTTAATCGGAACTCGCGAATGGAAATACGGTTAATATTCCGTGACCCCAACTTTAAAGCGTCCTCGAGGAAGCCGGCCGCTAGGGTGGGTAGGCATATGCCAGCCTACTGATCCCTCGTCGCCCCAGGGAGTACCGTTATGGTGAGATCTGGGGACAGGGGGACCAGGTCCCCGCGAGGGGACTCTTTCCAATGCGGGCGGTCCGTGAAAAGTCGAGGACGGCAAGTTGGGCTCGTACCGAGAACTGACACAGGTGCCCCTGGGTGAGAAGCCTAAGGCGTGTCGGCGAGAATTCGAGCGAGGGAATTCGGCAAATCAGCCCCGTAACTTCGGGAGAAGGGGTGCCAGATCTGTAGAGATCTGGTCGCAGTGACCAGGGAACTCCGACTGTTTAATAAAAACATAGGTGGCCGCGAGACTGAAAAGTTGTGTATGGCCGCTGAATCCTGCCCAGTGTCGGCATCTGAAAGCCCGGTACAACGGGACGAAGGACCGATAAACGGCGGGGGTAACTATGACCCTCTTAAGGTAGCGTAATACCTTGTCGCTTAATTGGCGACTTGCATGAAGGACCAACGAGAGTTCTACTGTCCCCACTCGGAAGCCGGCGAAACTGACTCATTGGCGAGCAGTCCAATGTCTTCCGTCTGAAAGCGAAGACCCCGTGGAGCTTTACTGCAGCCTGCGGTTGTGATGCTAATCCGAATGTGTAGCGTAGGCGGGACTCGTTACCAGGGCGGACCGCTAGGTCCGTTCCGAGAGATCAATGAAACACCGCCCTTCCGGGTTGGCATCGCTCACCCCGCAAGGGGGACACCCGTAGGTAGGCAGTTTGGGTGGGGCGCCACGCCCTCCAAAAAGTAACAAGGGCCCCCAAAGGTCGGCTCAGGTGGGTCAGAAATCCACCGTAGAGTGCAAGGGCACAAGCCGGCTTGACGGGAATCTGCCTAACGAGGATTCCCGATGCGAAAGCAGGGCCTAGCGAACCACCGTGCCTTCCCTGTAGGGGCCGGTGATAAGAGAAAAGTTACCCCGGGGATAACTGAGTTGTCTCCAGCAAGAGTCCCTATCGACCTGGAGGCTTGCTACTTCGATGTCGGTTCTGCCTATCCTGGTGGTGCAGCAGCTACCAAGGGTGGGGTTGTTCGCCCATTAAAAGGGATCGTGAGCTGGGTTTACACCGTCGCGAGACAGGTGTGTTGCTTTTTGGCGGAAGTGTACGGGTCTCTGACGAGAAAGTTCCCACAGTACGAGAGGAACGGGGAATTGGCGCCTCTAGTCCATCAGTTGTCTGGCAAGGCATCGCTGAGCAGCCACGCGCTACGGGATAAGAGCTGAAAGCATCTAAGCTCGAAACCCCCTCGAAAAAGAGAGACCTTCAAGGACATTCGTAAAAGACGAGCTCGATAGAGCTGGGGTGTACGTAGAAAGCCTTCGGGCGATCTACTCAGCCCGCAGCCACTAACGTCCGCAGCTACGTAACCTAGTGACGCTTGGCAGTTAAACAGAACGCGTGTGGTTTCTTTTTTAAAAGAAACTTCGACCACCGGGCCGACCGGCTCGACGCCATAAGGGGCCGGGGTTAAGGTCGCGGGCGCGGTCGGAAGTCAACCAGGTCCCGCGATGCCGAGTCTCGGTGCTCCCCGTACCCGCTGGCCGGTCGTCGCCTGGATCCGCCTCACCCTCCCGTCCCGTCCTCCCTTGATTCTTCTCACGCCCGGGATCGCCCCTCCGCCCAACCCCCCGCTCGACATCCTCTCCCCCAACCCCGTCACGACCGACCCGCGCAAGCGCGTGTATGCCTACGAGGAGGAGCGGGGTGACTGGGTCGTGCGGCTCGTCTGGGACGCCGACGACCCCGAGATCCTCGAGGCCGAGTGTCGCATGCCGCTGTATGACCGTCGCCTCCCGCGCGAGGAGGTCGGTGCGTTCTGGGCAGCGGTCAAGGAGCTGATCGCCCCCCTCGGTCCCCTCCACGTTGAATCGGCCGACCCCCGACCCGCGCCGAAACCCTGACGGCCCGTCGCGTTCCGCAACCTAGGGTCGGTACGTTTAAGGCAAGAGTTCGGTCGCGGCGCTCGTGCTGCGGTCCACCTTCCTCCATCTTCCCGGGATCGGGCCCGCAACCGAGTTCGCACTCTGGCGCGACGGGGTGCGGGATTGGAAGGACCTTGCCGCGCTCGTGCAACGCGCGGACTGGGGCCGGACGCGCCGTGAGCGTTTGGTCCTTGAGATCGAAGGGAGCGAGCGCGCGCTTTCCGGGGGCGACGCCGCTTGGTTCGGTCGGCGCCTCCCCCCATCGGAACACTGGCGTCTCTACTCCCACTTTCAGGAACGGACTGGATTTCTCGACATTGAAACCACCGGGTTGTCCCCCTACGGAGGGATGGTCACGGTCGTGACCGTCCACGGAGGCGGCGACACGCGCACGTTCATCGCCGGGGAGGACCTCGAAGAGCTCCCCGCCTACCTCCGCCGCTTTCCCATCCTCGTGACGTTCAACGGACGCAACTTCGACGTCCCCTTCCTCGAGGCCTGCTTCCCCGCGCTTGTGGCCCCTCCGGTGCATATCGACCTGCGGTTCGTGTTCTACCGCCTCGGCCTCGCCGGCGGACTGAAGCGGATCGAGGAACACCTCGGGATCGGGGACCGCTCGGGGGTCGAGGGAATACGGGGCCTGGACGCGGTCCGGCTCTGGAAGGAGTACCGAGCCGGTAATCCGGCCTCTCTCGAGCGACTCGTCCGTTACAACCGGGCCGACACGGTCAACCTCGAACCGTTGCTCGTACGGGCCACCACCGACCTCGAACGACGGCTGCTCGGTTCCCCGACCCTGAACGCAGCCCGCGGGTAGGGGCTAACTCCGGTTTTCTCCGGCCGTGGAAGTCGACCCCGGCGTCCCGCCGGGCCCGGCCCATTTCCGCAACGCGGAGCCGAGGCGGCCCTTGACTCCGCCGGGGGGGGCGGACTTCAAAGAGAAGATGTACCCCGGACCGAAGACCGCGACCAACCAGACGGGCCAGAGGAAGTAGTTGAGATGGTGGAGGAACCCGTACCCGAGGGCCGAACCCACGCCGCTGCTGCACGCATGCGGTTGGATGAGGAGGGCATGGCAGACGACTCCGCCCGGTGAAAGATAGGCGAACGGGGCGAGGATGGCAGCCGTGATCGCGACGGCGAGGAGCGCCTCTCTCCACCGACGGTGATACAGGTGGACGACCACGATCACGATGTTCGCGAACTGCTTCAGTCCGAGCGATACGATCTCGGCGACCTTCGAGGAGGAGCCCGCGAGCGTCACGTACGTGAGCGTCAAGGTCAACAGGGGTACGAAGTCGTTGAACCCGCTCGCGGCCGACAACCCGACCCAGATCCCGCCCCAGAGCAGGACCGCCGCTCCCCGGCGCCGAAGCAAGTAGAGGCCGGCGAGCCATGCACCGAGCGCGGTCCACTGGTAGCTGATGCCCGGGATCTCAGCGAAGGCGAGCCCAGGTAGGTACACATTGTAGAGGCTGGATAGGGTGTATGTCGTCCCATACTGTTGGTAGGTGAGGGTGACCGAGGAGCCGTACAAGTTCGGCCACAGGTGTGCGAACGCAGGCGTCACGAACGGCTCGTCTGTGAGGCCGTTGTGCCAACCGCTGAAGAGAGAAAAGAACGCGATGCCGATCGAGATCGCCACCCAGCTCGAGAGCAGGATCCGGTCGTGGGTGAGATTCCAACGGTACGCGAGGGCTACCAGGATAAGCGCGAGCAGCAGCATGGCAGTGCCGACCGGCCAATTCGGTTGGAGCCGGTTGAAGGCCGCGACCGTTCCGACGACATTGGCGCCGACGAGGGCGACCCGCCGAAGCCATCGGACTGGTCGACTCGCCCGTTCAGGTTGAATCGCTATCGGTTGCTGCATCGCGGTGGAAGGTACCCGTCGGCTTCGGTCACCGGGGGATCGGTTTCGACGGCGAGGTTACGGAAGGGACGTCCCTCCGTGTCGCCCCCGACCTCCGGCTGATCGCGCGGGCCGCCGGAGTGGCCGGGTAAGGTCCGAAGGTGGGGGGCGGGATGGGAGTGTCGGCCGGCGGGGTGGCGCGTTGCACGCGCTCGACGGCCTGCAGGCAATACTCGCTGGAAGAATCGATGTGCACGTAGTGCCGACCCAGCCGGCGGGCGACCGTGGCGACCGTGCCCGTTCCCCCGAACATGTCCAGCACGACATTCTCGCGGTAGCTGTAGAATTTCACGATCCGTTCGATGAGCTCTTCCGGAAAGGGGGCGGGGTGTCCGTGCCGTTTCCGTTCGGGAGGGATGTGCCAAAAGCCGTCCGAGAAGGTCTCGAACTCCCGGGCGGTGATGTCGACCGCCCTCGGGTCTCCCGGCAGATTCCACTGACCCTTCGAGAAGACGAGGACGTACTCCCACGACGGGATGATGTGGGGGTTGGACGGGCTGCGCCAACTCCCCCATGCCGTCCGCCGACCCATCGTCTGCTTGTACCAGATGATCTCGGTCCGCATGATGTAGCCCAACTCGCGAAGGTCGCGGGAGAGGTCGTGGTGAATCGGCCGGAAATCCTTGATCGAAGTGGGCGCGACGTTCAGGACGAAACGACCGCCCGGAACCAGGACCCGGTGGAGCGCCTGCCAGACCTCTTTCAACCATTGCAGGTAGGCATCGGGGGGAAGGTCATCCTCGTACCCCCGGTACGCGATCCGGACATTGTAGGGGGGACTGGTGACCGCGAGGTGCACGGATTCGGGGGGCAGGGCTTCCAGGACCGCTCGAGCGTCGCCGAGAACGATCCGGTCCCGCCAGTCCGGCGGCCGCAGCCGGCGTCGCCCTCCCGCCATCCGGGCCGGGGACCGTCCTGCCCCTGATGAGGATATCCCCGGGCCGAGGTCAGAACGCGGTGCCCCCGGTTCGCACGCACTCCTCTGCGATCCGGTCCCCAATCGCGAAGGCGGCGGTCGCCGCCGGACTGGGGGCATTCAGTACGTGGAGGGCGGCCGGACCGGGAGTCAGGACGAAATCCTCTACGAGCGAGCCGTCCCGGCGCATGGCTTGGGCGCGGATTCCGCTGCGCCGAGCTCCGAGGTTCTCCGGGCCTGTGTCAGGCCAGAGCTTTCGGATCGCCGAGAGAAATGCGGCCGGGCTCCAGGATCGCAACCACTCATGGGCGGCCATACCAGGGTACTGGCGCAGCAGAGCCCAAACCCCGGGGAAGGTGGCCAACCGCCCCAGTTCGTTCGCGTCAAACGACCCGGGGCGGTACCCTTCGCGCGCTAGGGCCAGTGCTGCATTCGGTCCGGCCAGGAGCGGGCCGGCCACGGTTGGGGTGAGATGGACCCCCACGAAAGGTACCCGTGGATCCGGGACCGGGTAGAGGAGGGTCCGCACCCGTTCTCGAGGAGTCCCCTCGAGCTCGAAGAAGTCGCCCCGGAAGGGAACGATCGAGACCGACGGTTCGACCGCGAGGCATCGGGCCAGGAGGTCGGCCTGCAGGCCGGCGCAATTGACAACGAAACGCGCCCCGACGGGCTCAGTGGACGTCGTGAGGATCCAGCCGCCGTCGTCCCGGCGCGCGTCGGTCACCTCATGGTTCCGCAGCATCGTGATGGAATCCTGTTCGAGCCGGTGGGCGAGGTGGTGGGCCACGGTCGGGTAGTCCACGATCGCTGTCGACGGGACCCGAACCGCGCCGGTTCCGGCCACGCCCGGGGCCGCCGCCCGCAAACCCTCCTGGTCGAGACGCGAGACTTCCGGCACTCCGTTCACTCGGGCGCGCTCGAGAAGTCCGTCCAACGCCTTCTCCTCGAAGGGGTCGGCCGCCACGATGAGCTTCCCTACGGGGAGCGTCGGGATTCCCTCGGCCGCGCAGAACTCAAGGAGTTGGCGTCGTCCTTCGAGCGTGAAGCGGGCCTTGAGCGACCCGGCGGCATAGAGGATCCCCGAATGGATGACCCCGCTGTTGTGACCGGTCTGGTGGGATCCGAACTCGTCCTCTTTTTCCACCACGGCGATCGAGGCGGTCGGTCGGATTCGGTGCAAGGAGCGGGCGGCCGCTAGCCCCACAATCCCCCCTCCGAGGACTGCGATGTCGAATCGGTCGACCATGGTACTCCGAGGAGTGCCGTCCCCTAACACGGGGTGTCATTGGCCCGGCACGAAGCACTAACCGTATAATCTCGTTCGGCAAAACGGTGCTGATTCTCATGGTCGTACGTGTCGGCGTTCTACGGGAGGTCGCACCGGGGGAGACTCGGGTCGCGCTCACACCCGAGGTCATCCCGCGAATGCGGAAGGCCGGCATCGAGATCGTCGTGGAATCCGGTGCCGGAACCGCCGCGGGGTACCCTGATCCCGGCTACGTTCAGGCGGGCGCCCAGATTGCGGTCGACCGAGCCGCGACATTGAACGGGACTGCCGTGGTCGTCAAACTCCAACCTCCCACCGTGGAGGAGATCGACGCGATGGCCCCCGGAACGGTTGTGATCGCGGTCATGAACCCGGGACGCAACCTCGAGCGCGTGGCCCGAATGCGGGACAAGAAGATCACCTCGTTCGCCCTCGAGCTGCTGCCTCGGATTACCCGCGCCCAGAGCATGGATGTACTCTCCTCCCAAGCGACAGTGGCCGGGTACCGCGCCACCCTGGTCGGTGCCGACCTGTGTCCGAAGTTCCTTCCGATGCTCACCACCGCCGCGGGCACGATCCGTCCGGCGAAGGTGCTCATTCTCGGTGCGGGCGTCGCGGGGTTGATGGCCATCGCGACCGCGCGCCGTCTCGGGGCCCTCGTGGAGGCTTACGACGTGCGTCGGGCGGCCGGCGAGCAGGTTCGCAGCCTAGGGGCCAAATTCCTCGAGCTTCAGATCAACGCGGAAGGCACCGGTGGCTACGCCCGCGAACTTACCGACGACGAAAAGAAGCAGGAGGCGGAGATGCTCGCGAAGGCCGTCGCCGAGGCCGACATCGTGATCACGACCGCCAACGTTCCGGGGCGACGGGCCCCCCTGCTAGTCCGCAAGGAGATGGTCGCCCGGATGCACGCGGGAGCTGTGATCGTCGACCTCGCTGCCGAGTCGGGTGGAAACTGCGAGCTCACCCAGCCCGGTAAGGAGATCGAATTCCAGGGCGTCCACGTCGCCGGGCCGCTGAATCTTCCGGCCCAGCTCCCCTTCCACGCGAGCCAGATGTTCGCGAAGAACCTCGAGTCGTTCCTGAAACTCCTGGTCAACCCGGATGGCACGCCCGTCACCGACTACAAGGATGAGATCCTCGCCGCGAGCCTACTGACCTTCCAGGGCGCTGTGAACCACGCCCCGACCCGGGACGCATTGGAGGGAGGGAAGTAGTTCCATGACCGCCGACCTGTGGACGGCGCTGTTCATCGGGATCCTCGCCGCCTTCGTCGGGTACGAGGTCATCAGCCGGGTCCCCGTCCTGCTCCACACCCCACTGATGTCGGGGTCGAACTTCATCCACGGGATCGTCCTCGTCGGCGCGATCGTGGCGCTTGGCATCGCCACGACGCCGCTCGAGGAAGCGATCGGCTTCGTCGCCGTGATCATGGGTGCGATGAACGTCACTGGCGGGTACGTCGTGACGGAGCGGATCCTCGCGATGTTCGACCGCTCCAAGAAAAAGGGAGGCACCCCGTGATCGCCTGGCAGGCGCCGCTCGTCGACGCCGTCTACGTCGTCGCGGTCATCACGTTCATCCTCGGCCTCAAGGCGATGAGCTCCCCCGCGACGGCCCGACAGGGGATCGTGCAGGCGGGCGCTGCCATGCTGATCGCCGTCGTGGTCACGATCGTCGAGCCCGGTCTCTCCAATTTCGCTCTCATCGCGCTCGGGGTCCTCATCGGCGGACTCGCCGGCTGGTACTGGGCCCGCGTGGTGCAGATGACCGCGATGCCCCAGATGGTCGCGATCTTCAACGGGATGGGGGGCGGCGCGGCCGCGGCCATTGCCGCGGTGGTGCTGCTCGGAAACCTCTCCGACCACACGATCTCGGGACTCGCCCTCGCGGGCGCGGTCATCGGCGCGGTCTCGATCGCGGGCAGCATGATCGCCTTCCTCAAGCTGCAGGGGTGGCTCCGGTCGAAGGCCATCGTCTACCCTCTCCAGCAGCCGACCAACATCGCCGTCCTGGTCTTCGGAGTAGGGTTTGGTCTCTACTCGGTCGTGAGCGGACTCACGTTCTGGCTCCTGCCGTTCTACGCCTTCCTCCTACTGTTCGGGATTCTGATGGCGCTCCCCATCGGCGGAGCGGACATGCCGGTCGTCATCAGTCTCTTCAACGCGCTCACCGGGATCGCCGTCGCGCTGGACGGGTTCGCCCTCGTCAACGGCCCGCTCGGCGATGCCGGCTATGCGATGGTGATCGCGGGCACCCTCGTCGGCGCCGCGGGTTCGCTGCTCACGCTCCTCATGGCCAAGGCGATGAACCGCAGCGTGGGGAACGTCCTGTTCGGAGCCTTCGGCGCGGTCGAGGAGACCGGCACGACCATGAAGGGCTCGATGAAGCCGATCGACGTCGACGACGTCGCCGCCCTCATGGCCTACGCGGGCTCGGTCGTCATCGCCCCCGGGTACGGGATGGCGGTCGCGCAGGCCCAGCAGAAGGTCAAGGAGCTCGCCGATGTCCTCGAAGCGAAGGGAGTCTCGGTCAAGTTCGCCATCCACCCGGTCGCGGGCCGGATGCCGGGCCATATGAACGTCCTCCTCGCGGAGGCAGGGATCTCCTACGACAAGTTGTTCGACCGTGACGAGATCAACAACGAGTTCCCGACGGTCGACGTCGCCCTCGTCATCGGGGCGAACGACGTCGTGAACCCAGCGGCCCACCGCCAGGGGAGTCCGCTCCAGGGCATGCCGATCCTCGACGTCGAGGGCGCGCACAACGTCATCGTCATCAAGCGCGGCCAGGGCAAGGGATTCGCCGGCATCGAGAACGACCTGTTCTACCGGGACAACACGCGCATGCTCTACGGGGATGCGCAGGCCGTTGTCGGCCAGCTGGTCTCCGCGATCAAGCGGCTGGACTAGGCGAGCGGGGCCTCATCACCGCCCCGTCCTGGCGGACGCGAGCCGAGTCCTCACGCCCCATGCGGTCAAGTACCGGACGTATGGAGCGTCGGAGGAGGGATGCCGTGGCGTCACCGTTACCGAAGTTCCCGAGAGCTCGAGCAAAGGAGACCGTTCACGAACTCCCTCGACCGGAAGACGATTAACGATGTCCACCCGGGGTAGGACCCGCGGTGGAATGTAGGGGAACTCCTCTGGGGAGGCGATGGCCGAGCCCGCTCCATCCTCTCCTTCCCCCATCGAGCCGGCCGACGTGCTACCGCCGACCCCCCAGGTCGTCCCGGGGGTCGCCGCGGTTCCCGGCGGCCCCGTCCGCGGTTTCCGTGCGATCCTCTCGAATCGAAGGTACCTGCTCTACCAGTCGGCCGTCATCGTAGCGACCACCGGATACTCGGTCTACGCGGTGTCCATCCCGTGGCTGGCCTTCGAGAACTCGGGCTCGTTCCTGGTGGTCGGGCTCGTCCTCTTCCTCGAGGTCGGCATCTATGCGCTGACCTTCCTCGTCGCACCCTGGGTCGACCGGATTTCGGATAAACGCCGGATTCTCCTGGTGGGCTTCCCCATCCAGGTCGTGGCAGCCCTGCTGCTCGGCGTCTTTGCCGCCCGAGGGGAGCTTCACTTGCCGCTCCTCCTCGGCCTGGTGGCAGTGCTCGCGGTGGTTTGGGATTTTGACTGGGCCGTCTTCCAGGTCGCGCCCCGGATCCTGCTCTCGAAGGACGAACTGTTCGCCGCCCAGGGGGTCGCCGGAGCGTTGGGAGGGGGCGCCTCCATTGGCGGCTTCGCAGCGGGGGCCGGTTTCATCCTCCTCTCCGGGGTCACGGGGAGCGCCTTCCTCTACGCGGGGCTGCTGGTCGTCGCGACGGGGCTTGCGTCGCTCGTGCCCCTGCGAGGGGCACGGTCGGCCGAACCGGGATATCTTGCCGGTTTTGTGGAAGGATGGGAGTACCTCCGATCCGCGGAGGGGCGACCGCTACTGCAGCTCGGGACGCTCGACGCGGTGGTCGGCTTCTTTGCGACCGCTCCGGCCCTCCTGATCACGCTGTTCGCGGACCGGTCGTTCCCCGACCCGAGTCTCGCCTATGGTCTTCTCTTCACCTCGTACGTCGTGGGAGGCGTCGCGGTCGACCTGACGCTCGGCCAACTCAACCCGCGGAAACGGATCGGGTTCGTCCTCGTCGGGGGGCTCGCCACCGCCGCCCTCGCCCTCGCTCTCGCCGGCCTTGCTCCGCCGTCGCTCGTGGCGACCGCGGGGGCGTGGGCGCTCGCCGGTGGGGCGCTGGGGGGATATTCGACGGGGAAGTTCACGTTCCAGTGGGGATACGTCCCCGGGGACCGGCTCGCGAGGGTGACGAGCAACCTCTACGTCTTTCCCGGGGTTTCCGGTGCCATCGGGGCAATCGTGATCGGCGCCCTGGCGGGTGCGATCTCCGGCTCCGCGCTGGTCGAACTTATCGCCGGCGTGTTTGCCGTTGCGGTCGTGTTGGCGCTCCTTCTTCCGGCCGTACGGCGATTTGCGTTCTGACGCCGAATCAGGATTACCCGGGAGCCGGTCCGGCGGACGGGGTTATCTAGAGGGGGAGTGTGGTCGAGCCATGCCTGAGGCCGGCGTTCGAGGTTTAGCTCCCGTCACGGGTGGCCAGTTGTACTACGAGCGCACCGGCCTAGGACCGGTGGTCGTACTGATCCACTCCGCGTTCCTCGATAGTCGGATGTGGGACCCGCAGGTCGCCGCGTACTCCCGCACGCACTCCGTCGTCCGGTACGACGTTCGGGGGCACGGCCAGTCGAGTCATGACCGTACGGCCTCCTCGGACGGCCAAGACCTGACCGAGCTCCTCAACTTCCTCCAGATACCCCAGGCGTTCGTCCTCGGGAATTCGGATGGGGCCCGCATCGCGTGCGAGTTCGCCGCCGGCCTTCCCGACCGGGCGACGGGCCTCGTCCTGGTCGCCGGGACCCCCCACGATCTCAATCCGACCAAGGAAGAGGAGACCAGCTTCATGGACACCTACCCGGACCGTGAGGGTCCGTTGATGGAGCTCGTGAAGTCGCTCCGGAAACCGGAAGCGCTCGAGCTCATCCTCGACCTGTGGGCCTCCCAGGTCCCCCTCGAAGAGCGAGCGTGGTTGCGGACAATCGCTTCGGACAATTACGACCGATTCGTCGAGTTCCTCCTCCGGACCGAGCCCGAGGGTCGTAAGCCTGCCTACCCGGTGGCCGAGTCCCTGAAGCAGGGTCGAGTGCCGATGCTGTCCCTCTCCGGCGCGCATGACGAGCCGGCCACCAACATGATGATGGCCCGCTTCGCGGCCGAGGTTCCGAGCGCGCGTCACCACGAGCTGGCCGAGGGAGACCACACGCCTAGTCTCTCGGCCGTCCTGGAATTCGACACCCTCGTCCTCGAGTTCCTGGCCACCATCGAGGGAGGCCAGCCCTGGCCACCTACGAGGACCTGAGATTCGTCCGATTGTCCCTTCCCGGCCGGTCCGAAACGGCTCAGGGTCGGGGGCGGTGCGCGGCCGCCAGTCGGTACTGCCGTGCCAGATTGTCGGGGTAGAAGAACGACGAACCCCAAGCATGGTATCGCTTCGGCACTGGCGATGCCCGGACCTCCTGCAGGGAGGCTCCCCGCCGTCGGCCATCCGCAACGGTCCGTTGCAGGTCGCCGAGGTACCGTCGCTCGTCCGCGAGCACCGTTCCGGACGCAGCAGCGCCGTGCCCCGGAACGACGCGATCCACTCCTAGGCGTTGGATCCGGGCGAGGATTCTAGCCCAGGTCTGGGGATAGCCGTCCCCGACCGACGGATGGAGGTTCACCATCGACAGGTCCCCGGCGAAGAGGATACGCTCCTCGGAAAGGTACCCGAACACATCGCTCGGCGAGTGACCGCCCCCGTAGGTGATTAGACGGAGCGACCGTTTGCTTCCCTCGAGAACGAGCTCGTCGGTGAAGGTCGTGTCCGGCGGCACGATTTGGTGGGTCCGGGGGCTCTCGACTACCCCCTGGAACCATCCGCGAACCCATGCACGGTCGTTCGGGGGAACGGTGGACTCCGGCGCGTCCAATCGAGCGAGTTCCTTGGGGAAATCTCGACGACACTCCTGCCACTGGGCGCGGCTTTTCCGGAGGATGAGATCCCGTACCCGACGTGACGAGACGATGTGACCGTCGACGAAGGCGGAGTTCCCCCAGATGTGGTCTCCGTGCCAGTGGCTGTTGACCACCCAATCGGGCCGGCGGCCCGTGCAACGCTCGGCCGCTTTGACGAGGGCCGCCCCGGCCATCGGGCTCAGCATCGAGTCGAAGACGACGGTGTGGTCCCCGAGGTCCACGATGCCGGCGTTGCAGAGGCCGAACCCGCCCGTCGTGGCGATGGCCGCGTAGACCCCGGGCGCGAGGCGTTCGACTTCGAAATGTCGCGACTCCTTCCCGGGACGCATGGCCTCGCCATCACGGGGTCGGTTAGGTGCCTTTCGGGGAGTTGCGAGCAGTCGCGCCGCGGTCCGAGGATGGGCGCGGCCAGATTCGAACTGGCGACCTTCACCGTGTCAGGGTGACGTCATAACCACTAGACTACGCGCCCGCGAGGGCGGCCACCGACGACCCGCTCAAAACCCCTTCGGAGA
>JBKQNC010000011.1:0-148193 GCA_052326445.1 Thermoplasmata archaeon
CCGCGAAGCACCAACTCGATCTCCTCCACGTCAATCGGTGGCTGGAACGAGCGGAGTGGATCCACCGAGTGGAGCCACGGCCTCTGCTCAAGGAGGTCGAGGCGAAGTTGATGAGCGCGGGGCATCCCCCCGACGAGTTCCTCCGGTTCGCCGATGGAGTGCGGAGGATCCTGCGCGGAGTGGTCCTCTGGTCCGAGGGCCACCCCGACGCCTCACCACGCCTGAGGCGTCGGGTGGAGTGGTCTGCGAGGCGATCGCTCACCCGCCTCCTGAACGAACCGTGGAAGGACTCCGATGCCGTGCGGATCGCGAAGGAGCTGCGACACCGAAGAGGGCAGTTGTTCACCTTCGTCACCGAGCCCGGGGTCCCGTGGCACAACAACGAGGCCGAGACCCAGATCCGCCAGGGAGTGCTGTTCCGAAAGATCAGCGGAGGACGCCGCTCCTGGATGGGAGCGTGGGTCTTGGAACGGCTGTTGACCGTCTATCGGACGTGTCGTAAGCGAGGGATCGGGTTCCTCGATGTAGTGGGCAGCGCGTTGAGAGGAACTGGCTACCCGGGGTTCGGTGCAACGCCAGGGGCTCCAGAAACCTGAGTGCTTACCCCCGTGGTTCTACAACTGCATCGGGCCGGCTCCCTCGGTCCCGGGAGCTCCCCCGTTCTACCGTATTCCGGTACTCCCGAGCTTCTCTCCGCTCCCTTCGCCCTACTTTCCCGAGTGGGGCAACCTGCTCGGCTTTGGCACGTGCGAGGGCTTCTCGTTCCCGGGAGGGTTCAGCTACTGGTGGATGTACCTGTTCCCCCTCCTCGCCATCGTGCTGCTGGGCATCAGCCTCGGACTGGTGTGCGACGGAATCGAACGGTGGCGGCAGTTCGAGCGCTGAGCCTCGCCGGCAACCGAATTCACCCGGGGTCCGCAGCGGACCTCATCGACAACAGTATATCGCCGGTTTCTATCTGGAGGCGCGAGCCTCCGGGACCATGGGCGCTTCCCAAGCCTCGACCATCCTCTTCTCCCCACATCCTGCCGGAGGGACATTCCGATACCTATGCCCCGGTCAACGAGGTACCGCCGTAGGTGGGTCGTTCGTGCTGATCGTACTGAGCCTGCTTCTACTCTTGAACCCACTTTCGTCCGCGTTGACCGCGGGACCCACTTCCCGGACGATTGCTCCCGATCGGGCGCCTTCGCCCGCCCCAGGCGCTTCGGCCCTCGCGGCCGCGAGGGCGTCGCTGAACACGAGCCGTCCCTCGCCGAACAGGTCGGACGGGGCTGCCTTGCCGAAGTGGTATGAGATGAGTCCCTCGACCCTGGCGCCCTCGGGCCGGGACGGGGAGGCGATGGCGTACGACCCGATTCTCAATGCGGTCGTTCTCTTCGGGGGGTACTTCGTGCAAGTCGCGGCGGGCGGCGACACCTGGGAGTTCCGTAACGGCGGTTGGATCGAGCTGTCCCCCAACCCTGCTCCCGCTCCACGGTGGAGTGCCGGGTTTGTGTATGATCCCTCGACCTCGTCCCTCATCCTGTTCGGGGGTCGAGACGACACGCAGTTCTTCAACGACACCTGGTCGTTCACCGCCTCGGGCTGGGCGCAGCTTTCCACTCCGACGGCCCCCTCCGTACGAATCACGACCATGACGTATGACGCGTCCCAAGGGGCCATCGTCCTCTTTGGGGGCGGCGTCGGGAACCTGCCGGCGGGTAGCGGTTCCCCGTGGTCCCATTACACGGACACCTGGGAATTCAAGAACTCGGCTTGGGTCAACCTGACGAGTCACCTCACGACGTCCCCGCCGAACCTGAGCAGCAACCTGGTCTACGATGCGGCGGACGGCTACGACCTGTTGCTCGGAGGGGCCAACCCGACCGGGCCGTGCACGACCTTGGACTTCGAATGGATCTTCCAGGACGGGGCGTGGAGCAACCACAGCGTGAACGCTGAGACGGGTCCCGGCGGCTCCGACGGGATCTGGGGAAACGCCCTGACGTACGACGCGAATCTCTCGGCGGTTCTGGAATTCAGTGGGATCGAGTCCAGTTCTCCGGGCAACTGCTACTCCGCCGGGATGACCTGGATGTACTCGGGAGGGACGTGGACCAACATTACTACGGAGCTGGGTCTCTACGACCCGCCCGCCCGTAACTCCGAGCCGATCGTCTTCGACAGTGCCGGTGGGTTTGCCCTGCTCTTCGGAGGGAACGTCGATGGGACGTACGAGTATCTGGGCGACACGTGGGCCCTTACCACGAACGCCTCGATCTTCGGGGTGAACACGACCGAACCCAATACCCCGATGTACTCGGTAACCTTCGTCGAATCGGGCCTCCCGGTCGGAGCAGCATGGACCGTAGCTCTGAACTATGTGCCCCTCGAGGGATACGCGAATGGGATGGCCAGCTCAATCGAGTTCGACGAGCCCAACGGGAACTTCACCTACACCGTCGGGGTGCTCAGTGGATGGAATGAGACGACCGTGCCGCACTCGGGCACCGTGTTCGTGAACGGCGAGCCGGTCTCTGTGGCCATCACGTTCGTGAACACCAGCTCGTCTACCTCGACGGTGTCGGACTGGAATTCGACGCCGGCGATCTTCGTCTATGTGGCGGTGGCGGTCGTCGCCACCGCGGTGGTGACAGCACTTGTTGCCCGACGACCGCGTCCCTAAGGCTCCCAACGCTGGAGCGATCGGGGATTGCCCCGGGGAGTTGGCGGGACCGTCTGCCGACTCGTTGCGGGGTCCCGGGAGCCCCCGAGGGAGTCCAGCCGAACCTGTCCCTCTTGAGACTCAAGGAGAAAGGGGAGTTCCCCGCATCACGGCCCGCACCGCTCAAGCGACGAACTGGCCTACAGCGGAACGCCACCCTTGATCTGCGAATCGTCGAGGAAGCCCAGCACCCCAAAGCCACGACCCGTTCCCGCGAGCGAAGTGGCCGTGACGAGAATCAGGTCAGAACCGTCCTCGATCGTGATGTTCGTGGAGTCGTGGGCCACCGTGGTCCACGTGGTGGCCTCCGTATAGCCCAGAATATTCGTACCGTTGGGGGCCGCCAGCACCGCGTACCAGATGGCGGAATGGCTCGGGGCGGTCCCCGCACAGACGCTCGTGGCACTGACGTTCGCCACGGCGCCGGGATCGTCGATGTAGTCCCCATCCTCGATCTCGTAGAGCTCCGCGTAGACCACCTGCGTAGTGAGCGGCACGGTAGAATTGATCCAGGGAATGCTCTCGGCCAGCGCGGTCCCACCCCCGGTGCAGTTCACCGTGGACTCCGTCGGGTGGCCGAAGTTCACGGTAATGGGAGAACCGAGGGGAATGGGCCACCAGGACGGGACACCGTCGCCGGCCGGAGAGGAGTAGGGTCGCGCGGTGGCGAGGGCGTAGACGCCGAGCAGGATCTCGACCACGGCGAGGACCTGGAGGGTGCGCTCCCACCGGGCGCTTCGGCGTTTGGCCTGTTTCTGACGGAACAAGCGTGCGCGGCCGTCGACGCGGTAGGTGCGCGCCGGCCGGCTCGCGGGCGGGAGGCGAGGGGAGCTCCCCGGAATTCCGCCCGAGGGAGCGCCGACCGAGCTCTCGGTCGCGGGGGGCGACGGGTTCGGGTCGGTCATTCCGACTCCGGAGTGGAGGGGATCAATTCGAGGTAGGCTTCCTCGAGGAGGAGGGACGAACTGGCGAACTGAGAGACCGGGCCGAGGTGTTGACACAGCGCCAGAAGTCGAACCCTCACGTCCTCGCCCCCTTCGAACGTGATCCGCCAACGCTTGTCGGAAAGCGCAGCCACTTCCGTCGCGACCGTTCGGAGCTGTGCCATCCCCTCGGGGGCGACCGGATGCTGGAACTCGACGTCCATTTGACGGGAGCGGATCCGTCCCGCCACTCGGTCGACTCGGTCGTTCAGGAGCACCTTGCCGCGGTGGAGGAAAATGACCTGGTCGCACACTTCCGTCACTTCGAGCATCTGGTGGGAGCTCATCAGCACCAGATGGTCGCGTTTCAGTTGGTTCAACAGGCGGCGCACGACGACGTGCTCGGCGGGGTCGAGGCCGCTCGTCGGTTCATCGAGCAGGAGCACGGAAGGGTCGCCCATCAGCGTGGACGCGAGGGCGACCCGCTGTCGCTGGCCCTTGGACAACCATCCGATGCGAAGGCCGAGCGGGGGAAGGTCGAGGAGTTCGTGGCATCGGTCGATCTCCCGGTCGACCTCGTCCCGTGAGAGGCCCCGGGCCCGCCCGACCAGGTCGAGCGCTTCGAACACGTTGAGCGTGGGATACGGCTCCGGAGTCTCGATGAGGGCTCCCACGTCCCAGAGCGCCCCCTTTCGGTCGGCCATCGGGTCGATCCCGTTGAGGTACGAGTGACCTTGGGACGGACGGAGGAGACCCACGAGGAGTTTCAACAGGGTGGTCTTGCCGGCGCCGTTGGGGCCGAGGCAGCCGATCGCCCCGGAGCCCTCGAAACGGAAGGAAATGTCGGTGAGCACGCCCGGAGCCGTGGGGAACGACTTCGAAAGCCCGGCCACCTCGAACGAACCCATGGATCACCCGGTCGACTCCTTGCGTTGGTAGAGGTAGGCGCTCACGGGGAGAAAGATCGCCACGTAGGCCAGCATGATGGCGAGACCTTCGGACACGGTGGCCGACCAGAGGGTGTAGTACTGGTCCTCCCCGAGCGGGACGGCTTGCAAGTGGACGAAATCGGTGTCGAGGACCGCGGCCATCGCCCCTCCGGCGTAGGTCAACGAGAACCACGGCTCGACGCCGGCGAGCTCGACGACCGCCTGCAACGTCGTGAACCCCACGTAGAGGGCCAGCACGGTGACCAGAACGCCCGCGGACGGCGTGCGGACGAAGGCGCTGACACAGAAAGCGACGCTGAGTGCGGCGAGCGCGAAGATCGCAGCCAACCCGATCGACTCGGCCAGGTTGAGCCACGGGATGCTCTGGGCCCCGAAGAAGTAGACGGCCCCAACCGTCCCAAACACGTAGTAGACGCCGACGACAGCTAGCGTCGCGAGGGTCGCCGCGGTGTAACGGCCCGCGAGCAGGACCGGCCGCCGGATGGGAAGGACCAGCATGTAGTACCCCGCGCCTGTGGAGAAATCGACGCTCAGTGCGTCTCCACCGAAGAACGCGGCCGCGAGAATGACCCAGAGGCCCGTGTATGCGAGGTAGTTGCTCAGGTACTCGGAGCTCCGGTACAGTTGCTCGACCTGAACCGCGGCGATCCCCGCCTGGACCTCGAACACGAGGGTGAGCCCGGAGACCAACGCCACGAAACCGAGCAGGCCATAGAACCGGTTGGTCCGAAGGTAATGTCCGAGCTGCATCGCCGTGGCGATGCGCCACTGTTCGAGGTCCGAGATGTGCCGCCGGGCGGCCATACCCACCGCCGTGGGCCTGGACGGATCACTTTGGGCTGCGGTCACCGAGAATGCCTACCTGGGTCGTCCGCGGCCCGGGGTTCGCTCTCCCGTGGGGAGCTACGAGCCACCTCAGGGCCGGAATCCCCGTGCTCGTCAAAAACAGCCCCCGGCTCGGTCTTAAACATTCCCTCGAACGGAATTCGGAGAATCAACGTAAGGGGAGGTTTTCCCAGCGCTCGCGCTCGTCGGGAATGGGCCCCTCTCGCCCTTCGGATCTCCGTTGCGGACCGACGTTGCGATTCCGTCCCGCCCCATCGGTCCGCGCGATGAGGTACTGAATTTCTTTCGACGCCCGGAGGGCGGCGCAAGGCGCTATGTACGGTGGGAAACCTCTCGTTAGTGGTCCGACGGTTCGAGAGGTGTTATGGACGATTCGAGGGTGGCGGTCCTCGCGGTCGCACTCCTCATGGTGGGGGGCGCGCTTTGTTCCCCCTCGGTCGCGGCGGCCCATTCCGGGGGGATCGCTGCGACGGGGTCCATCTCCGTGACGGCGACCGGCGATTACGGATACCAACCCGACACGTTCCAGCAGGTACCCACCAACGCCACCCTCACCGTCACGTTCACGGACGGGAGCGAGCTCCAGCACTCGTTCACGATCTCATCGCGCGAAGGTTTCGTGATTCCATCCACGTACACTCCGACGCAGCTAAACCAGCTGCTGACGACCTACCCTCCCCTCTACTCATCGTTCGTGAACGTCTCCGGGGATCAGTCCAAGGGGACGTTCCACTCACCGACGGCTCCGGGGTGGTACGAGTTCGTGTGCAACGTTTCCGGCCACTTCCAGAACGGGATGTACGGGTTCATCGCTTTCGGGGAGAACCTGCCCTCTAACCTCACGACCCCCTCCCGGGTAGGCCTAGGCACCACGCCCGTGAGCCCGCTTGAGGTCGCGGGCATCGGGCTGGTCCTGGTCTTCCTCGTGATCGGGGTTGCCGTCTGGCTTCGCCGACGTTCGCCCCCAAAGATCCCCCCGGATCCAGTCCGACATCACTAGCCCACGAGCGAAGACGAGATCGACGTGGTCCGCGACACGCCCAGCAAGATCAGGCGCCGGTCCAGCGGGGAGGCCGCTTTTCCCGAAACGCGGCCCGGGCTTCGCGGTTGTCCGGGCTGTCCCGTAGGGGGTCCGCCAGCTCCTGCTCGACCCGCAGCCCTTCCTCCAGCGGCAGGACCAACCCACGACGAACCGCGGCCAACGCCGCCTGGATGGCCCGAGGAGGATGCGCGGCGATCGCACGGGCCATTCCCTCAGCCTCGTCGTGCAGGCGGGACGGCGGGTAGACATGGTTCACGAGTCCGTTGGCAGCCGCCCGTGCGGCATCGATCGGTTGGGCGGTGAGGATCATCTCGAGCGCGATTCCGGGCGGAATGGTGCGGGGGAGCCGTTGCGTGCCCCCTTGCCCCGGGATGATCGCCCAACGGACCTCGGGCAACCCGAAGGTCGCGTTGTCGCTCGCCAGCCGAAGGTCGCAGGCGAGCGCCATCTCGAGACCGCCTCCGAGACAGACCCCGTTGATGGCCGCGATGACCGGCTTTCCGACCTCGAGGTTCCGCGTGATCCCGCCGATCCCGGGCTCCCGATTCCAAACCTCGACACGCTGGCCAGCGGGGACGTTCTGGTAGAATTCTCCCATCCGTTTGAGGTCCACCCCGGCGCAGAAGGCCCGGGTGCCAGCACCGGTGACGACCGCCACGCGGATCGCTTCCTCGTCGCGCACGCGTTTCCACGCGACGACGAGCTCGGCGTGGGTCTCGGGGTCGATGGCGTTGAGCGCTTCCGGCCGGTCGAGCGTGATCCACGCCACCGGTCCGTCGGTCGTGAAGCGAACGGGCATCGGTCCCCCACTCCGCCGAGCTTCTTGGACTTAGCGGAAGGCGAGGTCGATCGGCAGGGTTGGTCGGGCGGAGGGACCCCTAACCGGTACGGGAGAACCCGAATCATCCACGAATCTTCTCCGGACTCGAGGGACGGAGATGTCGAGAGCGCGCCCCCACGCCAGCGCCGCCGACGGTCCGCACGATGTCCTTCGCCCAATGACCGCGGCGGAGGCCCACTTCAAGGACCTCCTCTACGAGAAGAAGGCGGGGGTCGCCCGTATCACGCTCAATCGACCCCAGGTCTACAACGCCTACGCAACCGAGACGCTCCGGGAGCTTGCCCGCGCCGTTGAGGATGCCTCTCTCGATGATGCGGTCGGAGTGATCGTTCTCACCGGCGCGGGGTCGAGCGCCTTCTGCACGGGTGGTGATGTCCACGAGTACGCCGAGCGGTACACCCAACGACCCCGGGATTACTGGAAGTACATGGGCCTCTTCGAAGGGGCCGTCGAGTCCCTGCTCCGATGTGGAAAGCCGACGATCGCTCGGCTCAACGGGATCACCGTGGGCGGCGGAAACGAGCTCCACCTCGCCTGCGACCTCTCGGTCGCGGCGTCGCACGTCTACCTCGGTCAGGTGGGCGTGGGGGTCGGTTCGGTAGCGTGCGGGGGCGCCACCCAGTGGCTGCCCCTCGCGGTCGGAGACCGCCGGGCGCGCGCGATGCTGATGCTCAACGAACGGGTGCCGGCTCGCCAAGCGCTCGAGTGGGGCCTCGTCAACGAGGTGGCCCCGTCCATCCGGCACGGAAAGGAGTTTGTCGAGGAGCCCGCCCCGGAGCAGGTCCGCCTGGCCCACAAGGGAGCGGAAGGGTACGGGATCGACCTGACCATGCTGGACGTTGCGGTCGACAAGCTCAGCGGCCGCTTGCTCGGGATGTTCCCCGAGTGTCTCCGTTACACGAAGCAACAGGTCAACTTCTGGAAGGAGCTTTCCTGGCACAGCACGGTCGGACACGGGCGGGAGTGGCTCTCCCTCCATTTCGCCAACCGCGAACCCCACGAGGGGATGACCGCGTTCGTCGAGAAGCGCCCGCCCGACGTGGCGGGACTTCGCCGAAGGCTCGCCGAAGGAAAGGGCGGGGAATTCCTCTACGGCCGGCCGTCCCGACACTGCGGAAAATGCGGCGCCCAGGGCCTTCCCGACGAGTTCGAGTTTTGCGGACGGTGCGGCTCCCCCATCTCGCCCGCATCTCACCCGGAGCCGTAGGTCATGTCGGAAAGCGTCCCGACCCCCGTCCCCCCCGGAGGGGTCTCGCCGGCGTTCCTCCGGGACGCGCGGGGCCTCCAACGCAAGCTGGTCGAGGAGTACTACGGCCGCCTCCAGGCTTCGGAAGGGCCCCGGCCCCCCGTGGCGTACATGCTGGTCGGGGGCAACCTGACCGAAATCGTGCGGTCGTTCGGATACGATGTCGTCTTCCCGGAGATCGTCGCGCTGAACTGCGCGATCAAGCACCAGTCCCTCGACAACATCCTGCACGCGGAGTCGATGGGCTACGGACTCGATGTCTGTGGCTACGTGAAGAGCGACCTCGGGCTCCAGGACCAGGGCGGAAAGACCTCGTTCGGCCAGATCCCTCGCCCCGACCTGCTCGTCTGCAGCTTCTCGGGCTGTTACGTGTATGTGAAGTGGTGGGAGGCGCTCGCGGAGTCGTACGGCGCGCCCCTGTTCATGTTCGACGTCCCGTACATGCGGGACGAAACTCCCCGGAAAGAGGACATCGATTACCTGGTGAGCCAGCTCTGGGAGCTGGTCCACTTCCTCGAAAAGCGCACCGGTCGCGCGTTCGACATGGACGCGCTCAAGCGGGTGCTCGCCGATTCCCGTCGAGCCGAGGACGGGTGGGTGGAGTTCCTCCGCGCGGGTCGGCTGCGTCCCTCCCCCATCGAGGCCTACTTTGAGGCGATCTTCTACATGTTCCCGATCAACGTCCTGCGGGGCACCCCCGAGGCGGCCGATTTCTACGGCGTGGTGAACGAGGAGATCCGCGCGCGGGTCCGCGACGGGAATTATCCCCTGCCGGAAGAAAAGTTCCGGGTACTCGTGGAGGGGGTTCCTCCCTACACCAACTACCGGACGTTCTGGGACTTCTTCAGAAAGTGGGGGGCCGTCTCGGTCGTCGCGACGTATCCGAAGGTCGGGGGCCTGTTCGACCGTGGGTTCCGTCACGACCCGTCCCGTCCCTTCGAGAGCATCGCCGAGTACAGCCTCGGAGCCTACGTCAATCAGTCCTGGCCCTTGCGCCGGAAGATCATCGCGGATTACATCAAGGAGTACGAGGCGGACGCGGCGATCATCCACGGGATCAAGTCCTGCCGTTCGTTCACCGCGGGCCAGGGAGACCTCCGGGACTGGCTCATCCACGACCAGAAGGTGCCCACCCTCTACATCGAGTCGGACCACCAGGACCCGCGCTACTTCGCCCCCGCCCAGATCAAGAATCGAATGGATGCCTTCTTCGAATCGCTCGAGCAGCGCCGCGCGGTCGTGGCCGCGGCGGGAGCGGTCCCCGCATGAACGCCGTGGTCGCGGGCGTCGACATCGGCTCGACGACGGCGAAATGTGTGGTCCTCGGAGAGGGAGCGAAGGTGCTTGGGAAATCCCTGAACCCGGTGGGCGTCGACATCGTCAAGGACGCAGAGCGCGCCCTGGAAGCGGCCCTCGCGGACGCGCACGTCCCGCGGTCCGAAGTGGGGTTCATTACCGGCACGGGATACGGTCGTTACAAGATCTACTTCGGCCAACTGGTCGTCACCGAGATCTCCTGCCACGCGCGCGGGGCGAACTTCCTCTTCCCGGGCACGCGACTCGTGATCGATATCGGTGGCCAGGACACGAAGGCGATCCGGATCAACGAGAAGGGCGAAGTGGTGGACTTCGCCATGAACGACAAGTGCGCCGCCGGCACCGGACGGTTCCTCGACGTCTGCGCGAACGCGCTGGGGTTCGATGTCGCCCAGATCGGTCCGCTGTCGCTCCAGGCCCGCCGCGCGGTCAAGGTCACGAGCACCTGCACCGTGTTCGCCGAGTCCGAGGTCACGTCCTACGTGGCGCGCGGGAAGGAGCCGAAGGACATCCTCGCCGGGCTGCACGCGAGCATTGCCAACCGTACGCTCTCCCTGATGCAACGGGTCGGCGTGGAACCGGAATACACCTTCACCGGCGGAGTATCCCAGAACGAAGGGATGGTCCGGGCCCTCCAGCGGAGGCTCGGAGCCCCGGTCAATGTGAGCCCGCTCTCCCAGTACCTGGGCGCGCTCGGGGCCGCGTTGCACGGACGGGACCGTCTCGCGGGGGGTGCGACATGATCACGGTCGGCCTCGATCTCGGAGCCGGAGTCATCAAGGGCGCCATGTTGGAAAACGGCCGGCGCATTCTCGCGACCGCCTCGACCCCGTCCCGCGGGATCCCGGTGCAAGCGGCGCGAACGCTTCTCGAGGAACTCGGGGAGACCGCGAACCTCGCGCCCGGTGAGGTGGACTATCTCTGCACGACCGGTTTTGGTCGGTACTCGATCCCCGAACGGAACCTTCAGGTCAGCGACTTCACGTCGTCGGCCCGCGGCGCGATCTTCCTCTTTCCCCAGACCCGACTCGTCGTCGATATCGGGACCCAGGCCTCCCGGACGATGTCCGTTTCTCCGACCGGGAAGGTCCTGAAGTTCAAGATGAACGAGAAATGCGCCGCGGGGGCGGGGCGGTTCGTCGAGCGCTGTTCGAAGTATCTGCAGGTCCCGCTCGAGGAGATGGGCCCAAAGGCGCTCGCGGCCGAGCATCCGAAGCTGATCTCGAGCGTCTGCGCGGTCCTCGCGGAGACCGAGATCATCAACAACGTCGCGGAGGGGGTCCCCCTGCCGGACATCCTCATGGGGGTCTTCCTCTCGCTCTCCCAGCGGGCCCATTCGCTCATGCGGTACGTCGGGATCCAACCCGAGGTAACGCTCGTCGGGGGCCTCGTCCGCAACGTCGGGATGGTCAAGGCCCTCGACGACACGGTCGGAATGAAGATCAACGTCGCCCCGGACGCGTACTACGCAGCCGCCCTGGGGAGTGCGATCCTCGGCCATGCCCGTCTTCTGAAGCTTTCGCAAACGACGCCCGGAGCCGTCGGGTAGCCATGGCGAACCTCCTCCGCATCGAGTCGTTCGGCGGGGACGCGGAGACCGCTCCCCTGGTCGAGATCTCACCGGACTTCCGGGAGTTCCGGGAAGCGGACACGGTCGAAAAGGTCGTTCGGCTCGCGGGGGAGGTCCTGGCGGACCCGACCTTTCCGACGGTGCGCGCCTGGAGGAAGGCGGGCGGGAAGGTCGTCGGCTGCTTCCCCGTGTACACCCCGCAGGAGCTCGTCCACTCGTTGGGGCTCCTCCCGGTGTCGATGCAGGGGGGCGGGGAGAACCTCGAGATCTCGCGCGCCGATGCCGCGCTCGGTTCGTTCCTCTGCTCGATCTCCAAGTCGACCCTGGAAATGGCCCTCACGGGTCTCCTCGACCCGTTCGGGGCGTTCGTCTTCCCATACATCTGTGACGTGAGCCGGAACCTGGACGGGATCTTTTCCCGAACGCTCCCCGACCGCCCGTCCCACATGCTGCATCTCCCGCAGAACTTCACCTCCCCCGCGACGGTCCCGTTCCTGGTGGCGGAGTACCGGAGCCTGCTCGCGAAACTCGAGCCGCTCGCCGGTCGACCCTTCTCCCAGGACGATCTCCGGACCTCGATCGAACTCTTCAACGAGCAACGCGCGCTCGTCGATCGGCTGGCCACTCTCAAGCGGGAGACCCCATGGAAGGTCTCGCTGGTCGAGTACTACCTCCTCCTGCGACTGGGCGGGCTGCTTCCCCGCGAGGTCCATATCCCCCTCCTGCGACGGGCGCTCACCGAGATCGAGGCGCGGGAAGGGAAGAACAAGGATGCGATCCGGGTGATCGTCATCGGTCCGTTCTGCGAGCAACCCACGCTCGAACTGTTGCAACTGGTCGAGGACGTCGGATGCTACGTCGTCGGGGAGGAGCTCCAAATGCTCCACCGGTGGTGCCCGCGGATCGAGCCCGGCGCGGACCCCCTCGAGAGCCTCGCCACCTCGTACGTTCGCACTCCGCTCGACATCGGGGTCCGGGCCACGCCGACCACCAAGGCGGCGGCCGTGCTCGAACGGGTGGACGCCGCGAGGGCCCAAGGTGTCCTGTTCCTGACCGCGAAATTCTGCGAACCCGCGCTCGAGGATGTCGTGCTCTACCGACGGGCGCTTGACGGGCGGAACCTCCCGTACCTGCACATGGAGTTCGAGGAGAAGTCGACGACCTACGAGCAGGCTCGGCTCCAACTCGAGACCTTCGTCGAGTCGATCCTGTTCGACTGACCGGGGAGGGCGATGAGCGGGAAGGCACCGGGCACCGTCTCCGTCGAGCGGGTCGGGGGTCGAGCCACGGTGACCTGGGAGCATGGGCCGGCGAACGTCTTCGACATTCCGCTGCTGGAAGAGCTCACGCGCGTGCTCCGGCGCGAAGAGGTCACCGGGGCTCACGTGGTCGTCCTGCGCGGCGCTGGGAAGGGCTGGAGCGGGGGCCTCAGCGTCGAGGACCACCTGCGCCCCCGCGTCACGGCGATGTTCGAAGCGTTCCATGAGACCCTGACCACGTTGTGGAACCTGCCGGCCACGACGCTCGCCCAGGTTCACGGACGATGCCTGGGTGGCGGGATGGAACTCCTGATGGCGTGCGATCTCGCGGTGGCGTCGGACGGTGCGACGTTCGGCCAGCCCGAGATCCGACTCGGGGTGTTCGCACCGTTCGGCGCGGCCACCTACCCGCTCCTCCTCGGCTCTCGGACGGCGGCCGAGCTCCTGTTCGTGGGGTCGCCGTTCGATGCTGCACGGGCGGCCTCGACAGGCATCGTCAACCGGGTCGTGCCGGACGAGACGCTGGACGCTTCGGTGGCCCTGATCGCCCAAACCCTGTGCAGCCACCGCCGGGAGGCGCTGTGTCGGTTGAAGCAGGAGCTCCGCCGGTCGGAGCTCGACCCGTGGTCCCGACTGGCGCACGCCGAGCGGACCTACCTCAACGAGCTCATGGCGTCCGACGAGGCGGAGGAGGGACTCCGAGCCTTCCTCGAAAAGCGCACGCCTGTGTGGAAGGGCGGCTGACATGGCCTCCATGCGGGCGGCGCTGTTCAACGGTCCCGGGACCCCGCTCGTCGTCGGCGAGGTCCCCCGGCCCGTCACGGGACCGGGCGAGGCCCTGGTGCGGGTGGCCGCCTGCGGCTTTTGCCACACGGACCTCCACTACCTAGACCACGGCGTGCCGACCGCCAAGCCCCCACCCCTGATCCTCGGTCACGAGATCTCCGGCACCGTGGAGGAGCTAGGCGTCGGCGCCTCCGCCCGCCAAGTCGGCGACCGAGTACTCGTTCCCTCAGTCCTTCCCTGCGGTTCCTGTGAGATGTGTCGGGCCGGCCGCGCGAACATCTGTCCTCAGCTTCAGATGCCGGGCAACCACCTCGATGGGGGGTTTGCCCAGTTCGTCCGCGTCCCGGCCCGGGATCTCGTACCTTTGCCGGCCGACCTCGACCTCGCCCGCAGCGCCGTGATCGCGGATGCGCTCACCACTCCCTACCACGCCGTCGTACATCGCGCCCGGGTACGGAGCGGAGACTGGGTGGTCGTCGTCGGGTGTGGCGGGGTCGGCATCAACGCGGTCCAGCTCGCAGTGGCCGCCGGGGCGAACGTGATCGCCGTGGACCTGCGTCCCGAAAAGCGGGAGGCGGCGCGACGCCTGGGGGCCTGTGAAGCGCTCGACCCCCGCGAACATCCCGACCTCGGTCGTGAAGTGCGAAAGCGATCCGGCGGCGGAGCCGACGTCGCCCTCGAGGTCGTGGGAAAACCCGAGACCGTGACGCTCGCCCTCTCGACCCTACGGCGGGGCGGGCGGCTGTGCGTGGTCGGGTACAGCGATTCGGTCGTGCCGATCCCGTTGAATCGGTTGATGTTCTTCGAGTACGAGATCGTCGGCTCGCTGGGGTGCCGCCCGGTTGACTATCCCCGGGTCATCGAAATGGTCCGTCAGGGGAAAGTCAACCTCGATGCGGTCGTGAGCGGCACGCTGCCCCTCGAACGGATCGCAGAGGCCGCTGCGGACCTTCGCGAGGGGAAGGGCTTCCGGACCCTGATCATCCCATAGTCGAGGGTTCCGGATCGTCGGTCGTCGCGTCGGCCTGTGCTTCGCCACGATCGCTCCGGGCGGACCTCGTCCGGAGGATGCCGGACTCCGCTTGACGCTGGAGCGCGAGCTTCCGGATCCCCCGCCGGAGGTTCTCCATCGCGGTGGCGCGGCTGACCCCGAGCGACTTGGCCACGTCCTTGAGCTGCGCCCGGCGCGGGTAATCGTAGTAGCCGAGCGCGAACGCGGTCCCGACCGCGATCTCCTGACGGGCGGTCAGGTCGTGGGACCCCCGGTAGGAGCCGATACGGACGAGCGAAGCCGGCGAATTGCCGGGCGTCGTGAACGAGGCGAGCAGGGGATGGGCATCCCGCACCCGTTGGACCAGGACCCGCCACTCTCCTTCGGCCCCCTCCTCCCCCGGCCCCTCGGCAGGAGGAAGGAACGGGCAGCTCATGCAGATCGCCCCCATCTCGAAGACGCTGTGGCACACGGGCGGAAGAGGCCCGACGAGACGGACGAGCAGTCGGTGGGGACCGAGTTGGGTCAGCGAGACCTCCTCGGGGCGGGGGCGCTGCTGCAAGAACGCCTTGATCTCGGGCAGCGTCGCCGGGCTGGCGTTGATCTCGAGCAGTTGGAGGAGGCGCCGCGGGGACCCTTCGGTCTGCCGACAGACGTGGAGCCGCACTCCGGCCCCCCAGCGAGTCCCGAGGTCCTGCATCCAGTGCGGCACGGGCCCCCCTCGGATCCGCAGTTCAACGAGCCCGGAGTCGTGGCCGGTCCCGTCCCGCCGGCCCCGCTGCGCCGAAGGCGCGGGGCGGGTCAGGGGGTTCGGCGAGTTCGAGACCGCGCGACCGGTCGACGGGAACGGGGAGGACGGGACAGTGAAGCGGACGCCCTTCGTTTTCCCTCCGCGATCACCGCGAGGAGGATCCCCTCCACGTACGCCGGCGGAAGGCCGTGCCGGCGGGCGATCCTTCGCGCCCCGGCGATCACCCGTGCCTCCTGATGACGGTCTTCCAGGGGGAGGCCGACCGCTTTCTTGTGGTCCCACA
Organism: Thermoplasmata archaeon; assembly: GCA_052326445.1. Lineage (GTDB taxonomy): Archaea > Thermoplasmatota > Thermoplasmata > Lutacidiplasmatales > UBA184 > Lutacidiplasma. Next base: position 15,513 of record JBKQNC010000011.1, read on the forward strand.
GCCGTTCGACGAGCTTGTGGCGCTCGGCGAGGACCCCGACGAGTTCTCGGTCCAGCCGTTGCAGCTCGGCCCGAACGGCCCAAGTGAAATCATCCCCCTTCGGGACCGAGTGTCGGACGGTCATTCAGCCCCACACCCCTGCCCGAGAAAAGGGTGTGGCCCCCTACCGGTAAGGGACCCGGCTTACGGGTTCCTCCCAGATAGTCCCCTCCGCCATGGAAATCGTGCTGGCGACCAACTTCGATGATGGCCTCATCGAACGCGTGTCCGCGCTGCCCGTGCAGACCTTCTTCGGAGGCTTTTCCGTCTCCCTGATCGGCGCCGGTCGACCCCCCTACATCCTCCCGGAAGTGGACGAGGAACAGTTCCGACGGCACGTCGCCGCCATCCATCGGCAAGGGCGGGAGTTCTACGCGACCCTGAACAGCAATGACCTCGGCCTCAAGGAATACCGACCGGGCTACTTTGACGAGTTCCTGAAGGAAGTCGCTCACCTCCTCGACCTGGGGGTCGACGGTTTTGTCATCGCGATCCCCGCCCTACTCGAAGCCGTCCACCGGGCCCACCCCGAAGTGCCGCTGTCCGTCTCCTCCTTCGCCCGGATCCGGTCCGTGACGCAGGCGGAGTACTTCCTCCGGCTGGGTGCGGACACCGTGATCCTCGAGGAGGGGGACCGGAACTTCCCGCTGATCCGCGGTCTCGTGCGTGCGGGCGCCCGGGTGGAAGTGCTCGTCAACCAGACGTGCATTCGGGAATGCCCCTTCCGCGCCCACCACCTGAACACGAGCTCGCTCTGCTCCCAGCCAGGGGGAGACCAGCTCTGGTTCGAGTTCCCGATCCTCGAGTGCGGGCTCGAGGTCGTACGCGACCCCCGGAAACTGGTCTCTTCGATCTGGGTCCGGCCCGAGGACCTCGCGGTCTACGAAGAGGCGGGGGTGGACCGATTCAAGATCTCCGGCCGGAACCGGCCGACCGCATGGCTCGCCCGGGCGGCCGAGGCCTACAGCGCCCGCGAGTACCACGGCAACCTCCTCGACCTGCTCAGCTTCGTTCAGATCAAGGGTCCCTTGAACGCCCTGACCACCCTCTCGGCGCGCGGGGCGTCGCCCGAGGTCGTGGAGCCGCTCCGGAACGCGTTCGCCGGATTCGGGGACGTCGTGATCGACAACGATGCGTTCCCGCAGGGCTTCCTCCGACGGATCGCCGCCACCGATTGCGAGCATCAGCGCTGTGATGAATGCGGATACTGTGGAACCGTGGCCGAGAAGGTCGTTCGCATCGGAGGGCGCGCACCGTCACAATACCACGCCCCTCGTGACCTGCCGTCGAGCGTTTCGCTGCTGGCCGAGTTCGGGACCCCTGCTAAGGGAGCGAGGGCGACCGAAACGCCGTGACCCGGGCGAAAACCGCGGGCGGTCCCCCCATGGGGGGCCCCGGTGGATTTTTGAGGGTGCAGTAGTACCGCGGCCTCGTGCCGGAGGACGCGACCCCCACCGAATCGCTCCCCTCAGGCAAACGGCCGAAGCGCGCCATCACCGAGATCTACGGGGAGGATCTCGGCCGGATTCTCTCCCTGAGCGATGGGGTGTTTGCCTTCGCCCTGACCCTGCTCGCGCTCTCGCTCGCCGTCCCCGCGTTCAACACCCAGGGCCTCACCCCGGGTCAACAATCGTCCCACCTCGCCTACCTCCTCCAGCAGGACTACAACGCGTTCTTCGGGTACGCGTTCGCCTTCGTCATGATCGGCGTCTGGTGGATCGTTCACCACCGGACCTTCCAGTACGTCGCGCGCTACAACAGCAAACTCGTCTGGCTCAACATGGTCATCCTGCTCCAGATCGCCATCATGCCGTTCGTCCTGAGCGTGTACAACGACTACTCCTCTACGCAGGTCGCGGTCGACCTGTTCGCCGCGGTGCAGGTCAGTCTCGGGATCACCACGACCGTATTGTGGGAGTACGCACGTCGGGCGAAGCTCCTCAAGAAGGACGTGACCGACCCGATCGCTTGGTTCTTCGTCCGCCGGGGGTTGTATACCTCGGCGGTGTTCGCCCTCTCGATCGGGCTCTCGTTCTACAACGTTACGGTCGCGCAGGTGAGCTGGGTGTTGATCATCGTGATCCAAGCCGAGCTCAACCGACGTGGGGTCGAGATCCCGGCCTGACCGGGAAGGGGGGCGACGCCTTCCTCCGAGGGCGTCGCCCGACGGTCGTCTCAGGTCAGGACGTGGATGTTCTTCCGGGCGCTGAGCTCCATCAGGATCTTGGGCCAGACGGATACGCTCACCTCGCCGAGATGGGCCTTGCGGAGGAGGAGCATCTGGGTGCGGGACTGTCCGATCCCGCCGCCGATGCTGAGGGGAAGCTCGCCCGAGACGATCCCCTTGTGGTACGGGTAGTGGAGGAAGTCGAGCTGGCCGCTCATCCCGAGCTGAGTGCGCAGGGCCGGGCCGTTGACGCGGATCCCCCCGGACATGAGCTCGTGCCGGCGGCGGGTGACCGGGTTCCACACGAGGATGTCCCCGTTCAGGCCGTGCATCGGTCGGCCGTCGGGCAGGGTCACCTCGGTCGACCAGTCGTCGTAGTCGGCCGCCCGCATCTCGTGCGGGTAGCCGTCCTTGAGGGGCCAGCCGATCCCGATGATGAAGACCGCCGGGAACTTCTGCAGGATCGCCGTCTCGCGCTGCTTGCGGGGCAGGTCCGGGAACATCTCGAGGATCTCCTCGGCGTGCAGGAAGTGGATCTCCTCGGGGAGCGCGGGGTACCGGGGGTCCTTTAGCTGGGGAAAGAGCCGTTCGGCGTGCTTCTGCGCGCCCGTGATCACTTTCCAGATCCGGCGCACGGTCTCCTTGAGGACCTCGAGGTTCCGGTCGGAGTCCTGGATCGCCCGTTCCCAATCCCACTGGTCGACGTACGCGCTGTGGTCGTGGTCGAGGAAGTAGTCCTTCCGGACGGCGCGCATGTCGGTGCAGAGCCCCTCGCCCGGGCCGAGCCCGAGCTCCTTCAGGGCCATGCGCTTCCACTTCGTGGCCGCCTGGACCACCTGGGCATCGACCGGATGCTGGTCGTGGTCGTTCGAGATGTGGAACTGGATCGGCGTCCTCGACCCGTCGCGGTCGAGCATGTCGTTGACGCCGCTTTCCGCCGCGACGATGAGGGGAACCTGGACCATCATCAGGTTCAGCTCCCGGCACAGGTTCTCCTCGATGTAGTTCTTCACGGCGTAGATCGCCACCTGGGTCTCCCGGGGCGTCAACGCCGACTGGTAATCACCGGGGAGGACTCGCTCGAGGTCGTCGTACGTGCCGATGCCTGGCCCGGCTAGGTCCATGGCCTTCCGAGCCCGGATGTCCGTCGCCATACCTCCGACGTGGGCTTGGGTCGCGATAAAGCGGTCGTGAAGCCGGTTCGACGGAGCATGCCCTCGATCCGGCGATCCCGACCGGAGGCGGCCGGGGAGGGCGAGCAAACATTACCAACCTCTACCGGTACGCGCGCATCCTCGAGGGACGGGGAGGGGCGAGGAAGATGGCGGGCTCTGAGGTCATCGTACGTACCTCGAAACTGGGGTACGCCTACCACGCGGACCGGTTCGCGGTCCGCGGACTCGACCTCGAGCTGCGCCGGGGCGAGGTGTTCGGCCTTCTCGGAAGGAATGGGGCCGGCAAGACCACTACCGTTCGCCTGCTCACCACCCTGCTGCCGCCGACGGAAGGCGGGGGCACGCTCTTCGGGAAGGACCTTCGGCTGTGCGGCCGCGCCGAGCGCGCGCGCATGGGAGTGGTCCTCCAGTCGGAATCCCTCGACTTCGTCACCGTCGAGGAGAACCTTCGGCTCTACGCCTTCCTCTGGGGGGTCCCGCGAGAGACGGCCCGGAGCCGGACGGAGGAGATGCTCGAACTTTTCGAGCTCGGCCGAATGCGCAAACAGAAGCCGTGGGCGCTTTCCGGCGGCGAACGCCGACGCTTCCAGGTCGCTCGCGAGCTCATGCACGACATGGAGCTCCTCTTCCTCGACGAGCCGACGGTGGGCCTGGACGCGCTCACCCGCGAGCGGATCCTGGACTACCTGGCCGAGCGGGCGCGACGGGGCCTTTCGATTGTCTTCACGACGCACATCCTCCACGAGGCCGACCGGCTCTGCGACCGGATCGGCGTGATGCATGAGGGGCGCCTCCTCACCGTCGGGTCGCCGGAGGAGATCAAGCGGGGGTACCGAGGCGCGCGGACCGTCGAGGCCGAGTTCGACCGGGCCCTGACGGGGGCCGAAAGCCAGGAGCTCGGGGCATTGCTCGCCCGGGAAGGGGAGGGCCTGACGGTCGTGCAGGGACAAGGTCACCTCATCGTCTTCCAGGCCCAGAACGCGGACCAGCTCCTCCCTCGGATCGTTCGCTGGGCCGATGGTCGGGGGGTCGCGCTCGAGCGAGTGGGCGTTTCTGAGTCTACGCTCGAGGAAGCGTTCGTGCACCTCGTGTCCGCCCCGCCGGAGCCGACCGTGCCCCTCGCCCGGGAGGAACCGTGACCCTGCCGCCCGTGATCCGTCTCGTTGCGCGGAACTTCCGGGCGAGCATCGACCCGATCACTCTCCTCGTGATGTTCGGCCAGCCCGCGTTCCTGATCGTGATCTTGGGGACGATGTTCAACCAGCTGATCCCGAGCGTAGGACAGTCGGGGAGTTACGTTGCTTTCCTGGTGCCAGGGATGATCGCCTCCCAGATGATCACGGGAGCGGTGCTCGCCGGTCGCATCTTCTGGCTCGACCGCCGATGGGCGATGGTGGAGCAGATCTTCTCGGGACCGTTCCTCCGGGCCGAGTACCTCGCGGCGCTCTTGCTTACCACCCTCCTGTTCTCGCTCGTCGGGGTCGGGATCATGGCCCTCGTCGCGCTCCCCCTGGCGGGACTCCCCAGGATCTCCGGCGTGGAGCTCCTGGTTATCCTGGCCACCATCGCCCTCGGGGCGACGTTCTTCGGGGGGCTCCTCATCGCGCTCGGGGCCCGGATCCGGTCGGCGAACCTCTACTTCACCATCCAGTCGCTGCTCCAGTACTTCCTGATCTTCATCTCGACCGTCTATTACCCGGTCACGGCCAAGACCCCGACGATCCTGAGGGTCGTCGTCTACCTGAACCCGCTCACGTACGCCGCGAACGCGGTACGGGACGCGTTCACGCACTCGTTCGGTCCGGGGGACCTCACGGCCGGTGCGGTACTGGGGGGACTCGCCCTCGTGACGTTCGCCCTCGCCATCCTCTCCTTCCGCCGCCTCGAGTTCGGCCCCGTCCAGTAGACGGGGCCCGGAAGATCGTTCCTCAGACCTCGAGGAGCGGAATCCCGGTCCGCTTCGGCTCGTGGTAGATCGGGTACCGGGGGGTCCACTGGGTGGCGAGGATGCGTTCCCGCAGTTCCTCGGGAGTCGTCAGGACGGCGTGTCCGGTGCGCTGGGCTTCGAACCCCACGGCCATCGCGACCTCGACCGCCACGCGGCGGAGCTGGTCCACGGGGGGAAGCAGGGGGCCCGTCGGGTTCTCTCGCGCCGGGGACTCGTCGGCGAGCGCGCGGGCCGCCGCGAGGATCATGCCGTCGGTCACTCGCCGGGCGCCGCTGGCGACGACACCGAGCCCAAGGGCCGGGAAGATGTACACGTTGTTGCACTGGGCGACCGGCACTCGACGTCCCGCGATCTCGACCGGTGGGAAAGGGGAGCCGGTCGCGATGATCGCCGACCCCTCGGACCAGCGGACGAGGTCCTCCGGAACCGCCTCACACTTCGACGTCGGGTTCGAGAGCGGGAAGATGATGGGGCGGTCGACCCCCGCGGACATCTCCCGGACCAGGGGCTCGTCAAAGGCGCCGGCGACCGTGGAGAGGCCGATCAGCACCGTCGGATGGACCTCGTGGACCACTTCCGCCAGGTTCACCCGACGGGGATCGTGGCGCGACCAGGAAGCGACCTCGTCCCAGGGCCGCGCGTACTCCTTCTGCTCGTTCTTGAGGTCCTCGCGCCCGGTGTGCAGCAAGCCTCCCCGGTTGACGAGGTAGAACCGCTGGCGGGCCTCGCGCTCCGGTACGCCGTCCTGGAGGAGAGCCCCCCGAATGGCGTCCGCCACGCCCACCCCGGCGGAACCCGCCCCGAGGATGACGACGCGTTGCTCGCAGAGCGGGGTTGCCGTCAGATGGAGCGCCGACAGGATCGCGCCGAGGGCGACGGCCCCCGTGCCTTGGATGTCGTCATTGAAGGTCAGGGCGCGCTCCCGGTATCGCTCCAGGATGGGGCGAGCATGGGCGGCCCCGAAGTCCTCCCACTGGAGGAACGTGCCCGGCATCTCGAGGCGGATCGCGTGCACGAACTGCTCGATGAACGCGTCGTAATCGCTTCCCGTGACGCGTTCGTGCCGCCAGCCGAGGTACTCGGGGTCGCGCAGTCGGTCGAGGTTGTTCGTGCCGACATCGAGTACGATCGGAAGGGTTCGCTCCGGACGGATCCCGCCGATCAGCGTGTACAACGAGAGCTTGCCGATCGGGATCCCGAGACCCCCGACTCCTTGGTCCCCGATCCCCAGGATCCGTTCTCCGTCCGTGACGACGATGACATCGACCTCGCCGTTCGGGCGGTGCTGGAGCAGGGTCCGGATCGAGTCGCGCAACGGATAGGGAATGAACAGCCCCCGCGCGCGCCGGTAGATGTGACTGAACTCTTGGCAGCCTTGGGCGACCACCGGGGTGTAGACGACCGGCATCGTCTCCTCCATGTGGTCGTGGAGGAGTCGGTAGAACAGTACCTCGTTCGTGTCCTGCAGGGCTCGAAGGTAGATGTGACGTTCGAGGTCATCGGTCTTCCGACGGAACGCCTCGTAGGCTCGGACCACCTGCTGGTCCAACGTTTCGACCTGCGGAGGAAGCAGGCCGTGGAGCCCGAGCACGCTCCGTTCCTCATCGGTGAAGGCGGTCCCCTTGTTGAGCATGGGGACGTCGAGGAGGTCCTGGCCGCGGTGGCGGGGCAGAGGAATGTCGGGTTCGGGGTCCGGGTGTGAATGGCCCCCCAAGGGGCGCATCGGCATGGCTCTCATCAGCCAGACAGACGCGGAGACGGCAGATGTACTCCTGCTCAAGGCCGATTGACGGGCCGCATCCCCGCCGGGCGCACCCCCCACGGGGTCAGCGACTGGACCGGCGTCGGCGGCCGCGGCGGTAGTCGGTCTCAAGGGCGGAACCAAAATGGCGCCACATGACCCGAAGTTCCCGCTCCAGATGGGCCTTGGGTGGGTTCTCAGTGGAACGGAGGCCGGGGCGCCGACGCATCCGGATCTCGAGCTGGGTACGTTCCCGAGGAAGGTCGGTCAACCGATACTCGATCGAGGCGGTTCGACCGTTCCCGATCGAATCCGCGTGCCACCGGTCGGGGGGGAGGAGGGTGACGTCCGATCGGCGCCAGCGCCAGCCGTCCGGCTCCCACCAGAGGTCCTCGAACAGCACTCGCTGTCGCGTACGGGCGATGACCCGGCGGTTGTACTTCTCCCCGGCTCGACGGGCGTCGTCCGAACGATAGTCGGTGCACCACCGGTACACAAAATCGAGCGGGGCGTTGATCGTCGTGCGCATTCGGTACTCGGGGGGAGGCCACGACACCATCGCGCGTGCGATGGCGGGGAGCATGATAACCGCTCGGGAGAAACGGGGCCCGGCCCGGATTCGCTCACAGGGTTATCTCGGGCGGACTCCTAGGCCGAAGGGGGGGTTCGGTGGGGGTCAACTCCGAACGGTCCGAGGAGGCCCGAACCCATTCCCTCGACCGTGTTCCGATCACCGGGCTCGACCGGCAGGCCCCAGTCGACCTTTCGCCCTGGTTCAACCCGTTCCTCCCGCACTTCGTGCGAGAGACCGTGCGCAGTGGCGGTGAGGTTTGGGGAGTGCTCGAAGACGGCAACCTGACCGCCCTGACGCTCAAGGACCCTGCGGAGAACGTGGCCTCGCTGTTCACCCGGAATCAGGCGCTTGCGGAGGAGTTGGTGCGGGCCCGCGGGGTGTCCGCCGCCTACTCCGATTTTCGCATGGACGGACCGGTCGAGGCCTTTGGCATCTACTCGCGGGCCCTCGGTCCCGTCGGAGTGGAGCACGCCTTTCGCCACCGGGTCCGCCCCATCTCCGAGGCGGATTTGCCTCGCGTCGCCGAACTGATGCGGGAGGTCCAGGGCAACATCGACGACCGATGGTTCCACGGCCTCGCCACCACCCCGGAGACCGGATTCCTCATCGAGGTGGAAGGTCGCCTCGCGGGAGTGGGCTGGGTGGCGGTCCTGGGTCGTCACGCCCGGCTTCACTCCCTCGCCGTCCGGCCGGGATATCGACATGTGGGGGTGGGCGCTGACCTGCTGGGGGCCCGCCTGTTGTGGGCCCATCGGGCCGGGGCGTCGGAGGTCCTCTCGGAGATCGCCGACCGCAACGCGGCCTCCCGGTACATCGCGGAGAGCGCGGGGATGCGGCGCGTCGGGGAGATCTATCTCTACCCGCCCGGGGAGGGGGTCCCCGGCCCCTAGGTGCGGGCGGCCCCGCAGAACGGGCACTTTTCTGCGGTCGTGTCGATGAGGGCGCCGCAGAAGCGGCAGTTCACCTTCACCGTCTCCTTGACGACGATCTGTTGGACCGCGGGCTGGCCGGAGGGGGTCAGGCGGATCCCGGGAGGGGCCGGCCCCATCGGCGGCGGAACGTAACTCACCTGACCGGTCGAGGAGTGGCGCGGGAGCGAAGGACGGCGACGGGCCCGGGAAAGGGCCACGGCGATGACTGCGATCACGATGATGACGACCACGAGGACCACGATGTCGAGCAGCAGTCCGTTGTTGCTCGAGCCCCCGGAACTGGACGGCGGGGCCGAACCCGGGGTCAGGGCGTAGCTCGTGTGGGTGACGTGAACCGTGTCGGTCCACGTGAACCCGTTGCCCGTCGAATTGGAGTCCTGCTCCACGTAGGAGTATCCCACGATGTACCCCGTGGTCGGGTCGAAGTACATCTTCCAGGTGTAAGTGGCAGTCAGCATCCCGTAGGCGTCATCCCGCTCGTAGGAGCCGGTTCCGAGCGAGTAAATCGTGGTCACGTACCCGCCGGCGGCGGTGTCGAGGTCGTAGCTGAATGACGTGTTGACGACGGTCATCTCGGTGTTCAGTGCGTAGAAGGTGGCGCCCTCGGCCAGGGTGCTGTCCATGAAGAACCAGACATGCGGGTTCGTGTACCCCACCTGGTCGTCGGTCCCGATCACGTAGAGGAGCGTCGTGGGGGAGAACCCAAAGTTCCCCGAGACGGTCGAAGTGTTCGTGGCGCCTTGGTTGTTCTGGTAGTTGTCCAGGTTGTAGTACCCGGCCAACACCGTCCCGTTCGAAGCGATGCCGGTGACCCAGAGGGAACCGTTGATCGCCTGGGATTCCGTGTACCCCTGGTAGTTGGTGCCGGTACCGTTCGCGAGCTCGATCGATTCGTTGTAGCTGAACTGGTTGCCGGCCTTCGGAGCGTAGTGGGCGCCCGCGGCTCCGAAGGAGAGTCCCACGAGGAGGACCGCGGCGACGAGAAGGGCGGCTCGGCGGATCACCCGCCGCCTCCCCCGCCACCGACCCCGCCGCCGCCGAACCCGTGCGCATGGCCCGGGTGGGCTCCGCCGAAGCCGCTGTACGTTCCGAAGTACGCTTGGTGCACCACGAAGATGGGCACGAAGAAGAACCCCGGCCCGTACATCCCGGGCATCCGGGGCGGCGGGGGCGGGAGCGCGGCCGTGGCGTCCAGCGACGTGACGAGTTCGTCGCGGATCCCGTGGACCATGCGCACGGCGAGGCAGATGAGCTCGGCCTGGGAAAGGGGCGCGGCGCGCGGCCCGACGATCTCGTACGCGTGCTCGAGAAGGTTGAGGGTCTCGTTCGCTTCGAGCGTCGAGACCGAGGCCAGGACCGAAGCCGCGACGAGAGGGAACTGGAGGTAGGTCGACAGCCCCTTCGCGATAATCGCGAGTTTGGTGCTGATCCCGTTCGCGGGGAGCTCGGAGACCGCGAGGTACGCCGAGGAGAGCTCGACGTCCTCCGACGGTTGGTACCCCCAACCCGCAAACATGCCGCGGAGGGATTGGAACTTCGCGGTCTGCTCGTTCACCGGAAGGTTTACGATCGATAGAAGCGCGGCGGATTCGTAGGAGCGGGTCACGCCGAGGTACTGGGCGAGGTTGGGGGTGGCGATCGTGCCGTCCTCGCGCCGTCCCAGGAGGAGAATGGAGGCGACGCCCAAGGCCGACTCACTCGGTACATTGAGGTGCCGAACGTCGCCGAGTATCTGCACGAGTCCCGGGTACTCCTGGTCGATCGGGCGGGGGAGGGCGGAGAGGATCTCCGTCGACATGAGGCGATTCTCCAAGTTCCCAGTGAGCCCGAACACCTTGCGGTAGGTGGTCACGAAGGCGTCGGAACCCTGGGCCGCGTTGGGCTGCGACTTTGCCAGTCCGATGGAGATCCCCCAGAGCAGTGACCGGTCCGCCCCGTTCAGCGGCGGCGAAAGTCGGGCGAAGTACTCGGCTCCGCCGGTGGCGAGCTGCGTCAGGTCGACCGTGATCTTCTGGGCCTGATTCCAGTACGCGGTGAAATCCGAGTCGGAAACCCGGTACAGCCGTAGACCCAGGTCGCGGAGCTCCACAGCCCCCCGGCTCGTCAATCCGACGAAGCGGTCCCCGTACGGGGTGAGCGTGTCCAGGAGGGATTGCTGGGCGACGAGCTGAGCGAACTCCTGTTGCTTCTGGGCCAGGTCCCCGTCCGTGGTCTTGAGCTGCGCTTCGGCCCCGGAGGCCCGCTGGAGCTCGGCGTCCTGCTTCTCCCGGCCCTCCAAATGGAAGAGGAAGGAGTGGGTCTTTCGTTCCTCCTCGGCGGCGGCCTGGGCGAGTTGGGTGCGCTGGGCCATCTCCACGGCGATGGCCTGACGGTCCGCGCCGAGCGCCTGGTCGGCGCTCTGGGCGGCCTTGAACTGGTCGGCGGTGAACACCTGGATCAGGCCCAACTGGGTCAGCAGGTTCGCATCTCCCTCCGAAAGGGTGGTCTCGACCTGTCGGGCGCTCACCTGGTTCAGGAATGCGTAGATGTCCGCGCAGCGCGTCATGTCAGGTGTCCACCAACGGAAAGTCGAACGATAAGGATTTTTCCCGCCCCGGGAGGACCTGGAGCTGGAGCCCCGTCGGACCCCGACGTGGCCGGACGAACGGGTCGGTCCGAAGGGAGTCGACGACCAGGGTCTCGAAGTAGCGTTTCCGACTGCCCACAGACCCGAACCGTCGGGCACGCTCCGCTTCGACCTGCTCAAAGGCGAACATGAACTCGTAGAGCGAGCGGAAGATCTGATCCTCGACCTTCTCCCGAAGGGCTTCCGGTTCCACCGCGACGGGCTCGATCCCTTCGAGGTCGACAAAGAAGATCGTACCCTCGGGAGCGATGACCGCGTCCTTGTCGAGCCAGACGTCTTCGAAATCGAGTCCGACGTAGCGCCTCCCCGCGGGGTCCTTCGCTGCGGTGCGGGCAAACAAGGTGAGGACGGCCACGCCGCTGCGGACCAGGTTCAGCTCGAACGCGTGGGCTTTCGCTGCGGTATCGAGGCCGAACTGGTCGAACACGGCCCCGGGGTCGTTCCCCACGGTCCGACGAGCGTGAAAGTAGACCCGCACGTTCGACGGGACGAGCCGGAGTTCCTGGACGAACCGGTCGCGATACTTTCGGTACCAGTGGATGCCGCGCAGTCGATCCGCGACCGACTCCGGCAGGAACGACACCTTGACGACCGGAGCGATTCGGAATCCCCCGAGGCTGGTGAGGTCCGCGCGTTCCGAGACGCGGAGGGCGGTCAGGGCGTGCGGAAGTCCTTGTCCTCCATACGGAGAGCCCCGCAACCAGAGCTCCCCACTGATGATCCCGCCTCCGACATCCCCCGACCGGCGGCGGAGGCGTTGGCGCACGTCGAGGTCCTCGGTGAGTTCGGCCGCGGATCCGGCATCGAGTCGTTGGTGGGAGAAGGGAGCGACCGAGGAGCCAATCCCCTTGACCGAGAGGTAGAACGGGAGACCATCAAGGGTGGCCACCGGGTCCGGGAGCAGGGCGCTCCGATTGTCGTCTTCGATCGCTTCGAGCACTTCCCGCCCGGGCTCGTCCACGAGCGGTGTGAGGGCCGGTGGAAGGAAGAACCGGTCCCAGTGGGCCAGGTCGACCCCTTGGAACTGACGGTTCGTGATCGTCTCCGCGGGAAACGCCGTGAGCGTGAGGGGCGAGCCGGCCAAGCGGCGCGTCCCGGGGGGTCCGACGGAGATCGTTCCCGGTCCGAGGGGGCCCAGGTCGGGAATGATACGCGGCCCCGACGCGGGGGCGATGGTCTCCATCCGTTTCGTGCCGTCCACCGGGAACTCCGAGATAGGCTCTCCCCTTGACCCGCCCGTCGCACGGCGCGTTCCGCGGGGACCGAACGACCTCATACGCCCCTCCCTCTTGGTCGTGGCGGACCCGCCATGTCGGATCGGAGTCGTCCCCCCTTCGCCCCCGCGGTCGGGGTTAAAGGAGGATGAGCGTCGCCGTGGACCCGTTGGCTACCCCGCCCTCGCCCAGTGGACGGCGGCGCATTCGACTTCGGGAGCCACCTGTGGGGACCGGACCCCCCATCCTCACCGAGGGGGCCCTCCAGTTCCTGGTCGACCTCCACGACCGCTTTGAACCGCAACGACGATCGCTGCTCGGGAAACGGGGAGGCTTTCGGCACACTCTCGCCCGGGGCGAGAGTCCCGGTTTCCCCACCGAGACCCGCTCGGTCCGTGAGGCGGTCTGGAGGGTCGCCCAGCCCCCTCCCGATCTCCTCGACCGCCGGGTCGAGATCACCGGACCCGTGGATCGGAAGATGGTGATCAACGGGCTGAATTCGGGCGCCTGCGTGTTCATGGCGGATTTCGAGGACGCCCATTCGCCCACCTGGAGCGGGACCCTCCGGGGACAGGAGAATCTGATCGATGCCGTCCGCCGAACGATCGAGTATGCGGCCCCGGACGGTCGGGCCTACCGGGTCGGGGCCGCCCCCGCCACCCTCATAGTGCGACCTCGAGGTTGGCACCTCGAGGAGCGACACCTGGAGGTCGAGGGGTCCCCGGTCTCCGCGAGCCTCTTCGATTTCGGGTTGTACTTCTACCACAACGCGCACGAGCTCCTTCGGCGCGGGACGGGCCCCTACTTTTACTTGCCCAAGATCGAACACTATCTCGAGGCGCGCCTCTGGAATGAAGTCTTCCTCTTCGCCCAGGCGAAGCTCGGCATTCCGGCCGGAAGCGTGCGGGCCACCGTTCTGATCGAGACGTTGCCCGCGGCCTTCCAGATGGACGAGATCCTCTTCGAGCTCCGCGAGCATTCGGCGGGCCTGAACTGCGGACGATGGGACTACCTGTTCAGCTTGATCAAGCAGTACGGCGACGTACCGACCGTCGTCCTCCCCGACCGCGCCCGCCTGACGATGTCGGCCCCGTTCCTGGCGGCGTATTCGAAACTGCTCATCCAGACCTGCCACCGACGTGGGGCCCATGCGATGGGCGGAATGGCCGCCCAGATCCCGATCAAGGGAGACGAGGCCGCCAACGCGAACGCGATGGCCCTCGTCCGGGCCGACAAGGAACGGGAAGCCCAAGCCGGGCACGACGGGACCTGGGTGGCTCACCCCGGGCTGGTGTCGGTCGCCCGGGAGGTGTTCGACCGGTGGATGCCGGGCCCCAACCAGATCGACCTACTCCGACCGGACCCAGGGGTCGGTCCGGCGGACCTCCTCGCTCTGCCCTCGGGCCCGGTCACTTCGGAGGGGGTCCACCGAAACGCCCGGGTCGCGCTGCGATACCTGGAGGCCTGGTTTCGCGGGGTCGGGTGCGTTCCCATCGACAACCTGATGGAGGATGCCGCGACCGTCGAGATCGCCCGCAGCCAACTCTGGCAGTGGGTCCACCATGGCGCACGATTACCCGAGGGAACCCCCGTCGACGTGGCCCTCGTTCGGGGCCACTTGTCCGAGGAAATTCGGCGGCTTGAGGTGGAAACCGGCGGAGGATCCCCCTCGACTTCTCGGGCGGCTGCGTTGTTGGACCGGGTGGTCTCCGCGCCCGACCTAGAGGAGTTTATCACGACCCTCGCCTACCGGGAATTGGAGGAACCCCTCGAGGGAGAACTATGAGGGAAGGGGTGGGGGCCAACTGGAAGACGGACGCCCGGTGGAAAGGGGTCGTCCGACCGTATCGACCCGAGGACGTCGAACGGCTTCGGGGGTCGATCCACGTCGAGCACACACTCGCGCGGCTCGGGTCCCAACGCCTCTGGCGGATGCTCCAGACGGAGCCGTTCGTCCCCTCTCTGGGGGCCATGACCGGGACCCAGGCCGTGCAGATGGTCGCCGCCGGGCTTCCGGCGGTCTACGCGAGCGGCTGGCAGGTCGCGGCCGATGCCAACAACGCCGACCAGACCTACCCGGACCAGAGCCTCTACCCCTCCGATTCGATGCCGGCGCTCGTGCGCCGGCTTAACAATGCCTTCCGGCGGGAGGATGAGAAGCAGCACGCCCAGGGGGGCGGAGCGACGTACTGGTACGCTCCGATCGTGGCGGACGCCGAGGCCGGATTTGGCGGGACCCTCAACGTATTCGAGCTCACCAAATCCCTGATCGAGGCCGGTGCCTCCGGCCTTCACCTCGAGGACCAGCTGGCTTCCGTGAAGAAATGCGGCCACATGGGGGGCAAGGTCCTCGTACCGGCCCGGGAGTTCAACCAGAAGCTCTGGGCCGCCCGCCTGGCGGCCGACATCCTCGACGTCCCAACGATCCTCATCGCGCGAACCGACGCCCTCAGCGCCAAGCTCCTGACGAGCGACATCGACCCACGGGACGCCCCCTTCCTCACCGGGAAGCGGACGCCCGAGGGGTTCTTCGAGATCACCGGGGGTCTCGACATGGCGATCGCACGGTCGCTCGCCTACGCGCCGTACGCGGACCTGCTCTGGTTCGAGACCTCGTCCCCCGACCTGGAGGAGGCGGAGCGATTCGCTCGCGAGATCCACCGGGAGCACCCCGACCGGCTCCTCGCCTACAACTGCTCCCCTTCCTTCAACTGGCGGAAGAAGCTCGCCCCGGACGTCATCGCCGAGTTCCAGTCGACGATCGCGGAGATGGGATACAAGTTCCAGTTCGTCACGCTGGCGGGCTTCCACGTGCTCAACCTGTCGACCTTCCGTCTCGCTCGGGGGTATGCCCATTCGGGCATGGCCGCCTACTCCGAGCTCCAGGAGGACGAGTTCCGCGCCGAGGAGGAGGGGTACGCGGCGGTCAAGCACCAGTCGTTCGTCGGAGCGGGATACTTCGACGATATCACCCAGGTCCTCTCCGGGGGGCTCACGACGACCCTCGCGATGGAAGGGTCGACCGAAGAGGAACAGTTCGCGAAGAAGGGGAAGTCTTCCCCGGCCCCCGCCGGGACCCGTGCTCGGGGTCGACCCGCCTCGAGCCGGGCGGAGTGACGTGGGCGCGACTCCGGAGCTCGGGGTGCGGATCGACCGCAGCTCACCGACCAAGTTGTACCCCTTCGAACGATTCTTTCACGGGTTCGAGAACGTCCCCGCGATCCGCGAGCTCTTCGGGAAGCGGACGGCTCAGGTGCTGCACCGGCAGAAAGTCGAGTTCTTCTCCGCTCGCTTTGGCTACATGGGCACGAGCGATGTCGATGGTCATCTCCTCATCAGCACGTTCCACCTCAAGGACGGTGATTTCCGGACCCTCTACCTCGACATCGTCCACGAGCTCTGTCACGTCCGCCAGTTCCAGCGCGGGAAGCCCCTGTTCTATCCGAAGCTCAGCTACGTCGATGCCCCCTCCGAGATCGAGGCCTACGCCTTTACCATCCAAGAGGGCCGCCGGATCGGCATGACGGACCGGGAACTGATCGATTACCTCAAGGTCGAGTGGATCACCCCCGCCGAGCATCGTCGCCTGGCCCGCCGGTCGGGCCTCGGGGGCAAGCAGGGGCGGAGCAAGCCCCACCGGGTTCGGTTGAAACGCTAGCGCCCCGCGACCCCCGGGGCGCCGGCGGGTCCGACATTATGTAGCGGGGCCGAATAGGCCGGACGGGTCTGGGCATGGCATCCTCGAAGCGGACAAAGAAAGTGCGTGGTCGATCCACCTCCCCGGTCGCTCCGATCCCGCCGGGGTACCCGACCGTGGTCCCGTATCTCGCCGTCAGCGACGGGGTCGAGGCCCTCGAGTTCTACCAGAAGGCCTTCGGTGCCAAAGTGCTGGTCCGCGAGCTCGCTCCCGACGGCAAGCTGATCCACGGGCGGCTCCGGATCGGTGATTCCATCGTGATGCTCTCCGACGTGTTCCCGGGGTCCGACACGGCGTCTCCCGACACCGTAGGCACCACGACCGTCACCCTGCATCTCTACTCCAAGAACGTCGACGCGCTCTGGGACCGTGCGGTCGCAGCCGGCGCGAAGGTCACCATGCCCCTCGAGAACCAGTACTGGGGCGAGCGGTACGGTCACCTCCGCGACCCGTTCGGCCACCACTGGTCGCTCTCGATGCGGGTCAAGATGAGTCGCGATGAGAAGGCCGCGAAACAGCAGGAAGCGATGGCCTCGTTCGCCCGAGGGGAGCATCCCGGCAAGGAGCCCCCCTACGGGGACGCTTGAGCTTCGGACCTGAAGTGGGACGCCGCCGCCGTCGTCGATCCTCGTCTTCCGGCACTGGCGCCCGGTCGTGCCAAATCTCATAATTCGATGTTCCATCGGGGGTCCGATGGTCCCCGCGGTCCCGACCGAGGATACCGCTTCCCGCCCTGCTTCCGGACTGGGGGGAAACGCTCGCATGGAGGCCATCGCCTGCCCGGGAGCGCGCGTCTGCCGCTGCGGGACGCATCTGGCGGCCGGGCGGTCCGCGTTCGAGCTCGTGGGCCTCTCCGACCCCCTCCTTCCGTTGTTTCCGGACCGGATCTTTTGCTCCGTCGGGTGCCTGCGGGCGGAGTTCTTCGAGAAACGGGAACTCCTCGACGCGATGATCGGATCCCCGGCCGAAGCCCTCGTCACCGACCTCCGACGAACGTACGCCGAGTTCAACCGGGCGTTCGAGGGCCTCGGGGAGCACTTCCACCTCCTCTCGGCCGTCTAGCCCATCGCCGGAATTCTATGGGTTCGGGTCGCTTCCGGGGCCGCTCGGAACGAGCCCTCCGGGAGGTCAGGGTTGCAACCGTTCGCCGAGCTTCTGGACCGTGCTCCAATTACGTCCCGTACCGAGCGTGCCCAAGTGCTTCTCGATCACGGAGGCCGTGACCTTGGAGCGTCCGATCCCTTCGGGATAGACGAGGTAGACCTGATCCCCTACGAGGCGTACCCTCTCGGGGCCCTGGATCGCCCGTTCGAGGGCTGCAAGGGCACCGACTACGGGAGTTTTCTTGAGGAGGACCACGACCAGGTGAGCGGGGTCGATCCGGGCCGGTTCGGGAAATGGGTTGTGAACGATGATACGTTCCCATTCCGACGCGGTACGCACGAACACGTCCGTGGAGACGCCGAGGTGACGCCCCACGGCCTGCTCGAGCGCCTTCTCCAGCCCAGGACGGGGGCGTGCCTCGCCCTGGAAAACGACGTTCCCGCTGTGCAGAAGGGTAGAAACCGCGGTGAATCCGAGGCCCCGGAACATTTCGCCGAGCGCCGGCATCGAGACCCGATGATGGGGGCCGATGTTGACCGCTCGCAGCAAGGCGACGTACTCGGGCATCTTCCGCGCTTTCCCGGGCACGTGCTCGGCCAAAATGAGCCTGACCGGGGTGCCGCCCGCCGGGTCTCGACCACATGTTTAAGGCGGGGCCCGGGAATGTAGGCGTGTTCGCCCGGAAGGGCGAGAGGTCCGATCATGGGATGCGGTAGGATGAAGGTCGCGTGCGACGACGGCTTCGAGATGGTCACCAAGAACGAGCACGAGCTCGTCAAGCACGTGCAGATGCACGTCAAGGAGCATCACGGGAAGGAGATCAGCCACGCCGACGTCATGGCGATGTCCAAGCACCCCTAGGCGACTCGTCGGCGCACCCCGTCGGACAACCCCTTCCTGCCTCAAACGGGCACCGCTGGAAGTTCCCCGCATCGGGAACCATCGACCGGTTCCACGTTGCGTTTTCGCGAGTATCGAAAGACCCCGTGGGCGGTCATCCCAATCCCACGGTTCGCCCCCCGCTGGCTCGAGCGCGGAGAGAGAGCACGCGGTCGATGGCACGTATCCGACCCATTCGCAGAGGACGGAGTGCCACGCGTACTGGTTCCATTGCGATGCCCCAACACGATGAGGCGGTCGAAACGGCCAGGACCGGAGGCGCACGACCGTACTCCCCCGAGTTGGGATACGGGGGCCGGAACCGACGCGTTGCCGATGGCGGAGAGGTGTTATGACCCGCCTCGAACGAGTCCCTTCCGAGGCGGCACGGCCGTGCAAGCAGGGTCGGGGCCCGGCAGCGGGAGGGGACCTTCCTCCTCCCGATCGCGCTCCTCTCCGTACCGTTCGGGGGTTCGGGGTCTGCTTTCGGCGGGTCTCGTTGTGGTGATCCTGGTCTCGGGGTTCGCCGCCGCCGCGTCGTTCCAGGTCCGCGTCTCTCCCGAAGAACTGGGGGGCAACGCCGCGGATACAGGCTTCCTCTCGGCGTGGCAGTTCGTCGGAGCGGCCCGAGGGACCACCCCGGCGCCGCTTCCCCGAATATGGAGCGCCGCGATGGCCACGCCCACCCGACTTCCGCGCACCTCGGGTGACGCCCGCGTCAACGCGGGAGTCGCGGGCCATTCCGCGGCGGTGTGGACGTTCAACGAGACGACGGCCCTCGCCCTCTCGACCGAGATCGTCATCGAGTACACGGTGGACTATTCGATCGGCGCCGCCACCCACACTTCCTCCGGCACGGTGTACATCGAAAGCCAGCCACGGGCGCTTCCCGGCCCCCTCACGTTCACCGTTTACTGGGATTCAGGAACGGCCGGCGCCGTGGAAATCAACTCGATGCTGGAAGTCTCGTTGGTCTGTTCGGCGATCGGGGTGTGTCCGTGAGTCAGCCCCTCGCTCCCCCGCCTTCGTTCGCCCGACGATTGGGCTGGCTCGCGGGCGCAGCGGGCGCGACCGGCATCCTGGTGATCTCGATCCTGGTTGGGACCGGAGTCGCGGCTCCCGCCACGATCGGACCCGGACCCGCGGAAACGGGCCAAGGGGCTGACATCGGCCAGGCGAGCCTGGCCTACTGGGTATGGCAGGCGACGCAACTCTGGGCGATCCCAACGCCCGTTCCCACGACCCTGTCCACGACCGCGACCACCCCGACGGTCCTTTCCGCCACGGCCTCCAGCTACACGATCAATGCCGCCACGGCCAAGGACCAATCGGTTCGGTGGGAGTTCGAGGAAACCACGACGGCCCCCGCTTCGACGGAGCTCGAGCTGCGCTTCCTCGACGGGCTCACCCGTACCGCGGTCGCGGTCCGGATCTATCTCGAGACCCGGGCGACCGCCCCCGCCGCCGCCCTCGACTTCCTACTCTACTGGGATGCGGGGGCATTCGCTCCCGGCGCGGTGACCATCGCGACGATGCAGGTCGATGTACTCGCCTGCACCTCGGTGGGTCACTGCCCGTGATCCGGGAGGGAAGCTCGGTTCCGCTCGTCGGCCCGAGACCTTCGCGGGCCTTCCTGCGGACCCGTACCTTCTTCTACCTGAGTCCACGAAAGAGAGGACGGAGGCCCCCGAAAGGATGGCACTTTTTAAGACGACAAAACCCGGTGGATGGAAATCCGGTGTGACTCGAAGGAGCGTACTTGGTGGGACGATCATCGCCATGCTGTTGCTAACGATGGGGTGGGTCGTGGCCGTTTCTTTCTCAATCCAGAGCGGTACGGTCGAGACGGGCAGCGGGATGTACCACGCCACGTCGAGCCTGACCTACTGGACCGAAACGAGCGTCGGGGTCGGAACGCAGCCGGGAACGCTGCCCACCGCACTCTCGACCACGGTCGGCACGCCCACGGTTCTCGCGGGCGCCGCTGCGAACTACGCGATTAATCCGGCCACCTTGAACGACCTGACTCACTTCTGGAAATTTACCGAGGCAACGACCGCACCCGTGTCGACGGAGCTCGAACTCGAGTTCACGGTCTCGACCGGCGCCGGACCGACGATCACCCTCGTCAGCGTATTCGTCGAAACCCAGGCCGCGACCATCGGGGCGGCCATTACCTTCACACTGTACTACGACCTCGGATCCGCGGCGTCCGGCACGATCACGCTGAACGCGGTGACCGAGATCAGTCAGCAGTGTGGCGCCGTCGGAACCTGTCCGTAAGGACCCGAACACCGACTTCGCCGGCGAACCCTTTCCCCCGCCCTTCTCTCGCGCGGGGCACTGGCGACCCGTTCACTTGGCAAACGCGGCGACGAGGCGATCGAGGTCCGCAGGGGCGAGCAGTCCGGGGTGGACGCAAACCCACACCCGGGCATCGTGCTCGACCGCCTGGGCATGGAACGCGGAGAGCCGCTCGATGATCCGGTCCATGCCGTGCAATCGGGCCAGGTACTCGATCCCCTCCAGGAAGAACGCGGTGACCCGGTCCTGGCGGACCGCGGTCTCGAGGAAGGCGCTGTAGGCGTCGAGGTCGCTCGGCTTCAGCGTCAGCCCGCGTCCCAAGTTGGTCAGCCAGTAGACCTCGACCGGCCGGGGGCCCACATGGGTCCGCAGTCGCTCCGGTGACTCGCGGACGATGGCCACGCCCCGATGTCCCGCCGAGGTGGTGTCGAGGAACTCCTGGAGGGCCGGCAGATACGATGGGGCGACGACCACCTCGACCCCCGCTCGGGGAGCCGCGATGGGCGGAATAGGAATCGGGATCGTCCGTGGGATCACGGGGGGCGGAGGCGGGGAGGGCGCGACCACGGGTTCGATCGGTGGCGGAGGCGGTGGTGGTTCCAGCGCAGGTTCAGGTAGCACCGGTGCGGAGTCGACGACCTCCAGAGTGGGCTCGACCGGGGGCGGGACCGGCGTTTCGTTCGGAGCGACCTCGGTCTCGGCCGGGCGGGCCGTCTCCGACTCCGATTCGATGGGGACCTCCGGCGCGGTCGACGACTCTGGGAGATCCTCGGTGACTTCCGGCGCGGCGGGGGTTTCCTCGGGGCCGGCACCTCCCGGCGCCGGGGCGACCGGCTCTAGCGTTGCCGGGGGTGCACTGATCTCTTCGGCCGAGGGCGCGACCTCCTGCACCGCCGGAAGAGGGGGTGCCACTTCGAGGGTTGGGGGCTCCTCGGTCGGCTCCGACTCGGGGGCGGGCTCGACGAGGGGGAGCTCCGGAGGTGCGTCGGAAGGGCTCGGTTCCGGCGGGGCTTCGACGGGTGGCGCGGGTACTGAAGGGAGCGGAAGTTCGGGTTCCGGTTCGGGGGGAGCCGGCTCCGGGGGCGCGGGGAAAGGCGGCGCCTCGGGAGGAACGACCGGTGACAGTTCTTCCCCGAGCAGGGGCGGGGCGACCTCCATCCCTCTCGGCCCGCCATCTTCCACCGGTGCCTTCGGCGCGGTCGGAATCTCGGACGTCTCCTCGACCGGGAGCAAGTGCGCGCTTGCGTTCGCTCCTTCCACCTCGGCCGGCGGCATCGGAACCTCGGCGTCGATCGCAAACGGTTGCCGCTCGAGTTCCTGCAGGGGGGGTGGCGCGCCGGAAGACGGTGCGGGCGGCTCGACAGAGAGCGAAGGGCCCTCGTCGGGAGGCGCCAGGATGGTGTCCGCCGCGTTTTCGTAACTTTGGGAGGGCTGATCGCCCGGGGGGAGCGGAATCAAAGAGGGTCCCTCGAGGTCCGCGTCGGGCTCGGCTGGGACCACGGGCTCCGGTGGGACCTCGGGCCCGATCGGGACCGCGGGCTCGGGTTCCACCTCAGGGCTCAACTCCGGTGGAGTTGCAGGGGGAGCGGCGGGTTCCGGGGTCAGGGAAGAGGGAGGAGGTGACGGAGCGAGAGCGGGGGGCGGAGGGGCGACAGGTTCGGCTGGTACCGCGGGTAGGGGGACAGGCATCGGCAGAGGTACCGTGGCTGGGAGCGAAGGGGCCACCCGAGTGAGGGGGAGTTCTCTCGGTCGCGCAGGGGCGGCGGGGTTCCGCGACACCGGACCGGGCGGCGGCGGAGCCCGCGGTTCGAGATACGGCGGGGGAACCGCCGGTTCAAGGGAAGTTTCGGTCAGCGGGATCATCGGAGGAGGGGGCAGGGCAACGGCTTGTCGGACCGGACGGGGTGGCGGAGTACGGCCCAGCTTTTGGACGAGCGCCTCCGCGACGGTCCATCCGAACCCGGGCAGGGCGGCGAGGGTGTCGAAAGCCACCGCTTCGTACGCCGAACGGGACTGGAGGCCGGCATCCCACGCTCCGGCGACCTTGGCGAACCCCAGGAGCGGGGAGCCGAGCACGGCGTCGAGCTCCTGCATCAATGCCCGGATCTGCTCCTCCCGGTCAATCCATTCGGGGGCCGCAAAATCGCGCTCCGGCTCGCGGGTAGGGGAGATGGGACGCGTCGGCCGCACCCGGGAGCGGTTGGGCAACGGAGCCCGGTGTTTCGCCGGTCGCCGACGTGGGACGACACCCTGGATGTGGACCCACCACGGAACGCCGGTCCGACTCCGGCCATGCTCGCACTCCACGAGCGGGAACTCGCGGTAGTCGTCGAGGACACGGACCTCGGCCACATTCAGGTACTCGGCGAGCCGCGTCGAGACGTTGCGGAGCTCCGCGGCCAGGGGGTCGAGCGTGGCGATGACGATGGGCGGTCGGGGGGTTCCCGGAGCGACGGCGTGCTGGCGAAGGAGGCGCTCGACCCGGCGAACCAGCCCGAACC
The DNA here is from genome assembly GCA_052326445.1 of Thermoplasmata archaeon. Taxonomy (GTDB): domain Archaea; phylum Thermoplasmatota; class Thermoplasmata; order Lutacidiplasmatales; family UBA184; genus Lutacidiplasma. The sequence goes on from JBKQNC010000011.1 coordinate 38,414, forward strand.
CGTCGGTCGAGAGCGGTGGGGGGACCCGGGTCGGAACCGGCTGCGGGGCGGGCATTTCGACGTAAAGCTCGCCCTGGTTCCAGGCGACGGGGACCACCCGCTCGGGGATCCGTTCCACGTACGCCACCATCGAAGGCAGGATCCTTCTCGGGATGCCCTGGACCACGACGTTGAGTTCCTCGGTCGAGCCGGGCTCGATGCGGCGTCGCGCTGGAAGCCGCATCAGGAGGTGCTCGATCTGCCGGGCCTCGTTCCGGTAGACCTTCTGGATCTCGGAGAGGACCGGCTCGAGGTCCCGTCGTCGACCGGTCCAGGGGGTCGAGGGCCCGAAGGCTTCGAACCGGGTCACCCGCCCAAGCCGTTCGATGATCGGACGGTCCCCGCGCAACGCCTGGGCCAGGTCATCCGTCGCCACTACGGCGACGACGGAGGGGAGCGGGGTTCCGAGCGGGAGTCCGGACGAGGAGCGGAACCGGTCGAGCGCGGCGAGAACGGAGCGCCAACGGTCCCACGCCTTGCTGCGATCGTCATCCAGGAGGTTGGCGTCCAACGGTTCGACGGTCGCCTCGAACAGGCTCGTGCCTCCCGAGGTGGCCGCGCTGTGGACGGCCTCGGCCGTGTGGGGCACGATCGGTCCGAGGAGGAGCGCGGTCGCCCGAACGAGATGGTGCAACGTTCGCAGGGCGGCCCGACGAGTGGCGGAGTTCCCGGGCGCCGCGAGGCGAGGGCGGACGATCACGCGGTAGTCCGGAAGGTCATTGGCCACGAACCGCGCCAGACGCCGGTAGGCGCGCGCCGGAACTTGGGCATCGTAATCGGCGAGCACGGCCACGCGAACCCGTTCCCACCGGGAAAGGATGGCGCGGTCCTCCGTTTCGAGTTCCGACAGGAACCCCGCGATGGACGGAGAGAACGCCGTGAGCAGGGTCGGGTCGATCAGGTCGAGGACTCCGCGGGCGAACGCCCAGTACTTAGCCAACAGGCGCGCTTCCTGCCGGCACGCTTCCGCCACGCTCGGGGCCGTCGCCCCCGGCTCTTCCCAATGGACGATGGCGGCCCGGACGGCATCCGCGCCGACCGAGGCGACGAGGTCGGGAAGGGCGTCCGGCGGGCCTCCCGGTAAGACCGTGAGTCCGACGTCGGTCGGTGCCCCCGGCACGCCGCTCATGACGGCGAGTTGGTGCGCGAGCGACGGGGCCCGACGACGATCGTTCAGGTAGAGCCAGGTGGAGTCTCCCGGAGGGAACGGGTCGAACCGCGCCCAAGCCCCCAGCGCGCCGAGGATGGCCGGAAGGATGTGGCGCGTGACGGCGCGTCGTTCGGCCCCGCAGGGACACGTGATGTCGGCCCCGAGGGGCGCCAGCCGGTCGCACCGAGCACACTCGAGCAGCGTGGCGTTTCCCGGGCCGGGGGGTTCGGTGATGGAATCGCTGATGGGCCATGCGGCGACCTCGATCTGACCGATGGGGGGATCCCGTGGGAGCAATCGACGGTAGGTTTCGAGCCGCTCGGCCGGAAGATGGGACGGCTCGAGGCACCAGGACCGACCGGGGGCCCAGACGAGGGGGGTTCCGCAGATCGAGCAGTGGGGGACGCCACGTCGCACGCGAAGACGGGCGAACAGCGCGCCGCTTTCCCCGAGGTCACGGAGGACGAACTCCGTCGCGGTCGTGAGGTCGAGCCCCTCGTACTTGTGAACGAGCGTGCTCCCGAGCCGCCCCCGGGTGTTCACGAGCGGCCAGCCGGTGATCCCTAGTCGTTCGGCGATCTGCGCATCGGTCCCTCCGTGGCCCGGCACGAGGGGGACGATCCCCGTCCCGCTATCCCCGACCTCGGGGATCGCCTGGACGGTTCCCCCCGGGGCCGTGAGCTCCGCGCCCATCGGGAACTCGGCGCGGAGGGGGTACTCATACGGATGCCCCGCCCACCGGGCGCCCGGCATTTCCTCAAGGACCTCGACCTCGGCCCCGGGCAGCCAGTCCGCGAGGCGGGCGAGGGAGGGTCGGGAGGTCAGGATGAGTTCGTCCACGCCCTTGCGGCGGTACCGCGCGACGACGTACGGCAGCTCCGGGTGTACGAGCAGGGCCGTCGCCCCCAGCAGTCGCCACGGACCGTCGACCCAGGCCAGCGCCTGGATCCGGCGGTCGCCGTCCACGAGCGTGAAGCGCACCAGGTACGTGTCGCCCTCCTCTTGCTGGTAGACGATCCGTTCGGGGCTTCTGGGAGCCCCGCACGAGGGACAAATGCGGAGGGAGGCATCCCGCGTCACGACCAGGCCCCGTCCCGCCATGCGGCCCAGGATCGTCTCGACGCCCGCCCGGCGTTCTTCCGCGTCGAACGGCTGGGCGGAGGCGCCGCCGGTCCAAATGGAGAGGGATCGCAACAGGCTCGCGACCGGGTCGTCGGGCTGGTCCCCGACCCGGCGGAGCGTCCCCAGGGCACGGCGGCCGGCGAGGGCGAGATAGCGAGCGTCGACGTCGGCCGCTGTGGCCCGAATGGCGACCTGGGTCGTCCCTTCGACCCCGGAGTAGCTCCCCTCGAACTGCCGAACGAGCGGGGAGTTCGAGCGGCCGATCACCCCGTCCGGGCGCGGAAAACCGCGCGCGGCCCAGAGCGCCCGGGCGGCCTTCTCGACAGAAGCCGGCTGGTACCGTTCCGCGAGTGATGCCATGCTTCCCCGGCCGAAAGACCAGAGAAGAGAGGGGGAGGAGCGCGAATAAACCCTCGTGCCTCTCGGCAGGCACGCGGAGTCGCCCCGCGCCAGCAACTCTTATGAATCGGGAACGGTGCAACCCTACCCGAGGGCACCCCGATGGCCTGGACCCAGCAAGAAATCCGCGAGTTGAGGGAGGGCCGGTATATGCTCATCGACGAGGAGCCGTGCCGGATCATCAACATCCAGATGTCCAAACCGGGGAAGCACGGGGAAGCGAAGGCCCGGATCGACGCCGTCGGGATCTTCGACCGACGCAAGCGCAGTGTCGTCTTCCCGGTGACGCACAAGGTGCAGGTCCCCCTGATCGGGAAGCGGAATGCCCAGGTCCTCTCGATGACCGCCACCGAAGTTCAGTTGATGGACCTCGAATCGTACGAGACGTTCAGTCTCACAGTCGACGAGGAGACGAAGGCCCAGATCACCCCGGGCGGCGAGGTCCAGTACCTCGATGCGATGGGCCGACGCCAGATCACGCGCACCTAGAACGGCCGAGCGGCTCCGTCAGCGGGGCGCTCCGCCCGGCGCGCTTGGTTAATAAAGGAGCCCGCCCATGAATTCGGTACCCGGTGCATCGGCGCCCTCGTGCGCTACGTCACGGGGGTAGGGGGGACGCACGTCAGGACCGGGAGGCTTGGGGGCGCTGCCGTCGTCCCGTTTGACCCGGATCCTTCAAGAGAAGGCCGAGGCGCTCAAGAAACGACGCCAGACGGCCGAAGCGCTCGAGAAGGAGGCGGAGGAATCCGTGGGCCAGCTCGAGCGCCTGGGGATCGGCCTCCCCGAGGTCGGAGGCCGGGTCACGCAGCTGCGGGAGCTCGCGCGCCGCTCCGACTGGGACACCGTAGAGATCCAGTCGAAGGCCCTGCTCGATTATCTCGCGACCCACGTCCCGGGTGCGATCGAGGACCGCCGGCGGAAGACCGTGGAGACCGTCACCCGCATGGTGGCGGCCGGCATCGCGGTCACCCCCGAGAATCAGGTCGAGCTCGCCGCGCTGGCCCATCCGGCCCCGGACGCCCCCTGGTCCGACACCCTCACCCGCCTCGTGCGGCTCGAGGACACCCTCAACCAAGCCGGCCTCCAGAACGTCGAGACGGCCCGCCGAGAGGCCCTCGCGATTGCCGACTGGGCGCAGTTGTCCGAAGCGCGCCGGGCCGAATTCACAGACCAGATCGAGCGGGCGCTCGGACTGGCTCTGGAAGGCCGCGTCCCCGACTCGCTCGCGGCCGTCAGCACTCTCCTGCGGGACGGGCTTCCTGAAGCTAAGTCCCGCCACGACGCCGCGCGCACCCGGGCCGAAGAGTGGGTGAAGCTGGCCAAGGAGCACGGCGCGTCCACGGCCACGCTCGAGGAGGCCCTCCGCGTCGATGTCAACGTCGGCCCCGAGCGTTGGCCGACCACGATCCCGCCCATCGACACCGCGGTTCGAGAGCTGGGCGAAGCCCTCCGGGAGCGCTCCGCGCAAGTGCTCGCGACGCTCCGCACCGCCCTCGATACACTGACCGAGTATGGGACGGACGCGACGAGCGCGCGGGCCGCGGTCGACGAGGCCATCGCCCGGCTGCCGACGGTTCCCTCGGACGAGATCCCCCATCTGCTCGAGACGGCACGAACGGCCGCCGAGGAGCCGATCGTCGCGGTCGTGGCCGCCCTCTTAGACGAGGTGCGACCCCGCATCAGCGAGGCCCGCCGCCTCGGACGCGACCCGAGCGAGGTCTTCGCCGCGATGAATCGCGCGCGGGAGGCCCTCCGTCTCAAGATCTACTCGGAGGCGCTCGCGGCCAGCCAGGAAGCGGCCGAGCGGGTCGGCCAGCTCACCGAGGACCTCGAAGCCGCGCGCGACGAGCTGCAGACCCTCGAGGAGATGCTCGCGCGCTTCCACAAGTCCGGCTTCCTCCCCGACGAATTTGACTCCGCGCTCACCCGAGTGCGCGGCCACCTCGACCGTGTCGAGGTCGGACCCGCGCGCGACCTTCTCCGGGAGACGGTCGTCCGTCTCGGGCGCGAAGCGCTGCGCTTCTTCCACGAACGGTACGAGACCCTCGACCGAGTGCGAGAGTACGCCCAGGAACACGGCTTCCTCTCGGAAGACGCCGCCCGTCGCCTCACCGACGCCCGGGAGCGGCTGGACGCTGGCGACCTCGCCACCGGGGCCGAAGAGCTCTCCCAGGCCGAGGTCGAGCTGCGCAACGGCGCCGTGCCGTACGTGGCGCGGCGGGTCGAGGAGATGGAGCAGGGGCTCGCCGACATCCCCGACGACTCCCTGACCGCCCCGGTGCGGCGCTTGCTCGCGGATGCGGACGTCACCTTGCGGGTGAAGCAGGACCTGCTCGGGGCCGTCGAGAGCCTGCGCAAGGCCGAGCGCGATTTCGCCTCGGTCTTCGCCGTGCACGCCAGCGCCCTGGTCGACCTCCTCGAGGAGGAACGACGCATCCTCGAGAACATGGGGGGCCCGGGCGACGAGATCCAGCGGCAGATCGACGAGGTCCAGCAGATCTTCAACATGGGGGACTTCGTGAAGGCGTCCCGGGCCTCGCAGGAGATCCGGACGCGCGCCCAGCAACAGCAGCTCCTGAGGTCCGAGGAATCGGTCTCCCACGCGAAGCTTTCTCTCGTGGAACTCGAGACGCTCGGCCTCGACCTCGGCCGATTCCGGGGCGAACTCGAAGATGCCCAGGCGGCCGCCCGGGCGGGGCACTACGCAGAGGCCTACCGTCTTTCGCACGCGCTCGAAGAGACCGCGGTGCGGACCCGAGCCGAGACGCAGGCGATCGTCGAGGAGATCGCTTTGGCCCAGGAGACGCTCGGGAACCTCCGGGAGCTCGGGGTCGACCCCGAACCGTTCTACGAGCCGATCCGAGGCGCCCGACTCGCGTTCCAGGCCTTGGACCTCGGCTCGGCGAAGGCCACGATCCAAGCGGTCCGCCAGAAGCTCGCCGAGGCGACCGCCGCGGCCGAGACCGACCGCCTCTTCGGCGAGATCGACCGGCTGCTCGAGGACGGCCGTCGACTTTCCGCCCCGATGGAACCGTTCGCGAACCGACTGCACGCCCTCCGCACCGAGCGGGCGACCGCGCCCGCGGAAGCGACCCGAACGGCGACGCGCCTCCTCCATGAGGAGCTGGTCTCCCTCCTCGCCCCGATCCTGGAGGAGAACCTGCGCGGTCTCGAGCGCGACCTGGATATCGCGCGGGGGGCCGGGGTCGACCTCGAGAAGATCCTCGCGCCCCTCGCCGAGGCGCGACGTCGGATCGCGCTCCCGGTCCCGCTCGGAGCCGCCGCCCTGCTCGATGCGGCCCGCGCGGAGTTCATCGGGACACGGGGGCTCATCGAACACGCCGAACGGGTCGCGAAGCGCGCCCGCGAGGCGTTGGCGCAGGCCGACCTGCTCCGGGTCGAGGTCGGCCCGCTCCGGGCCGCGATCGAACAGGTCGACGCCGCACTGGGGAAGCGGGAGTACGCCCGGGCGATCGAGCTCGGCGGGCCGATCGAGCGCGAAGTACTCCAAGCCACCTACCATCAGGTGTCGAAGACGCTCGCCGGATTCCGCGCGATGGTCTCGCGCCTCCGGAATGAGGGCGTCGATACCACCATCGCCGAGAACCTCCTTCACCAGGCCCGGATGGCGCTCGACGAGGGCCGTCCGGTGGACGCGGTCCAGCTCGCCTCCAAGAGCGAGGCCGAGCTCGAACGGGTCGAACTCCAACGGCAGATCGCGGAAGGGTCGATCGAAGCGGCCGAACGTTCCCTCGTGCGGGAGACGAAGGATGGGGTCGTCGCACCGGCGGCGGTGACCGAGCTCGACATGGCCCGCGGCCTGTTCCAGCGACACCAGTACGCGGACGTGCTCGAGCACGCCATCACGGCCTCCGACACCCTCGTCCTGTTGCGGGAGAGCCACCGTCGCGCCCGCGACGCGTGCGCGACCGCCAACGCCCAGGTCGCTGAAGCGACCGAGCTCGGGGCCGAAGTGACCGAGGCCTCCGGCCGGATGACGGAAGGGCTGCGCCATCTCGAAGCCGGGCACTACCCCGAGGCGATCCGCGCCGCCCGCGAAGCGACCGAGATGGGCCGTTGGGCGATCGAGCGGCTCTTCGCCGGGCCCCTCGGGCGTCTCCGCGGGCTCATTGACGTCGGCCGACACGAGGGGTTGACCACCGAGGTTGACCCGGTCGAGGGGGTCGTCGCCGAAGCTGAGGCCGCGTTGCGGGCCCGGGAATGGCATCACGTTCGCGAAGCCGTGACCCGTGGAGAGAGCGCCGGCCGCAAGGTCTTCGCCGGCGTTCTCGAGGTTCGATGGCGCGAGCTCGAAGCCGAGCTCGCCCGCGCCCCGCCCCGACCGCCGGGGGAGTCGCCGCGCCTCCCGGAAGTGCGCCGCCAGATCGAGGAACTGACCGCTCGGCAGGACTTCGGGGCGGCCCTCGGGCTCGTACGGACCGAGAGGGAGGCCGTCCGACACGCCCGCCGGGAGCGGCTCGAGAACAACCTCCGTCGCCTCAAGGAACAGCTGTGGGTCGGCGAGCGGCTGGGCGTCGAGACGACCCCGATGATGCAGACGTTCAGCGAGGCCCGGGTCTCGCTCGATGCCGGGCGACTCGAGGAGGCCGAGACCCAGTTCGGCCGGGGGACCGAAGCGCTCGAGTCGGCGATCCGGGAGCCGTTCGTGCGACGTCGGGCGGAGCTCCTCACGGAGGTCAACTTTGCTGCGGAGGGCCTCCGCGTGAGCGTCGGCCCGCTGCGGACCCGATTCGCGGAGATCGAACCCATCGAGAAGGCCGGCCGTTACCTCGAGGCGGCCCGGATCGTGCTCGCCCTCGAGGAGGAGCTGAACCTCCGCAAGTCCCTCCATCGCGAATTGATGAACCTGCACTACCTCATCGACGCTGCGCTCTCCCGGGCCGCGGAGCGGCGCGTCGATACGAGCGAGGCCCGGGCGCTGCTCACCGAGTCGATCCGGTTGCGGGAGCAGGACTACCCGGCGGCCCTCGAGAAGGCCCGCGACGCGCTCCGCCGGCTCCAGGGAGACGTACCGGCCCCCCCGACCACCCCCGCCCCGCCCCCGGCAGAATCGCCGCCGGCCGCCGCCCCGGCGGAATCGACCAGCTCCCCCGCGCCGTCGAGCTCGACTCCGTTCTGGCCCTTCCGACGCCCCCCCGGGTAAGACCCGCGGGACCTTGTGCGTGAGCGAGCTCAGGTCGAACTGAGCACGCCCGCCGTGGGTCCGGTGGGTCCGAGGCCCGGCAGGCCCCGGGGTGGTCCGAGGGGAAGCCGGTCGTATTCGACCGTATGCTTGATCCCTCGGCGGCGCAAGAGCACCGAGACCTGCTCGGTGATCTGGACGACCTCCTGGCAGCGGGCCGGCTTCGTGAAGTAGAACTCGGCCCGACGCTCATCCGACATCGGGAAGATCAGGCGGAGCCCGAACGGGTCCTGCCGGTTGTACCCCGCGGGCTTTCGGTTCCCCTTGAGGTCGCGGAGGTTCTCATCGAGGAGCACTTCGGGCAGCAACGGGTCCGACTCCTTGACGAACGGGCGGTTCATCTCGACGACCCGGCGGTGCATTTCGGGATAGACGCGAACGAGGTCCTTGTAGGATCGCTTCGGGTCCAGGAGGATGTGGCCGCTGCGAGCCTTTACCGGGGGAGTCACGGACGCTGACGAGCACGCGCTCCCTCTTAGGGGCTTCGGCGAGGCCGGAACGACGTTCCCTAGGGTCGGCCCGAGGCGCCACGGTTAAGCGAGGAAACGCGGTCGCGGCGGCATGCCCGGGCCTGCTCTGCCGTCGGCGGGCCCTCCCATCTTCGCACCGCCGAGCGACCTCATCACCGTCAGCATGCCCTTCGTTCCGGGATACCGAGTGGTCCGGACCATCGGCGTGACGTACGGGCTCATCGTCCGCTCCCGCGGACTGGGCCGGAACATCGTCGCCGGCTTCCGAAGCCTGGGAGGCGGGGAGATCACCGAGTACACGGAGCTGCTCGAGCAGTCCCGTCACGAGGCGCTCACCCGTCTCAAGGACCATGCGAAGAGCCTCGGGGCGAACGCGGTCCTCTCGGTCTGCTTCGACACTTCCGAGATGAGCGAGGTCATGACCGAGATCCTCGCGTACGGGACTGCGGTCGTGGTCGAGCCCGACCCTGCGGCAGCGCAGCCGGTCAGCCTTCGTTAACTCGGAGAAAGGCTCAAAGAGGGGGTCCGCTAAGGCCCTCCCGGCGCTCCCGTAGTCTAGTGGTCAAGGATAGAGGCCTCTCGAGCCTCTGACGCGGGTTCAAATCCGGTCGGCCTCCGCGGGCGGCCGGGGAAACTCCCGCCGGGAGCACCTCCCCAAGCCCCGGGGCTACTATCACGAGGTCGGCGAATGGAATGTTTGCGACCGAACGGCCGACGCCGGGAGAGCGCATTATAAGCCCCACGGACGCCCCCTCCCCAAAGTCGTATAACCCCAATCCGGATGCCCGCGCCATGCCACGCGCACAGACCCTGCTCTACGTCGGAATTGCTGCCTTTATTCTGCTCGCTTCGGGTCTGGTGGCCGCATCTTCGGTGACGTCCACGTCCGCCGCCCACCCCTCCACCGGGGGCGGGTGGGGCTACCGTGCGGGAATGACGTACAACATGACCTTCTCGGAAACGGGTCTCCCCTCCGGTACCAACTGGAGCGTCGGGGTCTCCCCCGCTTGGGGCACCTGGAGCGGTTGGCTCAGTTCGGCCGGCTGGGGTTGGCACCCGAGTGGATTCCAGGTCTCCAACACCACTTCCCTGAATTTCAGTCTCCCCAACGGAACTTACACCTACCACGCCGAAGCATCTCTCGGGTTCACGAGCAACTCCAGTCGGGGTACCTTCACCGTGAACGGGAGTTCCCCGCCTTCGATCAACATCACCTTCTACCCCCGGACGACGTACGTCGTGACGTTCGCTGAGAGCGGACTTGCAGCGGGCACGACCTGGTCGGTGCAGCTCGGGGGCGGCTGGGGCGGCTTTGGCTACGGAGGCTGGCACCGCGGTGGGTTCGAAAGCTCCAACGGCACCCTCCTCAACGTCACGGTCCTCAATGGGACCTACTTCTATCGGGCGGAGGCTCCCTCGGGGTACACCACGAGTGACGGACGTGGGCTCGTCAACGTCTCCGGCGCTTCTCCTCCCGTGATCAACATCACGTTCACTCCCCTCTCGACCTACTCGGTTACGTTTGCTGAGATGGGACTTCCCGTGGGGACGAACTGGACCGTAACGGTTTTCGGCCATGGGGACGGCTGGAATGGTGCGCGGGGTTCCCACGCCCAAGTTCAGACTTCGAACAACTCGACCCTCTCCTTTCTCCTTGAGAACGGCACGTACGCCTACCGTGTTTCCGCCGTCTCGGGGTTTGTGACCAACGCCTCGAGGGGGGGGTTTGAGGTCGCGGGAGCGGCCGCCGCCACGATCAATGTCTCCTTCAGCCCCTTCGTCGCCTATTCGGTCGCGTTCAACGAGACGGGCCTTCCGGCAGGCACCAACTGGAGCGTTCGTGTTTTCGGACTCGCCTCGGAGGGCGTCGGTTGGTACCTTGCGAACGCCACTTCCTCGACCTCGAACCTCAGCCTCAACCTGCCCAACGGAACCTACGTCTATCAGATCGGCTGGATTCCCGGTTGGCAAGTAACTGTAGGCAACTGGTCCGGCACGTTCAACGTCAGCGGCTCTTCTCCGCCCGAGATCAGTGTGGTCTTCACGGCGACCAATTCCAGTTCTTGGTCTCCCCTCGCCCCTTCGGCGGGAGGCGTCTCGCTCGGACAGGACGCGATGGCGCTGGGTTCGACCGGGGTTGCCTCCCGAGCGACCTAGGGCGCATCGGAAGGATCGTCTCGCGCCGGGCCCCGCCGAGGAGCGAGCGGGCAACCGCCCCCTCCGACACGCTTCCTCCCGCTTCGGTGGGATCGTCCACGGGGCGAAGGCACTTACCGAAGCACCGATTCGTCCCGAGCCGGTGGTGCCCGGACCTACTCGAGTCATGAAGGACCCTCCCCCCTATCTTCTGGTGGTCTCGGACGGCGACCCCGTGGCCCAGCGGGTCGCGGAGCTCTGGGGGACTCCTCCCGCCACGGAAGACCACGTAGACGGCGTCCCCCTCCGTCGTCTCTCCTCGGGGGTCCTCCTCCTCCATCGGAAGGCGCTCCACATCCATGACGATCATCTGGACCAACGCCTCCCGGAAGCGCTTCGACAGGCGGGGACCACGCTCGTGTTCCCCTCGATCCATCGGAGCGAACGTAACGTACGGTGCCTCACCGTCCATCCCCTCGGGAATCCTGGCCCCGGGGCCGACGTCGGGGGACGGGCCCGCACCCTCGTGCCGACCGACCCTCGCCGCATGGCGGACGCGCTCCGCCGACTGGAAGAACGGGAGGGGGAGGTCGGCCTCGAGGTGACGTTCGAAGCGACCCATCATGGGCCGTCCCTCAACCTGCCGGCCTTCTTTGTCGAGATCGGGTTCGGGACCCTCGACGCGCCGCCGGCCGAAGCCGTGCGGGCCTTGGCCGCCGTGCTGCTGGAGCTCGAGCCCTCGACGAAGGACCGGGTGGCCCTCGCCGTGGGGGGTGGCCATTACGCGCCTCACTTCACCGCGCTCGTGAAGGACCGGAGCTGGGCGTTCGGTCACATCCTATCCCGACACGCCCTGGCGGATCTGGACCGGAAGACGGCGCAGCACGCTTATGCAGATACCCTGGGGGCCGAAGGGATCGTCGCGGCGCGCGCCGAGGATATTGGACTTCCGGTGCTCGAGGGCCTCGGGCCTCGGCTGCGCGACGGAGACGCTCCGCGGCGGGGTGGACCGACTACGGTTGACGCTTCTGGTACATGATGGCGCCGGAGCGGTAGATCCCGCGTCCGAGGCGCACCGGCTGGGTCCCGACGGAACCCGGGTTCCGTTCGGCCAGCATCAAGCTCTCGACGACCTGGCGGAAGAGGGCGCTCTGGTTGATCTCCGGGTGACGGTCGAGGAACTGATTCTCCTCGGGTGTGATGGTGATGTTCTTTCGCTGCATCCCCTGGACGGAAGGTTCCGGGCGCGCTCGGGCGGGCATGTAGGGGGATTGTCGGACCCGTATATGTGCGTATCTATCCGCATACACCCGCGGGGCGCAGATTCAGCGACGAGCGCGGTTTCCGCCCGGAGGGACCTGACGGCGCCGCGCGGAGATCCGCCGCTGGCGCTGCTTGTGGTGTCGCTTCTTCACGGCAGGACTCGGACTCGTTCTTTTGCCTCCGGTCATCGCTTGGTCTGCCCCTTTCGCCGGGAGGAGGCAAGATTCGGACGGGATAAGGTTCCTCGGCCGGCCCCGGGTTCCCGCCGACGGCCGATACTCCTCCCAGAACCGGGCGCGGTGGGCCGTCTGCCAACGAGTTCGGGTCCCTTGGGGAACGCGCCCTCCCGAGGGGAGAGCCCGCTACGCCTTGCCGATTGGTCCGACCAGAACGGTTACGGTGTTTTGCGCGTCGAGGGCGACCTCGGCGGCCGCCCGGACCTCCTTCGGGGTCAGGGCCCGGAGGAGGGAGGGCCACTGTTTCCAGTGGTCAGGGGGGAGGTCGTGATAGGCGGCATCAACGGCGAGCTCATGGGCTTCGGAAGTGGATTCCAGGGAGAGGGCCATTTCTCCGATCCGGCTTTCGCGCATCAGGTGGAGCTCCGCGCCAGGGATATTCTCCGAAGAGAGGCGCTCGACCTCTTCCCGCAGCATGGGGACGACCTTCGGCCATCGATCGGCCCCGGTGCCGGCTTGGGCGCTCCAGTAGCCGCCCCGGCGCATGGCCTCCAAATGGCTTGACGCGTGGTAGGCGAGCCCGCCCTTGGAGCGGACCCGGTGGAACAGTCGACTGAGCAGTACGGCTCCCCCGAGCACTTCGTTGGCGAGGTAGGCGGCGGCAAACTGCGGGTCCCCGCGCGCGATGGACGTTCCTCCGACTCGAACTTCCACCTGGGAGCGCCCGGGCAAGTCCACGCGGATCTCGCGACGGCGAGGAGGAGGCACGGTGGGAAGCGAGAGCGAGGGTGAGGGGCCGGTCGGAAGGTTCGAAAAGAGTCGCTTCACCGTCCGTGTGACGGTCGCCTTCGGGGGAGAGCCGGTCACGACCAGGATGGCCCCGTCCCCGGTGAAATGGGAGTCGTGGAACCGGTCGATGCGGCCGCGGTCGATCCGCGCCACCGAGCGGGCGTCGCCGACCCCGGTGCCGCGGTAGGGATGGTCGCGGGGGAAGATGGCACGAAGCATCTCCCGTTCGACGCGGCTCCCCGGCTGGGAGAGTTCCCGCATCTGGCGCTCGGCGAGCTGGCGACGCACCCGGGCCAGGTCGGAATCGGCGTAGCGGGGCCGAAGGACCGAGTCCGCGAGCACGCCAAGGAGCGTCTCCCAGGCGTCGGCCGGACCCCAGACGGTGATCTCGGCAGACTCGGGATCGACCTGCGCCGTGAGCGTGCCGCCCAACCGGTCCAGGAAGCGGGCGAGCTCACGTCGGTCCCGGGTGCCCGCGCCGCTCGTGACGAGTTGGCTCACGATGCGCGCCGTCCCCTCGGCGGCCACGGGGTCGTACCCCCAGCCGGCGGGGCCCACGTACGTCGCCGAGAAGCTGGCCGCCCCTGACGGGGGTGCCTGGCGGACGACCCGAATTCCGGCCGGACCGTCCCCCATCTCGAGCCGAAGTGGGTCGTTGGACTCACGCATCGGTCGCCTCCGCGGTCGGCGTGTATCGGACCACCACGCGGGATTCGGAACGGAACGTGGACCGCGCGGAATCTCGGACCTGGTCGCGGGTGACACGAAGCAGGCGGTGGAAGATCTCGTCCTCGTACCGGGGCGATTGGAGCACGGAGAAGTAGCCGAGGCGGAACCCGGTGCGGGAGGCGCCCTCGTACGCGAGCGCGGCGCCGCGTTGGATCCGGACCCGCGCGTCGTCGAGCTCCCGGTGGGTGGGTCCGGAGCGCGCGAGTCGCTCGGTGACGGAATCGATGGCGCGTTCGAGGCGGTCCAGGGAGACCCCCTTGGCCGCGAGGGCATGGACCGTGAAGAGGCCGGGGTAGACGCGCGGTCGCCACTCGCTCCCGGCGCGGACCGCGAGGCCCGGGTCCACCAGGGCGCGGTAGAGTCGGGCGCTCGGATGCTCCGCCGACCGACCCCAGCCCGCGCCGGCGCTGAACAGGCGACTTTCCCCTCCGAGGATCGTGTCGAGGATCATCGTCGCGGGCGTGGCCGGGTCGTCGAGCGCCGGGGCCCTCCAGGCCATCTGAAGGTAGGGGGTCGTCCCCGGTCCGGAGAGCTCGGCCCGACGCTCCCCGCGGGCAATAGGTTCCTTCTCCGCCACCGCGATGTCCGCCCCGCTCGTCGGGAGTCGGCCGAAGCGGCGCCGCACTTCGCGGGCGATGGCCGGGGCGTCGAACCCACCGGCGATGACGAGGGTCGCGTTGCGGGTCCCGTAGTACTTCCGGTAGTAGGTCCGGAGCTCCTCAGGAGTCAACCGTTCGATGTCCTCCCGGCGTCCGAGCGCGTCCCAGCGGTACGGATGGATGCGGAAGGCGAGGGAGTAGACCTCCTCCTCGACCCGGAACTCGGGCCAGTTCTCGTTCCCTTCGCGTTCCGAGTGAATGACCGTCCGCTCGCGCTCGACCTCCCGGTCAGTAAGCAGCGCCCGGGTCATCCGGTCGGATTCGATGTCGATCGGGATCGAGAGGTGCTCCCGAGGAACCGTGGTGAAGTACGCCGTGAAGTCCGTGTCGGTGAAGGCATTGAGTTCGCCCCCGACCGCGACGACCGCCTTGTCGATCGCCCCCTTCGGATAGCGGGGCGAGCCTTCGAAGAGCATGTGCTCGACCCAATGGGACGCTCCCGTGATTCCCGGATACTCGTTCTTGGACCCGACCCGGTACCAGACCCAGACGCTCGCGGTCGGGCTGGACTCGATCGGCGCCAGATGCACCTGGAGCCCGTTCCCCAACCGGAACGACCGCAAGCGAGGTCGAGGAATGGTCCGAGCCACCATCTGCCCACAAACGAGACGGCGAGGCATATAACGCGCCTCCGGCCGGTTACTTCGAGTTCCTCAGTCCCCCGGGACGAGCCCACCTCCCCCCTCCGGGGCCGGACGGGTTCAACCAAATCGTTAAGCGAGTCTCTCGGCCATCGGCCGGCGTGCATCCGGCACTCCGGCTCGTGCGGGTGGGGAACCTCGCGGTCTCCTTCGCCGGCACCGTGGTCGGAGGGCTCGCGGGCCGCGGAACGGGGGTGACGGCCCCCCTCGGATTCTGGGTTCTCCTCGCCCTGGCGGCGGCCTCGACCTCGCTCGTGACGGCGGGGGGGAACGTCCTGAACGACCTCCTGGACCGGGAGGGCGACCGTACGAACCATCCCGACCGGCCCCTGGTCACGGGGGCGGTCTCGGTCGGTGCGGCGCGGGGGTTGATCGTGGCCCTGTTCGTCGCGGGGGTGGCCGTCGCGGTGCCGGTCGTGCTCGTGCAGCCCCTGGTCGGGCTGCTCCTCGCCCTCGCGGTGGTCGCCCTGCTCGGGTACGAGTTCCGCCTCAAGGCCAACGGGTTGGTCGGCAACCTGGTGGTCGGCTTCCTGACCGGCCTGGTCTTCCTCTACGGGGGTGCGGCGGCGGGTCACGCCCTGGTCCTCGCGCCGTTCGCGGCCATGGCGTTCTTTGCGACGGTGAGCCGCGAGGTGATCAAGGACATGGAGGACGTGGCCGGAGACGTCGGTCGGAGGACCCTTCCCAAGACCCGCGGACTGGGCTTCTCCTCCCACGTTGCCGAAGGCGCCGTCGCGGTCGCATTGGCCCTCAGTGTGGTTCCGCTGCTCTGGTTCGTGTCGGCCGACTCGGTCGTCGGGATTATGTATGGCGCCTTGGTCCTCGTGGCAGATGGGATCTTCGTCGTCTCCGTGTCCCGTCTTCCCGAGCACCTGCACTGGAAGCAAACGATGAGCAAGGTCGCGATGTCGGTCGCCCTCGTCGCCTTCGTCGCGGTGGCGTTCCGATGAGCCGCGGGAGCGGTCCCGGTCGGGTGGAGCGGTACCTCCGAGAGGAGATGGCCCACGGACCGATCCACCTCACCCTCATCGACCCGGATAAGTCGCCCGTCGAGGCGGCCGCCCGTACGGCCGCCCAGGCGGTCAGTGCCGGGAGCCACCTGATCCTCCTCGGGGGCTCGACGGGGATCTCCCCCGAGAAGATGGGCGCCGCCGCGTCGGCGGTCAAGCGGGCGGTGCAGGTTCCCGTGGTCATCTTTCCCGAGGGCCCCGGTTCTCTCGCCCGCGAGGCGGATGCGGTCCTGTTCATGAGCCTGCTCAACTCGCGACGGCTCGACCTCGTGGTCCGGGCGCACTCCCGGGCCGCGCCTCTCGTTCGCCATCTGGGCCTGGAGCCGATCCCGCTCGGTTACCTCGTGATCGCGCCCGGCATGCGGGTCGGCGAAGTGGGGGAGGTCGACGCGGTCGCCCGGGACGACCCGAAGAGCGCGGTCGGCTATGCCCTGGCGGCCGAGTATCTGGGGATGCGATTCCTCTACCTCGAAGCGGGGTCCGGGGCCCCGGCTCCGGTCCCGGCGGAGATCCTGCGGGCCGTCCGTGAGGAGTGCTCACTTCCGTTGATCGTGGGTGGGGGGATTCGGACGGCCGCCGACGCGCGGGTCTTGCTCGACGCCGGGGCGGACGCACTCGTGACCGGTACGATCACCGAACAGGAAGGGATCGGCCCCGCATTCCGGGGGATCCTGGAGGAGGTACGTCGCTCCCGTGTCCGCTGAACTCCCTCCCGCAGGCCCCCCTCCGCCCATCGAGCCGCACCCTCCGCGGTACTTCTTCCGCGCCCCGCCACCCCCGATCGCCTTCGGCCTGATCTTCCTGGCGAGTGCGGCGCTCGCGGCCCTGGCGTTCGGGATGTCCCCGACGCCGTTCCTCGAGGGCTGGCTCCTCATTTTCGCGATGCCGGCATGCGTCGCCGGACTTGTGACGGGACCGTTGGCGGGCGCCCTGGGCGGCCGGTTCGAGTTTCATCGGTCGGTGTTCCTGGCCCTCTCCGTTCTGGCCGTTCTGCTCCCGATCGCCGCGATCTGGCGTCTCGCCCTCTTCGTCGAACCGGGCCGTACCCCGGGGATCCCCTTCCTGCTCGCCTTCCTGGTCGGACCCATCGTCTGGTTCCGGCACCTGACCCTGTTCGGCGTCTCCCACCCGAACCACGCACGAACCCTCCCGGCGACGCTCCTTCAGCCGGTGCTCTATTCCCTCGTGTTGCCCCTCCTAGTTTCGGTCACGGTGGGCTGGGGCGTCGCCCTCCTCCTGTGCGCCCTCATCGGGTTCGGATGCGCCGTCGCGCTCCTGCGGGCCTCGGACCGACCGCTCCGACGCGAGTTCCGCAGCTCGGGGGTCCGCCTCATCCGTCCGCTCCTCGACCACGTGCGAGACCGGGATTCCGCCGCGACCGAGGCGCTCGAGGGATTCTTCCGCCCGTTCGCCCAACCGGTCGACCTTCGGGTGAGCCTGCTCTCCTTCTTCCGAAACGGAAAGGCCCACGTGACGCTCGCGTTGCCGACGGTCCATCCAGGCCCGTTCGCCGCCCTCGGGGCGAGCGACCTGCCCCGAAAGATGGCATCGGCTCTGGGGGGCGAAGCCGGCACCGTGCTGACGCCCCACACTCCGTGCGACCACGACCTCGACCTTCCCTCCGGAGCCGAGGTCGAGCGTGTCGGAGCGGCCGCACGATCCCTCCTCGCCTCGCTGCCCGGCGGAGGCCCTTCCCGGGCGAGCCGGCTGGTGCGTCCGGATCCGGATAGCTTTGCGCGTGCGCAGCTCCTCGGGGACGTCGCCCTCGTGCTCGTGACCCAGGCGCCCCGCCCCACGGACGACATCGCGTTCAGCGTCGCGGACCGGATCGGTCGAGAGATCGCGCTGGAGGGAGGACCCCGGGTGGCGCTGATCGATGCCCACAACTCCTACGTGGAGGGCCAAGGGGACATCACTTACGGAACCCCGGCCGCCGAGAAGCTCATCCGGGACTGCAAATCCGCGGCCCGCGCCGCGGTCGCCGCGGCGGTGGACGGACCGATCGAGGTCGGGGTGGGCGTCCGGGACGGGTACGACATCGGTCGAGACGGGATCGGGCCACAAGGGATCCGCGCGGTGGTCGTGCGGGCCGCCGGCGCGACCTCCGCCTACGTGCTCTACGACGGGAACAACCTTCTGCTCGGACGACGGGACCCGATCGTCCGGGCGCTCGAGCAACGGGTCAACGTCGCCGAAGTGATGACCACCGACAATCACGTGGTCCATGAGGTCGACGGGGGGATCAACCCGGTCGGCGAGCGGATGTCGACCGACGCCCTGATTCGGGGCGCGACGGACGCGGTCCGCGCGGCGCTCGCGGACCTCGGTCCGGCCGAGGTACGGTTCGGGTCGGCGGAGGTCCTCGGAGTTCCCACTCTCGGGCCGGGCTTCACCGCTCGCCTTTTGACCTCGCTGGGAGACACCCTGACGATGTTCCAGAACATGGCGGTGGCCACCTTCCTGCTCCTCCTCACCGGCTCCCTCGTCGTGGTCTTCGCCTTTCACTAGGGGCCTCTACCGTGACGATGCCCGCGACCGGAGACGCGAGCCGCCTCCTCGGCGAGGAAGGTCTCCGGCTCCTGACCCAGCTCGTCGCGACCGCGCCCACGAACCTCGAGGCGCCGGGGCAGCGTCGATGGGAGAAGCCCAACTACCTGCGGACCTCGGAGGCCATCGTACGGGCCGCGCGGGCTCGGGGCCTCTCGACCCGGGTGTACGACCCAATGGTCTCGGGCGATGTGCCCGGGGATTGGCACGGACTCGCCCGTCCGAACGTGATCGCCGACCTCCAGGTCGGGGCTCCCGAGACCGTCCTGATCCTTGCCCACTACGACGTCGTTCCCGTCCCCGCGGAGCAGCTGGTCCGATGGAAGAGTCCCCCGCACTCCCTCACGGCCCGGGCGGACGGGCGACTCTACGCCCGGGGGTCGAATGACGACCTCGGCAGCGGGGTGGTGGCCTCGTTGATCGCGCTCGCCCGACTCGCCAACGGACCGCCTCCGCCCCGCAACGTTCGTCTGGTCGCCTGTTGCGACGAAGAGACGGGCGGCGAGGGGGGCGTCGAGGCGGTGAAGCACCACGACGGCCTCCTCCCGGCCGGAAGCGCCGAGCGGATCCTCGTCGGAGACGTCGTCCTCATCCCGGACGCGGGCCCGGAACTCGTGGCGGGTTCGAGCGGCGTCGCCTTCATGGACGCTTCCTTCGACCGCCCGGCGACCCTCCGCGAAGCGATCTCGTACGGAGACCTCCTCGTGGGGCTCCACGAGCTCGCCCGCACGTGGAGGTCCCCGCTGGCCTCTCCCGACTGGCCGGACCGCCACGCCCCCGAGCCGGTGATCACGGGCCGTGCGAGCGTGACCCAGTTCGACCGGTCCGGCGCGACCGCAGCCGGGTCGAGCGTGACCCTGGTCGGGGTCCACGCCGAGAGCGATGCCGCGAACCAGATCGCACGGGCGGTGACGCTTCTCTTCGCGGGTCCCGCGGCCGAACTGGACCTTCTCGCGGGTCGCCTCGGACCGCTCCTCGCCCCGCCGTTCCAGATCCACTCGGGAGGGACGACCTCCCTCTCCGTTCCGAGCGGGGCGCTCCCCCTCCAGGTCGTCGGGGAAGCCGCCCACGGCGGGTACCCGCACCGGGGGCACAACCCGGTTCCGGCCACGCTCGGGTTGCTGCGCGCCGCCACAGACCGAGGGTGGGTCGATGCCACCACCGCGGCCCCCACCACCTTCACCGTGGACCTTCGGCTGACTCCCGAGATGGAGCTCGAGGACGGGCTCAAGGCCGCTCTCAAGTACGTCCGTTCGGGGGCGGCGGCCCGGCTTCCCCATGCCCGCATCGACGCTCCCCGGGCGCGTTGCCGCGCCGGCTACGCACTTCCGCCCAACGATCCGTCGGCCGCACGGCTCCAACGGATCCTCGCCGAGACCGTAGGCTCGCCCGGCTTGCGGGGAGAGTACGGCGGAACCGATGCGAGCGCAATCCGCGGGCTAACGACCCCGGGGGGATCGCCCCTGCCGGCCATCGTGTTCGGCAGCATGGACCCGGAGTCCCACATCCACGACGCGGAGGAGAGCGTCGACCCGCGCCTGCTCGCCGGCATCGCGACCGCCATCGAGCGGTTCGTTCGCGAACCGTAGCGGAAGTCCGCCGTGCTCGACCTGTTCCTCGCGAGCGCCCTCGCGGTCCTCTGGCTGCTGCTTCCCGCCTACATCGCGAACGCGTTCGCGACCTTTCCCCGCGGACGCGGTCCCCCGATGGATTTCGGGCGCATCTGGGCGGGGGACGGCCGCCGGATCCTGGGAACTTCGAAGACCTGGTCCGGCTACCTGTTCGGAGGCATCGTCGGGATCCCGTTCTGTCTCCTCGAGGCCTGGCTGATCCTGCTCGCTCCCCCGAACCTCACCCTGGTCCCGACCCTCGCGCCCTCGGTCGGGGCGGCGATCCCGCTCGCGTTCCTCCTCACGTTCGGAGCGATGACCGGGGACGCGCTCGGCTCGTTCGTCAAGCGACGCCTCGGTCGCGACAGCGGGGCCCGCACGCTCCTGCTCGACCAGCTTCCGTTCGTCCTGGTGCCGATCGCGGTCGGCCTGGTCGTGTACCCCGCGCTCTTCGTCGAAGTGTTCGGGAGCTGGGAAGCGGTCTTATGGCTACTCGTGTACACGCTGGGGCTGCACGCCGCCTTCAACTGGGTGGGGTTCAAGCTGGGTCTCAAAAAGGTTCCATGGTGACCGAATCCTCCCAAGCTCCGGAGCGGAGCACCATCATTCGGATGCTGCTCGACGCGGCGGCGGTCCGCTTCGGCGACTTCACGCTCGCCTCGGGTGAGAAGAGCGACGTCTACGTGGACGTAAAGTGGGCGTGGTGCGACCCGCAGCGCCTGGACCTCCTCGGACGGGCGTTCGCAGCCCGCGTTGGGGCGGCCGACCGCCTGGCGGGCATGGAGCTCGGCGCGGTCCCGCTCGTCGTGGCCACCGCGTTGCGCACCGGACGACCCTACGTCATCCTCCGCAAGGTCGCGAAGGAGCACGGCACCCGGAACGCTTTCGAGGGGCCGATCCCGAACGGCTCGCGCGTCCTCCTCATCGAGGATGTCGCGACCACGGGGGGGAGCTCCATCCGTTCGGTCGAGATCATCCGCACGGCGGGGGGCATCGTCGACCGCTGCGTCGTCGTCGTCGACCGGGAGGCGGGCGCCACCGCCCGGCTCGCCGCGATCGGCGTCCGGCTGGAAGCGCTCGCGACGCTCCGGGAGCTGCGCGGAGCCCGGTCGTGACCGGTCGGCTGCAGGCAGACGCCACTGTACGGTTCGACGACCCGGCCGAGGCCGGCGGCGTCTACGGAAAGGGATTCTTCGGAACTCCGGAGGCCGGCGGCGGCCTCATCCTCGACCGGTACGAATCCGTCTACCTCGCCGAGATGGGGCGGGTCGAGGTCACGCACGGGCGTCGCCCGGTGACCTGGCCCTCGGTCTTTCGCCACGCGGTCCGCGCCGACCCCGGGTTCGCCGTCCGTTACCTCGTCTACCGGGACCTCCGCCAGCGGGGCTACGTCGTGCGCGCGAGCGCGCCCCCCGTGGATTTCTCGGTCCTCCCGCGCGGCGGGGTCCTGCACAAGACACCCTCCCGTTTCTGGGTCGAGGCGATCAGCGAGCGCGAACCGTTCGACCTCGCCCGATTGTTCGACCTCGTGGCCCGGTCCCAATCCGCGAAGAAGCAGCTTCTTCTCGCGCTCGTCGATGAGGAGTCGGACCTCACGTACTACCGCGTACGCCGGCCTTCACCGACGGGCGCGCTGCCGGCGCGCCCCCTCGCGACGCCCACCGAGGGCTGGCTCTCGGTGGACCGGGTCACCGTCCACGACCCGACCGCAGTCGAGGAGCTCGGCAAGGCACTGGCGTACGGCAGTCGGGTGGGGGAGCGGCTCGAGCTATCGCTGCTCGAGGCTGCTTACCTCGTTTCGACGGGGCAGCTGACCCTGAAAGAGGCCCGCACGAGCCGGAACGTTCCGTTCGACCGGCTCGAGGCGCGAGGCCGTCGCCTCGACCCCGGTTTCCCGGAGCGCCTCGCGACCTACCGCGAGCTGCGCACGCGCCAGCTCGTCGTCAAGACGGGGTTCAAGTACGGGGCCCATTTCCGCGCGTACCCCCGGAATCCCGAGCATGCGCACGCCCGCTACCTCGTGCAAGCCGTGCCCGACGAGCATCGTTCGCGGTGGCCGACCGTCGCCGGCGGGGTCCGAGTGGCCCAAGGAGTACGGAAGGAGTTCCTCCTCGCCGGCGTCGGGGCCGCCGGCGCCGTCCGCTTTCTCTCGCTCGAACGGATCCGCCCGTAACCAGAACGACCCCGGGACTCGGGAGGTCCGCTCAGGGGACCCAACGGTGGTCTCGGTCGACCGCGGTCCCCCCGGTGGTAGGAGTCGAGGCTACGGGGCCGCGACCGAGGGAGCTTCGCGACCGCGGAGGGAAAGTCGGGCCGTCCACTGCTGGATCGAGCGCGAGGTCGGGTGGCGCGCGAGCCGCTCCTCGAGCGCGGTTCCCACGATCACCCCGTC
Source organism: Thermoplasmata archaeon (assembly GCA_052326445.1). Taxonomy (GTDB): domain Archaea; phylum Thermoplasmatota; class Thermoplasmata; order Lutacidiplasmatales; family UBA184; genus Lutacidiplasma. Next base: position 60,749 of record JBKQNC010000011.1, read on the forward strand.
CGCTCCGCTCTGAAGGGCCGCCTCCCGGCTCTTCGGGTCGCGCACCCCGAATCCGACGAGCACGGCCAGCCGCGGCGCGGCCCGGTGGGCGGCCGCGACCAGCGGAGCGAGTTCTCGGGCCACCTGGTTCGTCCCTCCCCCGGTGGTCCCGTAGCGCGAGACCAAGTACAGGAAACCGCGCGAATGCCGGGCGATCTGGCCCACCCGATCCCGGGAAGTTCCGGGAGCGGCCATCAGTACGAGGTCGAGTCCGGCCTGGGAGGTGGCGGCGCGCCATGGCCCGGAGTCCTCGAAGGAAAGGTCTGGAATGATGAGCCCGGTGGCCCCCGCCGCGTGCAGCTGCTCCACCGCGGCGCCCAGGCCGTGCCGCCAGACGGGGTTGGCATAGGTCATCACCGCGGTGGGAAGGATCGGCGCGCTCGTTTCGAGGGCACGAAGGAGGTCGCTCCAGTCGGTGCCGGCTCCGAGGGCCCGATGGCTCGCTGCTTCCAGCACCGGCCCGTCCGCGATCGGGTCGGAGAACGGGAACCCAAGCTCGAGCGCGGAGGCGCCCCCGTCTCGAAGTGCGGTTACGGTAGCGCCGAGCGTGTTCCGTCGTCCACGGTCCACCATCAGGTACGGGACGAGGAACGGCCGGCGACCAGTCGTGCGGTCGAGAGCGTCAGCGAGCCGCACGGAGCACCACCTCAAGGTCCTTGTCGCCACGGCCCGAGAGCGTGACCACGACGTGCTGGCGGCGAGGCCGGCGCCGTGCCTCCCGCACGGCGGCGAAGAGCGCATGCGACGGTTCGAGGGCCGGCAGGATCCCCTCGTCTTCCGCCAGCCAGTGGAAGGCCTTCAGGGCATCTGCGTCCCGGACCGAGACGTACTTCGCGCGTCCGGAATCGCGGAGCCAGGCGTGCTCGGGTCCGACCCCGGCGTAGTCGAGTCCGGCCGAGACGCTCTCGGTGTCGGCGACCTGCCCCTCGGCGTCCTGGAGCACGTACGAGAACGTCCCATGGAGAATTCCCGGGCGTCCCCGGGTCAGGGAAGCGGCGCCGCCGGACCGGGCCGTCCGTCCGCCGGCCTCCACGCCGAGAAGCTCGACGTCGGTCCGGAGCAGAGGATGAAAGGTGCCGATCGCATTCGAACCGCCGCCGACGCACGCGACCGCCAGGTCCGGCAGGCGTCCGAACGCGCGGACCGACTGGGTCCGGATTTCCCGGCCGATGACGCTCTGGAAATCCGCGACGAGGGACGGGAACGGATGGGGGCCGACCGCAGAACCGAGAAGGTAGTGGGTCGTCCGGACGTTCGCGATCCAATCCCGCAGGGCGGCGTTGATGGCGTCCTTGAGTGTCCGACTGCCGGTCGTGACCGGGTGGACCTCGGCGCCCAGGAGGCGCATCCGCTCGACGTTCGGTCGCTGGCGCTCCATATCGACCGCGCCCATGTAGACCTCGGTGCGAAGGCCGAGGGCGGCACCGACCATCGCGGTCGCGACGCCGTGCTGACCCGCACCGGTTTCCGCGATGAGACGGGGCTTGTCCATGCGCCGGGCGAGCAGGCCCTGGCCGAGCGCGTTGTTGAACTTGTGGGCGCCGCCGTGAACGAGGTCCTCGCGTTTCAGCCAGATCTCGGCCCCACCCGCACGACGGCTGAAGTTCCGCGCGTGGTAGAGGGGCGTGGGTCGACCGCCCAGTGTCTCGGAGAGTCGGCGGAGTTCCTTGCGGAACGCCGGGTCGCGCCGAGCCTCCTTCCAGGTCCGCTCCAGTTCGACGAGGGCGGGGGCGAGGGTTTCGGGGACATACGCTCCCCCATACGGGCCGTACCGCCTAGGCATGGGTCGCTTCGTACTCCGTGACCGACCGGACGAACGCACGCATCTTTTCCGGGTCCTTCCGCCCGGGGGCGCTCTCGATCCCTGACGAAACATCGACCCCCCACGGTCGGACCGTCGCGAGCGCCTCGGCCACGTTGTCGGGAGTCAGCCCGCCGCTCAGGACGAACTTGCGGCCGGGATGCGTGTCGACGATGCGGGCGCAGACCTCCCAATCCGGACGGACCCCGCTCCCACCGGGCAACGGCTGCCCGGCGGCATCGAGGTGGATTCGGGGGAAGCTTTCCACGGGGGGGATGGCCGGCTCGGGGGCGCCGGCGCCTGGAACTCCGACTGCGATCGACGGGACCAGATGATGGGTCTCGAGGAAGTCGAGGTCCGTGGGAACGACCCCGTACACCTGGATCCGGTCCACGCCGACCTCGTCGAAAAGGCGACGGATGAGGTCACCGGAGGGCGCCACGACCACCGCCCAGGCCTCAACCTCGGGAGAGACCTGAGCGACCAGTTCGACGGCTCGGTCGATGGTCAGGGTGCGAGGGGAACCGGGAACGTCGACCACAAAGCCGGCCGCCCCGCCTTCCGGGATCTCCGCGATCGTCGCAGGGTCGGTCATCCCACAGAACTTCACGAACGTCTTCATCGGATTCCTCCTGGTGCGGGACGGCGGAGCGAGGCCAGGAAGGCGACGGGGTCCGGTGCTCGGGCGAGCGCGGTCCCGATGAGGATCCCGTCCACGTGCTGATCCCAAAAGCGGCGGGCGTGCTCGGGCCCTTCGACCCCGCTCAGTCCGACGAGAGGTCGATGGCCCAGGGCCGACGTCAGCGCCTCGGCCGCCACGTCCGGTCGCAGGGCGAGCGTGTCCAGGTCCCGAACGTTCACTCCGTACACGTCGGCGGGCACGTCCATCGTCTGTCTTAGCTCTGCCCGCGAGTGCCATTCGAGCAGGACCTCGAGGCCCCGGGCATGGGCGCGTTCGGCCAGGGACGCGAGCGTGACCTCGAGAAGTCCGTCGGTTTCGAGGCGCGCGATCAGGAGGATCGCGCTCGCCCCGCATCGGGCGGCGACCTCCACCTGGACCGGGTCGATGATGAAATCCTTGAAGAGAACCGGGCGGTCCGTGGCCGCGACGACCGCGGCGACATCCGAGGGCCGCCCGTCGAAACGGGGCACAGAGGCAAGGCAGGAGTAGGCGGTCACTTCGGCCGGAGCGAGCGCTCGAACAAACTCGGCGGGAGTGCGCCGGGGCAGCTCCGGCCCGGCCGACCCCGGCGAGCGGCGCTTGAACTCGGCGATCAGAGCCCCGCGCATCCGGTCGCGTTCCACGGCCGCTCGGAAGCTGGCGCGGGAGGTCGGTGGGGTGGCGGGAACTCCCTCCGAGTAGGAGTCAAGAGAGAGGGACGCGCGCGTGGCCCGGACCATCTCCTCGAGGAATCCCACCGTCATCCCTCCCGAGGAGGCGGAAATCGACGAGCCAGACGTCGGAGGTTGGTCAACAGGGTCTCCGCGCCGCCTCCGTCGAGCGCTTCGCGCGCTCGGCCCACTCCCCGGCCGAGGGTCGGCGCACGCCCCGCCACCCAGAGGACCGCCCCACTCGTGAGCAGCACCGCGCCACGACGAGCTCCCCCGCCGCCGGCAAGGATCCGTTCGGTCTCCAGCGCCGCCTCTGCGGGGGGGAGCGGGCCCCAATCGCCGCGCCGCTCGTCCGGCTCGAGGTACGCCCTCGGGTCCACGGTCAGTCGATGCAAGGCGCGGGGGTCCCAACGCACGGCTTGTGTACGGCGTCGCGGGGAGAATTCGTCACATCCCTCCTCGCTCGTCATCGCAAGCCCGCGCCGGACGCCCAATCGCCGGAGGGCCCCGGCCACGCGAGTCGCTGTGTCGAGGTCGGGGACTCCCACGACCTGGACCGAGACTCCCGCGGGATTGGAAAGCGGGCCAAGACGATTGAAGATCGTGGGGATCCCCAGCACCCGCCGGGCGGCGACGACCGCTCGGGTCGCCGGATGGAAGAGGGGGGCATGAAGGAACGCGATGTGGAAGCGAGCATAACTCGCCCGCGCGAACGGCACCGACGACTCGATCGGAAGGCCGAGCGCGGTGAGCAGGTCGCTCGAGCCGCACTGGCCTCGGGAGCTCCGGTTCCCGTGCTTGACGACCGGCGTTCCCGCCGCCGCGACGACCAGGGCGCTGACGGTGGAGACGTTGAAGGAGGGTCGGCGCGCGCCGCCCGACCCGCACAGGTCAACGGCTCGGTCGGACCGGGAGACCCGGAACGGCCGCGCGCGCCGCCGCAGCTCCCCCGCGAGGAGGGCCAACTCCTCCTCGGACTCGGCTCGCAGCGTGAGGGCCAGAAGGAGGGCGACCCGTTCCGCCTCAGACGAGGACGGATGAAGGAGAACGTCGAAGATCTGACGCGCCTCGCGGGGCGAGAGCGACGCCGGGGCGCGGAGGCGCTCCACGTGGGGTGCGATCACGCGTGCGCCTCCTCGAGAAAGTTCGCCAGTAGGTGAGGCCCGGTCCGTGTCAGGTACGACTCCGGATGGAACTGGACGGACTCGATCGGGGCGCTCCGATGGCGAAGGCCCATGATGAGGCCCTCCGAGTCCGTCGCCGACACCTCGAGGCACGTGGGAACGGTCGCGGGGTCGACGGTGAGCGAGTGGTAGCGGGCGCCGACCAGGGGCGAGCGCACGTTCCGGAATATTCCGCGGCCGTCGTGCCGGACCGGAGAGGTCTCGCCGTGGACCGGCGCAGGAGCCCGCACGACCTTGGCCCCGTAGAAGTCGGCGATCAGTTGGTGCCCCAGGCACACGCCGAGGAACGCGCGCTCCCCCTGCCACCGCCGAAGGAGCTCCCGCGACAGGCCGGTCACGCGGCGGTCCCGCGGGTGACCCGGGCCGGGGGAGAGGACGACCGCGTCGGGGTCGATTCGCAGGGCGCCGCGGAGGGACCCCGTCGAGCGGTAGCAGGTCACCTCGGCCCCGTGCGTGGCGAGCGCTTGGGAGATGTTGTACACGAAAGAGTCCTCGTGGTCGATGAGCAGGACCTTCACGTTCCTCCCCCCAGCAGACTGGCCTCAAGTTGACCGAGCTTCGTGAGGGTCTCGTCGAACTCCCGATCCCCGTCGGAGCCGTGGACGATGCCCGCACCCGCCGCCGTGTACAGCCGAGCGCCCGCGGCGAAGGCGCTTCGGATCGTGAGGGCCCAGTCGGCCCGGCCGCCCGGTCGAAGCAGGCCGACCGAGCCGCCGTAGGGTCCCCGCCAGGTCCTCTCCTCCCGACGAAGGAGTTCGACCGCCCGGATCTTCGGCGCCCCGCTGACCGTTCCGGCCGGGAAAGTCGCGGCCAAGGCGTCCCACGGACCCAACCCCGGACGCAGCTGCGCGCCGACCCGACTCACGAGGTGCTCGAGCTGGGCGTACCGAACTCTTCGTTCCTTCCATAAGACCCGGACCGACCCGGCGCGCGCCACCCGACCGAGGTCATTCCGTGCGAGGTCGACCAGCATCCGATGTTCGGAGAGCTCCTTGGGGTCCTGGGGCAACGGCAACCGTCCCGGACCCGCCGCATGCGGCAGCGTGCCGGCGATCGGGTTCACGCGAGCGGTCGCTCCGACCAGTTCCACGACCGATTCGGGAGAGGCCCCGAGGATCTCCCGGTCGCCGGTGCGCAGGTAGTAGAAGTACGCGTACCGCTCGGCGTCCCGGAGCCGGCCCGCCCTCTCGAGAAGGTCGCCGGGGCGGCGCCAGGCGCGTCGGTGGGCCAGGACCACCTGGAACGCTTCTCCCTCCCGGATGGCGGCCCGGAGACGATTGACGCTGCGACAAAACCGGGACCGCGGCAGAGTATCCGACAGGGGCGGGCCCGGGGACCGGTCGACGGGAGCGCGAGACCGGGTCCGGCGAAGAGGCAGGTCGACCAATCGCGGATCCGAGGCAAGCACGAACTCGGCGCAGGGGAAGGGCGCACCGGCTGGGAACGCCCGCAGGGCCGGTTCCATCAGCCCGACTGCGTCGAACCCCAGGTATCCCATCGCGGCGACGCCCCGACCCCGCGCGAGATGCGCTTCGACCGCCCGACGGGTCGGTCCCAGACCGCTCCGGGGGGTCACGGAAGGAAGGCATTCTCCCCGGTCAAACCAGACCGCCTGTCCGCGCGGACCGGCGTGACCCGCCGCCCGCTCGAAGTATCCGGCGCACTCCGAACCCGCCGCCCGTTCGGCAAACGTGGCCCACGGGTCGTTCACCGGGAATTCTCCTCCACGAGCGTGCGGTGGAGCTGTCTCAGCACCTCCGACCCTCGCTCCTCAGGCACGGCGAGGGAGAGCGCACGAGGCGTCGCACTGAACCCTTCCGCCGAGGAGATGACGGACGCCGGGACCCGGCTGACGTCCGACATCACCCCATCCCCGATGACCGTCACGAGCGCGACCCGGAACGGGCCCTCGACCATCGCTGCGGCCTCTCGGGTGAGGGGCGCAAGGGCACGGAGCGCGGCCACGACCTGCGGTGGTTCCAGGACGAGGCAGAGGAGCGCGGACGAGGTATACAGTTGGACGAGGTTGATGCTCGCGGCGGCCACCCGCATGGAGACCTCGGCGACGATCCCCGGGCGTTGTCGGCCCCCGGGCACTCGAAGCCGGAGCAATCGCAGCGGCGCGAGCAGGGTCAGAGCCCGATTGTGCCGCTCGGTCCGAGAAGGTCCGATGGTCGTGACCACCCGCGGGTCCTCCAACGATCGTACCCGCAGCACGATGTTCTGGGCGCGGGCCGGCTCGATGGTGAGCGGGTGCAGGACGCGGGCACCGAACTGGGCGAGCTCCTCCGCCTCTTCGTACGAAAGCTCGGGGATCGGAAGGGCGGTGGGAACCTCTCGGGGGTCGGCGGAGAAGACGGCCACGTGGCGCTTGACGAGCTCGACCCGCTCGGCCCGCAAGATCGCCCCGATGCCGGCGGCCGCGTAGTCGGAGCCCCCGCGGCCGAGGGTGGCGACCCGGCCCTCCAAGCTCCGTCCGAAGTAGCCGGTCACGACCGGCAGATCCCCTCGCCGGAGGAGGCGGCCGAGTCCGAGCCGTACGGCCGGTCCGGACCGGTCGAAGAGGATGCAGGAGGCCCCGTACGTGTTGTCCGTGATCAGGCCGAGGTGGTCGGCTTCGACCGCGACCGCGGGCAGGTGGGCACGGCGGAGGGTCTGGACCAGCCAATCCACCGAGAGACGTTCGCCCTGGCTGAGGATGCGGTCGGAAAGCGGCGCGTCGGTTCCGGGGGTCCGCTCCGCGAGCTGGAAGAGTTGCTCGAGGCGGGTCAGGTGCCGTCGGCCCGCGGGGGAGAGTCCGGGATGCTTCTCTCTCAGCTCCGCCACGATCGCACGGTGGAGCGTCGCCGACCTTGCGTGACGCATCCCCGACATGAGACGGTCGGTGACCCCGTCGCGCGCCGAGGCCACGACGACGAGGGGTCGCCCTTCGCTCAATGCTGTCCGAACGTCGGAAACGACCCGAGCCGGATCGGCGAGCGACGCGCCGCCGAACTTCAGCACGATCGGGCGACGCCGGGCCACGGTCCTCACCGGCTCCGAAGGGGGATCGCGTTCCGGGCGAGGGCGTATTCGGCGTTCAGGACCGAACCTCCGGCTCCGCCGCGGACCGCGTTGTGCGAGAGGATGAAGAACCGGAGGAACGGCGGGTCCCAGCGGACCCGACCCACGACGGCGGCCATTCCTCGGGCTCGGGTCGGGTGACCCGCCCAGCGGTCGCGCAAGGGTTGCGGCCGGTCGACCGCCGCACGGAGCTCGACCGGCGGGTGCGGCGCCGTCGGCAGGTCCAGGTCCGCGAGCGGGTCGAACCGCGTCCAGGCGGCCTCGATGGTCGACCGGGTGGGCCGGGCGGCGGTTTCGACCGTGACGGCCTCGAGGTGTCCTTCGCGGGTCGCGACCCGGGCGCAGTGGGCCACCACCCGCGGCGGCCAGGGGACGACGGCTCGGCTCCGGCGATGGCCGAGGAGCCGCGCCGTCTCGCGTTCGACCTTCTCCTCCTCCTCCCGGATGAAGGGGATCACGTTGTCCGAGATCGCGAGCGATGGCACCCCCGGGTAGCCGGCGCCCGAGATCGACTGGAAGGTCGTGACATGGACGGTCCGGGGGCGGAGGAGCGGAACGAGCGGAGCCAGGCCAAGGACGAGGCCGGTCGTCGCGCAATTCGGGTTCGTGACCAGAAGACCACGCCCCCCGCGCGGAGGAGAGGCGAGCGCCAGGTGGTCCCCGTTGACCTCGGGAACCAGTAACGCCGCGCCCGGTTCGAGGCGGTGGTCCGAGGCGTTGGAGAACACTGAAACCCCGCGTCGCACGAGCTCCTTCTCGAAGGGTCCGGCCGTTCCGGAGGGAAGTGCGGAGAAGACGATGCGGACCCCGGAACGCGCAAGGGCGGCCGGGGTTTCGGAGCGGAGACGTACCGTTTCCAGCTCCGGAGGAGCAGCTTCCGGCAACAGCCAGACGTCGCCGAGCGCCTGCCCTCGGGAACGTTCGCCGCCCAGGAGCTGGGGAGCGCCGAAGCGGGGATGGGCGCTCAACAAGCGCGAGAAGTGTTGCCCGATGTAGCCGCTCGCCCCCAGGATCGCCGTGGGGATCGGGGTGTCGCTCACGGCAGGAAGCCTCCTCGCAGCCCCAGGTCGGCCAGCGCGAAGGCGGTCATGCTCTCCAGTACCCCGACCGCCCGGGGGACGATGCATGGGTCATGACGACCAGTCACCGTCAGCGACGTCTCCGTGTGTCGAGCCAGGTCAACCGAGCGTTGCGGTCGCGCGATCGAGGAGGTCGGTTTGACCGCGGCCCGGACGATGAGCGGCATGCCGGTCGCGAGCCCGCCGAGGATCCCCCCGGCGTGATTCGTCAGGGTCCGGACCCGCTCCCCCTCCCAGATGAACGGGTCGTTGTGCTCGCTTCCCCGGAGGCGGGCGGCCCGGAATCCGGCGCCGAACTCCACCGCCTTCACCGCGGGGACCGAGAAGAGGGCATGGGAGACGACGCTCTCGATCGAATCGAAGAAGGGTTCTCCGAGTCCCACCGGAAGGCCCGTCGCTCGGACCTCGACGACGCCCCCCAAGCTGTCGCCGTCCCGGCGCGCCAGGAGGACCGCCTCCTCCATTCGGGCGGCCGCCGAGAGATCCGGGGTTTCCACCTCGTTCGTTGCAGCCCGGGATCGGAGGGTCGCGAGGTCGAGGTCGTCCGGGACGTCCGCATCGATCGGGCCGATCGAGCGGGTGAAGGCGACCACGTCGACGCCACGGGCCGCGAGCAGCCCCCGGGCGAGCGTGCCCGCGATGACCAGACCCACGGTCATCCGGCCGGAGAAGATCCCTCCCCCGCTCAGGTCCGCTTTCTCGCCGTACCGCACGCGCGCCGGAAAGTCGGCGTGGCCCGGTCGAGGGACGTCCGCCCGCCGGTCGTAGGGCTCACGACGAACGTCCGTGTTGAGGACGTGGGCCCGGAACGGACGTCCGTCGGAGCGACCGTCGAGGACGCCCCGGTCGACGATCAACTGGTCTTCCTCCTGACGTCGCGTGGCCAGGCGCCGGCCCACCGGGCGTCGCCGGTCGAGCTGGTGCTGGATCGTCTCCAGTGAAATGGGAGTCCCCGCAGGAAGCCCCTCCACCTCGACGCCCACTTCCGGCCCGTGGCTGGACCCGAACACCGTCATCTTCAGTCGAACCCCGAATTGCATCATAGTTCCCGCACCTCGGCTCCCAACTTTCGTAACGCCAGCCAGAACTCAGGGAACGACTTTCTCGTCGCCTCCGCCGGGCCGACCTGGCTGGGGCCGCTTCCGGCAAGGGCTCCGACGGCGGCACTCATGACCATCCGGTGGTCCTCGAGATGGGAGAGACGGATCGCTTTCGGGGATAGGATCCCCGTGACCACCAGGCCGGCTCGCGTTTCACGGACCGATGCCCCGAGGGCCCGGATCAACCGGACCGTTCCGGCCCGCCGATCGGATTCCTTGTGCGCCACGTGGGGAGCGCCAGAGATCCGGCTCCTACCGGGCGCCACGGCGGCTAGGACCCCGACGAGGGGGTAGAGGTCCGGTGTATCGGTCAGGTCGACCGAGAATGGGTGGCGACCCCCGGCCGTAACCCTCACCCAATCGCGTCCGGAGGAGACGTGAGCACCGAACGCGCGGAGTAGTGGGAGTATCGCCCGGTCGGCCTGGGGCCACTGTTCGGAAATGCCATCCACCCGGACGGGGCCCTCTGCGAGGGCTGCCGCCGCCCAGAAGTACGCTGCGCTGGAGGCATCGCCCGGAACTCGGAAGCGCGATCCGTGGTAGCGCTGGCCCCCTCGTATGAAGTACGACCGGGGCCGACGCGTCACCCGGACTCCATGATGGCGCAGCAGTGCGAGGGTCGCGTCGATGTACGGGGCGGAGACGACCTCGCCCGTCAGTTCGAGGTGGGAATCCTCGTCGAGGGTGGGGAGCGTCAGGAGGAGTGACGAGACGAATTGCGAACTGTCCGACGCATCGAGCCGGACGCGGCCTCCCCGAAGTGGGCCGCATATGTCGATCGGTAAACCTGCCGGGGCAACCCGCACGGAAGCGCCGAGGGTGGACAGCGCGCGAAGAAGTCCACGCATGGGTCGGGCTCCGAGGCGGGCTCGTCCGTTGAAACGGATCGGGCGGCCGCCGCGCGCGGCCACTGCGGAGAGGAAACGAAGCGTGGTCCCGGACTCGCCGCAATCTACGGTGGCGTGCCGGGGACCGACCTTCCGTCCGGGCCGGACCACCCAGGCGCCCCGGTCGAAATCCACCGTCGAACCCAGGGGCCCGAGGGCATCGGCGGTCGCCCGAGTGTCGTCGGCGTCCAACGGATCCTCGACCCGGAACCGACGGCCGGAGAGGTGGCCGACCACGAGCGCGCGATGGGTGTAGCTCTTCGACGGTGGGGCGCGGACCCGACCGGTGACCGGCCCGGGAACGAGTCGGACTCGGGTCATGGGTGCTCCTCCGACGTGAGCGGGACCATGAATCGTTCGGGCGGCAGAGAATCGAGGACCGCCGGGGCCCGTGCCTGAGGAACAAGCGAGACGAGCGCCGGTCCGAGACCGCTCACCCCGCTCGCGACCGCGCCCAAGTTCCGAAGGCGCTCGCGGATGTCGCGGTAGTCGTAGCCCATGACCCGCTCGACCAGGATCGTGTTCTGTTCCATCGCGTCGGACCAGGATCCGTCGCGCGCCGAGCGGGCCGCTCCCTCGGCCTCCGCCGCCCTCCGACGGAAGCGCTCCGCGACCGACGGAGACGCCGGATGGGTCCCCGCCGGAACGTGGACGACCGCCGTCCAGTCGGGATCGGCCGCGGACCGTCGAAGCAACTCCCCGGTTCGGTTGTCCGTCACGACGAACCCCGGCACGAGACCGGCGAGGGCGTCGTCGAAGGCCCCGGTCGCGCTCACCCCCACCTCGCGACCCACCTGGGCCGCCATCCGCGCGACCTCGAGGGGGCCGAGGGGGGATCGGAGCGCGTCCGCGGCGGCGCGGATCGTGGCCGTTGCGACCGCGCTCGAACTCTTCAGTCCCTTGGCGACCGGGATCTCCGAGTCCAGCTGGAGATGGGCCAAGAACCCGCCCCCGGGGTGGAGCCGGCTGAAAGCGGTTTCGAGAGAGCGAAGGACGACGGGAGTCTGCGAGGCGGCCGGCTCCACGTTCACCTGGGTGGTGTCCCTCGGCTCGAGCTCGAGCACGGCGGCGGCATAGAGGCGGACGCCGTGCGCGCAACCGATCCCCGTGGGGATCGCGTTCACGATCGAGATCGCGGCCGAGGAGCGACCTACGCCGCGCATCCGACCTCCTCAAGCACGGCGCGGACCGCTTCGGCGGGCGGGGGCGATCCCCACCAGCGTGCAAAGCTGGCCGCCGCTTGATAGACGAGCAGACGCTCTCCGCTCTCGTACCGTGCGCCGGCCGTCCGGGCGACCTCCGCAAGCCCCGGGTCGGCGGGGCGGTAGACCCAGTCTAGCAGGTACGAGCCGGGGCCCAGGAGGCGCGAGAGGGGCAAGGAGAGCGGGCTGGCGGATTCTGCGCCCGCAGGGGTCGCGTGGACGACCAACGCCGTCGGCGTGGCATCGGCCGGCGCCCCGACCTCGGCTCCGAAGGTCCGCGCGACCTCCTCGGCGCGCTCACTCCGACGGGCCAGGATGGTGGCTCGCGCCCCGAGGGCACGTGCGGCATAGAGCGTGGCCCGGCCAGCGCCGCCGGCCCCGAGGACGGTCAGACGGTCACCATCCCAAATCCGCTCCGACCGGAGCTCCTCGAGACGCCGGGTGATCGCGAGCACATCCGTGTTCTCGGCTTCCCACCGGCCCCTCGTGTAGGTGAGGCAGTTGGCCGCGTCGCACGTCACCGCGGTCCGGGAAGACTCATGGGCCAATGTGAGGGCGGCGGCCTTGCAGGGATGGGTCACGTTGACCCCCCGGAAGCCGAGCCCCCCCAACCGGGCCACCACACTCCGAAGTTCCGCTTCGGAAGTGATCTCGAGAGGAAGGTAGAGACCGTTCCGTGCCGTCGCGACGATCCAGCGGTCGTGGATGGCGGGGCTCAGGGAATGGAACACGGGATGGCCGAGCACGGCGAACAAGGGCGGGTCGGCAGGGTCGGCGAAGAACCGTTGCAGACGGTCGACCGGGATCTGGGTCGGCTCGACCGCGCGGGGACCGTTCGACCGGGCGTTCTCGGGCAAGGCGGCATAGACGAGAGGCAGACCCAGCTTCTTCCCCAATGCGCGCAGCAGCGGGCCGGAGCTTCCCGTGGTGTGAAGGACTCGATCGTGGGGATGGGTGAGCCGCTGTACTACCGGAATCAAATCGTCGATGGCGACCTCCACCGAAGCCGGCAGCACGAGTTTCCGAATGGTACCGGGGGTCACCGGTGCTTCGAGCTCGCGCACGACGTCGGAAACCTTGGTTCCCGGCGCAAAGTGGGTGGAGCGGATCGTTCCGAACGCCGTGACTCCTGACCGAGCCTGGGCGACAGGCGGGTCGCGAGCAGCCTCGAGGTCCAGCCACTCGAAGGGGAAGGTCGCCAGCCAGGCGAGAAGGGAGGCCCGATCCCCCGGTTCGTCCGGACCCTCCCCTCCTTCGGTCCGGGAGCGTAGGGTCGCCATGAGCGGCAACGACGACGGGAACAAGGCGCCTACCTGCGCACGTTCCGCCGCGGTCCAGAGGTCGATCCGCACCTCGGCGAGGTTCGCTCCCGCTGATCGAGCTTCCTCGATTTGCCGACGCGCCTCCGCCACGGAGCGGGCGGGGAGAGTGGCAACCAGACGGGGAGGGCCGACGATCACCGCTCCTCGATCGTCTCGTCCACGGGTTGTCCGAGATGCCGAGCGGCCGGCAGGCGAACGCCCCGAACCGACGTGCCGACCCGGAGTTCGGTCGTCGGCGTGGGACCCTCGGTCGTCGTCAGTCGGACCGACTCCGCCTCCTGGAGGAAGATAGTCCTCGGCGCCCCGCGGTCGTCGGCCCGTACGAGGACCATCGGGCGCCGCTCGACCTTGATCCGGCCCACCCGGACCGAACGGATGGAGGCGTCCGGCTTGGCCACCAACACCGCGTCTCCGGCCGCGAGCTCGGACAGGTAGCGGGTCGAACCGTCCGGGAGCAGCACGTACGAGTGGGCCGAGCCAGCGTTCACACGGAACGGGCGCGGCCGGCTGAACTTGGAGCCCAGGGCTTCGCTCGCGACGTGGAAGAGGAATGCGGCGGCGCTGCCGACGAGGAGACCCTCCTCGGGGCGCAGGAGCGAGGTCGTGTCGACGAGGACGCGATCCCCGAGGCCCGCCGGTGCGACCGAGAGCAGCGGAACGGTCGACCACTCCAGGCGGGAGGGAAGAGGGCCCTCGACCAGGCTTTCCAAATGGTCGATCCCCTCCGGAGTGGTCACATCCACGATGACGAGGTCTGCCCCGTGTTCGAGAGCGCCCAGCGCCCCCGGCACCTCAGCCGGAGAACGGGCGACGACCCAGAGGGTGAAGCGTTGGCCCCGCGCGGCGACCGCGTTCTCGAGGGGGATCACACGGTCCGCGGTCCATTCGATGGCGAGGACCCCGCCCGAGGGAGCGCTCTGGAGCGCGCCCGTGAGCTCCCCTTCCGTGTCCACCCGGGTGATCGGGATCGGAATCGCCGAGCCGCCGGGGTCGAGCGAGCCCGCCCTTTCCTGGATCACGATGTCATCGGGGTCATGGGGCTGGCCGGATTGGGTCGTCGAGAGGACGAACCGATGGAACCCTCGCTGGCGAGCGCGTTCGAGGATCGCCCCGGTACCGTCCGGGGTCGCGGTTCGCGGGCGAATCGCGACTCGATCCCGCGACATCGCCCCCACCCTCCGTTCAGGTCGACCCGTGGAGTAGGGTGGCGATGCGGCGGGCGAGGGGACCGACCGGCCGCCGCTGGAAGAGATTCCGGCCGATGCAGATCCCTCCTCCGCCCGCCGTGACGCTCTCCTCGACCAACCGGAGGAAGGCGGACTCGGGGTCGACCCGGACCCCGCCGCCGATCAGGACGGGCACGGGCGTGCTTCGGCACAGGCGACGGAACTCCTCGAGCGAGCCGGGGTAGCTGGTCTTGACGATGTCCGCCCCGAGGTCCGCCGCCGCGCGGGCGGCGTGACGCAGTTCGTCCGCCGTTCCCCCGTTCTCCTTCTTGACGTAGGCCATGCAGAGGAGCGGCAGACCCAACTGCCGGCACTGGTCGGAGGCGATCCCGAGGTCGGTCAGCATGTCCGGCTCCTCGGGGACGCCGAAGTTCACCTGGAGGGACAAGAGGTCCGCCCCGAGACTGACCGCCTCGCTCGCGGTGGCGACGAGCACCTTGCGATTGGCGGTGGGGCCGAGGGTCGTCGAGGCCGAGACATGGATTCCGAGCCGGGTCGACGGAGCCAGGATCGGGGCGACCTCCCGCACGGCCCCCTTCGTGACGATCAGGAGGTCCACGCCCCCGTCCTGCAGCTCCTGGGCGAGCGGGGCCAGCTCCTCGAGTCCGTCGATCGGGCCCATCGTCACGGCGTGGTCGAGCGGCACCGAAAAGAGCCGCCGCCGCGGGTCCGGGAACAGTCGGCGCAGTCGGATCGATTTTCCGTACGTGTTTATCCCCTCCTTGTTTGTTTTCGAGGAAGACGTGGGAGGGGCCCGGCCCGCGGGAGCGCGGGGTAGGTCGGGGGGGCGCCCTCCCGGCGCCTCCCAATCACCAGAGCCAGGTTCGGATGGCCGATCGGCCCACGCCACCCGCGACGCAGGTTGAGGGCGCGTCCGTCATCGGCGAATCCATCCTCCGGGTTCTATTTAGGCTTGATTGGGCCGGCGGTTGCCGCGAGCACGCCGTCCACGAGCAATGCGTGGAGCGCGAACCCCCGGAGCATCTGGTCCCACATCAGATGACGGATCTCGGGGGTCGAGGCGAACCCCGCGACGATCTGACCGATCCACTCACTGTGCTCAACGTCGGCCGTGACGTGGAGTTTGTAGTACTCGAGGTGGGCGTCGTCCACCCCGTAGTGCTTCTGGAAGGCGGGAAGCAGCCGCGCGCAGAGGGGAACGTTCGGAGGCTCGGAGGAACCTGCGGCCGACACGTAGAAGGTCTGGGTCCGGTTCGTGTAAAGGAAGTCGTCGATCGCGAGCATCGTGGTGGGGAGGAGGGGCGTGGATTGGACCTCCTTCCTCGGAACCCCGAGTCCCTCGCAGAATCGGAGCCAGAGTTCGGGGTGCCCCGGTTCCTTCCCCTTGGGGTCGCCCGCCTCCTCCACGAGCTGGTCGAGGATCATGCGTCGGTAGCGGTCGTTCTGGGGTTCCCAGGAACAGT
This sequence comes from Thermoplasmata archaeon, assembly GCA_052326445.1. Classification (GTDB taxonomy): domain Archaea; phylum Thermoplasmatota; class Thermoplasmata; order Lutacidiplasmatales; family UBA184; genus Lutacidiplasma. Next base: position 76,408 of record JBKQNC010000011.1, read on the forward strand.
TCGCGAACCGCTCCGCCATCGCGATCGGCACGGAGGCGAGCCACGGGTAGAACTGCTTGACCCACGCCTGGACCACCGGTTTCGGTACCTCGCCTTTTTCGAGGCGAGCGAAGAACGGATGGGTCGCGAAGGGGTGGTTGGCCAACTTGTACTTGGTGAGCTCGTCGCGGAACTTCTCGCCCTCGAACCGAACCCAGGGAGCCTCGGTCATCGGTCGTTCGACCGGGCCGGCCTATTTGGTCCCCGAGGTTCCGTGCTGAACCCCCCGGGTTATCGAGGCCGGGTCGGCTCTTCGCCCGTGTCCAAGTCCGCCGCGGGCGCGCCGCCCGTCCCTCCGTTCGGTCCTCTCGCGGGCCTCCGAGTCCTCGAATCGGCCCGGTTCGTCGCCGGCCCGTGGGCGGCCACCTACCTCGGCGAATTCGGAGCCCGGGTGATCCATGTGGAGGGTGCGCCGTTCGAGCCACCGTACGCGGATGCGACCCGGACCCTGCGTCCGCTCGTCTCGGGGGAGAACCCCGCGGACCAGGTCTCCGAGTCGTGGGTACAGTACTCCCGGAACAAGCTCTCGGTCGGCATGGACGTGCGGACCCCAGAGGGCCGCACGGTGTTCCTCGACCTCATTCGGGAATCCGACATCTGGATCGAGTCCTCGCGTCCCGGAACGTACGACCGGCTCCAGCTGTCCGATGCCGAGCTCTGGAAAGCCAACCCCCGATTGACGATCGTGCACGTCTCGGGGTACGGGCAGACGGGCGACCCGGCGCGGGTCGGCGCCCCGTCGTATGACCTCACCGCCCAGGCGTTCAGTGGGTTCCTCGCCCTTCAGGGCGAACCGGACCCGGCGCCCCCGGCGCGGAGCGGGACGGCCCTGAACGACACGGTCACCGGTCTCGCGGCGGCCATGGGGGGCCTGATGGGATACTTCTCCGCCGAACGGACCGGTCGCGGCCAGGCGGTGGACGTCGCGCAGTACGAGGTGTTCTTCATCTTGCTCGAGAACCTCGCCCTCGACTACTTCCTCCGAGGAGTTGTGCGAGCACGTCACGGGACCGCCCACTCGCGGTTGCATCCCTACGACCTCCATCGGGCGGCCGACGGATGGGTCGTGGTGGCGGCCCCCACCCCCGACGGATGGGCGCGGCTCCGGGATTTGATCGGGTTCCACGACCCGGCGTTCGATGACCGGGACTACCGGCTGGCGCACCGTGGGCCTGTCGACCGTGCCATCGCCGAGTTCTGTCGGACCCGGACCCGCACGGAGCTCGAACGTCTCGCGGCCGAGCACGATGTGGCCATCTCCCGGATCTTCGATATCGCCGACATTGCGCGAGACCCCCACTATCGGGCCCGGGGGATGTTCGTCGAGTGGGACGACCCCGTGGCGGGTCGGGTCAAGGGGGCCGGAGTCGCACCCCGGTTCTCCACGACCCCGGGCGGGGTCTGGCGAGGGGCGCCGTGGCTCGGACAAGACAATGAAGCGGTCCTCGCCGGCATCCTTGGGTATCCTCCCGAACGGATCGCCCGGTTGCGAAAGGAAGGGATCATCGGGGAGCACCCTCCCGCGGGGGGCCCCTCTCAAGCTCCGGCCTTCTTTGCGAAGGAGAAGGTCTAGATGCTCGTGCGCGGGGAGCTTCCACCGGACCCACTCGCCGCCGAGCTCGACCGGTTCATCGACCAGCATCATCTCGGGGACCGCTCCCGGGAGCTCGACCGCGACCCGGCTTTCCCCCGCCGGGAATACGAAGCGATGGGAGCCGCCGACTGGCTCGGCCTGAGCACTCCCTCGGCCTCCGGGGGCCGCGGACTGTCGCTCCCCCGCGCGGGCGCGTTGCTCTACCGGCTGGCCTACCGTTCGGGGACGGTGTTTGCCAAACTCGCGCTCCAGCCCGAGTTCTCTTCCGTCCTCCGGGAACACGGGAGCCCGGAACTCCAGGAGACGTGGTACCGACCGCTCTGCCGGGGACTCCGCCTCGTGAGCAACCAGATTACCGAACCCACAGCGGGTTCCGACGCCCAGGCGCTCGCCCTCGCAGCCCGACGCGAGGGGGACGTATACCTTCTGTCGGGAACGAAATCCGAAGTGGCTCTCGCGGAAGCCGCCGAGGCCGCCATCGTCTACGGCCGGGTCGGCGAAGAAGGGTCCGGTGGGATCACGGCGTTCCTGGTCCCCCAGTCGCTTCCGGGGATCGAGCGGACGCGCTCCGCCCGAGACCTCGGTGAGCATTGGCAGCAGCGTGGCACCGTCCGGTATACGAACGTGCGGGTGCCGGCGGACCACCGACTCGGCGCGGAGGGACGGGGGTTCGAGTACGTTCGTCCCGAGCTGACCCGCGAGCGGGTCCTTCTCGCGACCATTTACCTCGGGGTCGGTCGCGCCTCGTGGGAGGAGGTCGTCTCGTATGTGGGGACTCGCTCCGCCTTCGGGCGGCCCCTTTCCTCGCAGGAAGGGGTGGCCTTCCCCCTGGTGGAGGACGGGTCCTACCTTGAATCCGCGGGGCTCTACGTCGCGCGTACGCTGGAGCGACTCGAACGGGGCGAGGAGGTGGACGCGGACGCCGCCCTCGCGAAGTGGATGGCGACCGACACCGCCCTCCGGGCGATCGACCACGCGATCCAATTCTGCGGCGGGCGCGGATATTCCGGCGAACTCCCCCACGAGCAGCGCTGGAGGGATGTGCGAAGTGGAGCCATCGCACACGGACCCTCGGAGATCATGCATGTCGTGGCGGCGCATGCCCTGTGGCCGCGTCCTCCGAAGGCGTCGGACCGAACGAAGGCGCCCAACACGGGCTGAGGACCGGTCGATGGCGACCGCCCAACTAGTGTCGGTGAACGTGGCTCTCCCGCGGGAGGTCCCGTGGCGGGGGAGACGGATCCGTACCGGTTTCTTCAAGGAGCCGGCGACAGGAACGAGACAGGTTCGGTCCGAGGGCTTGGAGGGCGACGGGGTAGGCGACCCCCATTCCCACGGGGGACCTCGCAAATGTGTCTATGCCTATCCGAGCGAGCACTACCCGTATTGGTGCGGCGAACTGGGCCTGGAGCGGTTACCGTGGGGAAGTTTCGGGGAGAACCTCTCCTTGCGCGGGGTGACCGAGTCCGACGTTCGCCCGGGAGACCGTCTCGAGGTCGGCACCGCCCTTTTCGAGGTGACCCAGCCGCGAACCCCGTGCTTCAAGATGAACCTCCGGTTCGGCCGGGAGGACATGGTGCGACGTTTTGCCCGCGCCGGGCGGTCCGGGTTTTACCTCGGGGTCGTGCGACCCGGAGCGCTCGCGGCGGGCGACCAAGTACTCTTCCATCTCGGAACCGGGGTTGGGCCGACCATCGACGAACAGTTCCGCGCCAGCATGCAGCGCCCGGTGGATCCCGCCGCCGAGTTCGAGGACGAGTGAGCGGGGGCTCCCCCCCACGGCGTGCCTATGGCCGGGTGGAATACGCCGTGCTCCCCGAGGGGAGGGCGCGTCGGGCGGGCCCTATTTTCGGCTCTCGGAGGGGTCCTCGGTCAACCCAAAGGAGCTAAACCCTCCCGCGGTTCGCCTCGCCGTTATGCCAGGCATCGCGACCCTCCGAGCGAACTCGAATGCGACGTTCATCGCCACGATCACCGCCGTCTCCGCTCCGCGCGAAGTGACGACCTCCCGCGGCACCTCCAAGGTCGCGGACGCCACCCTCCAAGATGAGACGGGCACCACCACGCTCACGCTCTGGGGCGAGGACATTCAGAAGTACACCGTGGGACAGAAGGTCCAGATCACGGACGGCTGGGTCAAGGACTTCCGCGGGAAGCTCCAGGTCTCGATGGGGCGGTCGGGAAAGATCGCCATCGTCCCGTAAGCGTCGACTCACCACTTCCGACCCGACCGAGTCGGGCCCGACCGCGGTCTCGTCGGCCGCCGCCGAAGGAAGCTCTATCTAAACGGAGTCGATGAAGGCCTCATGGCGTCGGCCCTCCGGGTACTGGGGATTGTGGGGGCGATCCTGATCCTGGCGGGCTTTGCAATCGTGGGTTTCGGTCTCCTGAACGAGGCGGCCGCCGAAAGCACCGCGATTAATTGCACGGGGAGCCACTGTCAATCCGCCGACCAAAACGCCACGAATGCGAGCTTACAAGCGAGTTCGTTCCTCGGCATCGGTTTTGTTTCCGCGGGCGTCGGGGTCGCCTGCACCCTCAGTTCGGCGGTCGTCCTCATGGGTCGCTGGCCACCCCCTCCCGGCCCGTTCCGGTTTCCGCCCTAGGGCCCTCCCTGACGGTCCTCGGGGCCCCTCGGTTTCGCCGCGCCCGATGGCGAGTTCGACCTCCCCGCGGTTGCGGCTCCCCACGAGTTCCTACGGAACGGGTTCTCCGGTCGGGCGAGAGAAGGTGTATCTAGCCCCACCCCATCGTGGGGACATGGCTCGGCCGGGCGTTTCCTTGGGTGTCCTCGGAGCTGTCCTCATCATGGTCGGTCTGGTTCTCTTCGGAATTGGACTCTTGGTGGAGTCGAATGCGGAGCAGACCGAGATCAACTGCATTTACGGCGGGAATCCCTCCAACTGTCAGGCGACCGATAGTACGGCGGCGAACACGTCGGTCGATGCGGTCTCCATCCTCGGTACAGGCCTCATCGTGGCCGGCGTGGGTGCGGCGATGACCGTGATTGCCATGCTCGGCATCATGACCACCCGACTCGAGACCCCTCCGCCCATGATGATGCCCACGTCCCCTTCCGTTCCCCCCGGCAGCACGGCCCCCCCTCCCTCCCTTCCTCCCTCGTACCCCCCACCTCCGGCGACCTGATCGGACCACCACCGAGGTATCCGGCGGGGTTGAGCGGTCACGCGCTCGGGGGGTCTCGACCCGCCGGTCGAGCGGCGATCCGTTTCCCCATTAGTATCTCACCCCAAACGACCCTCATCCGGCTTCGGAGCCCCCACGCACCGAGACCCCCCTCCCGATAGCCGAGTTCCTTTCGCTCGACCAATCGGAACCCTCGCGAACGGAACAGTGCGATCGAGGGGACGTTTCCCTCTTCGGCCGCGGCGTAGACGACCTCCACGCCGGCCCGTTGGAAGAGGGCGAGGGCGTCATCCAAGAGGACTCGACCCAGTCCCTTGGCCCGGTGGGATTTCGCTACGGCCAGATAGTAGACGTACCCGACCTCCGGGACCAGGCGCTCCAACATCGACACGGCCACGACCCGCCCCTCCCGGCGGATCGCACGTACCTGGGACGCTTCCCGGAGGGTCCGCTTCGCGTGCCATCGGTAGATCCCTTCGAAGGAATCGATGATCACCGGTACGGCCTCTTCCCGGTCGGCGGGAAGGAGATCCGCCGGGGGGGTGGGTGCGGCCTCCGTCACACCGGCATCCCGGAAACCGGCGGGGTCGGCCGCGGTCGGCACTCAACCGTGGATTCCACGCGCTCGGGTAGGCCTGACGGGCTATGGAATTTGCCGCTGCGTCGAGTCGTCCCACGGTCTCGGCCGATCACCCCTCCTGTCCCCCCGACAGACCGGGGGAACCGCTAAGGCAAAGGTCGCCGTGGACCGAGGGCAGGAGGGCTAGCGATCGTGACCGGTAGCCCCGGGCCGGACCGGGATCAACAGGCCCGGAAGCTCCAGATCGGGTTTGTTTCGGTATGGCTCGTGGTGGGAGCTGTCATACTCGGCGGGTTGACCCTCATTCCGCCCTCCGCCACTCCCCTCGGGCCGTCGTCGCCCAGTTCGTATCTTGACTCGGCGATCCCGACCGGCACCAACTTCTCCTTCGAGTTCTCGATCGCGATCCCGATCTACCGCGCCAACCTCACCGGGCCGTACGGCAGCCCCACGGTGCCGGTCCTCATCTCGGGGAACTGGACGTCCACGGCTCCCACGTGGACCGGAGCCCGCGTCGGGGAGTCGGGCGCCACCCCCTGCCTTCTGGTCGTCTTTTGTGAAGGGCAGGGAAACCAATCGGGACCCCTTCACCTTACGATCGAAGCACCCACGCAACAGTCCTCCGAACCCGGCATCGCTTTTGTGGTCCTGTACCTCGAGTTCTGGGCCGAGGGGAACGACGTCGTCACGGTCACCTCACCGATTGGAGCGGCTGAAGTCAGCGTGCTCCCGGGATAGGGCCGTCGCCCCGACCCTGCCTCCCGAGTTCCCTCCACCACCTGCCAGGGAGCCGGACCGGTAGTGCTCACCGGAAGTGAGTCGTTCCTTTACCTTCCCTACCGATTCCCCTTACCATGGCACCACCCCCCGGTTCCGAAAGTGTCTGGCCCGACACGCCGATCTCGGAGACTCTCACCGGCCTTAAGCACCGGATCGTGGCCTCGATCCTGGTTCCGGTCGCGTGGTTGAGCGCTACGCTCCTCTACCTCGCGTTCTGGGCCCAAGGCTTCAGCCTGTTCCAGAACATCGTTGTCGCCCTCGTGTCGGTTATCGTCCTCATCGGTGTGATGGCGGGCATCTGGGTTTCGTTCGGGTTTCGGCAGGCTCGGACCTGGATGGAGTGGTAGTCCGGCGTAACGCTTCGGCGCTTCCCCCGCCTCGGTCGGTCCGACGCGTTCCGAGGGTCCCGGACCCGGAGGCCCCGGACCGATCCGGGAGCCGGGCGCCCCCGGGGGAACGACCGACACCCTTAGGGAGCAGCGTCCATGGGGCCATCGTGAATCCCGCCCCACTTCCTCCCGGGGAAAACGTCGCGAACCCTCCGCTCAGCCTCGCCGACCGTCGTTGGCTCCACGACAAGCTCGAACGGTTGGCGGCGGAGGAAGGTCAGCTAGCGACCGACCGGACCACCTACTATGCCGCGATCGGAACCGTGCTGATCACCGGGCTCCTGGTCGTCCTCGCGGACCTGCTCAACGAGCCCACCCTCCTCGCCGTCGCGGTCACCTTCCTCGCGGGACTCGGGATTCTGATCTCCCTCGTCTGGGCCGTTCTCCTGCATCGCACCAACGATGCCCAGAACCTATGGCGCGAGGCTGCCCGGTCACTGGAGCGGGACAACCCCCCGCTCGAAGGGGTCTGGAACGCGCCGGTCACCCTCCGCTCGGGGGAATCCCTGAATCTGAACCTGCTCCGCCCGTATCTGGCCCATGAGGCACGGTTTGCGGACTCGCGCGCGATATCGTGGATGGACCGGGTCGATCCCGCCTCGCTGACCGAAGTCCTCCCGTTCACGTTCACGGGGATCTGGAGCGTCGTCCTCGTCATCCTGTGGGTCTGGTATCTCTTCCTTCGGTAGGTCCCCCCGGAGCCCCTCGCGGGAAGCTCAAACGTCGGGTTCGGAGACCACGCGGCCCTTCTGGATGGCCCGGAGCAGGGCGCGGTAGTCGCGCTCCGTCTGGTCGGCGTACGCTTCGGCAAAGTTGGTGATGGCCTCGTCGAAAACGTCCTTCTCGCCGAGGTAGCCGCTGATGCAGGCCGGATCTCCGGTACGCGCGTGGGCGCGGGCCAGGGCCGTTCCGCACAATCCCGCCTGTCCGAGCAGGGCCTTCGGGCCAAGGCTGGTGACGTCCGCCGAGAATTTCATGTCCCGGAGCTGGCGCACGTAGAAGTCCTCCCCCCGGACGGAGCTCCATCCGAGGAAAATGTCGGAGGCCTCCTGGATCAGGTGCTGGCCCACCACGACCCGTTGGGCGTGGTTCGAGTACGGACTCGCGCCCTGGAACGGCTCGAGGGCGGAGGAGCTGGCTTGCTTCAGCTGAAGGAAGAGTGGATCCTCCACGTCCCGGTCGGCCATGAGCAGCAGGACGGAGCAGGCCGTGCCGACACTGCCCACGCCCACCACCTTCTGGGCAACGTCCACGACATGGTACCGGTCGAGCAACATCCGCCGCTCATCCGGAAGCGTGGCAAGGTAGCGGTCGAAGAAGGCGCGGGACTCCACGTCGTGGGCCGGATTGGCGTAGTGGACGATGAGCGGCGGGTCGTCGCGGATCCGGTAGCGTCCGTTGACCAGCTTCACCATCTTGGGGAACGCGTGAAGGCCGGTCCGCCGCCGAGCCTTCTTCACGGCCCGGCTCATCAACTTTCGACCGGCCGCCTTGACGCCCCAGCCGAGGTCCTGGAGGTCGAGGTGGGAGTACCAGGTGTCGAGGTAACGCTCCCGTGCGAACGTGGCCATCATCTCGCGGTAGGCCGTGACGGCAGTGCGAGCCGCCCTCCGGTTCACGCCCCGGGAGAACCCGTTCTGGCGACCGGCGACCACGAGGCTCGCCGCGAGTCGTTTCACGTCCCACTCCCAGGGTCCGGGCAGGGTTTCGTCGAAATCGTCCACGTCGAAGACCTGGTCCCGCTCCGGCGTTCCGAAGACGCCAAAGTTGCTCAGATGGGCGTCTCCACACAGTTGGGTCCGCAGGCCGGTCGTCGGCATCGTGGAGAGGTCGTGCGCCATCACGCTCGCCGCGCCGCGGTAGAAGGTGAACGCCGAGAGCGACATTCGACCGTAGCGGATGGGAACGAGCCTGGGCACGCGATGAACGTCCGCGTCCTGGAGCAGTTCGATCGGGTCCGGCCGGTCCTTCGCGGCGGTCCACACGGCGTGTGCCGACCTCGGGACCTGGCTGCGGAGTGCCTTACCGGTCGCATACCGACGGGCCCGGGAACTCCCGCCGGGGCCGGGTCGGCTCGCTTTCACCGAGATCGCCATGAACCCTTGGTCCGCCTCCGGAACCCCCCGGAAGCGCTAAGCGTTCCTCGAGGGAGTGCCGTTACTGCGAAACCCGCCGCTCGGACAAGAGCTTTTGCGTGCGCGAATCCGCCCGCCCACTTCCCTCGAGACGGGTCGAGGTCCGGGCTCGGCCTTGTCTCTCCCCGAATCTTATACGGTTCGGGGAGTGCTCGGTACTCGGGGGTCCTCGCTCGACCATGAACGGCGCACCACGAGCCGAGGCCGAGCGAGCAAGCGAGTTCGAATCTTTCCTCGCGCGGGATTGGGAGGCGTGGATCCAAGAGAACCCCGAGATGGGCACGGTGCTCGGAATGCCGGATCTGAACGACCGATGGACCGATGATTCGGAGGCCGGCATCGACCGTCGACGCCACCATCTCTCGCAGAGCCTCTCGTCCTTGCGGGCCTTCCACCGGGATGACCTGCCTCCCACCGAGCGCCTGAACTTCGACCTCTATCTCACCTACCTGGAAGACGCCGCGGAGGGCCTACAGTACGGGCTCGACCCGTTCCCCTTCGCGATTGGCTCCCCGCGGAACCTGAGGACCCCCGTCAACCAACTGGAGGGGATCCAGTCGATGGCCGGGGACATGGTTGAGTTGCAGCCCCGCTCGACGCTCCGGGATTACCGCGACCTCCTGGCCCGCTTGAGGGCCCTGCCGGCCGCCATCGAGCAGTGCGTGGACCTACTGGGGAAGGGTCGCGCCCTCGGATACACGCCGCCCCGGATCGCGGTCGAAGGGGTCCCGGACCAGATCTCCAACCTGATCCCGGCCGACCCGGCCTCCAGTCCCCTGCTCGATCCCTTCCGGCACATTCCCGATTCGATTCCGAGTGCCGAACGTTCTCGATTGATTGACGAGTCGCTCGTTGCCTACCGGGAGCAGGTCGTCCCCGCCTTCAAGCGGTTCCGAACCTACTTTGCGTCCGACTACCTTCCGGCCTGCCGAGAGCAGATCGGAGTCTCCGCCTTGCCGAAGGGCGGGGATGAATATCGATTCCTGGTGAAACAATCCACCACGACCGAACTGACCCCGGCCCAGATCCACGAGATCGGCCTCGCCGAGGTCCGTCGTCTGGACGCTGCGATCCAGGAGCAGATGACCCGGGCCGGATTCACGGGCTCGTACGCCGAGTTCAAGGTGTTCCTTCGGAAGGATCCGAGATTCTACTGGACCCGGGCGGAGGACCTCATCAACGGGTATCGGATCATCGCCAAGAAGATCGACCCGGAGCTCGGTCGCCTGTTCGGCCGGTTGCCCCGCCTCCCCTACGGGGTACGCCCGGTGCCGGCATTCCGGGAAGCCACGTCGCCCGCGGCCTACTACTTCAGTGGGTCACCCACCACGGGACGCGCCGGTACGTTCTACGCGAGCACCTACCAGGTCGAGATCCGGCCGCGGTGGGAGATGGAGGCGCTGACCCTCCACGAGGCCGTCCCCGGTCATCACCTTCAGATCGCCTTGGCGCAGGAGATGGAGCAACTCCCCACCTTCCGCCGCGAAACCGGACCGACCGCATTCTGCGAAGGGTGGGGGTTGTACGCCGAAAGCTTGGGGGAGGAACTCGGCTGTTACCAGGACCCGTACTCCAAGATCGGACAGATGACGTTCGACCTCTGGCGGTCCATCCGCCTGGTCGTGGACACGGGCATGCACGCCCTCGGATGGAGCCGCGACCAGGCGATCCAGTTCTTCCACGAGTACACGGGAATGAGCGACACCGGGATCCGGGTCGAGGTCGACCGGTACATCGTGTGGCCGGGCCAAGCGCTGGCGTACAAGATCGGGCAACTGAAGTTCCGCGAGCTTCGCACCTGGGCCGAGCAACGCCTCGGCGACCGCTTTGACATCCGGGCGTTCCACGACATGGTGCTCGAGGAGGGGGCGCTTCCCCTCCACCTCGTCGAGGAGCGCGTCCGGACTTGGGTGGCGAGCCGCTCCGCGGGATGAACCCGCGTGTTGGATGGGTCGCGGCCGCGCCGGCCCGTCCCCCGGGGGGTCAACCTCGGTCTTCCGTCGGACCTACGGGTTTATCCCTCAAACTCCCCCTTCTAAACTGGTGGCCCCCGCGGTGCGCCCAAGGCCCGATCTGAAAACGCTGGGTGACGGGCCCTGGGCGACCTTCCTCCACGGTAGGTCTCGCGAGATGGTCCATCGGGTCGCGTACGCGCTCGGTGCGGCCAACCACCCGGCTCCGAGCTGGGTGACGATCTGCGATGATGTGAACTCCCCTCAGGGAGACGACCCGATCCAACTCGGTTGGGTCACCGAGGACCATCACTACGTGCTCGCCACCCAAGACGCACGCCCCCAGGACGCTGTCGCCAACATGGCCCTCGGCACGATCGTCCGGTCCGACGAGCCCGAGGCGGTTCTCGCCGAGATCACGGACTTCATCCGACTTCCGGGAGTGATCCAGGACGCGGTGAGCCGCTCGGGAGTCGACCCCCTTCGACCCGTCCTCGTGGTCGCGGACACCGACCGGGTCCGCGCGTTCTATCCGAAGGAACCCCAGGGGGTCAGCCACGTCATCGACCCGCTCCGCCGAAACCAGATGCTCACGATCTTCGCGGCGGTGGGCGAACCCGGGGCCGGTCGGATGGCTTTCGACTTCGTGATCGAGGTCCAGGGAAATAGCTTGGTCAACTGGAGAGAGGGTCATCTGATCGTCGAGAAGGCTCCTTCGGGAAGTTCGTTCCACTCCGGGGAATCGTACGCGATCGCCCAGTTCCCCGAGATGGTCGCCGCGTTCGACCGGCACCCGACTCCGCCCCGCGTGAAATGAACGGCCAGTCGTTCTAGCCGGGCACGCAAGCTCGATCTGGGGTGCGCTAGCCTACGGATGTTGCCCGGGTCCGATCGACCTTGGGGACGGCTTTCCCCCGGGGAGATGGGTCGGGTCAGTGAGTGGACCGCGGGGAGCGGGCCCGGTCGAGGGCCGAGAAGACGTCTCTCAGATGCGCGTTGCAGAGGAAGTAAGCGGCCGTCCCGGTGGGCGCGGGCGGGAACGATCGCTGCTCCGGTGCTTCTCCAGAGCACGGCACGGTGACCGAGGCGGCGCTAGGCCCCTCGATATCGGCCAAGGCGCGGCGGATCTCGCAGGGGCCCGTGGGCCGCCCGCGGTTCGGAAGCCGGTCATCCCGGGGAGTGGGCCTACTCGCTTCGGACATCACCGTGAACTTCGACCTCTTCCGCCCGAACCGGGATGCCCATACGAGACAGGGAGTCCAAGGTCTCCGTTAGGGTCTCGGTGGCGGGTCGGACGAGGACGAGGTCGATGTGCGGGATCGATACGTGGTTTTCCCAGACGTGGATTCGTTTCATGACTACCTTTCCCATCGCAGGCTCTTGAGGTTTTGCCGCCAAGCGAACCGGGATTAGGGCCTGCGGGAGAATAGCACGTCACTCGCGACTCTTGCCTTGAGCGCGCCGCCGGACCGACTACACCGGCACAACCGGCTCGGTTTGGATCGAGCTCGCCCAGTTCCACTCGTCCCACGGGGCCCCCTCGGCGCTCGCTCGGGCCGAGGCCAGCTCGAGCCAGAGGAAATACTCCTCCTGCTCTTCGGGGGCCAGGTCGCACATCCGAGGGGCCACGGGGGTCACTCGATTTAACTCTCGCCGTCGGACGCCTCGTTGTGTCGCTCGCCAGTAGCGGGCCGCACTCGATCCGCCCGATCGAGCAGATCAAGGAAGGAAATTTCGGCTGACGGTCCTAGAAGAAATACCCCGGGGGATCCGCGAACGTCCCACAATCCCGAGATCGTGGTGAGAGGTCCGCGCACGCAATCCCCCTCGTACTGAGGGTGCAGCAGGCGAGGGCGTTACCGCTTCTTCTTTTTCGCCTTCGCCTTGCTTGTCTTCTTCGGCATAGCAAGAACACATAGGACGACGTGCTACTTGAATGAGTGACCTTCTCGACTTTTCTTGACCTATTGTTCCGGAAGTGAGGGAAGCGCGCGTCAGGGTCGGGCGCTGCCGGGGATTCCTGCGGGTTCGGAAATTCATACTTCCCTCGAGAAGTTCGTACGTCTCTCACTTTAAAGATGGTGTCAAACGAAATCCGGCACGCCATGCGGAGTCTGGAATACGGCGGAGCGGAAATCTCTTCGCACGGCGAGTGGATGGCATGAACGCACCCTCCTACGCCATCGCGATCTCATTGGTCGTCCTCACTGCGATGCTCGGAGTGCTCTGCTTCCGGGGTCTGCGCAGGTACCTTCAGACCCGGATGCGAGTCCAACTCATGTGGGGAACCGGCCTTGCATTCGCCTCCGCCGCGATGGGGGTGGAGGCGGCGGTGTACCTCGGATTCCTATCGGTTCCCCTGCTCCAGGCCTATGTGTTCCTCTCCGCCGCGATCGTTGGAGTTCTCTCCCTCGGCGCCACCCGCGTGCTACGGAGCCCCCGGATCGAGCGCGTCTACACTTGGTACACGGCCGCCACGTGCGCCGTGGTCGCCATCTTCAGTTTTGCGACCCCCCTGTCGACCGGCATGGTCACGAATGGGATCATTTCCGGGGATCCGCCTCTGTTGCTCATCGTCCTCTCCACCTTGGTCACGGCCCCGGCGACGGTGGTGCTGATCGGCGCATCGGTGGTTTCGCTTCGCCGGGACCGCCGGTGGCAGACCCTGCTCATGATCGCGGGAGCGGTCATCCTGGGGGCCGGCGGGACGCTCTACATCGCCTCGTTCCCGGTGGCGCTGTACTACGCGGAGTTCCTTGGGATCGTCCTCCTCTTCCTCGGACTCATCAGCATTCCGCAAAGCGCCCCCGCACCGGCGGCGACCGCGTCTCGCGTGTCTTCCTCCTAGATATCGACCCCGGTGCGCCGCCCCGGAGTCCGGCTTGGGCGCGGGACGCGCGCGGTTACCGACGGGACTTTCGCTTCGGGACCGCCCTCGAGGCTTCCGGTGAGGGGGGCGGGAGGAGGGTCTCGAGGTGGCGGTCGAACCATTCCCGGAAGGCGTACATTCGCACCATCACCGCCGGCTCGACCCCCCTCACGCCGTCAATGGTCTCCACATAGTGGGTCAGGTCCTCCAGGCTTGCGGCTGAGCGGAGGATGACGAAAAAGATCTGTTGCTCCGACGAAAGGGATGCCCCGCCGACCGTTGAGAAGTCAAGGACGAGGGGGAACCGCTCTCGAAGTCGACGGGCCACCGATTCGTGGGACGTTCCGCTCTCCACGATCACATTGAGGGAAACTACCGGCCGGTCGATCGCCGTGAAATCGAAGACCGGAACGAACCAGACCGCCCAATCATTGATCAGGTCCGCGTACTTCCGGGTCATGGTGCGAGTGGAGATCCCCACCCGGCGGGCGATCTCGCTCAGGTTCGCCGTCGGCCGTTCCCGTAACGCATGGATGATGCGAATGTCTAGCGCGGTCAGGGCGCGCTTCGGCGGGCGGGGTCTCCACGCCACCGGTTCCTCTACCTCTCGGACCCCGGTCAATCCGCGGAGGAGGTCGGCGCGCCGGGCGAGGGTGGAGAGGTCGGGGGCCACCAGGGCCACGGAGACCCAGTCTCCGAGGAACTCCATCCCGCTCACCACACCGTCCACGAGGCTGAGGCGTCGGAACAGCTCGGCCTTGACCCGGGGATGGTCCACGCGCAGCGACACCCAGGCGCCCAGCCAGCCCAATAGCGCCGGGTTGAGCCACACGTCGTAGCGTTGGAGAAACCCCGTGTCCCGCCACGCCTTGAGGCGGGCCGCGACCCGGGCCCTTCCGACCTTCAACCGGCGCGCGACCTGCGTCGCATTGAGCCTCGGGTCGATCCCCGCGAGATTGACCGCTCCCTCCCGGTACATTTCGCGCAGGATGGCGAGGTCGAGGGCATCCGGGTCCACGGGAGCTCCGCTCACGGCAGCGCGCCAGATGCCGAAGGGCGCTTGAGACTTCCGAAGTTGGTTGGGTCGCCGCAAACATCGGACACTGGGAGGATGATGGTTCGGTTTCTGAGGGCCGGCCCGACGAGCGGATTGACGTCCCCGGAGTATCTCTCCTCGTCATGGCCCCTGAATCCGTCCCCACCGAGGTGGTGACCTCGTCGACCCAGACGTTTGATGCCGCCGGCCGACGGGGCGCCATCATCCTTCTCGTCCTGGCGGGCGCTGCGCTGATGGTCAACTACGTGGAGACCATGCTCGTCCCGGCGCTGCCGACGCTCGTGGCCTTCTTCGACGGCGTGCCCTACACTACGATCGCGTGGGTCGTTTCCGCCTATCTCTTGGTCGGGGTCTCGACCACCCCGATCTTCGCCAAGCTCGGGGACATTTACGGCAAGAAGCGGATGTTGCTGGTCGTCCTCTCGATCTACACGATCGCGGTTGCGGTATCGGGCTTCACCCCGCAGATCGCGACGGGGATCGGTCTCTCGCGCTTCAACGCCGTCTACCTCTTGATCGCCGTGCGGGGGATCCAGGGCGTGGGCCTGGCGATGTTCCCCCTCGCATTCGCGATGGTGGGTGAGGAACTCCCGCCGGCGCGGGTCGGACAGGCCCAGGGGCTCATCGCCGCCATGTTCGCGATCGGCGCGGCGCTCGGCCTGTTCGGCGGTGCGTGGATCATTCAGAACTTTGGCTGGCAAGCAGCGTACCACACGGTCATCCCGTTCGCCCTCGGCATCTTCGGCCTCGCGGTCTGGCAGCTCCCAGAGTCCCGCCACCGCCTGGCGGTCCGGCTGGACGTTCCCGGCGCCGCACTCCTCGGGGCGGCACTGGCGACGTTCCTTCTAGGTTTGTCCCAGGGGCCCTCGTGGGGATGGCAGAACTGGGCCGGCATCCACTTCGGGGGCCTGGCCTTCGGCGTCCCGGAGCTATTCCTCCTCTCCGTGGTCTTCGCGGTCCTATTCTACTTCCGTGAGCGGACCGCCGCGGACCCGATGATCCACCTCGAGCGCTTCCGGGAGCGGAACCTCGCGATCAGCTACGTCGGGGCCCTCCTCGTTGGGACCGGCCTCTTCCTAGGGTTCGTGGGAATCACCATCATCGTCGAAACTCCGGTCGTGGGACTGGGCCGGAGCGTGTTCGAGTTCGGGGTGCTGAGTCTGCCCACGACGATGTCGATGCTGATCGCCGCTCCGTTCGTCGGCCGGGCGATCTCGCGTTGGGGTCCGAAGCCGGTGATGATTCTGGGGGCCGGGCTGGCCACCTTCGGATTCCTCCTGCTGCTGATGTTCAACCAGACCTACACCGAGCTGATCCTGGCCCCGATCCCGACCTTTGTCGGGCTCGTGATGATGATCATTGCCGTCACGAACATCGTCGTGCTCTCCTCTCGCCGAGGGGAGACCGGGATCCAGACGGGAATGGCCGAGATGTTCCAGGACCTCGGAGCGAGCATCGGTCCGGTGGTCGTCGCGGCGGTCCTCGCCAGTTTCACGGGCACTTTCTATGCCCAGGTGCAAACCCCCGCGGGACCCGCGACCGTACCGGTCGAGCTACCGACCCTTACCGCCTTCCACTGGCTCTTCGGGGTCGGGGCTCTGCTGGCGGCGACTACCGGGGTCTTGGCGCTGTTCCTCCGCAACTACCGCTTCCACCCCGCGGATGCCCCGTCCCACACCCCCACGCCGGGCGAGGCCGCGACGGCGGTTGCACCGGTCGCGGAGTAGGACATCGAACTCAGCGTCGTCCCCGAATCCCACTGCCAGACTTCATCGGCTTCCCCGGCATCCCCTCCCGGGGCAGCGCACGCGTCAGCTTCCGGGCGAACCGAAATGAGTCCACGAACTCCCGTCCTGGTGGCCGGTGCCGGGGGATTCCTAGGCCGAGCTATCGTCCGCTCGTTGGCGGGGGCGGGGTACGACGTCCGAGGGTTGGTTCGCAAGCCCGAAACCGCCGCGATCGTCGAGTCGGCTGGCGGCCAGGCCATTCTGGGGGATGTCCTGGATTCGGCTCGGGTCCGCAAGGCCATGGAGGGATGTGGTACGGCCATTCAGCTGGCGGCCTACTATCCCGAATCTCCTGCGGAGGCCGAGCTGGCGCGGCGCACTCGCGTCGAGGGAACCCGAAATCTCGCCGCGGCCGCCCGAGCCACGGGAGCACGTCGACTCCTGGTCGGCTCAGGGTACTGGGTGTATGCCGACCAGGGCGGTACCCTCTCGGACGACTCCCCGCTCGACCCGCGGGGCGAGTCGCTCACGAACTGGGAGGCCGAGCTGGCCGGATTGGCCGCCCACGCGCCGGGGACGCTCGAGGTGATCGTCGTGCGACCTGGCATGGTGTACGGAGACGGGTCATGGTTCCTGGGAATGGTGGGGTCGATTCGAGCCGGGACCTACCGGATCCCCGGGGATGGCCACAATCACTGGTCGTTCGTGGAGTTGGCCGATGCCGCGGCCGCCTACCGGTCCATTCTCGAACGGGGTGTGGGCGGAGGCAACTATCTCGTCGTCGACGATTCGCCGATAGCACTCATCGAGTTCGTCACCCTGGTCGCCCGCGAATTGGGGGTGCCGCTCCCCGAGCCCATCGCCTACGAAGACCTCCGAGGAGAGGTAGGGGACGACGTGGCCCACCACCTGGCCGCGAACCGGGCCGGCACGAACCTCAAGTTACGTTCTCTCGGATGGGTGCCGAAATTCCCGGACGCGCGGGCCGGGATACCCGCCCTGCTCCGGTCGATGGTCCAGAGATAGTGCTGCTCCATCGGGGAGCGCACCCGGATAACGACGGGGTCGCCTAGAGACCGGAGGCGGGAGGGGAAGCAGGAGCCCGCTTGCGGCGGGGGGCGGGTGCGGGTCGTACGGCGGTCTGGTGCGACTCCCGCCGGTGAAGCTCGAGCGCCTCCTCGGAACGAAAGATGCGCCCACACTCGGCGCAGACGGCCTCGACCTCGTCGTACTCGACGTACGGCATTCTCCCGGGTCATCGTCGCCCCGGTTAATGGAGTTTCGTTATCAGCTCGGAGTCACCGGAGGGGGCGGAGGGGAAGGTCCGGTCCCGGAGTTCGCGAGCCCGCGAGCGACCACAACGTGGGCCTCCATGTACGCGGCGAGGAGCAGGAAATACGAAACGAACAGGTAGGACGCCAGCGTCTCGACGGGCGTCAGGAAGGTCGGGATCGAGAACGTACGGGCGCGGACGAGTCCGAGCAGGGTGGGAAGGTCGGAAGCGAGGGCGACCGTGATGAAGGCCGAGACGAGCAGGGCCCAGGCTACGGCGGCCCCCAGGGCCACCCGGCTCGGCACGGCGACCAAGTGGAAGATGAGGTACGCATATGTGACGAAAGTTCCGAAGAGCAGCGAAGCGAGCCCGGCCCCGAATACCCCCTCGGCCCACCACGGTGTGCCGATGGAGGGGTAGGCGACGAGAAGGCCGATGAGGAGCGCGGTCGCAACTCCCCCCACGAGGCTCAGGGCGAAGACCTGCGTCGCCCGCCGGGTGCGATCGTGATGCACTTCGTTCCATTCGTGGCGGCCGATCCAGACGAAAAGGACCCCGATGAGGGTCAGGAGTGCCGGGACGATGAACCAAACGTTGGCTGCGGGGTGGGCCATTCCCGGAGTGGCGAGGGTGTAGAGTTCCCCGCCCCCTTCGATCGCGAATCCGATGGAAAGGGCCGTGAGGCTGATGCGCAGGTTCGTCGGCACGGATCCCCCGAACGAACGCGACCTAGGCGGACGGGTTCAAACGCCTTCGCCCGCACGGGTCGTGCGGACGGCTCCGGACCCCGGTCGTGTGCCTAGTAGCGCGACCCGTGCGATCGACGATAGCGGGACCGGTCGCCGCCGGGGGATCCACCCCGAGGGCGATACTCCCGGCGCCCGTGCGCCGGGGAGCGTCCCCCATGGTCGCGGCGGTTACGCTCGGGGCGCGATCCGGGCGGGTTCTCAATGAGCACCGGTGGCGGAGCGGGGGAGTTGTAATCCCATCCGGGCATGTTCGCCCGGGGGATCTTCTCACCCAGCACCCGCTCCACCCGGAGCAGATCCTGAGCCTCTTCCGGGGCCACGAGAGTGATCGCGTCACCGCGCCGCTGCGCCCGCGCGGTCCGTCCGACCCGGTGGACGTACGTCTCCGGTTCGTGCGGGACATCGTAGTTGATGACGTGCGAGACTCCTTCTACATCCACTCCTCGGGCCGCGATGTCGGTGGCGACGAGGACGCGATGGCTTCCGCTCCGGAACCCTTCCAGCGCCAAGATTCGTTGATTCTGGCTCTTGTTGCCGTGAATAACCCCGACCGAGATGCCCGCCCGCGCCAGGTCCCGAACGAGCCGGTCCGCCCGCCGCTTCGTGCGGACGAAGACAAGTACGCTCGTCATGGTCGCATCTTCGAGAAGACGGCACAGCATCGCTGTCTTTTGGGGCGACGGGGCCGGTACGGCGAGATGCGTCACCCCGACGGCGGCGACGGTCTCCGCCGCGACATGGACCATTCGCGGGTCTCGCAGGAAATCCCGCGAGAGGCGGACGATCTCGGGCGGCATGGTCGCGGAAAAGAGCATGGTCTGCCGGTTCCGGGGGAGTCGGTCGTGGATCCGGCGGACGTCGGGGAGGAATCCCATGTCGAGCATCCGGTCGGCTTCATCCAGGACTAGGATCTCGAGGGCTCGGAAGTCGACGTATCCGCGTTGCATGTGGTCCAGCAGGCGTCCCGGAGTGGCGATGATGATCTCGGCGCCGCCTCGGAGCGCGTGCTCCTGCGGGGCCATCCCGACGCCGCCGTACACGGCGGCTCCGCGCAGGCCCGTGTGACGGCCGAGCTGTCGGAGGAACCCCTCCGCTTGCAGGGCCAACTCCCGGGTGGGGGTCAGGACCAACGCTAGGATCCGGCCGCGGGGCCGGCTCATCAGTCGCTCCAGGATGGGAAGCAGGAAGGCCGCGGTCTTTCCGGTGCCGGTTTGGGCAGTACCGATCAGGTCCCGTCCCCGGACCGCGTCCGGAATGGCACCCGATTGGATCGCCGTGGGCTGGGAATAGCCCATCTCGCGAATGCCCGCGCGCAGTTGTGCGTTGAGGGGCAGGTCGTCAAAGGTCGTCGTGCTCGCCGCAGGGCTTGTCTCTCTACTACCGGGGTCGCTCATGTTCGCTTCGGGCGCCCCGATCTGGGTAGGTCGATGGCGATTCCGTCAACGGGAGGGAGCCGAGGGGGGTAGAAGAAACCTCGCTTCCCCGTGCGCCGACCTATCACCCTCCCTGACTTTGGGCCGTGGACCTGTCTACGCCCCCCGAATTCGGATCCCGGCCAGGAGCTGGACTCGAGCCTCGTCCGCCGTCCTGCCAGTTCGACAAGGGTTCTTTTTAGCTCCTCGTCTTGGCGCGGTCGATGAGGGGCGGAAACGGCGGCGCCCCTCCTGCACCGCCCCCGGCATCCGAGGGAGCCGGAGCGACCCGGCACCCCCCCTTTCACAATCGACACCTCGCCTTGACCACGGCCTCGATCGGGGTCTTCCTCGTCGTCATGGGATTCTCGTCCTCCCTGCTCGTCATGCCCGACTTCTACCGCGATTTCCTCTCGGGGTACGACCCCCCTTTCGATGCGATCGCGGGCGTCCTCCTGATCCTGCTAGCGGTCCGGATCGAGGAGCAGAGCGCCGTGGCGTGGATCTTCTCGCTCCTTGCTCCGACGCTGACGATCTTCATCGCGGCGTTCAGCCCGAACCTCTTCTCGCTCGCCTCGGCGGCGGCCGCGACGTGCTTGGTCGTCCTCATCTTCCCGTTCCGCGGCGGATTCTACCGGGGGGCGGTCACAGGACCCGCTTCGACCCAGCTGATCGTCGTCGTCGCGGCACTGATGTCCCTCTTGTTCGGGATGGCGGGGGCGCGGGAGCTCGGCAGCGACTTTGCACCGCAGATCCACGGGTGGAGCGAGGCGCTCTACTTCACGGTCACCACGATCTCGACGAACGGGTCCGAGTACGCCCCGTTGACCGACACGGCCCGGTCGTTCGTCGTGATCCTCATCCTCCTCGGCGTGGGAACGTTCTTATCGGCCGTGGTGGTCCTCTTCCTGCCCTTCCTCGAGCGCCGGCTCGAGCGTATCGCGCAACGGATCCAGCGGTCCCAGATGGAAGAGATCAGTGACCATGTCATCATCTGCGGTGCTTCGACCACGGCCCGAGCCACGGCGGAGACCTTCCGGGAGGAAGGCGTCAAGTCGGTGATCCTCGCCTCCGACGTGGCGGACGTGGAACAGTTCCGCACCGAGGGGTATGTATCGCAACGCGGCGACTCCTCCTCCGAGGAGGACCTTAAGTCGGTCGGCATCGGCCGGGCGCGGGCGCTGATCGCCGCCGATGACTCCGACGCCGAGAACCTCCTGACCGTCATTACCGCCCGCGGGATCGACAGTCAGCTCCGCATCGTGGCCGTGGCGACGGCTCCGAGCAGCCTCTCCAAGCTCCGCAAGGCCGGGGCGAACGAGGCGATCAACGCCGTGGCGGTCGCCGCGAAACTCGTGAGCTCCGCGGCGCTCGAGGCCCCCGGCGCCACGGGGGTCCACTCCCACACGATCGTGCACGGCTAAGTTCCGCCGCGGACGCGGGCCGGCGAGTCCGAGGACTCGGCAGAAGCCTCGGACCCTTTGGCGGAAGACCCCTCGTCGGCTCAGACGAAGAAGACCGGTACCATGACCGATCGGTGGTCTACTTCGAACGAGCCATTCCGCAGAAGGGGGTGCCAGGTCGAGTCACCGCGCACCGAGTAGGCGTACAGTCCGTGCGGTTCCCAGAAGACCAGGCTGGTCGACCGGGTATGCTGGGTGTACCCGTCGAGGGTGATCGACCAGGGCGCTCCTTGAGCCGGAAGCCCGTGCTCGACGAACGTTACCCGGTAGAGCGCGAACGGGAGCAATGGGGCGTAGTCGCCTCCGTTCGTGATCTGTCCGCTGTCGTTGTACGGGAGGACGCCGTAGGGGTTCGAGGAGGTTCCGTAGTTGGACCAGAAGTTCCCGCCCTGTTCGTTCGTTCCGAGAATGCTACCGGAAAGCGGCCAGCCGTTCACCCACCGGACCGTGGAGGCCGGTTCCGGAGTGACATTCCACCGGTCGTGGTACGAGGTGGTACGGTAGGTCGTCGGGTTGTACACCGGCGTGATCGCGGGGAGCGGGACGTCGAAGTAGTTGTTGTAGGTCAGGTCCCCGTTCGTATACAGCTCGAGGCCCGCCTGGTCGGAGGCGTTCATCAGGTTCTGGGGGTCGGGGCAGGGAGGGATCGAGACGGTGAAGGTGTTCCCCCAGATGACGTTCGACCCGTGATATTGGTAGACCGAGACCCCCATGTCCTCGAAGTCGTTGCCGGCGATCAAGTCGTGGGACGAGTTCCATAGGATCACGTTCCCGAACGAAAGCCCCGTGTCCTCCGCGCTGAACCATCCGGAAATGACCGACGTGTCCACGAGCGAGACGTTCGACGCGTTGCGGAAGGTGAACTGAAGGTAGTTGAAGGTCGGGAACCCGTAGACGGCGAGGGCCGCGGCCTGGCCAGGAAGCGAGTACTGGACGAGGAAGGAGGGCGCGTTCTCGATGGAAACGTAGTCGGTCGTGTAGCTGAGGAAGACCCCCATGAACACCGGGTACTCGAAGTCGTTGAACTGCCCGAACAACGGGTCGATCGCGCCGGGCTGATTGACCAGGACGTAAGGGTTGGCTCTGGTGCCGGTGCCCCCGGGTTGGCTGATGGCGGCGAGTTGCGCATTGTTCCAGGCCCAGAGCGGGGTGTAGACACCGAGCACCGGGTCCGGGGTCAGTTTGAGGGTCATTGATGCAGTGCCCCCAAGCGTGACGGTCATCGGGCGGAAGTCGCTCAACAGAACCTGGTACGTGTACGTCCCGGCCGGTAACTCAAAATCGGCCTGCCCGGTCGCGAGGACCGGGGCCCACTGGGCCGTGCCCTGGTGGAACTTGGCCCCAACCGATACGAAGACGAACGCGTTGGAAGGGGTGACGCTCAGGTCCTGGTCGACGTGGCCGAACGCCGCTCCCTTCAGGCCCCACAAGGGCACGAGCAGGGAAGGGCCCGGGCCCAAGTGCGCCTCGGGGGAGGACCCGCCCGAGGCCCATTCCGCCATCCCCTCGGTGGTTTCTCCCGTGTCGGTTCCGAAGTCGTAGGCCGCGGGCACCGACTGGTAGCTACTCGTCCCGTTCGGGATCGTCAGCAACTGCATCGTCCCTTGAACGTCGGAGACCGACATGGTCGAGCCGTCGTCCGACCCTCCCAACATCAGCTCGGCGTCGTTCGGGAGGTACCCGTTCGCCCCGTAGGCCTTTCCGTTCAGCTGGAATGAGGGAAGGGGCGCGGGGGTCTTCGCGGGGGCCGAACCGGTCGAGTTGAAGACCACCCGGTCGTAGGAACCCGAAACCGTCTGTCCATTCGCCTCGGTCACGGAGTAGTTGAGGTAGACCACGGGCCGGTTGTGCCAGAGGGTCGCGTTGTTGTACACCCGAACCGTGAACGGCATGGCGGTGTGGAAGGTTGGCCCATTGGCGAAATAGTAGATCGGCGGGTACTCGAACCCGTCATACTTGTACAGGGAGTTGGCCGTGAAATTGAAGGCCGGGTTGGAGAAGTTCCAGATGTTGTCGATGAACGAGAGCTGGCCCAGATGCGGGATGTATTCCGGAACGTTCTGGATCCAGA
Source organism: Thermoplasmata archaeon (assembly GCA_052326445.1). Taxonomy (GTDB): domain Archaea; phylum Thermoplasmatota; class Thermoplasmata; order Lutacidiplasmatales; family UBA184; genus Lutacidiplasma. The sequence goes on from JBKQNC010000011.1 coordinate 99,645, forward strand.
ACTGGTAGCTCGTGTTCCCGAACAGGTCCACTCCCGTCAACACCGTGTTGAGCTGGACCGAGACCGTGTCCGGACCCGAGGCGTCCATGTACGTCGAGTTGAGACTGTCCAGGGTGAGAGTGCCCTCCACGCTCGCCGTGTAGGAGACCGAGCCCACGTCCTTCCCGTTCACTTCCTGGGTGCCGAAGTACCCCAGTCCCATCGGTGCGGGCGCCTCGGTGTAGAGAGGTGATACGATGTGGTCAAGGAGGGGGACGTGGGCGTTGAAATTCGGGAGGAAAACGTCCTTGGCGGGAACGCGGTCGGTCGCGAGTTCCGAGTGAACGCGGAGGGAAACGGCAGCGGCGGACGGGGTCGGAGCGTCGGCAGTGACCATGGCTGGGGATCCGGTGGCGGTTGGCGCAACGGCGCCCACCATGGGAGTCCGGGTTGGACCGGAACTGCTCCCCACGATGAACAAGCCCGAGGCCACCATGACGAGAGTTACGGCGAGAACCAAGCCCATCCGCGGGATGGCCATCCGCTGCATCACCGCGCGGAAGTTGGAGGGGGATATACGTCACGCGGTATAGGTCGCAACGCGGGTCTTCTCCGGCTCGCTCTCGACCCCAGATTCAGTCTATCGCAGCGACCGCTTCGACCTCGAGGAGCAGTTCGGGGCGGAAGAGGCGGCTCACCTGGACCGCGGTGCTGGCCGGGGGGTGTTCCGGGTCGATGAACTGGTTGCGGACCTTACGAATCTCGGGGAGTCCTCGGATGTCGGTCACGAAGATCGTGAGCTTCACGACCGATCGAAACGTCGTTCCTGCCGCTTGGAGTGCCAGCTCGAGATTCTTGAAGGTCTGCTCCGCCTGGCGAGAATAATCGCCGGCCCCAATGACCGTGCCGGATGGGTCCAGGGCCACTTGTCCTGAGATGAAGACGAGGCCGCCGCCGGAGACCCGAGCCACGTGCGAGTATCCAACCGGGGGGTGCATCGTAGGGGGGTTCAGGAATTCGACCCGGTTCGAATCGGTCATGTCAACGCGTTGGCGCTCGGCTACTTCCCCGTTTCCCCTTCAGATGGCCATCAGGGTGGCCCCCCCTCGAGCGGGCCTCCGAAGCGGTGACCCGTGCCCCCGGAGTCACGAGACCTGAGCGAGGGAGACAGCCGATATGCGAGCCAAGAATGGGTTCCCCGTGAGGCAATCCCGATGACGCGGATTCCGGTTTGGGTCAAAGCGGGGAGCCCTTCGGACTCGTTGGGGTGGGACGCGTGGCGCCAACGCTGGGTGGTGGCTTGTCGGGAACCCCCGGTGAGCGGCCGGGCGAATCGTGCGGTCGCCGGATTGGTGGCCGGCTGGCTGGCCGTGCCGCCCTCCTCGGTTCGATGGGAGCAAGCCGGCACGTCGCGCGCGAAGTTGCTGGTCGTGGAAGGTCTCGAGGATCGAGAGGTCGAGGCCCGATTGCGTGCGCAGGTCGCGACTCGGAAGCGAAATTCGGAGTGAGCGCCGACGATGGGAACCGAGATCCCGGGCTCCGTCCCGCGCTAAGATAAGGGGGGTCGCGTCCTGCAAAGGAAGTGGACCGTACTTCCTCCTTGGCCGCCCGTTCGGTAGGCGTGAACGCTCCGACGGGCGGAACCAGCACCTCCGCGGAGCCGGCCCTGTTGGCCGTCCAGGGTGCCCGGATCTATCCTTCGCCGGACGAACCGTCCATCCCGAACGGGACGGTCGTGATGCGGGCGGGCCGTATTGAGGCGGTCGGAGTCGATCTGCCCATCCCGCCGGAGGCCCGAGTCCTTCCGGGCGACGGGAAGTTCCTCACGGCCGGTTTCTGGAACGCCCACGTTCGCTTCACCGAGCGCCAATGGAGGGACCCGGCGCGGAAGTCGCGCGATCTCCTCGAGACCCAGCTTCAGGAAATGCTGACGGGCCGCGGATTCACCACGGTCGTCGACACGGGCTCTGACCCCCGCGTCACCTTCCCCCTCCGCCAGCGGATCGAAGCCGGCGGCCTGCACGGCCCTCGAATTTTCACGTCGGGGCCCGGGCTGTATCCTCCGAGAGGGATTCCCTACTACCTACGGGGGAGCATCCCGTTCTGGGTCCGATTTCTGATTCCGCAGCCCGCCTCTCCCCGCGTCGCTCGCCGGATCGCGGAGAAGATGATCTCGAGCGGCACCGACCTCGTGAAACTCTTCACCGGTTCGTACATCGCCCGCGGCAAGGTGAAGAACATGGCCGAGTCGGTCGCCCGCGCCGCGGTGGAGGTCGCCCACGCCCACGGTCAACTGGCCTACAGCCACGCCTCGAACTTGGAAGGGACCCGCGTGGCGATCCAGGCCGGGGTGGACGTGCTGGCCCACCCTCCGGACTCCACCGAAGGGATCGATGAATCGATCCTGCGCACGCTGGTAGACCGCCAGATGGCGATGACCCCGACGCTCAAGATGTTCGCCGACACGGTGAGCCCGAGCCCCGAATACCTCCAGCCGATCTACGAAGTGGTCCGGAGGTTTCATGCGCTGGGCGGAGAACTTCTGTTCGGGACCGATGTCGGGTACTTGCACGATCCTTCCACCGACGACGAGTTTCGCGCCCTCGAGCGTTGCGGCCTGAACGGGACGAGCATCCTCCGGATGTTGACCACGGCCCCGGCCCATCGGTTCCGACGGGGAGAGGATCCGGCGATCGTGAGCGTGGGCCGACCGGCCGACCTGGTGCTCTTGGACCGGGACCCGATGCACGAGGTCGGCGCGTTCGCCCAGGTGCGTGCCACGATCCGCGGGGGCCGGATCCTGTACCTGCGGTCTTAGGCTTCTCGGGGCTGCGCTCCTCCCGCAGTCCCCCGCTATCCGCTGGCCCGCCTGATCGGTGGGGCTTTTCTCTTCCTCGCCATGGGTCAACCCATGTCCACCGGCGCCGCACCCAAGACCTTCATCTCGGACCTTCGGCCCGGTCGCGTCGCAACCTTCGAAGCTACGATCGCCAAGTTGGAGACCGTTCGAGAGTTCGAGCCCCGCAGTGGGGGCAAGAAGAAGGTCCAGAATGGGACCCTGAAGGACGGCACCGGAGAGATCTCCCTCGTACTCTGGGGCGACGAGGTCGGGACGGTCTCGGAGGGCGAGAAGGTCCGGGTCGTGGAAGGGTGGGTCAAGGATTACAATGGTCGGCCGCAGATATCCCTCGGCCGAACCGGTCGGATCGAAAAGCTCTAGCCCGGACGCTGGCCCGAACCGCCGCTCCGTCCATTCCGGACGGTCACCGGCCCTTCGAGGGGGTTACGGGAGAGATTCGCGGTCCTTCACCCGGCGCACGAACTTGAGCCCCGACCAGACATCTGTAAGGGCGGCCACCTTGACGTCGACGAGTCCGGCCCGAAGACCGATCTCGCGGACCACATGCTCGTCCAAGTCGGACGGGACATCCGAACTTTTCTTGGGCCAGGCGGCCCAGACCATCCCCGCCGGGGCCAGTGCCCGGCTCACTTTGCGGAACGTGCGTCCCAGCTCCGCGCGAGAGGTTGAAAACACGAGGGCGAAGTCGAGGATGCCGTCCGGCGCGGGTGCCGGTTCGCAGCCGGTCATGGCCGCCCGCAACTTCACGTGGACCTCCGTCGGCTCGTTCGAAAGGTACACCCGGAAACCGGTTCGGATGCCGAGCTTGTTGGGCAGTGGCGTATCCGAGTACCCGGCCATGTCCGGAGCGGCCCAACCGTCCCGAGAAAATGAGCTCGCCCTAGGCGTAGACCGCTACGGCCACCACGCCCACGGACACGACGAACGCAAGGCTGGCCCAAAAAGCAGCCCGCCAAGCCCCGTGGAGAGCTTCCCTGCCCATGATCTTCGGGTCGGAGGCGATCTTCCCTACCAAGATCCCCGGGACGATCAGGATGAAGACCATGGCCACCATCAGGGCCAAGATCAGGTCGATAAGCTGCGGGTAGAACAGGGGCACCAAGACCGCCGGGATGCTTTCGAGCGCATAGATCCAGATCGTGCTTCGCGGGCTCAGCCCGAAGGCCTCACGGACGCCCCACGCGCTCCCGAGGGAAATGACGACGAGGGCCAGGAACGCGGCAGCGACGAGCCCCGCGCCCATCACATAAGCCCCGTTCGTGCCAAGTCCCGCCGAGAGCGCGCTCGTGAACCCGCTTCTCGTCGTGAGGTCGATGGAGCCGTTGAGGCCGGCCCCGATCATCACGACCGCGATCATGAGCGCCTCGCTGACGACGGCCCCGACGAGCGTGGATTGTCGGGAGATCGCGATAGAGGTCCGCTTCGTCGCCGTTGCCGAGGATTGGAAGAAGAGCATGAACGGCATCACGACAGCGCCGGCCGTCGCCGCTAGGAGGAGGAAGAACGACGGAGCGGCGGAGACACCCAACGGGGAGTAGGGGAGAAGCCCGCGATGGAGGACCACGACGGTCAGGGCGATCACGACCCCCGCGGAGATACCGATGAGCACGCGCTCGACCCAGGCGTAGGGACCGCGCACCACGAGAGCGATGTGGGCCACGAACGCGATCGGAAGAGAGATAACGGGGGGAATCCCAAACACGCTGAGGCCGAGCGCGATGCCGGCGTACTCGGCGACGTAGGTCGCCACATCCCCCACCGCCATGGAGACCGCGGAGGCCTTCGCAACCGCGGGTCGGTAGTGGATCCTCGCCAATTCTCCCAGACCTTTTCCGGTGACCGATCCGATGCGGCCGGCGGCCTCTTGGATGAAGAACAGGGGAAGGGTCAGCGCGACCAGGACCCAGATGAAGTCGTACCGGTAGCTGGAGCCCGACGCCAGCGCAGTGAGAATACTCGCCGCATCCACGTCGGCGATCATGACGAGCCAGGCAGGACCGCCGCGCCACCGCCGCGGGGCTTTCAAGTGGGCCGAAAGCGAGGCAAGGGTCAGGTTACCCACGTTGGAGTCGGGCGTGTCCCCGGGGCGCGTTTCGTCGCCCATCGTCAAGGGAACGAGCGCGAGAGGGCCATAAGTACACGGACGTTCAGTGGCGGCCCCCACGGAGCCCCACCCCGGGAGGTAGAATCCCAACCGGGCCGAAGCGGCTACGGACTGGCCAGGTCGTATTCGAAGAACAAGGCGTCCATTACGGGGTGGGGCCAGTACCGTTCCGTGGCTCGGAATCCCATTTTCCGATACGTCGCGATCGCACCGACCATGGTGGGCAGCGTGTCGAGAACCACCCGCCGGTACCCCAGGGTGCGCGCTCTTTCGAGGGCTCGGCGAGTCAACTGCATTCCGACCCCCCGGCCCCGGTGCGAGTCTCGGACGTACAGCCGTTTGAACTCCCCCACCCCTTCAGACTGACGGTGGATCGCTGCACAACCAAAGGCGGTAGTCCCATCATAGGCCAGGAAGAGCGCCCCATCCGGGGGAGAATACTCGCCCGGAAGCGTCTCGATCTCCCGGTCCAGGTGCGCGAGTCCCCGAGCGAGTATCTCGTCCCCGAAGGCGGTGACCTCTCGGTGCTCGACGAGCCAGGCGCGATACTCGAGGAACAAGGCCCGCGCTTCTTCGACCTCAGCGGGTCGGGCGGCCTCGCGGATCGAGGTCGAGCCGGAACTCGATGTGCTATCCACGGCGATCCTCCTCTCCCTACGGAGTTCCAACTCCGTCAGTCAGTCTCCTTCTTCTTGGTCGGTCCCCGGGCCAGGGCCCGCCGTTCTGCGAGAGTCGGCCGACGTCCGATCGTGATCCATATGCCGTCAGGATCTCGGACACTGGCCATCCAGCCTCCCGTCGTTGACGGACGATACCGCGTCGATTTCGCGCCCAATTTGAGGAGTCGGGTGTACTCTCGCTCTAGGGCGGCCACGGGAGCGACCCCGATCGTGAAATCCAGATGGTCGACCCCGTCCCCCGCGGAGTACGGGGAACCGAACAACGAGCCGCGGGGGTACCAGTTCAGTTCGACGACCCGATGAGAACGAGGGTCCTCCAACTGGGCCCAAAGACCCCCGCCCCAGCCTCGGGTGTCCCCCCTCGCCCGGAGTTTCAGTCCGAGCGCCCCGGTGTAGAATCGGAGAGAGCGTTGGAAATTGGTCACTCGAAGGCCGACCTGTTCGAGCTTCATTTTCGTCCTCGCGAGCAGGCTCGCAACCACCCCACAAGGGGTCCCACTAAATGTACTCCGGACAGGTCGCGAAACGCCCCGACAAGGCCGATGGATGGGTGCAAGGACCAGGGCCACCACCTCAGGCCGATCGACCGAAAGCTTCCTTCGGGCGAAAACGCCTCAAACCTCCCGTCCCTGGGTTGTTGAGACCAGGAAGGGGATACGGGAGAATGGCCGAGCTCACTTAGGCCTCCACTGGCCTGGAAGTGCTGGGGAAGACGGATTTCTCGAACGGGCGCTTGAACCGGACCGGACCCTACGTCGTCTGCTTCGGCGCTACATGGTGCCCGGTCACCCGTCGCTTCATGCCGAGCTTTCTCGCCCTCCACGGAAAGGTGCCCGGCACCATGGCCATCGCGGACATCACCGATACCGACAATCCTCTTTGGGACGATTTTCGAATTCGTATCTCTCCCTCCATCCTCGTCTTTCGAGACGGAGCGCTCGTGAGCCGCGTGGACGGAAGGAGGTTCCTCGGCATTACTCGCTCTGACTTGAGGAAGTTCGAACAGACTCTCACGGCCCACTGACTCTGCCGTGCCTTCGTTCCTCTGGTCAGGACAGTCATGAACCCGGTTTGACGGCCGGGTCATAAGCTAGCATGTGGTCCGGCTTCTGTCCGGTCGCCCTACGGTCGCTTCCCCTGGGCCATCCACCGCGCCGCCTGCCGCGTCGCCCCTCACTTCGTCGCCTGCCTCCCCGAATCGGCCGGGTCCCTCGAAAGGCATGCTCGGGGCCATCGCGGTCGTAGTGGTCGTAGTAATCGTTGTCCTTTCTCTTCTCGTTACCGGTGTGATACCGGGTCTCCACACTGGCACGAGCACGACATCGGGACCCCAGCCCGAACAGTCGGCCGCCGGACCGGCGAACAGCCTCGCTACCTCGACCGGGGGCGGACCTTGGACGCTGATCTTCGTCGGGGCCAACGACTACACATGGGCGCAGCATATTCTCGTTCAGAACTACAGCAATGCGACCTGTCCCTTCCACGGGTCGACGATCACCTCGATTACCATCCCGGCCTTCACCGGGGAGTACTACTCCGGATTGGCGAACGCGTGGCTGTATCAGTACATTTCCGCCGGCGGGGCCACCCTGGTCGTAGCCGTCCAGAACGGCTCGGCGCAGGAGGACGGTCAAACCACCGGGCCCGGGTGTGCGCCCGGCGGCCTCGAGCCCCTCCCGGGCGGCTTGGTGGACAGCTCCGCCGCGGCCACTGCGGCCTTCGGCTCGAGGGCCGGTGCGGGGTTCTCCTCCTCGGTGACGCGGGCGAACGTTTCCTACTACCTCGATATGCAGCAGCCCCAAGGGTTCCATTCGATCGTCCCGATCTGGCTGATCCAGGCCGACGGCTGCGGCGGTCACAACTACTCGTACTTTTTCTCGAGGGTGTACGCTGCGAACGGAACAGTCCGGACCGCGTCGAACGGGTCGGAGGGGGCCTCCTCCTACTGCGGCAGATTGCCCCCGCCCATCGGCAGCGCCCTCGCCCTCGGAAGCGCGGTCGGGGGCACGTGCCCGTCGGGGTCGGGCGTAGCGCCCGCGGACCTCAACGGGTGCAAGGTGGGAGACTACTACTATCGGCTGACCGTGGAATCGTCGACGGTCGAGCTTGGAAATTTTGAGCTCAAGGTCGTCACGGCCACCGATGCCACGTTCATGGCGACGGGCGGGGCCGCGTTTTCGGTAGTCAGCATCACCGGGGTAGTCGTCGTAAGCTATGCGTTGAGCTCGGGCCCGCTATCGATGAGTTCGACCTGGCAGGCGTTCGCCAACGGAATCTCGGGGACAACCCCCGTGACCAGCCAGGACACGGTCGTCGTGGACATGGGTCAGACCAGTTCGACATTGGGGGAATCCCTGGCGTTGCAAGCGGTAGGGGTCGGCTCCTACAGCGGTGCAACGACTACGGGGCTCCCGTAGCGAGATATTCGGCACCAGGATCGCTGCCTCGAGAGGCCGCAATCTCCGAGTCCCCGACTGGGCTCACCAGCTTCGAAGTGCTTGGGCGACCTGCTTCCGTGCCGCCTTGGTCTGATGACCTGGGCCCGTACGGGTGTACGTCGTGCACGCACACGCGCGGCATTGTCCATCCGCGACGTGGAGGCGCCTCTGGTGGAGGCAACCCGGGGTTTCGCATTCTGTCGTCATTTCAGGCTGCCTCGATGTCGCGCACTTCGGTGAGAGAGCACGGGAGGGGCCTTAAGGATGGTCGCTCAGGCGGGGTCACCGTTTACGAACAGTTCTCCCGCGGAGTTCGTGCCGCGCTGGATCCCACCCGGCGCCGGAACGGACCGGGCCCCCACCATGCACCGAATGCGCCACCAATCGGCCGACGGGTTGCGGGCAGACAGATATTTGTAAGCCCACTCGCGAGTTCTATTCACTCATGGCGCGGGCCGGGTCGGTGGACAAGCAGAGCGCCGGGTCTCGATCCAAAGAGAGCCTCAAACGGCATTGGCGGATCATAACGGTCGTGGTGGTGGTCATTATCGCCGTGCTCGCCGCGGTCCTCTACGTTGTGTCGGAACGCCAAACGGTCGACGTAACCGGGGTCCACTACGAGTTCTTGGGAACTGATGCGCCAAACTGTGGCTGGTCCAACCTGACGGGACCCGGGGTTTCGGGTCTCAACGATGGGTCGATCCAAGTCTCCACCCCGCTCACGACCCCGTCCGGCTCCGGACCTTGCCTCATCGGGGGCGTTTCGGCCGTTACCGGGGGATTCTCCGTGACGAACGTGGCGGTGCCGGCCAACATGGGAGGGGGGATTGGGGGGACCTTGACGGTCACCCTCACCACACCCACCACCGGGTTCACCGGAATTCTCTATCTTGATGTGGCGGTGAAACTCCCCGGTGGGGGATCCCCCTGACTCACGCGGGCCAGCGCGGCCTCAGGAACGTTCGATCTCCTCGATCATGACGCTCAACGGTTGACGGTACCCAGCGGTAAGCAGGCCGGGGACCCCTTGCGGCGCTCCTTGCAGGCACTCCACCTTGACGACAGAGATTCCGCCGGGGCCCTCGTCGTCGAGTCGAAGGAGGTAGTCGACCGCCGGAGTATTCTGTAACTGGGGGGCGCGCGAGATGGTGAAGATGATCGTGGCCGCCTTCGAGTTGATGGCCTCGACAAACGGACGGATCCCACCGACCTTGGCGGTATACAGCTTGGCGGCCCGGTCCGAGTTGGCGATGATCAACGCTCTCGTCGAATCCATGGCGCTCCGGTCCTCCAGGATGTGCCGAGCCAGAGCGGGGAGCCGCATGAAATCCGCCAGGGTCCGGATCCGGTCATCCGCCGAGATGTCGTCGCGGACGAACCAGCTCGCCATGTTTCCGAGGTCGGTGTCCGGCGTGAGGTCCGTGGGGTCGAGCAGGAACAGGTGGTCCGCGGGAACTCGGTCGACGATGGCGTTCTCGCCCGGGTCGGCCGGTCCGTTGCGACTCGTCACCTGGAGCCAAAACGGCTCGGGGTCGATCTTGCGGCCAATGGCCCAGGCCAGTCGGGACCGGTCGGCCGCGCTGGCTCCCCAGATCCCGAAGGACGCCGGGAAATTCCAATCGCGAGCGTAGGTCCTGGGTCTGGTGGGCATGGTTCTGCTTCCCCGGGAAGAACGGGAGAGGCTCTCCCCCTGCGACCCGGTTCTCGGGAGAAGTCGTACATCGCGCTCTGGGGGTATAAACTCAGAACCTCGTCAGGGGGGCGTCTTTCGTTTCGTGCGGCAGGGGGGGAACCGGGAATCGGGGGTCGAGGTCCGAAACCCTGTTCCCGGCGAGAAATGAGTTGGTCCGGAGCTCATCACGCGCAAAACTCACCCTCAAACAGACTCCCCGGAGGGGGGTGGGGCGCTTCGTTAAATACCCATTTAAATACTGTTTATAATGTCATGACACGGATCCGAATCGAGAACGTGGTGGCTTCGACCTCACTGGGTGACGAGTTGGACCTGCAGTCGATCGCCTTCCGTCTCAACGGTGCCGAGTACGAGCCCGAACAGTTCCCCGGCCTGATCTACCGGTTGAAGCAGCCGAAGACCGCGATCCTGCTGTTCCGATCCGGAAAGGTGGTCTGCACCGGCGGAAAGAGCATGCTCGATGTGGAGACCTCGATCCACACGGTGGCCGGAGAGATCAAGAAGATGGGTCAGCGGATCACGATGCATCCGAAGATCGAGGTACAGAACATCGTGGCGACCTCCGACCTGGGCTGCGAGATCAACCTGAACTCGATCGCGGTAACCCTGGGACTGGACCGGGTGGAGTACGAACCGGAGCAATTCCCCGGGCTCGTCCTTCGAATGGAAACTCCTCGCGTGGTTCTCTTGCTGTTCGGCAGCGGAAAGATGGTCTGTACCGGAGCTCGTCGCCCCTCGGACATCCAGCTCGCGGTCGAGAAGGTCATCGAAGAGCTGGAGGGCGCGGGTCTGCTCTCGGGTGAACGCAGCGTTCCGGGAGCCGCTCCCTCATCCTCCGGTGGAAAACCTCGCACCTCGACTCCGCGCAAGGCGCCTCAGTGGAAGGACGCCTCCCCGTCGATGGGCGGGACTCCGTCCTCGCCCGGTCCTTCCCGGTAACCCGGACGACCCAGCCATCGCTCGGCTCCATGCGCCAGGTCCTCCGAACCCGAGGCGCATGGGAAGGAACTCCCAACTTCCTCCGTCTGCCCGAGAGATTGGGGTCGACAGGGCCGTGACTCGGTGAAGCGGGCCCCGAATCTCATCGTGCTCTCCGGTCTTCCCGGTACCGGAAAGTCCACCTTGGCCGAGGCGGTGGCCGAGCGTCTCAACGCCTCCTGGTTACGCGTAGACACGCTCGAAGCCGCGATGGTCAAGGCCGGGGTTCCGCGATCGTTCGAGACGGGGCTGGCGGCCTACGTGGGATGCCGGGATCAAGCGGCCGATCAGCTCCGAATCGGCCGCTCGGTCGTGATCGATGCCGTCAATGGAGTGGAGCCCGCCCGTCGCATGTGGAGTGATCTCGCGGAAGAACTTCGGGCAAAACGCTTCACCATCCACGTAACTTGCCCCGATCTGAAGGAGCACCGTCGCAGGGTGGAGGACCGGGAGGCACGGAACCCCCCGTTGCCGAAGCCCACCTGGGAAGAGGTAACGGAGCGGGAGTTCCAGCCCTGGGATGAGCCGGTTCTGGTCGTGGATACCACCGCACTCGTGGCTCAGGTGGTCGAGCAGATCCTCGACTACGTGGGACGGGACTAGCGGAAAATCGGGGCTGCCTCCAGCTGGGAGCGTTCCGGCGTTCGGCCGTTCTCTCTTCCTGACGGGGGGGGTCCGCCCACCAGTTTCCGGTCATCGGCTCTTGCACCCTCACCGCTTATGTCGAGGAAGCTAGGTCGTCTCCCTATCCATGGACCTCGACGTCGAGCTCGTCGGCCGATCCGTTGGGGCTGATATCGGCCGGGTCGTGGTTTTGGAACTCTTGATCGCGGGCCTATTCGCCCTCATCTTCGGCTTCGAGTTCGGTTGGTCGCTCGTTGCATCCGAGTGGATCGCGTGGCCGACGGCCTTGGCCGTAACGGCCGTGGTCGAGCTCACGTTGGGGTTCCCTACTCACGTAGCTTGGGCGGTCGGGGCTTCGGAAGCCGGTTTCGAACTCCGACGCTTCCGACATCCCGAGTTGTATCCGTGGTCCAGTCTCGAGCTCGCCGACGGTTCACACTGGCACCCATTGTATGGCCGCGACTGGGTCGTGACCGTCACCCGTCCGAGCGACAATGTCGCGTTGTCGATCGGGCTGACGCCGGCTCAGCATGAGTTGCTACGCCGGTGGCTGGCAATAGCCCAACCGACCTAGAGACCGCACCCAACAACCGCCGAAGGCTGCGTGCAAGGTGCCTTGCACCCACTCAGGGGACGAAAGGCCCTGGTCCCGCCCTCACTACGTCAACCCGGCTTGACGCCGGCCTATTCCCTCCGTAAGTCGAAGGAGGGAGACGAGGCCGGGCCCAACTTTCTATCCGAAAGGTAAACGTTGGAACCGGGAGGGGAGACCCATGAAGGCGATTGGGACATGGAAGGGTGGCAACCAAACACGTCTAGAGGACGGACGGGGACACTCATTGATCGTGGACCTTCCCGCGGACGAGGGGGGACGCGACCTCGGGCCGTCGGCCCTGGAGCTCTCGGTCCTGTCTCTCGCGGGTTGCGTCACCACGATTTTCGCCTTAGTCGCGAAAAAGCGGAAACTGACTTTTGAGGCAATGACCATCGGCCTTGAAGCGCGGCGCCCAGCGGGATCGCCGACCATTACTTCCGTGGCGGGAACCTTGCACGTGGTCACCGCGGCCCCAATGGATGAGGTCCAGGACACGCTCGACATCACCTTGAGGACATGCCCGGTCGGAGTTCTGTTCGAGCACGCCAAGATTCCGATCCAGGTCCATGCGATAGTTACCCCTCCGGTGTCGGACCAAATTGAGGTAGCACTGCTCAACCGCAGCTGAAGTGGCCTGTCGCCTGAGGTGCGGCGTTCGTTGGCTATCGCGCGCCGTTGAGACTCCTTTCATGGCGTGAGCCGGTGTCTTGGCTCCCTGAAAGAGGGCCGTCGCCCGAAGACCGCGCGGGCGAGCTCGCGCGTGGCGCGTTTGATGGCTCCGGGGCAGTGTGGGGCCCTATGCGGTGAAGCCCGCGAGGGGGCCGGCCCGAACCTCGAAGGAAAGGGCAGGAGGGCAGTGACACTTGGACCCGTGAGTAACTATAGCATTTTAGCGACGACTATTTATTTACGTCATTTATTACGTATGTTGAGATGAGCGAACTCGAATGGGAACTGAGACGCATCCCCACGCCGTCCGCCCTGCGCGCTCCGGGAATCTCTCCGCCCCGCAGGGGAGCGGTCGCCGAATTTGCCGCCCTTGAATTCCCCCGGGAGAGCGTGGCTTGGGTGGTAGGGACCCACCGGCGCAAGAAAGCCAAAGTCGCCGCCAAGCCTGAACCGAAGGCGCCCAAGACGAAACAACAGAAACTCGACCGGTTCTGGGGCGTCTGAGCGACTAACCTGGGTGCAACCTGACTTGTACCCACTGGCAGACCAAACCGACCTAGCTCAGGGATGGCACCCGCTGACCGCGTAGTCGTCCCCGTTGAATTCAGCGTATCCGAAGTCTTCGTACAGGTCGGATTCCGTGACCGTAACGTGGTTGACCGGGTCGTAGAAGACGACGACCCCGTTGTTCGGGTTGTCGGATAAGATGACCGAAGGTCCGAGCAGCTGATGGAGGGAGCTCAGAGTGCTCGCAGGGATCGCGGGATTATCATGAGCGCACGAGGTAAGTGGAGGTCCTCCTCCATGTCCCCCCCCGCCTCCTCCCGGGGTGGTGATAGTGATCGGCTGCGGGTTGGCATTCGGCGAAATAGCGATCGTAGCGAGTACGACCACGAGCACGAAAAAGACCGCCGAGGCGCGGTAAGCTACAGGCCAGCGAGCCGGCGAATCTGACAGAGTCCCTTTGGGGGTAACACGCGGGTGACGCACGGGGCGGGCGACCGGGGCCGAAGATACGACTCGCAACCCTCCTACCACTATGTTCACGATGAGAAGGCCGATCAAGATCCCGATCGAAGGGAAGACCAAAGAAAGGGTGACGGCGCCAATCGCCGCGCCAGCACCGTAGAGGGCCTGAAATGCTGGATCCGCCGGGGAGGTTCGGGGCTCCGTGATCATGTACAACCCGAAGAAGATAGTCGCTGGATCGGCGACTTCCAGGAAGAGGACGTTGGGATTCAAGGAGGCGCTGATCAGCAAGTGGACGGCTGCTACCGTCAGCCCATAGGCGACGAAGAATCCGAGTGGAAGGCGCCAGCTTCGAGGACTTCGGGCCAGAAGCAACAACCCGAGGCCCACCATGATGAACTCTCCATACTGGCCCAATGACACCCACCAAGCGGGAGCCAGCCCGAAAACTAGCGCGCCGAGAAACACTCCGGAGGCAGCGGGATTGAAAAACGGATGTCCTCGGTAGCGAATTGCGTGGCGGATGCCGATGGCGGCGAAGGCAACGGCCCCCGCGAGGGTAAGAGGGACTACAGGGGGAAGGATGACCGCGATGAGAAGTCCGGTTGCGAGGGCGGCGTCGGGAAATCGAGGCCGTGGGAATCTCGCGACCTGGAAGATGAGGTCGCTTCCCACGGCCACTGCCGGGACGATCAGGAGGGGGAGAAATCCGAGGCCGTGGAGGACCATTACCCCGTATGTGCCGAGTACGACCAGAGATATCCAAAGGAGACGAGCAGGGGGGAGCCATCGACGGAAAATGCCGCGCGCGGCCCACGTACGGCCATGCTCACCCGGAGCGGCCAAGGCAGCATCCACGCATCCTCGACTGCGGAACTTGGCTTAAACCCCGACTCTTGCGATTCGGAGTCGAGGACGGGCTCACCGGATATTCAGATCGAATCCGAAAGGGCGATCTCTCACGGTTCTCAAACAATCCCCCCGCGGTCCCCGGAACCACCGGGAGGGATGAATTTCTTGGGGCATGGTCGGGTTAAGATAGTGGGGGGTGGAAGTTCGGTATGTGTCCGACCTTTCGGCTACGGTCTCGATTCTCGTCCTCTTCGTTTCGGTGGGAGTGGGGGGACTTACCCTGTTCCTTCTCCGAGGTGACGCCCGACCCCAAGCAATCTTGAGCGCTCTCGCTCAGGTCACGCTGATTCCCGAGCGTCGCCGCCGATTCTTGCTCCTGCTGTGGGCCTCGGCAGTATGCTTCCTCGTCACCGGGGTCCTGCTCGGTCTCTACCGATTGGGATTGCAACTCGGGGACGACCCGGACCTCTGGTTCTCGATCTCGTTCTTAGTCGGAATGCTCGCGTTGGGGGCCCTCGCGTGGGTAGGCCTCAGCCCGCGACCGCTGACGGAGTCCGAGCGGGCCGCCGCAGAACGGGACGCTCCGAATATGCTGGAGAGTCTCTGGATGGCACCCTATCGGGGACTGGACGAATCCCCGCCGAAGCGCGGTAAGCCCTAAGGCAAACTGCCCACCTCGCTGCCAACCTCGGGAATGCCCGGCCGGCGGGAGGCGCCCTGGACGCCGTTCCCCGTGGTGAGGCTCGTACAAGTTCTGTGTCAGTACCTTAGGTTTGGCTCTGGGTCGGGATCCCCCAGCGGACGGCGCCCCCGGGGCCCAACAGATTCCGCCTTTGCACCAATTCCTTAAACCGTCGCACAGGGTGTCCGTCCTCGTGGGCCTTTTCGAGCTGTTTGTCGCCGTCCTCATCGCAGGGATGTCCTGCATCAACGCGGCCCTGCCGGCCAGTGCCTACGTTCGGGCGCGAGATGCACGATTCCTGCTCCTCGCCAGTGCGAACGCGGGTCTGGTCCTCCTTGGGGGCCTCTGGATCTGGGGAGAGCTGCCGGTCTCGCCGCCATCGTGGACCGCGGCGACCCTGCCCATCCTGGTCCTGGTCCTCATCGTGACTTTGCTCCTTCTCGCCACCACGCTCCTTCCCCGGCGCGCGTGAGCGATGGAAGACGACCCGCTGAGCCTTGAAACTCGGCGTCGAATTTTCGCCGCGATCCGCCAGGCCCCTGGGAGCGGCGCACGAGAAGTTCAACGGGCCGCGGCCACCGGATGGGGAGAGACCACCTACCATCTTGACCGACTGACCCAATCCGGGCTTATCCATCGGGAACGGAGCAGTTCCCAGGACCATTATTTTGTGGCCGAAGTTCCCCTCGGAGACCGGAGGCTCCTGGGACTGACTCGGTCCGCTTCCGCTCGGCGGCTCCTGGTGTCGCTCATCGGCTCCGAGGAATCCACGGTCCCCGAGCTGACCGCTCGGACCGGGTTGAGCGAAGGTCGGCTTTCCGTCCACCTCCGTCGGCTCATCGAAACTGGGGTGGTTCAGATGGGGAGGCGGGGAAGATGGAGAACCTTCGTGGTGGGAGATCGAGAAAGGGTGGTGCGACTGTTGGTCACGTACCGAGAGGGTTTCACGGACTCGTTGGTCGAGGGTCTGGTGGAGACCTGGTCCGATCTGTTCCGACCCTGAACCCCCGCCTTTGGACCTACGGGTTCCGTTCTTGGACCAAAAGCGGGGTAGTTCTCCCCGTGCCTTGGAGGAAGTGATGCGGACCTGCACTGGACGAGGCCCCTCCCGGTGGAAGCATGGCTTGCCCCTCCTCGCCGTGAGCGCCGTAGCCCTCCTTCTACTCACGATCCCGGTCAACGCTTCTGCGTCCACCACGTCGACCTGGCAAGCGGCGCCCATGTCGTGGTCCAACGGTCTGGTTCTCTGTGTGTTCACGCCCACCGCTCCCGCCGCGGCCGTGTCGGCCCTCGCCCGTGCAGAGAGTGGGATCTCGGTGGGCCTCAACACGGTCTACGAGGTCAACTCGACCGGCACGGACGTCGCCGGGGCACTTCTTTCGACCTCCGGCTGGAACGTGACCAACCTCTCCAGCGAGGATCAGTACGACCTCCACTACTCCACCACGGCGGAGGTCGGTTCTACCCGTTTTGCCGGAATCACCTTCGGCAACGTCACCATCCAGGTCGACTTCGTGCTCCCGGTCTACGGGGAGTCCCCCACGATGCCGACCGACACGGTATCGGTCCAGCTCCTAGTTTCGCAATGGCCCTGGCAGAACGGCACAGATCACCTTGCAATTACCTACACCGCCGCCCCGGCCTACGTAAACACGGAAAAGTTGGTGTTCGGGACCTCGCCCTCCAGCCTCGTCACCAGCGTCTCCTGGTCCAACGGAACCCCGCTGGAGCAACTGGGCGTCTCCACGGAGGCCGTCGCCGACCCGGGGACGCCCGCGAGCACGAACGTGACCGCCGTCGCCGCCGCGTCAGGCAGTGCGCCGGCGGGAACGGTGACCGTCTCCTTTGGAACCGGTGCCGGAACGTACTCTTCGCTCGGCTTTGACGCGAGCGTGCGGGTCTTGTTCCCGTCCGAGATCGCCGGGATTCCGACCATCGATTTCGTTGCGGTCGGTGCCGTGGGCGCGCTCATCTCGGTCCTGGTCGCGGCGGGCGTGCGCAGCGTGCGTGGCCGCCCTTCCGACCTTACCTTCGTAGACGAGGAGGAACGATGACACCGGGCGGGGCCGAAGTGTCGCCGTCGTCGAACTGGACCGTGGGGCTCTCCTGCGGACACCGGATCGGGGTTCTACCGGACGAGGTGTCACTCGTCGTGATGGCGCATCTCGTTCGTCATGAAGCGACGAGTGGACTCTTGGCGACTTTTCCGCGCCCCAAATCGGGGCGAAGGTACTTCGTACCTATCCTACCGGGGGTGGCACCACGATGAACCGGCGCGGATCGTCCTCTCTCCGATTTGGGGGGTTCGGGTCCGGTGCCCGGACCTCCATTCTCATGATGATGGTCCTGTCCGCGGCGTTCCTCGATCCACAACATCGGGGTCGCAACAGTCCTAGCAACCGGGGGGCCTCGCCGACCCGCTAGTTTCGTCGAAGCAGAACTCGAGGCAGAAACATGGCACCCTCCCTCCCAACCCTGGGCGCAGATACTTTCCAGGGACCGCAACCTGGATTGGCCGGGGCCGAGCCCCGCTCAGAAGAGAGAATTCATCCCTCGGCTCTACCCGAGACGCAGCCCGGGGAGGGGGTCCGGCCCGAGGATCGGGTGGCATCCCTCCTGCGAATTGCGGGAAGATTCGGGACCGGGGTCCCCCTCCGAAAACTTCACGAATTGCTACCCTCCGAAGGTCCGGGCACGGTCGATGCCTTACGTAGCTGGCTGGAAGAACGTCCCTCTCTGGCTCACGTGGAGAACGGGCGGGCGTTCGCACCCACCATCGCCGTCACTTCCGGTTCCGAGCGAGAAGCGCGGGCTGAATACTACCGAAAGTACGCCGAACGCCTCTGGGGGGGCCCCCTCTCCTTCGCCCAAGATCTTGTCCGATGCGTCGGGATCAGTGGGTCGACCGCCTTTGGAGAGCCGCAGTCGGGTGATGACCTCGATCTTTTCGTCGTTCCTCGGACCGGGGCCCTCTGGTGGTTTCTGGCGCGGATGTACTTGACTTTACGGATCATTCGTCGGCGCCATCCCGCATTTCAAGGCCCGCCCCTTTGCCTGAACTACGTCCTGGAGGAGAACATCGCTCGCTCCGAGTTCGCGAGTCGGAACGACCCGTTGTTCGCCCGAGAGGCTCTGAACGTCGCCATTCTGAGCGGGGAAGATTACTACCGTGGGCTCGTCGCCTCAGCTCCGTGGATGCGCGACATGTTTCCCCGGCTCTACGATATCCGAAGCCAATCGCCGGGAAACCTGGATCCTTCGCCGGTTCCCTTCTCGATCCGGGCCATGAATCTGGCGGTCTACCCCTTGGTAGCGCTGTACCTCCATATGGGGGGCCTGATCCGGAACTGGCGAGAACGACGTGCTGGATCGCCGGATTGGTGTTTCCGAACCGAGACCAGCCGAGGTCGTCTGGCGTTCCCTTCCCGAAGGTTCGACCAGTTAAGGGAGCAATACCTGGAGTCCTCGGACCTTCGACCAGGTGATGAGGGGGGAGTTGGTTCGACACGTGTATCGACCGTACGTTGAGAACCTCCACGTCCTCGCCTCCGTACTACGGGCGAAAGGTCGAGGGTTGTGGTAGCTGAACTTCGCCCCGGCCGCGCCGGGCCGGCCCGACCCGTCCAGTCCGACCACCTTGAGCTAGTCCGCACCTCAGGGCCCCTTCCGCTGGGGTACGTCCAGGAGAATTCCCTGATCTGGCTGGTGGCTCGTGAGTCTACCGCTCTCTGGCCCACCCAGGTTCTCCGGGAGGGCCGCGCGCAGCTTCGGGTGGACGACCACCTAGTTTCCGGGACCGTGGAGCTGATCACCGATCCCGAAGAACGCAGCCAGGTTCTGGAACGCTTTCGAGCCAAGTACGGGGAGCGTCGGTTCGAACGACACTACGCTCATCCCGCGCGGGTCTTTCGTGTCGATATCCGTCCTTCGGGGCCCCCAGACAACAAGGAAGTGACGTATCGTCGCTGGCTGGTCGGCGAATTCGATAACCTTGCGGACGACTACGACCGCCACATCACGGAAAACCGCGTGAATCGGCTCCTCCGGGAGCGCTCGCTCGCAGAACTCCGGCGAGTCTTCTCCTCGGCGCACTACTTGCTCGACGTAGGGTGCGGTTCCGGGATGGAGACGCTTCCCCTCCTCACCGACGGGCACGAGATCGTATGTGTGGACATTTCAGAACGGATGCTCGAAGTGGTCCGGAAAAAGGCACGGGCGGCCGGACTTTCGGAATCCCTTCGAACCATCCGAGCCTCGGCCGCAGAACTTGCGGAGGTGCGAAAGGTCATCTCCGGCCCGTTCGACGGTGCGTACTCGACCTACGGTGCGCTGAACTGCGAGGAGGACATCGGGGCGGTGCCTCCCGTTTTGTTCGACCTCATGGCGCCGCGTGCCCCGTTGATCGCAGGGGTCTACAATCGTTGGTGCCTTTTCGAGATGCTCGCGTACGGGATCACCGGCCGCTGGTCCCGGGTGTTCGGACGAGTCCAGACTCCGGTTCCCGCCGGTACCTCTCGGTTCTCCGTTGACGCCTTTGCCTATTCCGTGGCCGAATTTCGGGCAGAGTTCCACCGGTGGTTCGAGGCCGAGCGAGTTCTGGGCGTGCCCGTCATCATTCCAACCTCTGACATGGTGGTCTACGCCGACCGATTCGCCCGACGGTGGGAAGTGCTCGCGAACATCGACCTCGCCTTAGGGCGCAATTGGCCGTGGAAGCTGCTGGGGGATCACTTTCTGCTGACTTCGTTCCGCCGCGCAGCACCCCTCAGTTGAGCTCCGTGATTCGAACAAGTTGGGATAGAAGGACCCTAGACCCATACTCTCGGCCTGGGGGTTGCAAGCTGGCTTGCACCCACGCTGCCTCGAAGGCGCTGTTAGATTCAGAGCTAGGTCGTGTTTCGTTCTATTCGGTCACCCTCTTACGAGAAGGGCGATCCAGGAGCCGAGTTCACGGAAGGGCGCTCGAGCCCGTACCATCGAATCCCGCGGTGCCCGTGTATGTAAGTTGGTAGCCCTGGCCCGTCGGATTAGAAGTTCCAATGTCCACCCATAGAGAGTAAAGATTGTTCAGTGTGGTGGTGGATTGGATATCGTCGAAGTAAACCCACCCAGAGTACATCGACATCGAACCTCCCGGTGTGGGGTAGTCGGCTGAAAGGACCCCAGATTGGTTGAAGATCGTGAACCCCGCTTGCACGCTAAAGACGATCAACAGACTGCCGTTTGGACGCTCGACATGGAACAGAATTTGGTCAAACTCAATCTGTGAAGACTCGAACGTGAGATTGTAGAGGTAGTCCCCTCCCGAACAACCCGAGGTCCGGAACTTATCGCCCTGAGGACACTTGGACAGCCGTGCGTTGCCCACTGTGAACGGGCCCCCCCAGCCATGGTCTGAGGGCGAAACGGGCTGTGGGAACAGTGGTATCAGTCCAAGAGCCCCGGCGAGCAGGATGACAACGGCAACAGCGATTACGCCTCCGACGAGCCAGAATTGCCAGGACGCCTTCTTCACCGTTGTAGTGACTCTCGCGGTTTGAGCCGATAAAATCAGCGGCGGGGATACATTGGCCGGCTGCATTACTAGTCTTATCTGGACCGCCGCTCCGAACCCTGAGTGGCAGCCCAGAGGTGCAAACGGGTTTGCACCTCCCCGTCGAGGGTTGGGCGTCTGCGGGGCCGGCACAGGCGAGTTTCCGGCCTGCGAGGTATTTTTAGGGCCCGGACATTGAACCGAGCGGCATGAACCGGCCCGAAGAGTATTAATTGAGGTCCGCTGAATCCGTCCTGCGCCCGTTCGAACCCATGCTCGAGGTCCGTTTGGATGGTTGGCTCAGGGGATTTGGGCCGCACAAGAGCGAGAAGGTCGAGGCCGGCTCGGTGGGTGTGATGATCGATGTCCTCGAACAGCGTTACCCACGATTTCGGTACAAGGTACGCGACGAAACGGGGCAGCTCCGCCGGTACGTTCGGGTCTTTGTGGACGGACAGGACGTCAGCGGAACGACGGGAGTGGACACGCCTTTGACGGGCGCCCACACTGTAGACATCATCCATTCAATCGCGGGCGGTTAAGGAGAGGGAGAAAATGGCGCGGGACAACAAAATGCGAATCTTGGTCGGAACGCGGAAGGGGACCTACGTAGTCAAAGGAGACACCAAGCGGAAGGCATGGAAGGTGGGACCGGCGTCCCATGAGGGGTCCGAGGTTTATCACGTGGTGGCCGACCCGCGGCATCCGGGAGACATCTACGCTGCCGTGAACAGCGCTTTCTGGGGCCCGATGATCCAACGTTCCCGGAACTGGGGAAAAACGTGGAAGGAGATCGGCACCCCGCTCACCCCTCCCAAGAAAGACCGTAAACCCCGGTTCGACGATTCGGATCCCACCACGAAATGGGCCATCAGCAATCTCTGGCACATCGAGCCCGGGCTCCCCAGCCAGCCGAACACGCTCTACCTCGGCGCCGACCCGCACTTGCTCTTCCGCACCTCGGATCTGGGATCTAGCTGGGAGCCGATCGAGTCGCTCAACAATCACCCGAAGAGGAAGGACTGGTCTCCTGGGGCGGGGGGTGCCTGCCTGCACACTATCCTCATCGACCCGCGCGATGCCCGTCGGATGTACGTGGGGTTGTCCGCCGTGGGAACCTTCCGGACCGAGGACGGCGGCGAGTCATGGAAGCCGACCAACAAAGGAGTGGAAGCGCCGTTCCTTCCGAACAAGTTTCCGGAGACGGGGCAATGTGTCCATGATGTAGCCGCGGATGCCGGGAACCCGGACACCTTCTACCGGCAGGACCACGGTGGGATGTACGTCTCCCACGATCGGATGGAAAAGTGGGTCCGAATCGGCAAACCGCTCGGGGACGACTTCGGCTTCACGGTGGCGTCGCCCCCGGCCGTCCCGGGGAGGGCCTACTTTGTCCGGTTGGACGGGATGGCCCGCGTGACCGGAGAGGGACATTTCCAGGTCCACGAGTGGAATGACAAGACCCGCAAGTGGCGGAAACTTCTCTCACCGAAGGCGTTTCCCGGTCACTTCGGGGTTCAACGAGAAGGGATCGCGACCGACGATCGGGACCCCCCAGGAATTTACGTCGGCACAACTACGGGACAGCTCTTCATCAGTTCGGATGCGGGCAAGAGCTGGAAGCTGCTGCCGTTCAGCTTCCCGTCCATCCACTCCGTGAGCATCGCGAACCCCGGGTAAGACCTGAGCGGGCATGGGAGCGCACACTTCCCACCCGCCCAAGCCCTTCACCGGGTCAGCAGGAGCGCCTTGGCGGTGATCGACCATGGACTCATCCCCGCGGTCCGGGCTCAGCTTCGGCGCCAGCTGACCAATCGGGGGCCTTGAACTCGGTTTGGCGAACGCACCCGACGTATCATGGCGGGGCGAGCTCGGTGAGCCGCGTCCGAATAGACCCACATTTCTTCGAGCCCACCCGCGTTCCGGGCGAGGTTTCCCAGGGCGCGCGCGCTGAGAATGGCGTGAGGGCAAGCCTCCCAGAAAACCTGGTCCGGTCTGCCCGTGACTTGTACCGTGATTCGTCCTTCTTCCCATCGGCGAGGGGGTGATCCCCAGGCTCGGCCGTGGCTGCGCCATTCAACCATGAGACTTCCCTTGGGTAGTAGTGTGACCTTCCAGGCATTTCGAATCGGGAGCGGTCGGGCTCCCTCGGGGTGGAACGTCAAGTCGATTGCCAATACTCCTCCCGGAGCGAGACATCTCCGGGCAGCATCGAAGAAGTCTATGAGGTCCTCCTCTTCGACCAGGTAACCCAAACTGTCCAACGGCACGACCGCCAGCTCAACTCGTTTGGGGAGGCTAAAACTGCGAAGGTCGCCCACCAACCAGTTCTTCGGCCTGACACGTGAGCCGCTCAATTCTTGGGCCCGTGCGATCGCGAGGGGCGACCGGTCCACCCCGTACACTTCGACGCCTTGGGCCGCCCAAAGTCGTGCCAAGGGTCCCGAACCGCAAGCGAGTTCGACCGCGGTCTTCGGCGGTCTGCCGAATTCGGAGGCGGCCACGCGAAGGAAGGTGTGGGCTTCTTGGGAACGATCCCATGAAAACGCGGCATCGTAGACGTTTGGATAGCTGGACAAGTTCCGTGCCCGGCTCGGTCGTGGAGGTCGAGGAGGGGCGTCGGTAGGTTTCGGATTCCCGCTCATCGCCCGCAATTCACCCGAACTCAGCAACGTCCTTTCTTAACTGCGGTTCCGAGCACCGCCACATTCCGGGTAAGGACTATGTAGGGCGCACCGCTCGGCGACCATCTCTCCGAGACGGAGCCCGGCGATGGAAGAACCAGTAGTTGTCGGAACTGACGTCTGGAAAACGTACGGGAGCGGCGAGACCGCCGTCGATGCCCTTCGGGGACTGAACCTCGAAATCCGGCGGGGAGAGATGGTCGCGGTCATGGGACCGTCCGGCTGCGGTAAGACGACGTTCCTGAATTGCTTCTCCGGACTTGACACGGTCTCGAAGGGCAAAGTGACCATCGATGGGGTCGACATCCATGCGATGGCCGACGCGAAACGCAGCGAGTACCGGGCCAAGCGCGCCGGCTTCGTGTTCCAATCCTACAACCTCCTCCCAGTACTGGACGCCGTAGAGAACGTCGAATTGCCTCTCTTGATTGCCGGGATTCGGGCGAGCGAGGCCCGCCAGAGGGCCATCGACATGCTCGGACAGCTTGGACTCGCGGATCGAGCCCATCATCGGCCCGCCGAACTCTCGGGCGGCCAGGCTCAACGGGTCTCCTTGGCCCGCGCACTGGTCGCCAAGCCGGCCATCGTTTGGGCGGACGAGCCCACGGGAAACCTGGATGACGAGGGGTCCCAGCAGGTCACCGTCCTCTTGCGGGAGCTCAATCACGATCATGGCCAGACGATGGTGGTCGTGACTCACGATGCGGAAGTGGCCAGCAGGTGCGACCGGGTTTTGAAGATGAGGGACGGCCGATTCATCGGCTAGGTGGGGGCCGCCACAGACATGGTCAACGCCACGATCGGCGCCGGGTTAGTTCTCCTGCTCATCATCGCCGTCGTCGCGGGCGTGCTGATCCTGCGGCACCGGCTTTCCTGGCGCATCGCGATCCGCAACGCGCGGAGGGGTCGCGGACGAACCATTCTGCTGCTCCTTGGGCTCCTCGTCGGCACGATGATCATTTCCGGAAGCTTGTCGGTGGGCTCGACGGTCCAGAACCTGGTGGTCCACTACACCTACATCGGTGGTGGCAATGTTCACGAGGCGATCTACGGGGTCGCCCCAACGAGCTTGCGCCCCCTCAACTACAGCACGTTTCTCGCAATCGAGAATGCGGCGGCTGGGTATCCCAACATAGCGGGCATCACCCCCATGGTGATGGGGACCGTACAACTCTATGACCAGGCTACCGGCGTTCCGGAAACTTCTCTCAACCTGATTTCCTCGAACGCCAACCAGAGCGCCAATCTCGGCGTCTTCACGACGACGGCGGGCACGACCAGCACTGGACCCGGTCCTGGCCAAGCGTACATTGACGAGCAAACCGCACTCGCGATCAACGCGAGTGTCGGCGACACCCTCGAGGTCTTCGGGACCACGCACGCGGTCATGACGCTCGGAGCGATCGTCGTGGATGACGACCGGGGGGGCTACCAGACCGCCGGCGTGGTTCCGGGGAACGTCTTTGTCGACCTCGCGGCGGGACAGGCTCTAGAGAACCTCTCCAGCAAGATCAATTTTATCGCGGTCACGAACACCGGGGGGCAGATTGGAGGCATCGGACTTTCGGACACGGTAAGTGGATTCCTCAATTCGACGCTCGCCACCATCCCCTCCGCTGCCGGCCTCGAAGTGCATGAACCGCTCAAGGACGCGGTCGCCAGCGCGACCAGCTCAGGGGAGAGCATTGAGACCCTCTTCCTGGTCCTAGGCCTGTTTTCCATCGCCGCCGGCGCGATGCTCATCGTGGGGATATTCACGATGCTCGCTGAGGAGCGCAAGGGTGAGATGGGGATGCTCCGGGCCATTGGAATGCGACGACGGGACCTGGTGTACGTCTACCTTTTCGAGGGACTGGTGTACGGCGCCGGGAGCGCGCTGGCCGGGACGTTCCTTGGGGTGGTTGCGGGGTACCTTCTGACTTACGCCTTCAGTCCGCTGATCGCGACAGGCACGCTCACCTCGTCCGTGGTTCTCCAGTCGTTCACCGCCACCCCGAGCGACCTGGTGATCAGCTATGTCGCAGGGTTCCTCCTTACGCTGATCACGGTCGCCGTCGCGAGCGCCCGGGTGAGCCGTCTCAACATCGTCGCAGCCATTCGGGACATCCCGCCGACGCCGCCACCTACCCGATTTTACACCTGGCTTCTGTACCTCGGAGTGGTCGTGACCCTTCTCGGGGCAGTCCTCCTCGGACCCAATCTCCACGGCACGTCGGACCTGTCCATTCCGATCCTCGGAGGAGCTCTCATCATCATCGGGCTCGGCCTGATCGCGGCCCGATTCGTCCGGAACCGATTCGCCTTCACCGCGGTCGGAGCCGCGCTGCTCGTCTGGGCGGGGGCCGAACAGGTCCACCGATACGTCTTGGGCAACTCCCACACCGGCACGATCTTCATCGTGTTCACCGAGGGCATTCTGATGGTCGGCGGGGCGCTGATGCTCTACGTCTTCAACTCGGACCTCGTGACCGCCGCATTGCTTCGCCTCGCCCGCGGTAAAACAAGGGGCGCTCCCGTCGCTCGCGTCGCGCTTTCCTACCCCTCCCGCCGGCCAGGACGAACCGCTGTGACGCTCACCATCTTCGCCCTGGTGACGTTCGCGATGGTGTCCATTGCCTGCGTTGGGTCGACCGTCCAGTCCAACCTGGGTAGTACGATTCAGACCCAGTCCGGGGGGTACACCTTCTTCGGAGAGTCCACGGAGCCCATGCCGAACCTTCCGCAACTGATCGCGAACAACTCCACTCTGGCTCCCGAGATTTCGATCGTCGTGCCGGTGGCGGCCGGGCTTATCGAAGTGAACGTTCCCGGATCATCGCCAAATCCGTACCAGGACACGGTCTACGCCGCCCCGGGGAATCAGTCGCCCTCGTCCAATTTCTACTCCACAAATCAATTCGGGTTTCAGTCCACGTGGAACGGATTGAGCCCTTCACAGGTTTGGGACCAGCTGGAGATGAACGCCTCGGTTGCCGTGGTGGACGGAACCTACGTTCCGTCGAGCGGGGTCACGGGGATTTCCAGCGCTCCCCATCCCCATCTGTCGGCTGGGGGGTTCATCGACCTCTCGCCTCCGGAGAGCTCGGCCGTTCTCACCGTGCGGGTCATCGGGGTTCTGACGGAGGTAACCGCTACCGGAGTCTTCCTCAACCCCGGGGCGGCAACTCACTTCGGCTACTCCTCGGAGATCGGGTATCTCCTCACGGTCCGACCCGGAGTCTCCACCTCCACGGCCTCCCAGGACCTGAAACGGGCCTTCTTCACCGAGGGTCTGGTCCTGTACGACATCACTTCGATCCTTCAGAGCTCGATCGCTACCACGGAGGGGTTCATCGGGCTCCTCGAAATCTTTGTCGGTCTCGGCCTTGCGGTCGGGATCGCCGCCATGGGAATCCTGGCGCTCCGAGCTGTGGTCGAACGACGGCGCGAGATCGGCATGCTCCGGGCCATGGGGTTCACGGAGGGCGGAATTCTCCGTTCCTTCTTCTTGGAGTACTCGTTCGTTACACTGCTGGGCCTGGTGGTTGGCACGGCCCTCGGCGTGTGGATCGTCTACGATCTCTCGATCAGCCCCATCGCGGCGACAGAAGGAGTCTCGAACTTTGCCTTCCCCTACGTGACCGTGCCGATCATCCTCCTGGCTGCCTACGGACTGGCGATGCTAGCCATCGCCGCGCCGTCCATCCGGGCCTCCCGGATGCCGCCGGCGGAAGCCGTTCGGCCAACGGAATAGGTTGTCGAAACCCGAAAATGATTCGAGTCTGTCATCTAGAAAGAGGTCCCCGCTCGGTCATTAGTTGCAAACAGCATTGCAGCCACTGGGTCCCGGACCTGAACGAGACTTGCTTAACCCGGGTCGTGTTACGTGGTCCGCTGGGCGAGGAGCCGCATCCGTCCGCCGGGAGATCGAAGGGCCCTAATGCCGGAAACCGACGTTGGTCACTTGGTCCTCCGATTCGTGAACGAGATTAATCGACACGATGTCTCCGCAATCCTGGCGCTCATCTCCGACGACCACCTCTTCGTCGATGGCCTGGGTCAGGAGGTTCGGGGGAAGGAACACCTTCGGGAAGCCTGGACCTCGTACTTCGAATGGTTCCCGGATTATCGGATTCTGATCGAGAATCACATCGAGATGGGGATTCTAGTGGGCCTCTTCGGGTCCGCCAGTGGGACTTACGCGGTGAAGGGTGAACTTTCTCCCTCCCGACGTTGGAAGATTCCCGCGGCGTGGAAAGCCATCGTGAGGGAGGGAAGGGTCGAGCACTGGCAGGTCTATGCGGATAACGAGCCGGTGTGGAAGGTCATGGGAACGGCCCGTCCCTGACCGGAATAACGAGAGAGCGGGCCCTTCGGCGCTGAGCGCAAACTGGATGGGCTCCTCAATTTCCCTTTTGAACAAGCCTCACCCACGGTGTAGGAACCGCGCGCAGATTCGTCACTTACTCCTGGCCCAGGCGTTCTTCCCTTCGAGGAACGATCAAAAAAGGCCATCCGACAAACTATCGTGAACTAACCCGCAAGCCCACGTTGGAACCCACGGAATGTTAGTTCTCGAAACCGAGGAACGACGCGGGCGGAAAGCCCGAAGGCGGGGAGTTTCACCCACTATTGCCATGATCTTGAAAGTCGCAATCGGAGTAGCACCGGCGGCGGTCCTCAGCGCACTGGTTTCAGGCTCTATCTACGGGCCAGGATCGACTCCCATCGGGAGCGGATTCGCCGCGGGAAGGGCGGTTTCGTGTTCCTCCTAGCAGGGAGGAGCCAGACATCGGGCCCGGCGGCGATTAGTGGCGGCTGCAACCCTGGGGACTTCATCTACACGCCGACCATCGAGGCTTCCACCGTCACTTTCGGGAATGTGTTGTTCCAAGTGAAGGCGCCGTCGAGACAGATCTTCCGTTCCGGAGGTGCCACCTCCCCATTCGCCGTCCTGGACACGCCGGGCCGTGTCACGGCCATCAGCATCACGGGGCCTGCCGAAGCGATGAGTTCTCCGTGGCTTGGCTATGGCCTCACGACCCCGGGATCGACCTCCTCGGGTTCGACACCTCGGACGAACGTGTTGACCATCGCGATTGACCAAGCTTCGGCGTCACCGACCAGGAGTCTGGGGCTCCCGTTTGTGGTTCTGGGGGCTGGCTCGCACTTGGGCACGACCCAACCCGTCACTCTTCCGTAGGCACCACTCAAAGCGGTGGGCTGGCCCATTCCGTTGTTGCCGGTTTTCACCGATACTGTGCCAGGGTCTCGGCTGGGGTTCGGTAACCCGTTAGGCCCGTAAGGTTCATCCTAATCGCGCATAGTGGTGCAAATCAGAGCGGCGGGGACCGACAGGAAGGGGGAGAATCTTGAGTCCGACACCATCGAGGAGGCCGTCCGTCGTGATTCCCGAGGTCGTGGCCCATAGAGGGCAGAAGGAATACGCCGTCCCTCGCGAGTTTCGCCCCGCCAAGGACACCGCCCCCGGTCGGTATCCCCTTCTCAAGGTGTTCAAGGGGTTAGAGCGAACGATCCCCTTTCAGAAATACCCCGGGGACGACAAGACCATTCTGAAGATTGCGAAGCATACGTGGGCCAACATAGCCGAAGGTCCGGGGTGGATGTATGTGGCGCCGACCAAGACTCCACCGGAAGTCCGCCGGGGTGGCTTTCGAATGGTCGAAAGCCGGGAAGACGAGATTGTCGTGGCTCGTGCGCATCTTGCCAACAGCCCCACCATGGATGTCTACTTGGATCTGATCCACGAATTCATGCACATTCTCCAACGAAAGCAAGGACGAATCTTATGGCCCGGTCGCCTCCCGTATGTCGATCGGCCCACCGAGGTGGAAGCCTATGCGTTCTCGGTCGCGGAAGCCCGAAGACTGGGAGTCCCCGACAGTTATCTCAGGAAATATCTCGAGGTCCCATGGGTGACGCGGTCCGACGCTCGACGTCTCCTTCAAAACGTGGGAGTCTCAGCAAAGTAACGGGTTCCGGGTCGGTGCAACGAGGAGTGCACCCACTTTCATTCTCCCCATGAGCAGAGGTCCCGGAGTCAATGCGCTTCCAGACCGGCCGAAAGTTCCACGACCGCACCCGCGTTCGATTTTTCTGAGGAGCGGAAGAGGCTCTCGGCCAGGAGTACCTCCTCCCAGGCGGCTCCGGTGTTGAGGATGATCCGGGTTGCCTTTCGGTCTCGAACGCTCGGGCCAGCGCCCTTATCCAGAAGGGGACGAAGTTTCTGTCGCCGCGGGGGGTCCGCGAAGAGCGTGCCCTTGTCCGCCGCCTGGTCGACGCTGTCCGTCCAGATTCGTGCGGACGAGTCGAGTAGGCGCAGGTCAATCTCCGGTCGGCGGTAGGCAGAGATGCTGACGAGGAGCTTGGGCGCCCGAGTCATCTCCCGAGTCACGACCGTAGATTCGGAGGACGTAGCCAGCACGGCCGCGGGGGCGAGGCTCAGCACCTGGGCGACATCCTTGGCGATGTTGACCTCGCAGTTCAGGGTGGTCATGGCCCACTCCCGAAACTCGTTGCAGTGCTGGAGATTAGGGCTCCAGGCCCACACGGTGTCCAGTGGAAAGACGGCCAGGGCGAACGAGAGAACCTCCCTCGCCTGATTCCCTGTCCCGATCAGGCCCAGGTTCCGAAGGTCCGGTTGGGCGAGTCGTAGCGCGGCCACGACCGAGGCGCCCGTCCTCAAGGCGCCGACGAGTCGACCTAGAAAGAGCGCCTTAAGGGCCATGGTCGAATACTGGTAGAGTGCCACGACTTGATCTCCCCGGTCCGCTCCGGTCGAGGCGTACAAGTAAGACCGGTAGCCCAGGAGGTCCGCCTTGGGAAGGGCCGCACCCATCCAGGCGAGCGTCACGCCGCTCGCGCCCAGTCGGCTTCGAGGGAAGGGAACGACCTCGCCCTGCGCGTCCGCGCGATACCCCTGCTCCATCAGGTCGACGGTGGATCGACGGTCAATCAGCTTCGCGACCTCGTAATCTGTGAGGATTCTGGTCATTGGAAAACCCGATCAGTCTCCGAAGAGCGACTCCCTCCTGTAGATGTTAGAGCGCGGAGCAGGTATCTCCTGTTTTCGCAAGGTACGGGCGTGCCACCCAGCGATTACTTTACGTGGGAACCCCTTGTTGGGCTACCGTGGCAGCCAGCCAGCGACGTTTGGCAGCGATCATGTTCACGGACATGGTCGGATACTCTGCCTTGGCGCAGGCCGACGAGGCTGTGGCCCTCGAGGTGCTCGCCCGGCACAACCGCCTCCTGCGGCCAATCTTCACCCGATTTCACGGTCGGGAGATCAAGACGGTGGGGGATGCCTTTCTTATCGAATTCGATAGCGCGCTGGAGGCCACGGAGTGTGCCATCGAAATCCAGAAGGTACTGCACGACTACAATCTCTCGTCAGCCGATAAGTGGAGAGTCCGCATTCGCATCGGCCTCCACGTTGGGGACGTGGTGCAAACCAGCAACGATGTCTTGGGGGACGCCGTAAACGTCGCCTCCCGAATCGAGCCCCTCGCCGACCCCGGCGGAATCTGCCTGACCCAGCAGGTCTACGACCAGGTCCAGAACAAGCTCTCCCTTTCGCTGCTCAAGTTGGCGCCGACCGCGCTCAAGAACATTCGAACGCCGGTGAGCGTCTACCGGATTGTCCAGCCTTGGGATGTGGGAGCGCCGTCGCTCCCTGTGCCCGGGGTCGCCAAGGGCCGCCAACTTGCGGTCCTCCCACTGGTCAACATCAGTCCGGATCCCCGCGACGAGTACTTTGCCGATGGGCTAACGGAGGAGCTCATTTCCGTTCTCTCGCAGGTCCGTGGCCTCAGCGTGATCGCCCGAACCTCCGTCGCGACCTACAAGTCGGCTCCCAAGTCGATTTCTCAGGTGGGTCAGGAGCTTGGAGTCGACTCGATCATCGAGGGAAGCGTTCGCAAGTCCGGCAATCGCATCCGGATTACCTTGCAGTTGATCGACGTGGCGACGCAGGGTCACATCTGGGCCAACAGCTACAATCGAGAAATGGACGACGTCTTTGCGGTCCAGTCCGATATTGCCGAGCGAACCGCGGAAGCCCTCCGACTGGAGCTGGCCAAATCCGGTGACGGGGGGTCCCACCGAACCCACACACCGGTATCGGGCGCCTACGACCAGTATCTTCAGGGCCTCGTTGCGGCCAACGAGCGTGAACACACGGGACTGGACCGTGCGGTTCATTTCTTCGAGGAAGCCATTCGCCTCGATCCGACCTTTGCCGAGCCCTATGCCTCTTGGGCGCAGGCTCTGGTGAGAGCTGCAGGGGACGCGCTCCCCATGCGCGAAGCCATCCCACGGGCCCGGGAACTCGCTGCCAAGGCGCTGGAGTTGGACCCTTACTCTTCTGGTGCCCACTCCTCCCTGGCGAATATCCTGCTTCAGTTCGACCACGACTGGACCGGGTCCGAGGCCGAGTTCGTGAAGGCCATTGAATTGAACCCCAGCAACGTTGACGCCTACCAGTTCTACGCGTTGTTACTCATGGCCCAGGAGCGGTTTGAGAAGGCGAAAGAAGAGATCCGCCACGCCATCCAGCTGAACCCGAGCGGCCATTATTCTGCAGTCCTGGCGTGGGCCGATTTGGAAACGGGGCAGTACGACGCTTCCTTCGATTATGGGCGCGGGGAGCTCCAGAAGCACCCCAACTCGGGTGGGCCTCGTACATTCCTTGGAATCGGTTACCTCCAAGCGGGCCATCCAGAGCTTGCGTTGAAGGAGGCGGAGGTACCGATGGCCAACCCTACCGACGACGAGCGCTTCGATCGGGCCCTCCTTGATGCCATGGTCGGACGACCGGAAGTGGCGAAGGTGATCATCGCCGAGGTCGAAGGTGGGCATGCGAGGTCATACACTTCGGCGACGCATCTGGCCATGCTCTACGGAGCCATCGGGCAGCCCTCCAAGGCGATCGAACTCCTTGAGAAAGATTACCGGGAGGGCGACCCCGTACTGTGGTTGTATTATCGGTCTGTCTTTTTTGATGACTTGCGTACAGATCCTCGATTCGTCACGTTACTTCGGGAATACGGCTTGCCCACCCGGCCGATCATCCGACCGGGCCCCACGCGCCTTTGAACGCGCTACGTCGCGATCGCCCGTAGGGAAATGGTCAGGTCGAAGAACGGGGCGGCCGAGGTGATTTTCGGGGACGACTTGAGCTTTTGCGAGGGGCAAGGGTGGCCGCACTCGCGGTTTCGGAGCGGTTGAACTCCACTGCGGCGGAGATCAGCCTCTTCAGAGCGCCCTCGTTGATCCGATCCGATTCCAGAAGGTCCACCGCTCGCCACTCCTTCCCACCCAATCCGTTGTTGAAGACCTTCTGAGGGTCCGGGAGGTGGGCGCCGCGGGAGAAGGTGAGCTTGACCTTTTCCTTGAGCGGCATCACCACGGCCACGATGCCGTCATGAGACCAGGTGGGGGTGCCCATCCACTTCCACTCCTCCACGATTTCGGGATCCGCTTCGTGGATCAGACGGCGGATCTGAGCCATGCGCTCACCACGCCAATCCTTGATGCTCGCGATGTAGCGCTCGATGAGAACCGAAGGAGAAGGCCCGGGCATGATCGACCACCCCCGTGACTACAACTTCCTCGAGGCGACTTTCACGGGTCACCCTTAGCGCGCCCGACATATTTTGGTTACCGTCCGCCCCCGCCGCCAAGCCCGTGAGACCCGATTCGCGGCCGCTCCGCGCACTGTGTAGGTGCAAGACCTGTTGCACGCCGAGGGCCAGACCCATGTTCCAGGGTCGTTGGAGAGATTATATACCATAAATCATAGTTCATAAATCATGCCACTCGTTCAAGCCGTCGTCCCCGAGAGTGAGTACGACCTACTTCGCCAACGGGCCCGGAAGGAGGGAAAGCCGATGAAGGCAGTCATCCGAGAGGCGCTTAGGGCTCACCTGGTTCCCGACACAATCGACCCCGAGGACCCGATCTTCCGAGCGTTCCCCATCCAAACCAAGAAGGGACGGACTCATTGGGACTCCCGCGATCATGACGAGCTACTCTACCCGAGCCGCCCATGATCTTCGTTGACTCGAGCGCGTGGCTGGCGTTGGCGGACGTTCGAGATGGGAACCACAAGAGCGCCCTCTCATTCCACCGGGAACTGCTCCACGGGAAGTCTGGTCGGCTCCTGACCTCAGATTATGCCCTGGATGAGACGCTGACCCTGATGAGAAAGCGGTCGGGGGGAGAGGCGACGAGAGAGTTTGTGGGTAATCTGACCGATAGCCTGAGTCTCCAGCAGATTTGGGTGACTCCGGCTCATTACAGTGCTGCGCTCGAGATGTTCCTCGGGCAGGGGACGAGGTCGTGGAGTTTCACTGACTGCACGAGCTTCGCAATCATGCGGGAGTTAGGAGTTCGTGAGGCCTTCACCTTCGACGGTGATTTCCGCCAAGCGGGGTTCCAGCCCCGTCCGACCTGACGGTTCCGGGTCGGGGTGCAATCAAGATTGCACCACCCCGTTTTCCGGAGCGACTTCCCGGATGACTCGAGGGACGCGGACGAGCGCGCCGCCGCCCGCCGGTTTCGCGGCTTGCGCGCGATCGTGAAGGCGGCGCGGACGGTGGTTGCGACCCACCCCGACAAAGCCGGAGCCCTTGCCTGTGACTGGCGCAAGGCGGCATGGATCTACGGCTGATTTGCAACAGCATAGGCGGGCCGAAGCATCGAGAGATTCAAGGTTCGGGGCGCGTTGAGAACGCCGAGCGAACCTTGCCGCTCTTGAAGTTGACGAAGGCGTCGGAGCTAGACCTGTACTGGGAGTGGGTCCGGGCCGAGGTCGATATTCCCGTCGGCAGCCCCCGTTACTCCGACCGGCTCGCTCACGGGCTCGACCAGAGACGCCTCTCGCTTCTTGCGCACGGTGAGCGCGAGGGGCTCGACGGTCAGGACTGGGACGCGCTCCGAGCTGCCTACCGGCGACTGCGAGGGACCTTCCTTGATCCCCTCCTCGGGTCGGGCACCCAATGGTACTACGGCGACCTTCCTGTCTTTGAGCTGCGGGAGGTTCTGATTCCAAACCTCACGATCAGTTTCGTCCCTATCGCACCCTCGCGACGGCTCGACGAGTTCGTGGCAGCGCTCGATTCGGGGAAGGAGACCCCCAATCTCGCGAACCATCTCCTCTACCGCTACATGCGTCCCATCCTCGACCCAGCGCGGGCTCGCGGATGTCCGGTCTTCATCGCGGAGCATCGGGAGGGTCCCTACGTCCTCGTGGAGGGTCTCACCCGAACTTGCGTCCTCCTTTCGCGGACGATCCACGGCGAGCCAGTACCCTCGACTCTCCACATTCTCCTCGGGGTCTCCCCTCGGGCACGCGACTGGGGTTGGTTCTAGCACCCCCTGACGCCGTGATGTTCCGTCCGGGTCCTCCCCGCTCGCTCCCCCCGCAAGTCCCCGTCGCGCCGGACGCACGTGTCACCCTGGCGCCCTTCTCCGTCGCCTTGCGGATTGAACTACGTAGGCAACGGGGATCAGATCGAGAGTCAGGATCACTGCACCAAGAGTTGTAATCCAACCCCCGAGGAAGTCGATGGTTGCTGACGAGCAGGGCTCATTGTTTGCGCATTCGCTGGCGTTTCGTGCAGCTCGAGCCGTGGCCTCTTGGGTCACCTCCTCACCGTACACAATCAAAACGATCCCGAGGACCAGGAGGACGGCCACGGCAACAATTCCGACGCGCGGGTCCACCGTAATCACGACCGCACATCGCCATCCCGCGTGCCCCGATAACCCCCGCGAGCCTTCGAGGGGGGGTCCTCCCCGCTTGCGGTGCCGTCCTCCGGCATTCGATGGCCAGTGTGCGCAATGCGTGTTGTATTGAGCGAAATGGCACGTCGCTTCTCTCGTTACGTGCTGGCCGCCACAGTCGGAGTGGACTACCGGGCGAATCGGCGGAAGAAGCTGTTGGGTTTCCAGGATGGGCGGGAGTCGGCGTCGGCGATCCGCATCAGCAGTTTTTCCATCACATTGTTGAACTGAGCGGCCCCGGCAAACACGACGGGCTGGTCGAGGTCATCAGACGGGGCGTGGTAGCGGTCCTTCACCCAGTTCCGGAAGAGCTTCTCGTCTTCGGATCCCCGAAGATACCCATACATCGGAAATAGCGCCGGGACTCCCTTCTTGATGAAGCTGTATTGATCACTGCGAATGAACAGGACTCGGTCCGGCTCGTACTCGGCGTGTGCCTCGACCCCGTTCTCGGCGCTAACGGCGCGAACATCGTCGCCAAGAGTAGATTCCTCTAGCCCTTGGATTTCCCAGTGCTTGAAAGCGCACAGAGGTAGCAGCCCGTCCAGGTTGAGGTTCGCGACGACAGGACCGGCTACGGTCGGGTGATTCGCGTAATACTCGGAACCCAGGAGGCCCTTCTCTTCGCCCGTGATTGCCAGGAATAGAATCGATCTCTGTGGTCTTGCCCCGGAATCCTTCAGGTCTTGGGCAATCTGGATGAGAGCCGCAACCCCCGAAGCGTTGTCCATTGCCCCGCTGTAGATGGGGTCGCCGTTGATGGGCTCCCCGATCCCCAGGTGGTCGAGGTGCGCGCTGACCACTACGTATTCCTTCTTGAGGTCAGGATCACCACCGGGCAGAACTCCAACGAGGTTCTGGCACTTCACTGGCTGGCGCCTCATCTTCAGTCGCGCGCGCAACTTCACAGCCAAAGGAAACCGAGGGAGAGCCTGATCGGTGCCGAGCCCCGCTACGATCTCCTTGAAGGTATGATGACTCCCGGCAAAGAGAGCCTCGGCGTGTTCGTGATTGAAAACTAGGACGAAGGGAAGGGGACGGTAGCCGTCGGGGCCCGGGTCGGCAAGCTCAAATCGGGGGCTCATGAGCCCGCTTGCGAGACGAGGCCAGGGCAGATCCTCGACCGTAGGGTTGAGAATCGAGATGATGCCGACTGCCCCAACTCTTCGCAAGGCTTTGTGGCGCTCCTCGGGGGACTGAAAGTGGGCCTTGATCGATCCGGGCAAATTGGTCGGCCCGCCTCGAATCAGGACGGCAATCTTTCCTTTCAGGTCTTGCCCGGCCAAGTCGTCGTAATCGAGTTCGGGGATAGAAAGGCCGTAGCCGACAAAAACCGCTTCCGCCTCAACCGATTCCGGTGTTTGAGAATTTACCGCGATCGCGGCGTGCTCGCCGAGCTTGATCGAGTGAACTTTTCCGTCGCGCACAAGCTCGATGGAGCAGTTCGCGCGATCGACCTCAGAGTCGAGAAAATCCACTTGTTGGCGGTAGCCATCGACACCCGCCGGCTTTAACCCTGCAGCGCGGAATCGCTCGATCACGTAGCCGGCGGCTCGTTCGTAACCGCGGCTACCGGTGCCGCGTCCTTCCATCTTGTCGTCGGCAAGTACCTGGACGTGGGACCACCACCGACGTCCAAGGGCGTCCCAGTCCGGCGTTTTTGAACCACCTGGGTCGCCGATCGTGGTAAGTGCGAGCCACAGGAGGAGCCAATGATTTCGCTTCAAGTTCCAGCGCCTTGGTTCCCTGACCCGGGGTGTCGACCCAATCTGCTGGGCGTTAATTATACCGCGCGCGGTGCATCTTGTCGAGTTTGGTTTTATTAGGGCGGCTAGCCACTCGGGTCGAGATCGCAATGGCGGCGAAGAAGAGTCGTAAATCCCCTCGAGTTCC
Source organism: Thermoplasmata archaeon (assembly GCA_052326445.1). Classification (GTDB taxonomy): domain Archaea; phylum Thermoplasmatota; class Thermoplasmata; order Lutacidiplasmatales; family UBA184; genus Lutacidiplasma. The sequence continues at coordinate 136,665 of JBKQNC010000011.1, forward strand.
GAAGCTTGACTTCTTCTGCATCGGATTGGTGGTTTCCGACCGTAAGAAGTCGGTGGCTTGGTATACTGAAAAACTGGGACTGGACCTTGTCCAGGACTTGGGTCACTGGGTTACCGTGGGACGGAAAGGGGGGAGCGGATTGATCCACCTCTGCCAGACATCGGAAGTCGGAATTCCGGAAGTTCCGGAACCGGGAATTGCGGGTATCGAGCTCAAGTTTCCGGGTAACTTCGAAGCAGGGTGCGCCTCCCTGAAGGCCCACGGGGTCAGGTTTTCGACACCACCCACGAAGCGGCCTTGGGGATGGTACGCCGGAGTTGTTGACCCGGATGGGAATCAGCTCACTCTCATGCCCGCCGATCAGTAGGCTACAGAATTCATTGGGTGCAACGCGTATTGCACCCACCACGAGCGGCTCCGACCGAGGTCGCGCACGAAAAAGGCCCCGTGGGATGAGTCGATAGGTTCTTGAACCGAGGCCCCCCCTCACTTTGGACGAGGTCCTAGAATCGCATGGCAGCCGCACCCGCACCTTCGACCCTTCCGCCGCCGCCTCCGCCCCCGGCCGCGCCGTTGCGGCAGTTCACCTTGACCTCGGCACGCCGGAGGCTTAGTGTGAAAGGTTCGCGGCTGCTGGCGTCTACGCTCTTACTCTTCTCCTCGATCCTGCTCGCCGTGTCGATGGGGGTCTCCTGGTGGAGTGCCTCATCCAGTGGAGGGGGAAAGGCTTCCGTCGTTAGCTTCTTGCCGGGGTCACAATACTGGGCAGAAACTGCAGGGACCGCCTCAACCCCCAGTTACCTCTCCGCGGGCCTCCTCCACGTGGGGCAACTCTACGAAGCGGTTCTGGTCATCGGCATTGTGGCGATCATCGCTGGATTCGCTGGAATGTTGTTGAGCTACGTGGGTGCACTCGGTGGCTTCAAGTCCCGAAAATTCCTACCCATCACGCTCCTCCTCACGCTCGTCTCGTTCGTCGGTGCGGTGGTCCTCCCCACCCTTGTGGCGGCGGGTCAGCCGGGGGCGTTCACCGCCGATAACACGTCCGGATTTGGCGGCACCGGTTGCGGCGCGAGCCCGACCCCGTGCACTTCCTTTTGGAACTCGATCACGAATGCGGGTGTGACGGTCAGCTGGGGTGCGGACGTGGGCTGGTACCTAGCAATCGCGGCCGCCGTGCTTCTGGTGGTTGCGCTCCTGCTCCTGTGGACCACCCGAAGGCTGCCCTACACTCGCGCTGAAATGAGTGCGACACCCAGCGTGGCCCCCGCTCCGGCAACCGGCCAGGCCGACTCGTCCTCAGTGCCCCCTGCGGCAGCGGCCCCCGTCACCGACACGGCGATACCGGCGACCACCTCTTCGTACTGTCCGAAGTGCGGAAACCCGATGACCTATGTCGCGCAGTACTCTCGATGGTACTGCATGACCGAACGGGTCTACCTGTAGGCCGAAACCCCCTCATTTTTCTCGGGCGAGGCCGCGCAGGTCCGGCTTTTCGCGACACTCCATTCAGGCGGATGGCGCAGCCTCGCTGTCCCAGGGGAGTTCGCGCGAAACCTCTCTAGGTGCATCCACGGATTCGGGCACTCGACGAGCTAATTCGGCAGTTGCCCTCTTGGGGAGGGACGCCTGCCCACCAGTCGTGTGGGGAACGCAAGTCGTGATCGTGGTCCAGAACTGACTTGAAGTTCACTAGGAAGTAGGTCCACCCTTGAACAGCCCCCGCATAGAGGTCGACCCACTTCTCCTGTTTAGGGAACCCGGAATGGGTGAGCTTCAGGATCGTCCCATCTTCTCGGGGCTCGACGGAGAATCTCAACTTGGTAACGAGCTCGCTCTCGATACCGGGCCATTGCCACGTTAGCGTGACGCGCTTGCCGCGGACGAACTCCAGTACTTTGCCCCGGTGGGTCGGTCCGTCCTTCCAAGTGTAAGCGTAGCCTCCTCCCTTCCGTGGCGTTAACGAGGCTTCGTCTACGAACCAGCGGCGGAGGCGTTTAGGTTCGGAAACAGCCCGGAACACTTTCTTGGGGGAAGCTCGCACGAAGGCTTGAAGCCGTATTGTCCGTGTCTTGTCGGGAGCCATCTCCGCGGGATTGGCTCGCTCTGCCTAAAGACCCATCGGTAAGGGACCAAGTCCCGACCAGACTAAAGACGTCCTTCGCGCCACTTGCGGGGTTTCTCAGTACCCCGACGCTTAGGTTTGCTACGGCGCTCTGGCTTGGCGCCGGCCCGATAGATGCGGCGTGCCGTTTCGTCTTGCGTCTCCAGTATGTCTCCCTGCACTTGAGAGACGGGCTTTCGGTTTTGGACGGCGGCGAGGCTCTTGGCCGTTCGCTCGCGTTGGGCCTCCTCGCGCTCCTTCGCGCGTCGCTCACCTCGCCCCATACTAAGTGCAAGCCGCCGTCATTCCCCTACATCGGGTCAATGGTAAGTCCGTCGGCCTCGGATCGGACTCGATAGCACTTCAGCGGCCGGACCGCCGGCCCCCTGATTACGGCCCCCGTTCCAATATCGAATTGGGATCCGTGCAACGGACAGGTGACCGTCATGCCTGACACCGGTCCTCGGTCCATCGGACCACCGACATGCGTGCACCTCGCGTCTAGCCCGAAAAGGACACCCCCCACGTTGAACACGGCGACCGGGGTGCCGTCTACGATCACGCGAATCGACTTCCCCGGTTCAGGGGGATGGGTCGCATCGATCTTCACGGACGTTCTCGCCGGCTAGCCCCACCCCCCCAAGGTATTCAAGGGCGCGGACCATACGCTTTCCAACCATTGCTCTGGTGATTGCTTGTCAGCTGGGTTTCTCAGTAGAGGCGTCACACGAAGATGATTGTGGGGGGATTCGACCCGGGTGCAATCAAGAATGCACCCCCGGCCATCGGCATGTTTTTCCAACCGGAGAACGATTCACCCCTATCGCGAGAGTGATGTCCGGTCCTTCCCCCGTCTCCGGCGCGCCTCTAACCTCGGATGACCTCCCCGAGCGAGTGGTCATCGGTATTGTGGTTGCTATCATTGTCGTAGTTGCAGTCCTCGGAGCGGTCGTCTTTGTCCTATTCGTCCACAGCAACGAGTGTGACTGTCCGTCCGACTTTACGTTCTACAGCGTCGCGCAATCGATGCCCGGATCTCCCGGTTGTGCCTCCCCTGCGCAGGAGATTTGCTACTCGGGTATGCTCCTGTCGTCCGTCAGCGGATTGCACGTATCCGACCTGAGCTTCAAGGTTCTCACCAACCCCGCCTCCGGCAGCGTAACCAACGGAACTCCTGTTCCGCTGGGCCCGGGGGCCGAGGTAACCCTCTTTGTCAACCCAACAACCACCATCGGCATTTGGAATTGGACCGCCGAAACTTGGATCTCTGGTGGAGAGAACCTGGTCCCCGGGAATTTGACTGTCGTTCTAGATACGGGGTTGGTCGGAACTCCCCTCAGCTCGGATTGGTGGTTTATTTTCACCTCCGGCCCAGAGCAAGGTGGAGGCGGCGACTGGGTATAGTGACTTCCCAGTCTCCCTTTTGGGGCGACTGCGGGCTCCCGTGTCGTGAATCTCCCGGTCAAACCGACCGTCGGACCATTTGAATCCCGGTTTGTGAGCAAGAGGCACTGCACCCCCTGAGGAGGGGGCGTCGGGAAGTCGAATCTCTCTCGGGGGCCTCCCTAGTGAACCGCCGTAAACTTTCCAATCGCTGAAAGCAGTTCGCCGGGGGTCTCGATCTGCGGCAGGTGGCCGCTGTGAGCCAGCAGGAGGAAATCGGCGTTCGGGATCGCCGCGGCCAACGCGCGGCCATACTCGGGGACGACGATTCGGTCGCTGTCGCCCCAAACGACGAGCGTTGGCACTTCGACCCTCTTGAGGCGACTGCGGAGGGTGGGGTCGAGCCCGGAGGGGCCACTATACGCGGCCAACGTGGCGCGGTTGGCCGCCATGCCCGCCTTCTGCTGATCGGTCATCGTGGCGATATTGAGGGGGGAGAGCGCCGGGTTGTAGAAGCTGTACTTCGCGAGTTCGGCCGGTGGAATCTTCGAAAGATCAGCCGGTGGGTGCTCCTCCACCACGATTCCGAGCGCATCCACGAGCACGACGTGGCCGAGTCGACGACCCGGTCTCAGCGCCAACTCCGCCGCGATCCAGCCCCCGAGGGAGTTGCCGATCACCGTGACATCTCTCAGTTCGAGTTGTTCCAGCAGCTGGGCGTAGACATCTGCGAGCTTCGAGACACTATTGAGCCACTCCGGCCGGGGAGTGCCGTTGAATCCAGGGTGCGTGGGAGACAAGACGCGAACCTGCGGCCACTGGGAGAGCATCTGCCCCAAACCGGCGACCGACGGTGGACCCGCGCCGCCGTGGAGGAGGAGGATTGGGCGACCGGAACCCTGGTCCGCGACTGAGACCTCGACCGGCTGTTGATGGCCTATCACGACTCGGTGTGTGATCATGGTTAGGCTCCCAGTCCGCCGAGAATCGTACCGCTTACACTAACGGGGCGCTCTCTGGGGGGGCTCGCTTTGCTGGCCATGGGCCTCAGTATACAATAGATAGTATTTTTATCAGATACGGAACGAATGGATAGTGATCTTGCAATGGGTCCGATACATGGGCTTCGGATCGCGATGTCCGATTGAAATACTATCCCGAGTATAGTTAAACCGTGGGCAAGCGCGTACAGGCGGAAGTTTCTCAATCCGAGATGGAGGAGTTCCCGCTCTCATCGGTCGGTGCGCTCCTCCCGGGCGACGGCCTTGATTGCCCCATCCGAGCGAGCATGGGAGTGCTCGGTCGAAAATGGGCCCTCGTGATCTTGCGGGACATAGCCTATCGTCCGGATCCCACGTTCAGCTACATTTTGGGCCGCAGTCAAGGACTAACTCCCAGGGTTCTGACGAACCGTCTCCGAGAACTTCGACAGGAGGGTCTCATCGAAAAGATTGCCGACTCAATGGACGAGAGAAGGGTCCATTACCGCTTGACTCAGAAGGGGAAGGACGTCGTTCCGATCCTAATCGCACTGTCGGCGTTCGGGATGCACCACCTCGTACCCCACCATGGCCCAGACGGCAAGCCTCGGAGCCTCGAGCAAACCTTCCCGGGACTAGCCCCTTTCCTGCTCCGCGATCTCTACCACTTCGCCGCCAGCCCCGGGCGACCTCCCAAGTGAGAGTTCGGCTCCCCCACGGCCGGTCGCTTCACTTTCCCTTCCTCGCCACCCAAGGGACCTGCCGGCCGAGGGCCGGAGCTATCTTCCTAACGCCCCTTGCCGGCTGAATGGCGGCCCTTCTGGAGACCCGCGACCTCTCGCGGCGCTTCGGCGAGGTCGAAGCCCTTCAGGGAGTCACGTTCTCCCTTCCCGAAGGCGCCATTGGTCTCATTGGCCCCAACGGGGCAGGCAAGACGACCCTGTTGCGGGTATTGCTCGGGTTGATACCTCCGACTTCGGGCGGAGCGTCGGTGCTGGGCCAGGACACCTCCCTGCACGGCATCTCCATTCGGGAACGAGTGGGGTACATGCCGGAGGATGATTGCCTCCTGCCGGAAATGACCGGGATTGGATTTGTGGCGTACATGGCTCGGGTGACCGGCCTTCCCAAGGAGCTCGCCTTTCGCCGCGCCCACGAGGTCCTCCAATTCACTGGCCTCCGAGAAGAGCGGTACCGCAAGATCTCGGAGTACTCCGTTGGCATGAGACAACGGGTCAAGCTGGCCCAAGCGCTCGTTCATGATCCCCGTCTCTGCATCCTGGATGAACCCACGGCCGGCCTCGATCCGGCCGGACGGGAAGGGATGCTGGAACTTCTCCGCATCCTCGCGGCCCGATCGGGTCGCAGCATGGTCCTTTCGACTCACCTCCTGGGGGACGTGGAGCGAATTTGCGACCAGGTGCTGATGCTGAACGCCGGGCGACTCCTGGCGGTCGGGTCCCTCAACGAACTCGCCAAGACAGGCCAGGACGAGCTCGTGGTCCGGGTCAAGGGGGATACAGCTCAGTTCGTCGAGGCCCTCCGGCGCCGGGGGCTCACCCCCCGGGTCGGACTCGCCAACCTCCGGATGGCCCGCCCCGCGGGCGGGGAGCGGCTGGTGTTCGAGGCGGCCCGCGAGACCGGGGTTCAAGTTCGGTTTCTGGGTCCCGGGGCACGGACGATGGAGGAACTGTTCCTCCGCCTGGTTCAACCGGGGGTTCCCGGGAGGTCGCCATGACCATCTTCGCGCCGAACTATGCGCCGCCCCCACCCGAGTTGGAACCTCGGCGGAACCGGACCTGGGCGATCCTGGGGCACCAGATCGGGGCGCAATCTGGAGTCCTCAACTTCGTCCTCCTGGTTTTCATTTTCATCGTCGTCATCATCCCTCTGGTCGTCACTTTCTATCTGGCCCAATTCCTCCCGAGTGGGTTGATCGGTTCGACCGGGCTCTCGACTTTCTACGCACCCATCGGGGAAGGGGTGTGGTTCATCCTGCTCATCATCCTCGTCAGTTCCGCGGGCGCTGCCGTCATCGCACGGGATACCGCAACCAAGGCGATGACCATGTACCTGGCCCGTCCTATCGAGCCGATCGATTACCTTGCGGCCAAGTTCGGCGCGGTGGGGTTCTGGGTGTTCCTCGGCGGGGTCCTCCCGGGATGGATCAGTGCGATCATCCTGCTGGCCCTCGGGTACGTGTCGCTCCTGATCGCACTTCAGGCCGTCGCCGGATTCCTGCTCGTCGGTTTGTTCTCCATCGCCGCGTTCAGCGGCCTCTCGGTCCTGTTCTCCTCCCTCACGTCTCGCAGTACTCTCGCCGGTGCTGGGATCTTCGGTACGCTCCTGGGCGCCTACATCGTGATGGAGGTCCTGTCGGGCATTTCGGGCAAGTCAAGTTTCTTGTACGCAAGTCCGGCGAACGACGTCCTGGCCATCGCCGCGGGGGTGTTCGGCGTCTCGGGCAACCCGCTCAATCCGTGGTCGGCCGGGGCCATCCTCGTCGCGGTCGCCCTCGGCACCTTTGGGTTCGCGTACTTCCGGCTCCTCAGGACGCAGGTGATCGCCGAATGACCGAGGTAGTCCGGGCCGAGAACACCACCAAGCGGTACGGGGAGGTTCTTGGTCTCAATGGCTTCACCGCCAACTTTGGACCCGGGATCACGGCGCTAATCGGGCCTAACGGGTCGGGCAAGTCGACGTTCTTCCGACTTCTTACTGGGCAGTTGAAGTCGGATTCCGGCCAGCTGTCTGTACTGGGCCGGGACCCGTGGGCCAGCCGCTCCACCTCTGCGGCCGTGGGGTACTGTCCGGAACACCCCACGGTCTACGGATGGATGAGCCCGGTCGAGTTCGTGACCTATCTGCTCCGCCTCGACGGCTTGTCCCGCCGCACCGCCGAGGAGAAGGCAGAACTCGCCATCACCACGGTCGGCCTCTCGGAGGTCGCCGACCGCCGATTGCGTGGCTTCAGCAAGGGCATGCGTCAGCGGGTGAAAATCGCCCAGGCGCTCGCGCACGACCCCCCGCTCATCCTGCTGGACGAACCGCTTAATGGACTCGACCCGCTCGGCCGAGTGCAACTGCTCGAGCTGTTCGAACGGCTGGCCGCGAGCGGGCACCATCTGATCGTGAGCTCGCACGTCCTCTACGAAGTGGAACGTCTGACAGAGGAGATCGTGATGATCTCCAACGGACGAGTTCTTGCGATCGGGAACGTCCACCGGATCCGAGATGCTTTGGACGCCCATCCCCATTCCATCCAACTGCGGACCAAGGAACCCCGGCGTCTCGCGGAGCGTCTCACCGGCTGGGAGAACGTTACCTCCGTCGAGATCGCAGATCCCGACCGCCTGCTCGTCCGGACTCGGTCACCGGATACCTTCTACCGAGACTTTCCGGCGCTCGTCATCGACGCCGGGATCGAAGTCTACGAGATGAGCAGCCCGGACGACAACCTGGAGGCGGTCTTCCGCTTCCTGTCGGAGTGAGCCATGCCGACGGGACCCCTGACCCGAGCCCTCGCGGTCGCGGAGACGACGGCTCTAGGGATGCTTCAAGGCCGAGGAGCCATCGGTCTACTTCTCGCGGCGCTGGCCTTCCCCCTCCTGGTCGGGGTCATCGGCGCCGAGAGCTTTCCCGGGCTCGACCTCCTCGCGGCCGCCGAGACGCTCTTTTCGACCCTTTTCCTGCCCGTGGTCCTGCTCCTCGTTTGCCTAGTCCAGGGAGTATCCCTGTTCCGGAACGAGCTGGAGGAAGACACCTTGTTGTACCCCCTGAAGCGAACGGTTCCCCGCCCCTCCCTCGTCGTGGGAAAGTACATTGGATTCGTCGCGACGACCCTCTTGGCCCTCCTCCCGTCTGCGGTCATTGGGACGGCTCTGGGGGGCGCCCTCGGAAAGGGGCCGACGGTCGCCACCTCGGGCCTCTTCGAGGCGGTCGTGGTCATGACGATACTCGGAGTCGCGGCGTACGGGGCGGTCTTCCTCCTCCTCGGGCTGATCACCCGGTACGCGCTGATCATCGGACTCATCTATGGCTTCATGTGGGAGACCTTCGTCTCTCTCCTCCCCGGGCCCATCAGCCAGTGGACCGTCGTCTACTACCTGCGCGGGGTCGGCTTCCAGTTCGTCCCTTCGGGTGCGTTGGGGAGCAACGCGTCTACTACGAGCCTGGTCGGAATTGCGCTCGGTTTCCTCCTGTTTGCGTTGGGATGCCTCGCCGTCACATCGGTCGTGCTCCGCTACTCCGAAACCCCATCGGCCGCGGCCCCTACATGAGATTCCCTTTCCGAGGAGTGCATGTTGAGTTGCGCCTCGGTAGCCCTCTCTGCCCCCTAGATACCGACCGCCTTCTCGAAGGTGGGCTGACTCCCCGACGCCGGTTTCATAAGTCTCGAGAGGTCTGGTCCAGCCAAGATGCCCAACGCGACCCTCGGCGAGCTGCTTCTGGACGTTTGGCGTCAGGTGCTGGCGGAGGGAAAACAACGCGTCGATCTCTCGAACACCTCGTATCCGGTGACTCAGACTCGAAGTCGGGGGTTGAGGATGGTCTTCGTCAAGTTCGGGGATCGCACGGTCGAAGGAATCGAGCAAAATCCGGAAAAGACCTCCACGTGGGCCAAACGAGCCAGCCAAGGTGAACGGATCATGCAGTTCAAAGCGAACGGGCGATACATCGGCGTGGTCGCCGAGGGTACTCTTACACGTTATCCGGCTTGGAAAGCCCAAGAGCTTCCCGAGTGATGGGGCGGCAATCTCAGGCCAGCCTCGCCCCGGTGCCGTCCCGGCGCAATGAAGGAGAATAATAGGAAGGAGTGGAGTCCCTGAAGGCTATGCACGTGGGCTCCCGAGTGGAAAAGTGGCTTACTGCGTCCGACTCAGACCCCAGCGTCCGGGCCCGATATTGGACCGAGGTTCAGGGTTTTCCCCGGACCGACCCCAAGGTTAGGAAGGCGCTGAAGGCCATTGGCCGGGAAGGATGGGCCGCGTCTCTGCTGGGGTACCAGCTGCCCGACGGGCATTGGGTCACCCCGGGGACGAGTGCGGAGGAATTGTACGGTCCCAAGTACATCGTGACCAACTGGCTGGCCATCGTGCTGGCCGACTTGGGCGCGAATCGATCCGACCCTCGGATCCGGAAGACGGCCAAACTGATCATCAAGAACTGGGGAGAGAAGGTACTCACTCGTCGGGGCGCCGAGCTTTGCGTAACAGGCAACGCCGCGCGCACCCTGATTCGGTTCGGATACCTCGACCACCCTCTGGTCCAGAAGTCGATCGCATGGTTGGTCCGCACCCAGAAGGCCGATGGCACTGCTTCAGGTCCCGAGCCGGCACGCTCGATTGCTGGGAGGGCTTGGCCGCCATGGCTGAGATTCCCGAGCCCAAGCGAGACGAGGCGGTCCGACGATCGATCGAACGGGGCGCCGAGTTCTACCTGCGACACCATCTCCTGGAAGAAGGTCGTGTCAAGTATCCGCCCTGGTTCCGCATCCATTACCCGAATCACTACTACTACGACCTGCTGGTCGGTCTCCGGGTCCTGACCCGACTGGGATATGGCGCTGACCCACGCATGGCACCGGCGCTCCGCTGGCTGCGCTCGAAGCGCCGCGAGGACGGAACGTGGGCGATCGACGCGTCCCACCCCGACCTCGATCCAGAGCACGGCGGGTACCAGTTCAAGCGGATCGTCTTTCCCATGCGACTCGAGCCACTGGAGGTGCCGAGCCGATGGGCGACCGTGGAGGCACTGAGTGTGCTTGCACGGATCGAGTCCAGCTAACTAGCCGCCGTACGCGGGAAGACGGAAAGGTGCCCCCGTCAGAGGGTGTTCCGGGCCCGGCATTCCCCGCCGGGCGCGGACCCTTCCGGCCAGCCCTGTCGGCGGAGCGTCCCGCACGCCGCTGAACTGCGCTCGAGGGAGCCCTCTCCAGGAGAGCCCTGGGTCCGACCTGTTTCACCATCTCTCCGTTCGTTTATAGGATAAGGAATCGGTCGCGTGCTGATGACCCAAACGAACGCCCCAAAGACCCTGGAGGTTGCCGGTGGGAAGATAGCCTATGACGTCGCTGGAAAGGGCCGGGATGTGATCCTCCTTCACGAAGGCATTGCCGACCGCCGGATGTGGGATCGCGAATTCAAGCTGCTGGGTCGCGACCATCATGTGGCGCGTTACGATTACCGCGGGTACGGCGGTTCCACTCCGGCGAGATCCGAGTTCTCGCCCGTCGGCGACCTGATGGCACTACTCGATCATCTCCAGATGGAGCGGCCATTGATCGTCGGGCCTAGTATGGGTGGGAAGATCGCCCTCGACTTGACCTTGGCCCACCCGAAGAGGGTCGATACCTTGCTTCTGATCGCACCGGGTTACTCGGGCATGGACTACGCCCACGTTCCCGGCGGCAAGGCAACTTTCGAGCGGGATGAGAGGCTATCCAAAGCGGCCGCGGATGCGTGGGCCGCGGGGCACCTCGACGAGGCCACCGAGCATCTGCGCCAGCTTTGGGCCTCCGCGCTTAGCGGAAGCGCGCTCGACCTCTTCCGTGCCATGGTTCGGGAAAATGCAGAAGAAGTCCTTGGAGAGCGGTCGGGCCGCTTCGAGACCCGCGAAGGGGAGCCGGCTGCCGGTCGGCTGAAGGAAGTCCACGTCCCGACCCGGATCCTCGTAGGCGACCGTGACAATCCAGCGATGCCCCACTGCTCCAACTTCCTGGCCCGCGGGATCGCGGGTGCGACGGTGCAGCTCGTCCCCGGAGCGGACCATCTGTTGAACCTTTCGAAGCCCGACGCGTTCGACGCTGCTCTTCGTGAATTGTAGAAAAAGCATCGGAATGCGCCAGGCCGGCCTGACGCTTCGAGGGGAGGCCAGCATTCTCCCCGGGCCAGGATTGCGACTCGCTCCGTCGACTCTCCTCCGGGGCTGTCCGCAACTACTGACTCCGGACAAAATACCTTGACACCCACTGTCGAGGAGTTCCCGTAGGATCGCGCGGCCGCCGGCATCAGTTGCTCAATCGTAGAGGTGGCTGGCCGCGACGAAGGAGCGGATCAGCTG
>JBKQNC010000012.1:0-28953 GCA_052326445.1 Thermoplasmata archaeon
TTCACCCGACCCGGTGACACGCGAACGCAGGAGTTCGCCCGGAGCCTTGGTGCGGTCTGGGCGGGCGGTTCGGAGGAGAGCCCTCCGGAGCCTTTGGACTCCGCCCTGATCTTTGCGCCGGTCGGGCTGCTCGTACCCACCGCCCTCGCGGCGACCGCGAAGGGTGGGACCGTCGTGTGCGCCGGCATCCACATGAGCGACCTTCCGGGCTTTCCTTACGACCTGTTGTGGGGGGAGCGCACCGTACGTTCGGTGGCCAACCTCACCCGGGCCGATGGCGAGGAGTTCTTCGCACTGGTAGAGAAGGCCAAGGTACGCACCACGACCCGACCGTTTCCGCTGGCCGAGGCCAACGAGGCTCTCGCGGAGCTGCGGAGCGGCCGGCTCGAAGGGGCGGCGGTCCTTGTACTCTGAACCCGAGAGTCCGCAAACTTCACCCCCGGCCCACGTGGTCGGCGTCAAATCTTTTCGACGGGCGGCTTTTCGGTGGCGGGGCCCAAGTCCGGGATGGAGTCTCGGACCCATGACCACTCCGGGGGCGCCCTACCTCAACCGGGCGGAGGCGGGCCGTCGGCTGGCCGAAGCCCTCGAGTCGTACCGCTGGCGGCCGGTGACCGTCCTCGCGCTCCCCCGAGGAGGCGTTCCCGTGGCCTCTGTGGTGGCCGACCGCCTAGGGGCCCCGCTCGACATCCTGGTCGTGCGGAAGGTCGGCGCCCCCGGCAACCGGGAATTTGGGTTGGGGGCGGTGGCCGAAGGGGGACTACGGTTCCTGGACCGGGCGCTCCTCGGCGAGCTCGGCCTCCGCCCGGAAGACATGGAGCCCGAAGTTCGGGTCCAGATGGAGGAGGTGGTTCGCATCGCCCGCCGGTTGCGCGGTGGGCGCCCTCCCTCGCCCCTCGAAGACCGTACGGTGATTCTCGTGGACGACGGGATGGCGACCGGAGGGACGGTTCGGTGCGCGATCCAGGCCGTCCGCCTCCAGCGCCCGAGTCGGTTGGTGATCGCGGTGGGAGTGTCGTCGCGAGAAGCGATCGAAGCGCTTCGACCCCTGGTCGACGAGGTGGTCTGTCCCCTCGTCCCTCCCCGACTCTTCGCCGTCGGGGAATGGTACCGGGAATTCCCCCAGGTGGAGGACTCGGAAGTGGCGCGACTGCTCGAGCGGCACTGGGGGATGGACGCGGCGCGAGTCCCCACCGTCTGAGGCCGGTGTGTTCGGTACGATTCAAGACCAATATTGTCGTGGGTTGGCACGCAGTCGTGCACGCTCCGGGCGACCTTTCCATCTGCCTCTTCCAGAGCAAGTAGCGAACGGCGGACCGGCCGCCGTGAGGTACCCCGAGACGGGCTAGCAGGGCTCAACTACCCACTTGCCATTCGCGGGCGCTGGACCCGAGGGAGCAGTCGCTTTCGCGGGCCGCGGCGGCAGGGGGAGAAGGATTTGGATCCGACGACGGAGCTCGTTCTGTTGGTCCTACTCGTCGTCGCGCTGATCGTGGTCGTGTTCCTGCTTCGCGGGATCTACCTGATCAGTGAGAGCCAGGTCGGCATCGCCACCCGCAAGATCTTCGGACGGAAAATGCCGCCCGGCCAGGTCATCGCGCGGCACGGACAGATCGGGGTCCAGGCCGCGACCCTGATGCCCGGACTCTACTTCCGGATGCCGGTCATCTGGTCCGTCGCCAAGGTTCCGATCATCGAGGTCGGCCCCAACAACATCGCCACGATCGAGTCGATCGACGGCCGTCCTCTCCCACCCGGTCGCCGCCTCGGGGATGAGGTCGATTCGAACCAGTTCCAGGACGGAGAGAAGTTTCTCGACACCGGTGGGTTCAAGGGCCCCCAGGTCGGTTTCCTCCGCCCCGGTCGATACCGGGTGAATACGCGGCTCTTCGCCACCACGGTCCAGACGGCCATCCAGATCCAAGCCGGCAAGGTCGGTCTCGTCACGGCCCAGGACGGGCAACCGCTGCCGTCCAAGCTCCTGGTCGCCCCTCAACCTGAGCGAGCCCCGACCCCCCGCTTCCCCCACGCTCGGGACCACACGTACTTCCAGAACGGCCAGGCGTTCCTCGACAGCGGTGGGTACCGGGGCCCCCAGGCCGACACCATCCAGCCGGGAACCTACTACGTCAACCCGCTCCTGTTCGAGGTCGGCGTCATCGACACGTACGAGGTCCCCCCCGGGTTCGTGGCGGTCCTCCGGTCCAATCTCGGCGAGGAGCTCGATCGGCCCCTCGAGAAACCGGTTCCGGTTTCGACCGAGCCGGACTTCGATCAGCGATTGACCGCCGAAGTCGAGAGCCTGCTCACCACCGACCGGAACAAGCGGGGGATCTGGCGAAACCCCCTCGCCCCGGGCCGCTACAATCTCAACGCGAAGGCGTTCACCGCCTACCTGGTCCCGACAAGTGCGATCATGGTCGACTGGGCGAGCTCGGACCGGCCGAGTGCTCCCAAGATGTCGCGCCCATCGGCGACCCCGACGCAGGACCGCTCCGACTACCCCTATCTCACGGAGGACTCCACGGGGGGCGCGGAGTTCTTCAAGTTCAACCAGCTCAAGGTGACCTCCAAGGACGGCTTCCAACTGGAAGTTGACGTCCGGATGGTCATCCGGATCCTCCCCGAGAACGCTGCGTTCGTCATCGCCCGGTTCGGGTCGGTGTTCAACCTGATCCAGCAGATCGTCCACCCCCTCATCGATGCCGAGTTCCGGAACAACGCCGGTCAGAAGCAGGCTCTCGAGTTCGTGCGGAGCCGTTCCCAGCTTCAGGAAGAGGCCGTCGAAAAGGCCCGCCAGGTCTTCCGAAAATACATGGTGGAGGCCCAGAACCTGTTGATCTCCTACATCCAGGTGGACGAAGCGCTCCTCGCGACCCAGACCAAACGGGAGATCGCGGTCCAAGAGCAGGCACAGTACGTGGAACAGGCGGTCGCGGAGGAGAAGCGAATCGCGCTCCAAGCCATGACTGCCCGCGCAAACCTGCAACCGGAGGTCGTCCAGGCGGACCTCCAGATCATCATCAACGAGAACAACGCGAAGGCCGCGGTCAAGAAGGCGGAGGGAATTCGCGACTCGACCCGGATCGAGGCGGACGGGAATGCCGCGGCGATACGGCGGATCGGCGAAGCCCAAGGGGATGCCTACCACGCGCAGGCCGACGTGATCGGTCCGGACAAGGTCGCGCTGATCAAGACGGTCGACCTACTCCAGGCTGGCCACGTCCGGATCACGCCGGACACCCTCGTCTCAGGGGAGGGAGGCGGAGGCGCGAACACGATGTTCTCGGCCTACCTCGCGACGTTGCTGGAAGAGAAGAACTCCGGCGGGTCGTCCAAGCCGTACACCTCGTCGGCCGACAAGGACTACGTCTCTCCCCTCACCGTCGGAGCGACCCCGCAGGACCCGAGCATACCCCTCCCTCAGGGACCGCCCAGCGACCCGACCACCAAGGTGAAGGACCGAAAACCGGCGCGCTCGGTCGACCCGTCGGACACCTGAGGGGGTCCGGGTCCCACCGCTTAGTCAATTCGAATTGACGGGCAGCTTTTCGAGTCCTACAACGAGTCGGTTGCCCGGGGGGGGTCGGGACCCCATGAGAACCCCGGGTGCACCCTATCTGAATCGGGCGGACGCAGGCCAGCGACTGGCCTACGCGCTCGAGCCGTACCGGGGAGAGCGACCGACGGTCCTGGCCCTCCCACGGGGAGGAGTCCCCGTCGCCTCCGTCGTCGCCGACCGTCTCGGAGCTTGGCTCGACTTCCTCGTCGTCCGGAAAGTGGGCGCACCGGGGACGCCCGAGCACGGTCTCGGAGCGGTTGCCGAGGGCGGGACGCGTTTTGTCGACCCGAAGCGGGTGCGGGAGCTGGGCCTGGAACCCGAGGACTTGGAGCCCGAATTCCGGGCCCAGCAAAAGGAAGCCTACGATCTCGCCCGGCGGCTGCGCCGCGGTCGGCCCCCGCCGGTGCTGCGGGGTCGCACGGTCATCGTGGTGGACGACGGAATGGCCACCGGTTCGACGATCCGGTGTGCGCTCGAGGCGATCCGCGCGCAGCACCCCAGCCACATGGTGGTCGCCGTCGGCGTCTCTCCCCGGGACGTGGTGCAAAGCGTCCAGTACCTTGTCGACAACGTGGTCTGCCCTCTCTGTCCGAGCCAGTTGTTCGCCGTCTGGGAGTGGTATCGGGAGTTCTCCGAGGTCTCCGCGGACGAGGTCGAGCGGCTCCTGGACCGCAACTGGGCCAACCTCTCCGGCCGGGTCGTCGCCTGCTGATCCGAGCCACCACGGGCTCGATTCGCCGCGCGGCACCCGGATGAATCCTCTCCCCGACCCCTGCTGATGGCGTCACGGTCTGAGGGCCAGTCTGTTCTGAGGAGGTGAGCGAACGACGCTTGCGGAGGTTTAATCGTGGGGTCGGTCGTAGGTCGCCCCTCGGTCAAGTCGGCCCGGAGCGGGATTGATGTCGCGAAGGGACAGAGCCATCCTCGGACCCCGTGTTTGGCTCTGGTGCGTCACCGCGATTCTCCTCCTCTCCTCAGCGTTGGCCATACCGGCCGGTTCGGCCGCCCTAGCAACTCACCCTACCGAAGGTTCGGGGGCCGCCCCGGTGCTCCCCGTGACGGAACTCCTCCACGAGGCACAACTCGCCGTTCCCGATGCGGCCAGCGACCTCCCTCCCGCAGGAAGCCATGCGGTCTCCTCGGACCCGTCCGGCGAGCTGACGATCATGGTGACGTTGGCCTTCTCCAACGCCTCTCGCCTCGCGCCCCTCCTGGCCGCCTTAACCAACTCCGCGTCCCCGCAGTACCACCACTACCTCACAAGGGCGGAATTCAACGAGGAGTTCGGGGGCGACGCGACGACGTACTCGGAAGCGACGGAGTACTTCCAGTCGTTCGGCGTTTCCGACCTCACGACCTACGCGGACCGGACCTCACTCTCCTTCATCGCGAGCCCCTCGATCGCCGATCGAATATTCCATACGACGATCTCGGAGCTCCGTCATGGGCCGATGGAGTTCCTCGCTCCCGCGTCGCCTCCCACGCTGCCCGCCGGGATTGCCTCGCAGGTAACCCAAGTCGTGGGACTGGGCACCGCTGCGGACGCCACGCTGGGGTTCAGCCTCGGCGGCGGGGCGGGTCACGGCGTATCATCGCCGTCGGCCCCTCGGATCACGGCAGGGGGGTATCTCGCGCCGGTCGAGATTGGCGGAGCCCAATTCGAGTTCGCGCCCGATTTCCAGGTCGCCAGTGACGCACAATCCCTCTACGACCTCTACGGATACCCCACGAACGAGAGCGTAGCGTCCATCCTTTGGGCCGGCTATTATTACGGGGCGAACACCACGGTGGACGGCAAGACTCTCACGGACGGCCAGGCAGTCGGACCGTTCGACCCGTCGGATGTGTACAACTTCTACAACGAGACGCTCCCTGCCGGGGAACCGCACTCCGAGGTCACGGGGGTCCCGATCGACGGGGCCCCGTATCCCAGCGTACTTGCGAGCTACGACTCCACGGGCGCGAACTTCGAAAACACGCTCGACCTCGAAATGGTCGGCTCGACCGCGCCCGGAGCCCACATCTACAATGTCTACCCCCCTGGCAACACCACCTACGCCGGGTTGGACCAGGCCCTCACCACCATCCTCCAACCGAACTCTTCCGTGGCGGGGCTCGACAATGTCTCCGTAGTTTCCAACTCCTGGAACGGGGGGGATTGGGTCGATGGAGCTTGGATCGGTGATCTGGAGCAGGCCCAGCTCCGCGGGATCACGGTCCTCGCGTGCTCCGGAGACTCCGACGATACCACGGCCAGTGGCTACTACTACGCCAACACTACCGGGTGGACCGAATACCCCGGAACGGTATCGTACGACGATTACGGGATCACCGCGGTGGGAGGAACCACCGTCACCCTTTCGCCGGCCACGCTCGATATCACCTCCCAGACCGCATGGAACTTTTCCGATAGCTATGCAGGTCCGGTCGGTTCCACGGGCGGGATTAGCGTGGAGTACCCGGAGCCGGATTGGCAACTCTCGACCGAGGCGAACACCGTCATCGGCGGCCTCGGTCGCGGCGTGCCCGACCTCGCGCAGATCGCCAACAACACGCTCGTGACGTTCAGCGTTAATGGCTATCAATACCAGGCGAGTAACGCCACGACGGACAACCCCTACTACTACGCGTGGGGCACGAGCATCGCCTCGCCGCTCGATGCGGGCCTGTTCGCGGAGATTAACCATGCTTTGGACTCGACGGACAACGCGTGGCTCGGGTTCCTGAACCCCCTCCTCTACCACATCGCGAACGAGGAGTACACTTCCACCGGGGAAACTTACTACAGGTACAATTCGACGCTTCCGACCCTGCCCTTCTCCGATGTCACCAACGGCTCGAACTACGCTTACTCCGCAGAACCCGGCTACGACCTCGTGACCGGCTGGGGTTCCTTGGACGCCTACAACTACACGATGTACGTTCTCCCCGGAGACCCCGGAGGTGCTCCGGGAGCACTTTCGGGCGTCCGCGACGAGCTCGACCTGACCGGACTCAATGTGACTTCGTACTTCCCCAGCGACATCGGGGGGGGCGTCAACACGCTCAACAATGCCTCGATCCAACAGAACTTCTTCCTCGCGAACAGTCTCGGTGCCCCCGTCTACTGGGTCCAGAACGTCGTCGCCTTCTACCCGACGCCCACGCACAACCTCTGGAACGTCTCGTACGTGGGATGGAAGGTCTACCCATTCTACGGGTTCACGTTCTACCCGACATACGTCCCCAACGGGTCGGCGTTCGTGCGCGGTCTCCCCAGTGCTAACTCGTACCTGATGGAGACCGACCTTACCGCGGGGGTCGGGCTGGACGAGGAGAATGTTACTTTCCACGTCGGGTCGTACTCCTCCACCCTCCCCGTGCCGGGCGCGTCCTACATCATCGGCACGCGGAACTACACCTACTCCTGGGAGGGGACGACGTACAAGAACGGTCCTTATCCAGGTGGGACGTACGTGCCCGGTTTTCTTTCACCCCAGTTCGGTCTCCTAGGCGGCGCTTCGCTCGGCATCGGGGCGTTCAACGCTCCGACCGGGGGAAGCGTGACCACCCAGCTCGCACCCTACGGCCAAGCGTTCGTCGCGGCGCAGGCGACCATCACGAACCTCTCCAACACGCAAACCGGGGAAGAGGCCAACAACCTCACCTACTCTCCCGGCACGCTCGGGAACTGGACCCTCGGCATCTCGACCGGGAGTACCGAGCAGGGACTCACCCTGTTCGTGACGGAGGCACCCGGTCCGAGCTCCTTCCCCGTCCAGTTCAACCAGACGGGCGCCCCGAGCGGTTCCAACTGGTACGTGAACATCACCTCCGGCCCGAACCTCGTCGGGCTCAGCACCACGGGGAGCGTTTCGGCCGTGCTCACCAATGCTTCGTACGACTGGACGGCGCAGGTGTCGAACTCCCACTATGTGGTCACGCCCTCGTCCGGGGATGCGGTCGTGAACGGGGGCCCGGTCTGGGTCGATCTTGACATCACCCTGGCTCCCGTGCCCGTCGCCTTCACCGAGACGGGATTGCCCGCCGGGGCGACGTGGTACGTCAACGTCACGGGCGGTGCCGACCTCCAAGGGACCGCCAGCCCCCTCGACACGACCTTGAGTCCGGGGACGTACCCGTGGAGTGCCACGGTGGACCTAGCCGGGTACACCCTTGATCCCCACGACGGGAATGTCACCGTGGTCGCGTCGTTGGTGACGGTATCGATCACTATCACCCCCTCGGTCGGGGTCGTGAGCTTCAACGCCACCGGCCTCGGCGCCGGCGTCCTTTGGTACGTCAACCTTTCCGGCGGCACCCACGTGATGGGCGGAACGACCGCGGTCAATACCACCCTCCCCTACGGGACGTACACGTACGTCCTGGCCACGGACAACAACCAGTGGGAACCCACCGTCCGGACGGGAACGTTGGACGTCTCCTCTCCTTCCCAGAAAGTGGTCCTCGACTTCCGGGAGGTTGTCTATGTCGTGAGCTTCACCACCAGTTCTTCCGTTCCGGGCTGGAATCTGACCCTCGAAGGCAAGACCGCCTCGGGGGCCGACGGAGGTTACCATACGATGCTCCCCAACGGATCGTACCCGTGGAGTGTCGTACCCCCAACGGGCTACACGGTCTCGCCCTCGAGCGGGACCGTCGTGGTCCACGGGGCGGACGCGAACCAGACGCTCGTGTTCACTCCCACGTCGTCCTCCCCGACCGGAAACTCGGGTTGGGGGTGGCTCTTCAGCGGCTCAGGGATCCTCGTCCTTGGCGCGGTCATCCTCATCGTCGTCGCGGGCCTG
Organism: Thermoplasmata archaeon; assembly: GCA_052326445.1. Classification (GTDB taxonomy): domain Archaea; phylum Thermoplasmatota; class Thermoplasmata; order Lutacidiplasmatales; family UBA184; genus Lutacidiplasma. The sequence continues at coordinate 8,350 of JBKQNC010000012.1, forward strand.
GCGATTCTCCTCCTTCGGCGGCGGGGGGGATCGCCCGGGACGCCGAACCCCCCTCCTCCCGGGTCGGAACCGCCTCCCCCGTGAACTCGGGAACGTCCCCGCCACCGTGAGCGATTCTCCTTCTCCCCGTCCGACCGTCGCCTCCCCCGCCGGCATCCCCGCGGGGATCGTCGAACCGCTACTCACCATCCTCGGGTCCTCCTCCGCGCCCATTCGTCGTCGCAAATTGCTCGAGGAGCTGGAACGGCGGGGGCATCGGATCTCCCTGGCGGGACTGAACCGCGTTCTCCAGCACTGCACCCAATCCGGTCTGACGGTCGAAAGTCCAGAGGGCGTCCGGATCCAGCGCGGTCCGGTGGACCACCGACCCTGACACGGCCCCCTCCAGTGCGGGTGCAAGGTCTCTGGCCGCCCGCAGGAGCTCTCGGTCGCGCATCGCCTAGGGCCCGGCCGGGGAGAACACTTTTTCGGCGTTCACCCAGGTGATCATCGGACGGAAGCCGAGCTTTTCGTTGATGGCCCAGATCGGTCGGCTGAGCGAATCGTTGCCGGTGATCAGGTACCGGTAGCCGAGCGAGCGGGCGTGCTCGACCGCCCGGCGCTTGAGCTCGGAAGCGATCCCCCGGCCCCGGTACTTCGGAAGCGTCCCGGTGAACCCGATCCCGATCGTATCCGGGGAGCCGAGTTCCCGTTCAAGCGTACTCCAGGCGACATACTCCTCCCCGTCGCAGGCGACGAAGATGGCCTCCGGAATCGCCTTGGGTCCGCCCACATCCATTTCGACGAACTCTTCGAACGAGGCCGGAGTGTACTCCCCCATCCGGGGTACGTCCTCCGAGGTGATCCGAGCCAGTTGGTAGAGGCGACGCCGGTTCTCGGGCTGGTCGGCTCCCTCGGCGGCCAGCGTGGTGATCCGAATCCCCTGCACGCCCAGAGCCTTCGAACGGTCCGGGAATCCCGAGAGGTCGAGGGCGGTCAGGTCGAGGCGCGACAACCAGACCTTCCTCCGGGTCACGAAGCCCTGCCGTTCGAGGAACTGGACGCTCCGGACGTCGTCGGCCCGAGCGCTGCACCGGAGGGCGAGCGCGTTTCGGCCGACGGCCTCTTTCTCGAGGCGAGCGTACACTTCTCGGCCGACCCCTCGTCCTTGGTGGGCCGGGTCCACTCCCACCCGAACCCAGTACTGATGGGGATGGTAGTCGAACAGGGTGTGGCTGAGGATCCCGAATCCGGCGACCGCGCCCGTCCCCGCCTCCTCGACGATCAGTTTTACACGCACGCGGTCGGGCGACTTCCGGAGCACGCCGTCCCAGTGGCGTCCTTCCTCGGCCGTTTCGGGGGATTGCGGCACGTTCGCCGTCATGATGCGGGCCACGGCGTCGTAATCCGCGTCCCCGAACGGGCGGACCGAGTATCGTGCGAGATCCATCGAAGCTCGGCGAAACCCACCGCGGGACTCCTCTTAGCCATCCCGACGGACGGGGCAACCGCCCCCGCCTCGAGGGTGACGCCCTTTGATAGGGGTTCGACCTTCGGAACCCCGCCTCGATGCGCGACCCGCGAGACCATGGCACGTTTTCGATCGTCGCGTGCGATGCCGACCGGAAGTACTGGGGGGTCGCCGTGGCGACCAAGCCCCCCTCGGTGGGAGCGGTCGTACCGTGGGGGAAATGGCGGGTCGGGGCGCTGGCGACCCAGGCGTATGCGAACTACTACTACGGCCCTCGCGGCCTCGTCCTTCTCGAGCGGGGGTTGGGGGCGGAAGAGGTCGTCCGTCGCCTGACCCGCTCCGATTCCGGGCGGGAGATACGCCAGCTGGGGGTGGTGGACCGCAAGGGGGGTGCCGCGGCGTGGACCGGCTCGAAGTGCGACGCCCACGCGCTGCACCAGACCGGCGAAGGCTACACCTGTCAGGGGAACATCCTCGCCTCCGCGGCCGTGGTTCCGGCGATGGCCAAAGCCTTCGAATCCGCTCACGGATCGCTGGGCTCGAGAATGCTTCGAGCGCTCCAGGCGGGGGCCCGGGAAGGCGGGGACAAGAGAGGAATGGAATCGGCCGCGCTCGTGGTCTTCCATCGCGAGCGCTGGATGCCGGCGGTCGCCCCGGACCACTGGGTCAACCTGCGGGTCGACCGCCATCGCCACCCGATCGCAGAGCTCGAACGCATTCTGCGAGCGGATGCGGCGGACACCCGTCGCTACCTGCGCCAGCGTGCGGCCGCCGCTCTTCCGCGGAAGAAGGCTCGCCGCTAGCTCCCGAGGGTGGGTACAATCTGTCTTGCGACCCCGGGCCGTCTGCGGCCACCCCCGGACCTGGCTTCCCCGTCGGGACCTTGGCCCGGGGTTCGAACGTTCGTCGGGGCCCGACCCGTGACTCGAAATTTCCCTATCGAGTCATTATAGGCGACAGGCGGTGACACCGAGCGTGCATGTTCTCGACCACCCCCCCCGCGGCGATGCCCGCACCCCGACGCTGGACGTTCCCCCTGATCGAGAGTCGGCATGAATCGCCGACCGTGATGACCTTCCTCTTCTCCACCGAGGGCACGGAGTTCCGCTATCTCTCGAACCAGGCGGTGCGCCTCGCTCTGCCGGGCGTCAACGACCCCTGGGGCGCGGTCCGGTCCTTTTCCCGGTCGTCCAGCCCGTCCGAGTCGGGTCGCATCGCCGTGACGTGCAAGATCACGGACACGCCGTTCAAGCAGGCTCTCGCGCGACTTCAGCCTGGCGACCCGGCTGAGATCTACGGCCCCCTCGGCGCCTTCCTCTTCGACAACTCCCGCCCGAGCGTCCTCCTCGCGGGGGGAATCGGGATCAGCCCGTTTCGGGGGATGCTCCGATACGCCACCGACACGGGGGACTCCTCCGAAAAGCGTCTCCTCTACTCCGCGCGGGTCCCCGAGGAGCTGGTGTTCCGAGAGGAGCTCGATGCGCTCTCTCGGGCCTCCCCGCATCTCCAGGTTCACTACACGGTCACGCGACCGGCCGATTCGAAGACTCCCTGGAAGGGTCGCGTGGGGCGGATCGACGAACGCTGGATCCGGGAGATCTCCGAAACGTTGGAGCGACCCAAGTTCTATGTCGCGGGCCTCCCCGAAATGGTCTCTGAAGTGGTGGCCATCCTGGGAGGGCCCCTGAAGGTCCCCGAGGACGACTTCGATTACGAGATGTTCCGGGGCTACTGATCCCCTCTCCCGCGGGTGACCGCGAACGTGCACCGGGACCCGTAGCGATCCTCCACCGGTGGAGGGACAGGATTTCCACCGTGGAGCGCCGTACCTTTGCATTCCGGTGCAGCGGGGGCGGGCTCCGCCCTCCTTCGGTCGGGTCAACCGGCCGGAGTGGTCGACCGTGTGTTCGAAGGTGGTACGTCCGGGATCGCCGGGGGGGTCATTTCCACGCTTCGGATCGACGAGGAGGGTCGAGAGTTCAGCCCCTCCGGAGGGGCCGCGGGGGACTCCTTCGAAGGGGGGGCGGATGCGGCGCGGTCCGGCCGGAGCTGGAGCGTCCCCTCGACCGTGCCGTCGTTCGAGAACGAGAGCTCAAACCCCATCCGCTGCATCAGGGAACGCGCCCGGTAGTTGTCGGTCAACATGAGAGAATAGACCTTCTCGACCCCCATCTCGTAGGCGATGTCGAGGACATGGTCCACCAACTTCGTGCCCAACCCGAGGCCCTGGAACTCGTCGGTCACGATGATCGCGAGCTCGCCCGTCTTCCCGTCGGGCTCGATGCTCAGCCGGCCCACCCCGAGGATCCGACGCTTCCCGTCCCGGGTCAGTTCGGGCACGATGGCGATCTCCCGGTCGTAGTCGATGTTGCAGTACCGCACCCGCACTTCGTGCGGCGTGTCCCGGATGACCTGGAAGAAACGGTACCGGATCGACTCTTCCGAGAACCCCTGGAACATCTCGAGCCACAGGGGCTCGTCCTCGGGCTTGATGGGGCGCAGGAGGACCTCCTCTCCGTTCCGCATCTTCCAGCGGGTTTCGTACTTCTTCGGGTAGGGGCTGATGACCAGGTGAGGGCGAAGGTCGTGCTCGCGGAGGGCGAGGCCCTTGTCGATCAACACGCGGGCGTCAAGGATCTGAACTTTGCTCTCGTTCACGAGCAGGGGGTTGATGTCGATCTCGCGGATCTGCGGGAAGTCCAGGAGCAGCTGGGAGAAGGCCAGCAAGGTCTTTTCCAGGAGCTCCAGGTTCACTCGCGGCTGGTTCCGGTATCCCTTGAGGAGCTGGTAGACCTTCGTCCCCTCGAGCATCCGGCGAATGAGGGTCGCGTTGAGCGGAGGAAGGGCGACCCCGCAGTCGTTGTAGAGTTCCACGCCGACCCCTCCCATCCCGAACAGGATGACCGGCCCGAATAGCGGGTCCGTCTTTCCCCCGAGGATCAGCTCATATCCTCCTCTCGGGACCATCGGCTGAACGGTCACGCCGACGATCCGGGCGGTGGGCAGGAAAGCCTTGGCCCGGGCGACCAAGATATCGAACTGGCGGCGGACCCCTTCATCGGAGTCGACGTCGAGCGCGACCCCGCCGGCTTCGGACTTGTGGACGATGTCCGGCGAGAGGATCTTCAAGACCACCGGGTAATCGAAATGATGGGCTCTCGCGACCGCCTCGTCCGCGGTCGTCGCGACCTCCGTCGGGACCACCGGGAAGCCGTAGAACTTGAGCAGCCGTTCCGATTCCTCCTCTGTCAGCGCGTCGCGATCCTCCTGAGCGGCCCGACGAAGGATGACCGAGATCGGCCGTTTCGGAGGCTGCGCGTCCGCCGGGAGTTCTTCCGGGGTCTCGTAGAGTAGCTCGATGTTCCGCCGGTACTGGTACATCGTCAGGAAGGTCTTGACCGCCTCCTCGGGCGAAGAGTACGTGGGAATGTGATGGTCCGCGAAGAACGCGTTCGCTTCCGCGACCGTGCCGCGACCCAGGAACGACGCGAGGATGGTCTTGTTCTGGTAGGTCTTCGCGGCGACCGCCTCCACGATCGTCTTCGCGACCTCGAGCGGGTGGATCATGCCCTGGGCCGTCAGGAGAAGAAGGACCCCGTCGACGCGCTCGTCTTCGAGACAGGCCTCGAGGGCGACCCGGTATCGCTCGGGTCCGGCGTCCCCGACCAGGTCGATCGGATTGCCCCGGCTCCAAAAGGAAGGGAGCACCGCATTGAGCCGCTCCATCGTCTTCGGACCGAGGTCGGCCAGCTTCCCTCCTCGGGCGAGGAGCGCATCCGACGTCATGATGCCCGGACCGCCGGCGTTGGTGATGATCGCGAGATTGGGTCCCTTCGGAAGAGGCTGGGTGCTCAGGACCGCCGCAGCGTCGAACAGTTCGGTGATCTCCTCGACCCGGACGATGCCCGCCCGCTTGAACGCGGCGTCGTAGATCTGGTCCTCTCCGGACAACGAGCCGGTGTGGGAGGCTACCGCTCGAGCGCTCTCTCGGAAGCGCCCCGCCTTGACGACCACGATCGGTTTCGACCGGGCGAAGTGCCGGGCGGCGCTCATGAATTTGCGCGCCTGCGTGACCCCCTCAATGTACATCAGAATGCTTCGGGTCTGGGAGTCGCTTCCGAAGTAGTCGACGAGGTCGCCGAAATCCACATCGATCATCGACCCGACCGAGACGAAGGCCGAGAATCCGACGTTCTCATGGATCGCGGCGTCGAGGATCGCGGAACCCAGCGCTCCGCTCTGGGAGAGGAAGGCCACCGTGCCGGGCTTCGGGAACTTGGAGAGGAAGGTGCCGTTGAAATGGGTCTCAGGTCGGATGACGCCGAGGGAGTTCGGGCCCACCAGGCGGATTCCATACTGCCGGGCGACCGCGAGGAGCTCCTCCTCGAGCGCCTTGCCGGCCGCTCCGGTTTCCTTGAACCCGGCCGAGAGGATGATCGCCGCCTTCACCCCGGCCCGGCCGCACTGGTCGACCAGGCCGCAGACCGTCTTGGCGGGAGTCGCGATGATCGCGAGGTCGACCTCCTCCGGGAGCGCCCCTACGTTGGAAAACGCCTTCTTGCCCAGTACCTCGGACCGATGGTCGCTAACAAAGTAGGACTTTCCCGCAAACTCCCCGGTCGCGAAACTCGTCGCGACCGCCAAGCCCACCGAACCCACCGTCTCGCTCGCGCCGATAATGGCGACGCTTCGGGGCTTGAAGATCCGGTCGAGATTGTAGGTTCCCATGGATCCGCTCCTCGGTCGCTGACACCACCGCCTACCGAATCTCCCAGCCGCTCAGGCCCGGGCGGTGGAAGCGCGGGATCACCGGCCCTCATCCGTAGAAGCGCGGGCCCGCTCAAAAGGACACCGTCCTCCCCCGTGGGCTCTTCGAGAGGTTCACGGCAGGCGGAACGGCGGTGGATGTCGCAGCCACTCGAACTAGTACGAGATGTTCCGAAGGTCACGCATGATCACGAAGCCCACTCCGAGGATGGCGAGGAAGATCACGCCGGAGAGGAGGTAGACGGTGCTCACCGAGGTCGCCCCCGCGAACGTCCCGGCAAAGAAGGCCCCCAAGGGGCCAGCGACGGTGATCAGGCTCCCAAAAGCCGCGCCTACCCGGCCGAGAAGTCGTCCGGGCACCTTGGCCTGGATGAGGACCGAGATTGGAATGTTGGTGAAGGAGAGGGCGACTCCGAAGGCGAGGACCACGGCGAGGGCGACGGGGATGGTCGAGGTAAGACCCAGCGCGGCGATCACCAATCCCAGGGCGGCCCCGCCTCCGAAGAGGTACTTTCCCACCGAGTGCCGGGTCTCGAGTTTACCGACGATCAAGGCGCCCACGATCGCCCCGATGGCGATCGAGGCCCCCAGGAATCCGTAGGTGGCCGGCCCCCCATGCAGCACGATCTTGGAGTAGGGGGCAAAGAGGGCGCTGATCGCGGCGCCGAAGAAGTTCAGGGCGACCCCCAACGCGATCAATTCCAGCATGAACCGGTGCGCTCGGATGAATCGAATACCTTCCGCGAACTCCTCGGAGAAACGGGTCGGTTTCGAAGAACCCTCCTCGCTCGGACGACCGTACGTCGACGAAATCAGCCCGACGATCAGCCCGGCCACCAGGAAGCTCAGCGCGTCGTACTCGATCGGGACCGTGACCCCGAGCAGGGCCACGGCAATCCCGCCCACGGAGAGGCCGATGATCTGGTTGAAGGAACTGGAGAACGACAACAAACTGTTGGCCGGCGGAAGGTCCTCCCGGGCCACGAGCTGGGGGACCATCGCGTTCGAAGCGGTGCGGACCACCTGGCTGCCCGTCCCGAGGATGGCGACCACGATCAGGATCAGGGTCAGGCCAATGGTATGCGCGAGGATGAGGCCGGATAACGCGGCGACGACCACTCCTTCGGCCACGTTGGTCACGATCAAGATCCGTCGGCGGTCCCATCGGTCCACGTAGACTCCGAGGAACGGTCCCAGAACGACCCCCGGGAGCATCGTGACCGCCACGACGAGGCCGACCGCAAAGACCGACCCCGTAACCTCGAGGACCAGCCAGAGGAGGGCCACCTCGAAGACAAAGTCCCCCGACTGGGAGATCAGTTGCGAAACCCAGAGCAGAAAGAATGGGCGGCTCTTGAGCGCACGTCCGAAACTAGGGCGGGAGGCCCCCTCGGGTGGGTCCATCGGGTCCATCGGTTCAAGGGGACTCCCACGCCCATTTGAAGGTAGTGAAATCCTCCCATTGGCACAGGGTCGACCCGGCCCTCGAGCTGGGAGGATTCCCTCCGCCGGTGCGCACCGGTGAGACGATGCTCCCTGCCGCGCGAAGACTCGCGCCGGGTCCGGCTTCGGGGCTGGGATATAGTACGGAGAACTTCCGGAGGTGTCATGGACCGGGTCGACGTCGGGGGCGTGAGCCTTTACCGGTCGTCGAAGGGGACCGGGCAACCCGTGGTCTTTGTCCACGGGATTCCTACGGACCATCGCGCTTGGGAGGCACAGCTCGCCGCCCTTTCGAGTGAGTTCCGCACGGTCACCTACAGCCGGCGCTACGCCTACCCGAATGTTCGCAACGGAGACCTATCCGACAGCACGATCGAGAACAACGCTTCCGACCTGGCGGGGCTGATCCAGCAGCTCAACCTGGACCCCGTCCATCTCGTCGGTCATTCCTACGGAGGCTTCATCGCCGCCTACCTGGCGGCGCGCCAGCCGGTCCTCCTGCGTTCCCTGACGTTGGTGGAGCCCGCGATCGCGTCCCTGCTCCTCCGCGACCCGAAGAGCCGGGCCCAGGCGTTCGGCCTGCTGCTCCGCCACCCTCGCGTCGCGTTGTCCGCCGCGCGGTTCTTGCGAACCTCGAACGATCCCGCCCTCGAGGCCCTTCGCGCGAACGACCCCATCGCCGCGGTCCGCTACAATCTGGATGGCGTCGAGGACCGAGCGGGGGTGTTGGGGCAGCTTCCCGAGCCGATTCAACGAATGATGCTGGACAATGGAAAGACCATCCAAGAGACCGCCACGCCCTATCCCAACGTCTCCCGCGAAGTGTTGGCCGGCATCCAAGTCCCTACCCTGATGGTCCACGGCCAGACCAGCGCGCTCTGGTTGCGGGCCATCGCCGAAATGGCTGGCGCATCGATCCCGGGATGCCAAACGGTGACGATCCCCGATTCCGGGCACTACCCGCACTTCCAGAACTCCGCCGCGTTCAACCGTGCGGTCTCCCAGTTCCTCCACCGGGTGGCGGCGCAGCCCTAGTACTCGATTCTCCCGGCCACGCGGGTTGGTGAACGGGGTCACTTCCCGGAGTCGGGCGGAGGCCACAGCCCCGGCGGTAGGGTCTTCTTGCAGTACCGGCAGTGCGCCTCGGTCAGCCCGGCGAGGGGACCCCATTCGCTCTGCACGATGTCGTGCTCGGGGTCGAGCGCGTGATGGCGTTAGGGGCATTCGAATCGTGGCTTCGAAGGCACGAGCCCGGGAAGCAATCCGAGGGTAAGACGGTGTGAATTCGTTCCCCCGAGATCAAGGCGGGCCGAAGGTCCGAGGTTCGCCACCCACCCCGGACCCTGTCGTGGGCCGATGGCGCTCTAGCGGGAGCGGCCCTTCCGCGGGCGCCTCTGAGCGGGGGCTCGCTTCCTCGGGGGTTTCCCCTTGGGAAGCGACGCCGAGTCCCACGGATATCGAAGCCGTCCCCGAAGGGAGGCCCGTTCCGCCGTAAACACGGCCGGCCGTTTCTCGATGAACGCGCGCATCCCCTCCTGTTGCCCCGGGGTCTCGAACAGGAGGCCCCACAGCGTCCGCTCGTACTCGAGCGCCGCGGCGCGGCCGGGGTCGGCCGCGTGGTTGACGAGATATTTGGCGGCCGCGATGGCTTCGGCCGACTTCAGGGCGAGGGCAGTACCGAGCTCGACCGCGGCGGCGACCACCTCCGGTGCTGGGACGATCTTGTCCAGGAACCCGTCCTGGAGCGCCTGGGCCGCTCCGACCTTGTCCCCGGTCATGATCCAGCGCCGGGCGCGGACCGCCCCCACGGTGCGGGTCAGGCGGACCGACCCGCCCCAGCCGGGGATCACACCGATGTTGATCTCGGGCTGTCCGAAGAAGGCGTCCTCGCCGGCGATGATGAAATCGCACGCCTGGACCATCTCACAGCCCCCTCCGACGCAGAATCCGCGCACGGCGGCGATCACCGGGAACGGAGCGTGTTCGAGGAGGTCGTAGAGGGCCTGGCCCTTGGCCGAGTGCCGGGTCGCTACGGCGCGCGTCATCGGGAGCATCTCCCGAACGTTGGCCCCGCCCGAAAATGCCCGGTCGCCCGAACCCGTGATCACCATGGCTCGGACCCGACGGTCCTGGGTGAGTTCGCGGACGCGGGCTTCGAGCTCATCGAGAAGGGGCGTGGTGAGGACGTTCAACGGGGGATTGTTCAGGGTGAGGATCACGACCGGACCGCGCCACTCCACCAGGATCAGCGGGGCGACCGTCGCCGGCGGTGGGGACGGGACCGTCCCAACCTTGCTCCCCGCGGTCATCGAGGCCTCTACCGGCGCCGGGCGCGAGGGCGCTTCGCGGGAGTCGCCTTTCGCGAAACTCGGCGCGGTGGTTGGGCTGGGTCCGCGGTGTCGTGGGCCCGGATCCATTCGGCGACGTGGGGCCAGAGGTCCTGGTGCGCCCGGCTGCTGGTCGACAGGCCGATGTGGCCCGAGGTCTGCTCGAATCGGTGGGTATCCTGGGACGCGACATGGGCCAGGATGCCCTCCGTGGATTCCGCCGGAACCAGATTGTCCGAGAGGCCGACGATCGTGGCGACCGGCATGTCGATCCGGCTGAGGTCGATCCGCTCGCTATCTCCGTCGAGCTTCCAGTCTCCCTTCACGAGGAGGTTCCGCTGGTAGCCCTTGTCGATGAACTCGGCGTACGTCGGCCCCGCCATGGGGATCCCGTCGGCGTTCCACATCTCCATCCGGAGGAAGTTCTCGATGAACGGGCGATCCTCGATCCGGTCGAGGAGACCCTGGAACTTGAGATAGTTCGACCGGAGCGGGTCGAGGATGCCGAAGGCCGAGTTGAAGAACTCAGGGGGGATCAATCGGAACGATTTCGCGATCTTCCATGCGTCGAACCCGGGGGCATGGGCCCAGATGTTGAGGAAGCTCGAATCGTTGTCAAAGTCAAGGGGCGCGGCCATCAGGGAGAGGGTCTTCAGGTTCTCGGGGTGTCGCGCGGCGTACATGGCGGAGAAGGTCCCTCCCATGCAGTACCCGAGCACGTGGATCCGGTCGACCCCGGCTTCCTTCTGGGTGGCCCGGACCGCGTCGTGGACGTATCCGTTGACGTAGTCGTGGATCCGGAGGTCCTGGTCGAGGACGTTCGGGGTTCCCCAATCGATGAGGTAGACGTCCAGCCCGCGCGCGAGCAAGCTCTCGACCACGGAACGGCCCGGCTGCAGGTCCATGATGTACGGCTTGTTGATGAGTGCGTAGACGCAGAGGACCGGGGGGCGGTGCTGGGCGGTGACCGTCGGCGGCGTCCGATAGTGGAGGAGCCGCATTCGGCCCTCCTCGTAGATGACGTCACTGGGGGTCTGCCCGACCTTCATCACCGGAGGGAAGAGGGCGAGCTCCCACGCGAGTCGGAGCTTCTTCGCAAAGTTGGCGAATTCCTGGGGAAAGTCCGTACCCGGTAGCGGACCGGCTGGGCTCGGGGGTGCTGCCGCAGAGGTGGCGACCATATCGAGGAGTCTCCTAGGCTCTTCGCCTAATAGCTCCACTGCGAGCGCGGGGACTAGGTCCGCTTGCCGCTCAGGCGGGCAACCTGCTCCGACAGGTCGCGTACGGCCTGGTTGAGCTCGCCGATCTCCTGTCGGGTGGGGAGGCCGGTGACCCGTCGGAAGAACTCGTCGCCGTCCTTCATGGTCTTCTGCAGGTCGAGCGAGCTGTCGAGCGTCTTACCGAACGACGTCACGAACGCGGGGCTCGTGAAGTAGATCCGGGTGAGCTTCTGGAAGTTCTCGGTGAACTGCTTGACCGCGTCGTCCTGGGCGTGGACGAACTCGTCGAACCCCTTCTCGGGCTGGAGGGCGTCCGCGAGCTTTCCGGTCAGGTCCATCGTGAGTCCCGACCAGAGCTTCTGGACGAGGGCCATGACCTCCCGGTTCTGGTCCGCGGTGTTCGCACCGGCGGGGAGGAACGGCTTCACCCAGAGTTCGAGGAGTTCCTGCTGGGGAGCGAGGGCCTTTTCGAACGCCTCGCGAACCCGCGCCCCGACCTCGTTCGCCTGGCGGTTCCACTCTTCGAAGTGAGCTCGCACGTCCGAGACGTCGGGGGGCTGCACCTTCGGTCGTGCCGCCGCGGAGAGGTTCGCGGCCCACGTGTCGTAGACCTTCTGCTGCTCCTCCCCAAACCGGTGGAGGAAGTCGGTAACGGTATCGCCGGTCTCCCGGGCGTACCGGGTCCACAGGCTCAGACCTTCCTCCACCGGGGTGCTCGCCACGTCGGGCGAGCGCGCGCGGGCCGAGGGGGCGTCTGGTCCCGGTGCGTCGGTCTTTCGAGTCGCACGCGCTGGAGCCTTCCGTGGCGGCATCGTTCTACCTCTAGGTTGGTTTTCCTCGTACGTCCGGTCGGCTTAGACCGCGCGTCCCGAGCGCTTCTCGGCCACTCCGCTAGGGGTGGTCACCGACTCCGGCCACTTCATGAGGCGGCCGAAGAGGGGGAGGTTCTGCTGCATCTGAGCCATGAAGGCGTACTGGGTCTCGCCGATCTTGGACATCTGCTGGCTCGCGGCGATGGTCTGCTCCAGCATCTCCTTCCGGACGCTCTGGGCCCAATCCAGGTACGTCTCGACTTCCTTGAGGTACAGCTCCGTCGCCTGGTTGACTACTTTTCCGACCTGGTCCCACGCCTCGTTCATCGCGTTTTGGTCTGCTTTGTTTCCGTTCATACCTACCTTCCTTGGTCCTGCTGACTAGGGTTTACCCTTCTGGCCGGCCCGCTTGCGGTCCGACTTCGTCGCGTCCTCGCCCGGGGCCGTCTTCGGCCCGTTCGGGGCGGCGCCTTTCGCCGGGGTCGAGTTTCGAATTTGATCATTGACCCAACGGTCGACCTGGCCCATCAGGTCCGGCCCGGACGGCCCGAAGGCGGACCGCACGAACGAGCGGGTCGCCTCCCAGGGAGTCGCGTAGAGCTTCTGGAGGAGTTCGTACCGCTGGTACGCCTCCCGCATCTGCTCCTCGACCGCTTGGGAGATTGCCTCGGGCGAGCCCCACGGAGGCGAGGAATCGGAGTAGCCGGAACCGGGCAGGATCACCAGTACCTCTCGGCCCGAGAACTCCGTCAGACCGCTTACCTGGCCGTTCGGCGAAACCCGGCGGGTGCCGATGATTTTGCCGTCCGGACCGATCTCGAGCCTCATGGTATCCTGTGATTGACACAGCTATGCACAACATATATTTAAGGTAACTCAAAGGGAATTGAGTTGCTTTGGAGGACTCTCCCTCTCGTCCCGGCCCCCGGGCACGGGGGTCCGCGACGTCGAGCGGTCCGTCCCTCAGAGGATGATCTTCTCTTCCTGGACGACCCGGTGGTTGAGCGAGAGCCGGTCCAAACCATAGGAATCTCCGGTAAAGAGAGCGGCGTCGGGCTTGCCCTCGTACTTCGCGGCGACCAGCCGGCCGAGGGAATCCGCCTTCATAATCCCGCTTCCAGAATCGCCTCCGACGAAGATCACCCCGTAGGCCTCCTCGATCAGGACCGGCAGTCCATCGGGACTGAAGTTGTAGTATCCGCCCCAGGAGTTCTCCAATCGAACTCCCGTGGTCTCGAACTGGGGCAAGTAGGGAGTGACGGCCGGCAGTACATCGGTACCGAAGGCCTCCCGGTCGCCCATCTTGGCCGAGTTGTAGTCGAGTCGACCCTCTTGGGCCGGGTCTTCCCGAGTCCCAATCGGGTGGGCGATGCTGTCCACGCAGCCAACCCACATCTGTCGCTGCTGGAAGATCGGCTTGAGGGTCGCCCCGGTCGGCATGATGAGGAAGGGGAAACGGGTCTTTCCGTCGATGGTGTCGATCGCCTCCACGGGAGGTTCCCAACGTAAGAGTGCCTCCACGCTCGGGCCCGAGATCGAGAATTGGAACTGGGGCCGGGTGCTGCACGCGGTCGCGAATCCGAGGGGATGGAGGAGTTTCTCGGCCCAGCCGCCGGCCGCGACGATGACCTTGTCCGCCCGGACGGAACGGCCATCTCCGAAGTTGACGCGCGAGATCTGAAGGCGACGCTTCATGTGTTCCTGGAACGAGAACGGCAACTTCGAGGGCTCGTGGAGCAGGATCTCTTCCCGTCCCTCGAACGAAAGTCGCTGGACACAAGTGTCGAACCGAAACTCGACACCTCGGCTGCGAGTTTGCTCGTAGTAGAAGTTGGCGAGCATCTCGGGGGCGACGGCACCGCAGTTTCGACCGAACAACCCGCCGGCGATCGGGTCCGGAGGTTCGGCCTCATCCCCCTCGTACCACTTCGCTGGCGAGAGGTCGAGTCCGGGGCAGGATCTCAGCTGGTCCAGGTTCACGGGTTGGGCGTCGATCGACCCTCCACTGCGGGACACGATGGAGTAGTACTCGTCCCGGAGGCGTTCCGGCAGCAGCCAAAGGTAGCCGTAGAGGTCCAGCAACGGGGAGGGCGAACGGAGCTCCTCGTGCTCCTCCATGAGGCGCCGGTAGAACGCGATCGAGTTCTTGGAAAGAAGGTGGTTATCCTCCGAGCTGAACACGTCCCGCACCATCGCGGCACTCGCGCCCATCGACCCTTCGCCGGGCCGCGACCGGGCTTCGACCACCAGGACCGATAGTTCCGGGCGGCGCTGGATCAGGTGATAGGCCGAGGCGAGGCCGAAGGCCCCCGCGCCGACGATGACCACATCGTACTGGTCCTTCTTCCCCATGCGCTTCGAATTCCGCCCGCCGCTGACCGATTGCTAAGGGTTCAGCACTTTAAGAAGCGGCCTCAGGGGGAGACCCTCACTCGGGTGCGTCCGCTCTCTGAAAGGCTTATCGCTCGCGAGATTCCCTTCGGACTCGAGCCTATGAAGAACGCGCTCAAGAGCCGCCTTTACTCCTCCCGAGATCCCTGCTTCGGCACGTGGATCTCTTCGTCGTCTCCCGTGGCGCTCGATGCACTGAAGGGACTGGGATTCGAGTGGTTCATGATCGACACCGAACATGCTCCCGTGAACCCCGAGACGCTCGCCGCGATGGTCTCGCTGCTCGGAGGCGTCGGTCCCGCCCCGCTCGTCCGGGTCGGGAACGTGGACCAGTATCTCATCAAACAGGCGTTGGATGCCGGGTCGCACGGAATCCTCGTCCCGTTGGTGAGCACCGAAGCCCAGGCCAAAGCGGTCGTGGCGTTCTCCAAGTACCCCCCCGACGGCGTGCGGGGTGCGGCGGCCGCGGCCGCCTCGCGCTACGGAGTGGAGCTCGCCTCCTACCTTAGGAGCGCGAACGCGGAGACGATCGTTGGGGTCCAGATCGAGACCCGGGAAGCGTTGGACAATCTCGAGGCGATCGCGAGCGTGAACGGGGTGGACCTCCTCTTCGTGGGGCCGACCGACCTGACCCTGAACCTGGGTCTGCTGGACGATCGGAAGAATCCGAAGGTGCGCGCGGCCATGCGTTCGGTCGTAGAGGCGTGCGACCGGCACGGAAAGATCCCGGGAACCCTGGTGGTGGACGCGGAAGAAAAGCGGGTCGCGGTGGAACTGGGTTTCCGCTTCATCTCCCTCGCCTCCGACGTTCGATTCCTCATCGCCGGGGCGAATTCCTATCGGAGCCTCTGAACCTCGATGACCCTCGCCGACCTGCCGCATGCAGACCCGTAATCGCTTCGCCCTGATTCCCGGATTTTCGGATGCCGTGTTCAGTCCTGCCCTAACACACTACCGGTGTGACGAAGGTTAGCGACCGCCGTTGCGGCGGCCTCTCCCGACACCGAAATCGAACCGCACTGAAGCGGCGTGGCCGGCTACGTATATATGCGTATTGCGAACGAAAGTTCACGATGGCTTTCCTAGGGGTCTATAGCCCTGAACTCGGCGTTCATACATCGGTGAGATCCTTTCCGGGAGAAACATGACAACGATAGAGAAGCTGAACCTGGAGCTCGAGTCGGCACTTGGAGACTGGGACTTCCACATCGACCGGTGTCCTGAGTGCATGGCTGAGGGAGTGCACCTGTGCGACGACGGAGAGGAAATCACCAACCGAGTCGCGATGGCTCGAACCAAGCTGGCCACCGCCGAACTGGCTCAGGACGCGGGCGAACCGTTGGGCCCGACATCGTGGCTTCACCGGGTGCACCTGCCCGAGGTTACCCAGCGCGCCCGCTAGGCACGAATCGAGCCAACCCAGGGGCCCTCCGGCGAGGGCCCCTCCCCTTTTTGTACGGAGCAGGCCGAGCGCGGGTGCACCGCGCGTTGCACACACCGGCGTCACCAGTGCCGGAAAACCTCGCCTACGAAAGACTTCAGCAATCGGTCTTCTCTCATGTACCGGGGGGTCGGGCGAAGTTAGGAGGGGCGGGGCCTGACCCACTCCAACGAGTCCCGAGGTGAGAGAGCATGTTGTGCAGGAATTCAGATACCCCTAGGCAACTCCCGGGACGGTGACGGACTTGGCAGTTCCATCCCCCATTCGGCCTGGATCGATGAAGGGCTGGGTTCGGGATCGCTACGGCCCTGTAGAGAATCTGGAGCTCCGAGATATCCCATTCCCAGCCTTCAAAGACGAGCACGAAGTCCTGGTCCGAGTTCAGGCCAGTTCCGTAAACCCTGCGGACCGGCACAATCTGAATTCCCCATTTATCATCAGGAAAGGGCAGGGATTCCTCAAGCCCAAGTCGGGACGGATCGGACTCGACCTGACCGGCCGAGTGGAGGTGGTCGGCAAGGACGTGAAGGACCTTCACGTGGGGGACGAGGTCTTCGGCGTGGGACGTGGCGCGCTCGGTGAGTTCGCCATTTCCGACGCGATCGAAGTAGCACTCAAACCGTCGGGGCTGACGTTCGAACAAGCCGCCGCTGTACCGATCGCGGGTGTCACTGCCCTTCAGGCGCTCCGGGATAAGGCCAACGTCCAACCGGGACAGCGGGTCCTGATCAACGGGGCCTCGGGCGGCGTCGGCACATTCGGCCTACAGATCGCCAAGGCGCTGGGCGCTGAAGTGACGTGTGTCTGCAGCACCCGGAACGTGGACCAGGCCCGGTCCCTCGGCATCGATCGAGTCATCGATTACTCTCGAGAAGATTTCACGAAGAGCGGTCAACGCTACGATGTCATCTTCGACACCCAGCTCAACCACTCCTTGGCGGCTTATCGGCGTGTCCTCAATCCCGGGGGGGTCCTTCTGATGGTGGGCGCGGGGCCAGGCTCGGTCGGCCGAGTCCTTCCCCGATTGCTCAAGAACATGATCGGGTCGCGCATTTTCGGGCCCAAGATGAAGTTCTTCGTCGCGTCGGTCCGGACGGAACCGCTGCTGGCTCTCAAGGCCCTCATTGATGCCGGAAAGGTGGTCCCGGTGATCGACCGGCGCTACCCATTCAACCAGGTTCCCGACGCGTTCCGGTATCTCATCGAAGGACACGCGCGGGGGAAGATCGTCGTTACCGTGGCGGGAGACTCAACCCCCCACGCGTAGAACCTCGGAAGACCCGGCGGGGATCCACACGGTCCGCTGAGTCGACGGGCCGAGGTGCACGCACGTGCACCGAGATGGTCGGACTCGAGCGCCTTCGGGGGAACCTCGAAGCCCTTCCCCCCGCGAAGCCGACACCGGAGGGCTTTATTCACAGGTCCCATTCCCGTCCGTGTCCGACGCCCGGGGCCCCGGGACCGGTTGGGTGACGACTCAGGGAGGTCGACCGTGAGCGAGCGAGGCACCTACATCGTGATCGAGGGCATCGACGGCACGGGAAAGACGGAGCTAGCCGCGCGGCTGGTGCCCCCCCTCCTCGCCCGCGGACATTCCGTGTCGAGCTTCCGCGAACCTACGGACAAATTCCTCCGGCGAGAATTCGCACGATTGGTCAAGAACGACTCGCTCGCGGCGGCGCTCTGTCTTACCGTCGACCGGGCCATGCGTCGTCCCGAGATCGACCGCGCGTTGGACGAAGGGGATGTCGTCATCCAGGATCGCTCGTTCTACTCGACCCTGGCGTACCAGTACCCCGGGCTGTCGGGCGAGGCGTTTCGCGAACTCGAGCGCATCGAGCTGGCCATCGCTATCGAACCCGACCTCGTGCTCTACCTCGACGCGCCGGTCGAACTCGCCATGAAGCGGGTCGAAGGAAGCGGGCAGCGGGATTCCTTCGAAGATGAACCCTACCTGACGAAGGTGAAGCGGAAGTTCGAGCAGATGTTCCAGCCGCCCCGCTGGGTTCGCATCAACGCCACCGGCAACCCCGACCGGACCTTGGAACAGGCCATGAACGCCCTGCTGTCCAACGGCTTGTGAGTCGACCGACCGGGCCGCCCCCCGTTCTCAACGGTCAGTCGTCAGGGCCGGGACTCGTCGTGCCCAGCGACCCCGTACGCGACCTCGAGGTCGCCGGTGCGGAACGGGGGGGGTTGCCTTCCGTCCACGTCGGTGAATCCGTAGACCTTCGCCAGATCCCCGACGTACAACAGTTGGCCCGACTTGGCCAAGATCTCGGGATCCCCCATGAGGGCGACGATCGCTCGGCCGACGTAGGAAGGGGACTCCGTTGAGGATAGGTCGAAGGGATGCATCGCATGAGAGG
The DNA here is from genome assembly GCA_052326445.1 of Thermoplasmata archaeon. Classification (GTDB taxonomy): domain Archaea; phylum Thermoplasmatota; class Thermoplasmata; order Lutacidiplasmatales; family UBA184; genus Lutacidiplasma. The sequence continues at coordinate 26,570 of JBKQNC010000012.1, forward strand.
TCATGACCCGCTCGGTGCGCATGAATCCCGGGACCAGGGCGATCGCCGAGATCCGGTGCGGTTGGAGTTCCTTCGCCATCCCCTCGGTCATTCGGATGATCGCCGATTTGGCGGTGTCGTAGTAGAGGTTCCCCAGATACTCGCCCCCGAGCCACGACACGATGTTGATCACCGCCGCTCGGTCCCTTCTCATCATCAGGGGGACGAGCCGGGCTGAGGTGAGCAGGGTCGGCCGTACCCCGCTCCCGAACATCCGATCCCAGTGGTGCGTGGGTTGTTCCCAGAACGGGCGGCCGAATCCCTCCAGGTCATGTTCCTGGTATCCGCCCCACGCACAGTTGACCAGGAGGTCAAGAGCGCCGAACTCCCCTCGGAGTCTCTCGGCAAGGGCTACCAGGTCCGCATCCCGGGAGTGGTCGCATCGAATGGCGATGCCCTTCCCTCCGACCGCTTGGATCGCATCGACCGTCTCGTCGATCGAACCGACGATGCCCTCCGCACTCGGCGACGCACGCGTGCTCCTTCCGGTCACCGCCACCGTCCACCCGGACCGGCCGAGCTCGATGGCGATCGCCTTTCCCGCCCCACGAGAAGCCCCCGTCACGACGGCGATGCGCGGGGCGGCCACGAGTTCCGGAAGGATGCGCCCCATAAAGCGCTCCCGCGACCGACGGGGGGCGATTTCGAGCGAACCCTCATTCTAAGGCAGGAAATCACGTGGGCAAGCCGCTCCATTTCGAGAAGGTTTATGGTTCCCATCCAGTTGGACGGCAGAGCGGTCTCCGGGGGAACCGAAAGGCAGCGTCATGGCATACTTCGTCCTGATCAACGAACAAGGACCGTCGTGGGTCGCGAATCGACCCATGCGCGACCAAGAAGAGTGGACCGAGCACGCCGCGTACGTCAACGCGGCGATGAACGCGGGGCAGGTTCTACTGGGGGGGCCGATCGGAGACGGTCGAATTCACCGAGCTCTACTTATCATCAACTTCGAAAACGAGGCCGATATCCGGACCTGGATCCTGAACGACCCGTGGATCCGGTCCGGAGTACTTCGCACTCACTCCGTCGAACCCTGGACCCTCTTGGTCAGCAACGACAAGCTCGATCCGGTCCTCGACGAAATCACGAAACGGAGTGCTCCGAGCTGAGAAGGCCCGTCTCGTCTCGGCCGGGCCGGCCCAGTTCGGGGTAGGTTCACGGAGCCGTGCACCCATCGATTGCAGTCGTTCGACTGTCGGCATACGTTGAAGTACGACACCCTCGCGTGTACACACGATGCAACGGGATCATACCGGCCGTACGTTCCGCCGCGGCGGAGTTTTCGTCGTCGCCGTTCTGTTGATCTTACTAGCTGTGGTGTGACAGGACATCTTGCCGCCTGAATTGCCAGGACATGTTGCCGCCCCCGGGAAGGGGTGGTCATGGTCAAGGAAGATGTTCGCCTCCGTCTGCAAGCCGTCAAACAGCACCTGGAGCGAGGGGTCCGGTCCTCGGACATCTGCCAGGTCTTCGGGATCTCCGAGCGCTCTCTGAGGTATTGGTGCCGAAACTATCGAGAGCATGGTGTTGAAGGCCTTCGGAACGACTCGCGCCGTCCTCACCACAGCCCAAACCGCATCCACGGGAATCTGGCCAATCGGATCCTCCAGCTGAGACGACGGCATCCCGCCTGGGGTGCGATGCGGATCCACGCCATCCTCACCAGGCGAGGCGTTCAGGTCAGCTGGAGGACGGTCCATCGCGTCCTGCAACGACACGGGTTCATGGTCCGGGTCGTCAAGAAACCCACCCCGTTCAAGCGGTTTCAGAGGCGCCTCGTCGATTCCCTCTGGCAGATGGACACCTACTCGTTCCGCATCGCGGGCGTCGTCGGGAAGGTCTACGTCGTCACCATCCTGGACGATCGCTCTCGATACCTGGTCATGGCCCGGGCCTACCGGAGGGAACGAGCTCGCGAGGCGATCAACGCCCTCTGGTGGGCACTCAAGAGCGGCCGGAAGCCCAAGGCGGTCTACGTCGACAATGGAAGCTGCTTCATCTCGAAGGAGTTCCGGAGCTACTGCGATGAGCGGGGCGTCCGCGTGATCTACGGGAGCCCCTACCACCCCCAAGGACGAGGGAAGTTGGAGAGGTTCCACGGAACGCTGACCCAAGAGCTCGTGGGTCGCGTTCGGTTCCGTTCTCTCTCTGACTTCCGTCAGAAGCTGCACGGCTATCGAGGGCGCTACAACCGCACACGCCTGCACGGCGGGATCGGCTGGAAGCCTCCCAGCGAGGTCTACCACGACCGAAGGCTGATGAACAGGAGGCGGGTCAGGGGGTGCTGAGGGCGGCAATATCTCCTGTCAGTTCAAACGGCAATTAGTCCTGACAGCCCACAA
>JBKQNC010000013.1:0-85995 GCA_052326445.1 Thermoplasmata archaeon
TCCCGGTTCGGCCCGTCTATCGAGACGAGCTCTTCTTGTCCGGGGTGCCGATGAACGGAAGGCCCGAAACGCGGCGCGCCACCTCGCTCGTGGTGAGGCGGCGCAGCTCCGTCTCCGGTTCGAGGATCGAGGCGTCCAGCGCCTCGGGCGGGAACGGGGTCGGGGAGCCTTCCGCGACGGCCTGCACGGCGAACCGGAACGCGGTCTCCTCGGTCGCCTTCTCAGGGAGCTTCTCCTCGAGGAAGTCCGCTACCGCCCGCCGGTTGCGGCCGATCGCGTAGGCCTTCCAGCCGATGGTCGCGCCGCTGGGGTCGAGCTCGATGAGCCCGGCGTTGCGACCGTTGAACCCTCCGAGGAGGAGCGAGACCGCGAACGGGCGGGTCCCGCCGAACTGCGTGTACTGCTGGAGGAGCGTGCCGAGCGCATGCCCGAGCACCGAGTACGGCGCGGGCTCCCCGTAGGAGAGGCGGTGGCGCTGGGCCTCCACCCGGAGGAACTCGACCAGCACCCGCGAGTCCGCGATCAGCCCGGCGGTCACGCACCCGAGCCCGGTATCGATCGCGAAGCTCTTCTCGATGGAGCCCGATTCGGCCAAGGAGCTCACCGGGAGGTTGCGGTAGGCAACGAAGACGATCCCGCCCTCGTAGGTGACGGCGACGGCCGTGCCTCCCATCTGGATCGCCTGCAGGGCGTACTCCACCTGGAAGAGGCGCCCGTCCGGCGAGAAAACGGTGCTCGCGCGGTCGTAGGCCATCTGTCCCGGCTGCATCTCCATCGGTATCCTTCCTCCCGAGTGCGGGCGCGTCCAATCGAGGGAGGGATTTGAACCTAAGCCTTCGCCCTCCCTCCACCCCACTTGGTGGCATTCCGCCACCAACGGCCCCGGATACCCCTTCCGCCGGTGACCGCGAGGCTACGCTGCCCCTCATCCCGTCGAAGGGTGCCAGTCCGACAGAACCAAGCATCGCCACTTCATAGGGGGCGGGGGGGCTCGTGGAGTTCACCAAGTTCCGTTGGCTGGAGCTGGCGATCTACGCAGTCCCGGCCGCCCTCCTGGTCGTATGGGTCGCGGAGGCCAACCCGTCGATGCTCTGGCTCGTGCTCGTCTTCGTGGGGCTGGGGGCGCTCCTGCTCGTGGTCTACTTGCGCCGGCTGCGGGGTTGGGTGGATGATGAGGAGGTCCTCCCGATCCCCATCTTCGGCGGCCTCGGCGAGATCGAGGTCACCGACGCGGGCCCGGACGCCGACCGGGCCCCGGCGGTCGGATCGCTCGGTCGGGTCTCCCCTAAGTGCGGCTTTCCTCCCGACCCCACGGACGTTGAGTGCCCCCGGTGCGGGGCGGACCTCGGTCCCCCGGTCGCGCCCGTTCCGCCAGCCCCCCCGCTCGCGGGCGACCCAAACCTCTAAGACGGTCGTCTCGGCTGCCGACATTCCCATGGACCCGAACGGCTTCCACCTCCTCCCGATGGCGTCGAGCCACCGGGGCGAACTCTCTCCGGCCTGCACGCAGTGCGCGGAAGGTCGGAAGATGGTCCTGTTCGTGACGGGCGTATGCCGGTTCCGGTGCTTCTACTGCCCTGTCTCCCCGAACCGGAACCAGAAGGATGTTGTCTACGCGAACGAGCGTCGGGTTCTCACCGACGACGACGTGCTCCAAGAGGCGCATTCGATCGGGGCGGGCGGGACCGGCATCACCGGCGGCGACCCGCTCGGCGTGGTCGACCGGGTCGAGCACTACGTCCGTCTGCTCAAGACGGAGTTCGGGCCGGGGCACAACATCCACCTCTACACTCACGAGCCGAACCCGGAGAAACTCCAGCAACTCGCCCGGGCCGGTCTCGATGAGTTCCGCCTCCACATCCCGCACTACCTCTGGGGCCCGCTCGCCGCCGACGGGGGCGCGTACCGGAACGTGCTCGAGAACGCTCCCGCCTGGGGGATCCGTCGCGGCGTCGAGATCCCCGTGCTTCCCGACAAGGAAGCCGAGCTCCGCCGGCTCCTGCGCACGCTCGACGAGATCGGGGTCGATTTCGTCAACCTGAACGAGCTCGAGTTCTCCGAGACCAACGAGGACAAGATGCACGAACGGAACTATGCCCTCGACCCGGAGAACGGGTGGGGGGTCCGGGGGAGCCGTGCGCTCGCCGAACGATTGGTGCGGGAGTCCCGCCTTTCCGTCCCTATTCACTACTGCTCCTCCCGGTTCAAGGACGGGGTCCAACTGCGGCAGCGCCTTCTTCGTCGGGCGGAGCGGACCGCCCCGGCGTTCGCCGAACGTACCGCGGACGGCACCGTCGTGCTCGGGATCGTGGAATCGACGCGCGCGCGGGACCTTCCCCGGTGGGCCGCCGGCGTGGCCCGTCGCGCGGGACTGGGCCCGGACGATTACCGCTTGGACGTGGCCCGACGTCGACTCGAACTCGCTCCCGCGCGCCTCCGGCGGGCCGCCGTTCGGCTGCCCTGGCCGGCCTTCGAGGTCGAGGTGTACCCGACGGAGGACGCCCTCGAGGTCGAGCGGATGCCGCTCAATCGGGCGGCGATGTCCCGGGCCGGGGTCGCCGTGGGAAGCACGTAACCCTCGTCGCACTCGTGACCGCCCCAGGTCAGGTAGCGGTCGTCGCCCCGCCGGTTCTTGATCGAGCAGGGTCCCCAGCCGTCGTCCTCGCCGCCATACCACATGGGGCAGTCCCGACAGTGCAGGTCGACGGCGGCCGGCTTCGGCGTGGGAGGGCGTCTTGCCTTCACGGCACCTCGTCGACGACCAACGGCCGCATGTCCCAGGCTCGGGCGGTGCTCCGCATCAGTTCGGCCACGGTGACGGGGCCCACCCCTCCCGGTACGGGCGTGACCGCACTCGCCCAGCCCTCCAAAGAGGCGAGGTCCGAGTCCCCGACCGCTCGGGAGCCGCTGGGTCGGCTCGGGTCGGGAATGCTCGAAATCCCTACATCGATGATCGCCACGCCCTCGGGGACGACCTCCCGGGTCAGGAGGCCGGGCTGCCCCACACACGAGAAGATCGTTCGGGCCCCGGCCAGGGCGCCGCGGAGGTTGCGCGTGCGGGAGTGGGCGATGGTCACGGTGGCGCTCGGTCCCGGAGACCGGGCCGCCAGAAGCAGCGCGAGCGGGAGTCCGACGGTTTCGGAGCGGCCGATCACCGTCACGGGCTCCCCTTCTAGCGGGACCCGGTAGTGACGGGCCACGGCAATGGCCGCGAGGGCGACCGCGGGGGCGTGGCGAGGGTCCCCCGTGAGGAGCCGACCGAGATTCTCGGTCCCGACCCCGTCCACGTCCTTTTCGGGTCGCAGGTGTGCGATCGCGGTCCGAAAATCGTACGGAGCCGGAAGGGGGTGCTCAATCAGAACCGCATGCACCGTCGGGTCCCGGTCGAGATGGCGAACTCGGTCGAGGAGGTCCTGCGGACTCGCTTCCGGGCCGAGGGCCTCGTCACGAAATTGGATCCCGACCGCCTGGGCCGCCTTCATCTGGCCCCGTCGGTAGAACTGGAACGGAGAATCCACGCCCCGGTGCACGCTCGCGAGGGTCGCGGGGGGGTCTCCGGCCTCGGCGTGGCGGAGGACCACCCGCGTCTCCTCGGCGAGGGCGGCCGCGACGGGAGCTCCCTCGAGACGCTGGGTGACGACGCCCACGGGGGGTCGAGTCGAGCCCCTTAGATAACGCACGGCTCCACCCCGCACCGTTAGGGACTGGCGAGATGGGGTTGCCTCGACGTAATCAGAGCCGCTCGGTTTCGGTAAAGGGATTTATATGGACCCCCTATAGATTGAACGGCGGTACGGACTCTCACGGTCGGGAGTCGGGACGCCTACATGGCTGAAGGAGCGGAAACACCGTCCGGCGATCCGGTAGAACCGTTCTCACCGGCCCACCAGGAACTGGATACCTGGGGAGCGACCCTTTCCTACACCTCCACGGCCCAGGTGGAGGTTCCGCCCCGGCTACTGGAACAGGTCATTGGCCAGGACGAGGCGGTCGAGGTCGCCCGGAAGGCGGCGACCCAGAAGCGCCACATGATCCTCATCGGGGAACCGGGCACGGGAAAGAGCATGCTCGCCCGCGCCATGGTCGACTTCCTCCCGAAGGAGCCGCTCCAGGACATCCTCGCCTACCCCAACAACGAGGACGCCAACGAACCCAAGATCCGGATCGTCCCCGCGGGCAAGGGCAAGGAGATCGTCGCCGCCCAGAAGCTGGAGGCGGCCCAGAAGAAGGAGACCCGGACCATCCTGTTCATCGTCATCGCGCTCGCGGTCCTCGCCCTCACGCTCTACATCGTCTTCACGACGGGCAGCCTGACCGACCTCTTGCTCGGGCTGTTCATCATCGTGATCCTCTACGTCTTTGTCCGCCTCTCGGGTGGACGGACGGATTCGGGCGGGAATGTTGCCAAGCTGCTCGTCACGCACACCCAGGACGACAAGCCCCCCTTCATTGACGCCACCGGGGCCCACGCGGGGGCCCTCCTGGGTGACGTCAAGCACGACCCGTTCCAGTCGGGCGGCCTCGAGACGCCCCCCCACGAGCGCGTTGAGGTCGGGGCGATCCACAAGGCGAACGGGGGCGTCCTGTTCGTGGACGAGATCAACCTCCTCAAGATCGAGAGCCAGCACTCGCTTCTCACCGCCCTCCAGGAGCGAAAGTTCCCGATCGTCGGGCAGTCCGAACGCTCAGCCGGTGCGATGGTCAAGACCGAGCCGGTCCCCGCGGACTTCGTCCTCGTCGCGGCGGGCAACATCGACAGCGTGCAATCGATGCACCCCGCGCTCCGCTCGCGAATCCGCGGCTACGGCTACGAGCTCTACGTCCAGTCCACGATGCCCGACACGATCGAGAACCGGATGAAGCTCGTCCGGTTCGTCGCCCAGGAAGTCGTGAAGGACAAGAAGATCCCGCACTTCGACCGGGAGGCGATCATCGAGGTCATCCGCGAGGCCCAGCGCCGCGCCGGCCGGTCCGGCCAGCTCACGCTCCGCCTCCGCGAACTCGGCGGTCTCGTCCGGGTCGCCGGGGACATCGCGCTCTCGGAAGGACTCTCCATGGTCCACGCGGCGCAGGTCGTGAAGGCCAAGCGGGCGAGCCGGTCCCTGGAGCAGCAGATCGCGGACCGATACATCGAGCGGCGCAAGGAGTACCGGATGTTCTCGACCGAAGGCTCGGCCATCGGCGTGGTCAACGGGCTCGCGGCGATCAACGCCCAGTCCGGCATGAGCGAGTTCTCCGGCATCGTACTGCCGATCGTCGCCGAAGTGACCCCCGCCCAGACCCGCGACGGCGGGGTGGTGGTGGCGACGGGCAAGCTCGGTGAGATCGCGAAGGAGGCGGTCCAGAACGTCAGCGCGCTGATCAAGAAGTACACGGGCGAGGACATCTCCCGGTACGACATCCACATCCAATTCGTCGGGACGTCCGACGGGGTCGAAGGCGACAGCGCCTCGGTCTCGATCGCGACGGCCGTCATCAGCGCCCTCGAAGGAGTGCCCGTCGACCAGTCGGTGGCCATGACCGGATCGCTCTCCGTCCGCGGCCAGGTGCTCCCCGTCGGGGGGGTGACTGCGAAGGTCGAAGCCGCCGCGGACTCCGGCCTCCGACGCGTCCTGATCCCCGAGGCGAACCTCGAGGACCTCGTGCTCGAATCGCGCTACCTCGGGATGATCGAGGTGATCCCGGTTCGGACCCTGCGGGACGTGCTCAAGTACGCGCTCGCCGGGAACGGCTCGAAGAAGGATTCCCTGCTCGAACGCCTTGCTGCCATGGTGCTCGCGACGAACCGATCCGGCGAGGAGACCCCGTCGGCCTCGGCGACGCCGGCTGTTCCTAAGGGTCGACCCACCGGTTCGTGAGAGGAACGTTCCGCGTCCCGGTGCACCCGCCCGCCCCCACCCGTCCGGTCCCGTTCCCGGAGGAGGAGGAGCCGGATGAGGAGCGGTTCGTCAACCGGCCCTGCTTCGAGTTCGACTCGCGCCTCTCGGGGGCCTACAACGACAAGGCATGCCGCCACTGCCGACACTATCTGACCTCCCGCTGCCCCCATATCGATGAGTTCCTCGAGGACGTCGAGGACCTGTCGCCCGAGTGAGGGGCCCGAGATGCGCGGCCTCCTCGTGGGGCGATTCCAACCGTTCCACCGGGGTCATCTCGAGGTCCTCCGCGAGATCGGCGCGAAGCGGCCCGGCGTTCCCCTGATCCTTGCGATCGGGAGCGCGGAGGAGTCGTTTACCTGGAAGAACCCGTTCACGGCGGGCGAGCGGTTCGAGATGATCGACCGGGCCCTGCACGGATTCGACGGCGGCCCCTTCCACATCGTCCCCGTGGCTGACATCCGTCGACACGGCCAGTGGGTCCACTACCTGGAGTCGCTCCTTCCCACGTTCGACCGGGTCTACACCAACAATCCCTTGACCCGACTCCTGTTCGAGCGGGCGGGCTACTTGGTTGAGCGCCCCCGACTGGTCGAGCGTCGCCGGTTCGAAGGAGAGCACGTCCGTCAATGCCTCGCGGCGGACCGGGGTTGGAAGCCCCTCGTGCCGCCGCCCGTGACGGAGTACCTCAAGGTGATCGACGCTCCGTCCCGGCTCGCGATGCTGCGCGCCCGGGAAACAGGGACCTCCCGTCCGGGAAGCCCATGACCGAGCCGGAGGCGCCTACCACGCCCCAGCGCCGTTCCCGTTTCGACCCAATCCCCGAGTGGGTCGGACTCGGCACGCGGGTCGTCCATGCGGGTCGACTTCCCGACCTCAATGCCGGGGCCATCGCCGCGCCCATCTACCAGACCTCCACGTACCACTACCCCGCCGAGTTCTCGGAGGCTGCAGCGGGGGGCCACGTGCATCTCTACAGCCGGATCACGAACCCGAGCTTCGAGGCCCCGGCGGAGGTCCTGCGCGACCTCGAGGGAGGGGAGGAGGCCCGATTGTTCGCTTCCGGGATGGGGGCCACGAGCGCCGTCCTCCTCTCCCTCCTACGGAGCGGGGACGAGGTAGTCGCCCTTCAGGAACTCTACGGCGGCACCACCGACCTCCTCCACGACCTTCGGTCGCGGTTCGGAATCCGACTCCACGAAGTTACTCCGGAGGGAGCCGCTGAACCGGAGCACGTCGTACGTCGGGGAACCCGGCTCGTCTGGCTCGAGAGTCCTACGAACCCGACGCTGCGCGTGATCGACCTGAAGCGTTGGGCCGATGCCGCGGATGCGGCGGGAGCCCTGCTCGTGGTCGACAACACCTTCGCGACGCCGGTCAACCAGACCCCGCTCGCCCTCGGAGCCGACCTCGTCGTCCACAGCGCGACGAAATACCTCGGGGGCCATTCCGACCTCGTCGCGGGGGCGATTGTCGGCCCGTCGGCCCTCCTGAAGCGGATCGACGCGAAGTCCTTCCTCGGCGCGTCGATCGACCCGTTCGCCGCGTTCCTGCTCGGCCGGAGCCTCAAGACCCTCGCCGTGCGCATGGCACGTCACAACGCCAACGGAGCCCGGGTGGCCGCGGCCCTCGCTTCCCACCCGGCCGTTCGCCAGGTCCACTACCCCGGTCGCAACAGTGCCGACGAGGAGGCGATCGCGGCCCGCCAGATGCGGGGACGGGGAGGCATGATCTCCCTCTCGCTCGCGGGGGGTGCCGCGGCGGTGGCCCCCTTCCTCCACCGGCTCCAACTCGTCCAGGTCGCCTGCAGCCTCGGTGGGGTGGAGAGCCTGGTGAGCGTGCCGGGGGAGACCTCGCACCGACACCTCACGGTCGCGGAGCTCGGCGCGCGAGGGATCGACGAAGGTCTTGTTCGCATCTCGCTCGGGGTCGAGGACGCCGACGACCTCCTGCGGGACCTGGATGAGGCTTTGCGCGGGGGCGCCGGGCCGACGGCAGCATTATAGTCCGCCCTTCTTGCTCGCTCCGCCGAGCCACTGTAGCTCAGCGGCAGAGCGGCTGATTCGTAATCAGCAGGTCGGGGGTTCAAATCCCTCCAGTGGCTTCTAGGCGGACCTTGGCCCGGAGCGTAACTCCGGCGCCGGGGAAACTCGGCCTAACTCGTTCCGACGGTGTTCCCGACGAGCAATCCACGACCGGGAGTGAGGCCGTCCGCGATGAAGCGGGCCTTCATCCCGGTGTTGCGCATGATCCGGAGAAGGTCCTTGCGATGCAGGAGCAAGCCGACGTCGATGACGTTGCAGTATCGAATCTTGCGGCCGGGCTTTCCGATGAGGAAGTGGAAGCGGACGATAGAATGGTCCCCCCGCCGGGTGGAAGAGGCGAGACGGGCAACCGCGACAGCGGGGCTCTCGTGGGTCCGTAGTTGAATGAATCCGGAGTGGAACATCGAAGGGTCGATCCAAGGCTCGACGATCACCGCGCCTCCGGGGTTTAAGTGACGCACGAAATTGGCGAACGTCCTCCTAACGTCCTCCTCCGTGCGGAGGTGTCCGATGGCGCTGAAGAGACAGCTTACCACGTCGAATCGTCGATCCAATCGAAACGTGCGCATGTCTCCCCGAACGAGCTGGACACCGGGCAAACGACACCGGGCGATTCGAAGCATTTCCGGACTGCCGTCGACCCCCACCGTCGAGTGCCGCTTGCTGAGGTACTCGAGGTGGCGGCCCGTCCCGCACGCGACATCCAGCCAGGTCGTCCGGCCCGGACGGCCGAATCGCCGAGCGATGGACTCGAGGTGGGCGGATTCGCCGCGGTAGTCCTTCGCCGCATTGAGGGGGTCGTAATACTCCGCCAGTTCATGGAACTGGGAAAGACCGGACCTGGTCACCACTTTACCGCCGCCCGACTCCGCTATCGGGTCGCCGTATTTCAGAAGCTCCGCCGACAGACTTCATCGTTCGCTTCCGGTCCGCCCCATGCCGTCCACCACCGAGGGGGGCATTCGAACGCCCGCGCCCCGTCGACAGTGGGGCTTTGAACCATGCGTGCAGGGCCTTCCAGTGGCTGGCTTTTCTCGACAGTTCGCCCTTCTTTTCTCCGGCCAGGTCAGCTATCGGCAGGCATGGAGTCCATGGGGTCCCGTTCCCGAACAGAGTTGAGAAGTCAATACCGCCGACAACGCGGCCGTGCCAGGTTCGAGGCGGACACTTTTGAAGGGCTACACCGTCCAGCAGGTGCCAACAAGACGGGAAGCAAAGTCTGGTGCGATGGATGCCCGAAGGTAACTCGAACCGCAAATTGGCGGATGTCTCAGTTAGAGCGTCCCAGATTCACGGCCAAGGGGTCTTCGTCCAGAATGCGTTCTCCAAGGGCGACATAGTCCTGGAGATTGATGACTCGGACCCCGTCCTCGATCGAGGCACACTGACCCCTGAGCAGGAGATATTCATCGACGTGTTTGTCGCCGCCGATGGAACGCAGAAGACCACGTGGATGAAGTCACCTGAGAAGTTCATCAACCATTCGTGCGAGCCCAATTCCTACGTTCTGACCGACATGAGAAGTGGTGTCCGGCGGACCTGGGCACTGAAGACCATCCGGAAGGAGGACGAACTCACGTGGGATTATGCGCTCAACATCTGGGAGGAGTGGGTCGGCCCCGTGCCCTGCCACTGCGGCGCGGAGAATTGCCGGAAGACCATTCGAGGAAACTACTTCACTCTCCCGAGAGAGATCCAACGAAGGTATCTGCCCTTACTCGACGAGCCATTCAAGATTCGATTCACAAAGGAGATTCAATCGCTCGACCTCACGGCCGAACACGACCCTGCGTGAATGGCTCGGTGTGCGAACGGCACGACCTGGGGTGGCCCTTAGTAGGAGGGACTCTTTGCCGGCGAAGGCCGACCCATGAAGATACTCTTCATCGGCAGCATCGGAGTGATCACGCGCCGCGCCACCGAAGGTCGAAGATTCTTCGTGGACGGGCTTAAGCAACCGCTGAAGCAGGCGAAGGGGAGGCGGTTCCTTTTCAGCGAGAAACTCGAGGGCAGCCGGTACTTCGGCGTGGGGCCGCTCTCCGAGGCCGCGCGGGCTTGCTTTGGGCGCCCAACGTGGCCGACGGACCGTCCTGTCCCGCAAGTCTTTGTCGAGTTCGAGGTAGACGGCCCGGAAAGCGTCGCTCAGGGGGCCTCCGAGCTTGAGTCCAAAGGCTACGCGCTTCTGCACCCTCCGCGGACCGATCCGTGGGGCCAAACGGTGGCTCGGCTGCAGACCCGTGACGGGGTCATCGTCGGAATCTCCTACGTGCCGTGGATGCACCGACCCGCCCGGCCGAGAGCGCGGCGGGCTCCGCGGTCACGAAGCCGACGGTGAACTCGGAATCCCGTTCGAGGGTTCAGGATCGGGCCCCTGAACCCCTCGTGTGAGCCGCTCGATGGGTTGGCTCCCCTCCCTCGGGTACTGGTCCGGCCCGCCTCGGAAGGCCGCGATGGCCGACCCTCGGCGGGGGCCTCAGTCGTCGGGATTACGCAATTTCGATTGGCGTCGGAACAGGTTGACGATTCGGGGGTCTTTCCGAGCCGATTCAAACAACGGTGAGTACATCAGCTCCATGAGCGGCAGGGAGTGAACTTGGAAGGCCTGCTCGAGGCAGGAGATGAAGGGATCCATTTCCCCCAGGGCGAAGTGGACGAATCCGACATGGAACACCGTAAGTTCGCCGCTCCGGCCGCGTCGTTCGAGGCGGTCCATGACGCGGCGGGCGGCCTCCGAGTCCCCCTGCTTGGCGGCGAGCATTCCCCGGTACGCCTCGGTCCACACGCTTTCCGGCCGGAGCCGCTCCATCTCCCGAAGCGACTCTTCGGCCTTCGGGAAGTTCCCGTGGCCGAGGTAGTACTCGGTGAGGTACGCGTTCGTGCGGAAGGTGACCAAGGGCTTGGTCCGTTCCCAATAGGCGAGCGCCTCGGCCTCCCGTCCAGAGTACGCGTACGACCGGCCGAGGAACGCGATCACGTTGACGTCGAGGGGGTCGAGCTGATGTGCGGTCTCGAGCAATCGCACGGTTTCGTCCATCCGCCCGTCCCCCGCGGCGAGCTGCGCCAGCCAGCGGTACGGGTCGGCGAGACTCGGGTTGAGTTCCATCGCCCGGCGAGCCTCGCGCTCGGCCGTTACCATTTGGTCCTCGCCGAGCATCAGTCCGGCGAGCACCGAATGGGCCTCTGCGAGGGTATCGTTCTGCCGGAGCGCCCGGTTCAATTCTTCGCGGGATCGCTGGGTCGCCTCGAGGAAGGGGATCGTTCCTTCTGATCCGAGCCATAACGTGACCTCGGCGATCCCCACTCTCGCCCGCGCGAACCGGGGATCTCGCTGGACGGCGTCTTCGAAGAGGGAAAGGGCCAGTCGAAGCGACTCCTCCGAGCCCTTCTCCCCGAGCAGCTTCTTGCCCTGCAGAAAAGCGGTGTACGCATCCATGTCCACCGTGTCCGGTGACCGGGGCGGCGCGGGGGGAAGCACGACCTCGCTCCCCCCCGAAAGGTGATGCCGCAGCGACGTCGCGATCTGACCCGCGATATCGTCTTGGATCGCAAAGATATCGTCGAGGGGCCGGTCGTAGCGGGAGGACCAGAGATGTTCCTCGGAACGGACGTCGACCAGCTGCACCGTGATCCGGACGCGATTGCCCGCCTTCCGCACAGTTCCCTCGAGGGCCAGGCTAATCCCGAGTTCCTGCCCGACTTCACGGATCGACTTCGCCGACCCCCGATACTGTTGAGAGGACCTACGGGCAACGACCCGAAGGCGCGGAATCTCGGAGGCACGCGAGATCAGCTCGTCGGTCAGCCCGTCGGCGAAGTACTCATCGCTCGCGTCATGGCTCATGTTGGAGAACGGGATCACCGCCAGTCGCGAGGTCGCGCTCGGTGCAGGGTCGACCGGTCGGGGTCGGACCCCGGCGAGGACGACCCGGTAGATGTCCACGGGAAATTCGACGTTCTTGAGGGTACGAGCGCCGACCTTTTCGAGGGGGAGGTGGAGCTTGTTCCGAACCTGGTCAAAGACGGACCCCGACACGCAGACCCCGCCCGGCTCGGCGAGCGGCTCGATCCGGGAGGCGACATTGACCGCGTCGCCCACGATGTCTTCGCCATCCCCCACGACGTCCCCGACATGAATTCCGATCCGGAGGTCGATCCGCTCCTTCTCCGAGGGGAGGGCGTTTCGCCGGGCGATCGCCTCCTGGATGGCCACCGCACATCGCACCGAGTCCACGGCGCTCGGGAATTCGACGAGGAAGCCGTCCCCCATCGTCTTCACTTCACGCCCAGCATGAGCCACAAAGAGGGGGCGTACGAGAGCCTGGTGCTCCCGTCGCAGCAGAAGCGCGGCCTCCTCGTCCCGCTGGGCGAGCTTGGTGAACCCGACCAGGTCGGTGAACATGATGGCCGCCAGCCGCCGCGACTCCGATTTCACGTTCCCCGGATTCCGGGTCCCTGAATTAAGGACTCTGAGGGAGACTCCCGATCTCCCGTTTTTGCGGCTCCTAGCTAAACGGGGCGTGAAGGGGCCGGAGAACCGAAGCGGACGACTCCGGCGGCCGTGACGAATCCACCGACGATAGGTTTTCAAAGGGGAGGTGGCCGTGTTCACGGGATGAGGCAGGTTTGGCCGCGGCGGTGTTCGGAGTTTATCACCGGCCGCCTCCGTTGTACCGTCTGGCCCGCGCCCTACGACGGCTCTCGCTCTTGGTCCTGGTCCTCCTGATCCTCTACACCGCCTCCGTGGTCTATTCGGCGGTGGAGACCGCCCGCTCCTCCTCGCAGTTGAGCGGAGTTTCCGCGACCTTTGGGGCCAACGGCACCGTCATCCTCAGCAGCACCCTTCGGCTCAACAACAACGGCTTCTATCCGGTGGACGACCTGACCCTTTCCGTCCGGGTCACGAATACCAGCGGGGTGTTCCTCGGGGATGCGACGATCGGTCCCGTCACTCTTTCGAGCCAGGGGTCGGCATCCTACCCGCTGACCCTCTACGTGCCCGTGAACGCAACGGGTCCCGGCCCGTCTCTCCTCACCGAGGACCAGACCCTCCCCGTGCGGGTCTGGGCGAACGCGACCTTCGGCTACCTCTTCCCCCTCGCGCTCAGTTTCGCGGACAACCGTTCGTGGGGCGCGCCGTTCGCCGACCTCCAGTTCTCGGTCGGGGCGCCGACCCTCCTGAACGGGACCGAGTCGGTGCCGGTCACGCTCTCCTTTTCCAACCATGCCCCCCTCTCGGATTCAGGAGCCCTCCACTTCGCCGTCCTGTCTTCCGGGGGGACCCTCTGCGGCTCGGGCACGTTCACGATGAACGTTCCGACCGAGACGCCCTACTCTCAGACCCTGCCCGTCTCGCTCGCCGCGGGATGCTCCCCGGCGGGTGGCGAAGTCACCTCCACCTTTGTGGCCCCAGCCTACACGATCGTCCTTCCGCCGGAGGCGATCCCATGACGACGACCGGACGTACCGCCACGAACCTCGGCTACCGCATCCCCGCCCTGGGATGGCGCATCACGCTTGGCGCCCTCCGGATGATTCCCCTGGTCCTGTTGCTGGTCGGGTTGCCGGCCGCCCTCCTCACGTTCCTCTCGACCAACGGGATCGCGCTCCCGATCTCGATCCTCACCGTCACGCTCTTCGGGGTCCTGATCAGCGCGCTCTCGACCGCTCGGTACATTTCGAAGCCGTACCGCGCCTACGGGCCGATCTCCGTCGCCGCGGCCGCCCTCACCCTCGTCTATCTCCTGATCGTTCTCGCCCAGTCGACCTACACCATCTCGATCCCCAACACGCCGGTGAGCCTGACCTTGAACTACACGGAGCTCATCGAACTCCTGCTCATCGTTCCGCTGCTCTCGTTGACCGCCGGGGTGGTCACGGCGATCGAGGACGGACGCTCCCCGCAGGAGCGGCTCCCGTTCGACTTCCCGCCCTAGGCTCCCGCGAGCTGTACCTCAACGATCCGGACCGGGGACTTCGGTCGGTCGTTCGCGTCCCGCGGCACCGTCGCGATCTTCTCGACCACATCCTGACCGCCGCGGACGTGACCGAAGACCGCGTGCTTGTTGTCGAGCCAGGAGGTCGCCGCGAGCGTGATGAAGAACTGGCTCCCGCCCGTGTTCGGACCCGCGTTCGCCATCGAGAGGACGCCCGGGCCGTCGTGCCGGAGGGTCCGTTCGAACTCGTCGCGGATCGTAAAGCCGGGGCCCCCCGTTCCGTCGCCCTTGGGACATCCGGTCTGGACCATGAACCCGGGGATGACCCGGTGGAAGGTGAGCCCGGTGTAGAACCCCTTCTTCGCGAGCGTGACGAAGTTCTCGACCGTCTTCGGCGCGCGGTCCCGGAAGAGTTCGATTCGAATGTCGCCGAGGGTGGTCCGGAGGGTGACGGTGGGGTTCGCCATGCCCGCGCGAGGCGCGGGGGGGCTATAATGCGCACGGCACGCCGGGACCCATAGGTGGCCACTGGAGGGGACGGGATGAAAAGCTCCCGCCGCGTTCCTTCCCAGGGAGCCCGATGCACCGCTCGATCGCGTATATCGGGACAGCCGTCCTGCTTGTCGCCATCGCGCTCGCGGCCTTCCCGATCTGGTCCTCCGGGGTCGAGCAGTGGGACGTGGAGCAGGAACTCGGGATCCTGCTGGCCCCGTTCGGCCTCATCACTTTCCTGCTCGCCGCCGTCACCCCCGACCCTCGACTCACGACCGTTGGCGGTGCGTTCGGGAATCCCGAGTACGACCGGGCGAATCGACCCGGCGCCTCGAGGCCCGAGAGCCGTCCGAAGATCGTGACGAGCTTCCGCGAGGTGGCGCAATGCCTGCAGTGCAACACGGTGATCTCCCCGGACCTGGCGCAATGTCCCCGCTGCGCTCGGGCCCGCCCCTGCCGAACCTGCTACCGGCCTCTCGGTTTGGTCCTCGACCGACCGACCTGCCCCTCATGCGCCCGAGCGGAATCCTTGTGTAACTGTCCGATTCTTCCCCGACCCACGGCCCCAGTCGGCCGGATAGCGGCCTACGGCAGTCGAAGGTGACGGAGCGATCGATGGACGACCAAGAGCTTCCCCGGGGGGTCGTGACCGCCGACCTGGGTCCGGTCCAGGTCCACTTCGACGGGGCCTGCGACCGAGCTCGGGGAGGGGGCCTCGCCACGTTCGGGTACACGATCGAGGGGGCGGGATTTGACCTCGAAGAGGGGGGTCTCGCCGTACGGCCGTACTCCGAGCGGGCGACCAATAACGTGGCCGAGTACTCGGGGGCCATCCAGGCCCTCTACCGCCTCCACGGGCTCGGCTACGCCGGTCCGGTCGAGGTGCGCGGAGACAGCCAACTCGTCATTCGGCAGATGACGGGGGAATATGCCGTGAAGGCCGAGCACCTCCGGCCCTACCACGAGTGGTTGGCCCAGCTGGCCCAGAAGTTCTCCTCCGTGCGGTGGGAATGGGTTCCGAGGGAACAGAACCGACGCGCCGATGCGCTGTCCCAGCAAGCGCTGGCCGACCACGCCCCGTTGGCGGCGCGCCACCGACCGAGCCGGTTGGAAGCCGTGCCGGACGAAGACGCCCCGACGGACTAACCCCAGCGGACCGTGTAGACGAGGGTGCGTCCCTCGATGGCCGCCCGGGCGCGGGCGGTGTCCACGATCGTGGCGAACGCGGCCGCGGCGTCCGGGGACAGCTTCGGTCGCATCCCATACCCTCGCGGCACACCTTGGCCGAGGAACATCTTAGGGGGAACCGGAACGCCCGGCCCGTCGAACGGGCGAGGCCGAGGCCCGCTCATGCCTCCTCCCGAAACGCTGTTCGGGCGGTCAGGTCGACGCCGCCGAGGCAGGGCATCACCGCGAGGGGAATGCGTGGCATCTCGCCCCATTCGTCGCCCAGGGGAGCCGCCGCGAGGAGCAAGGCGCGGTAGGAATTGTCGGACATCGTGCCTCGGAGGGTGTCGGACGCATGTCATACATAAACGTCCGCTTCGAATGGCATCCCTTCGACGTTCTCGGACCCGGTTCCGAACCTCTTCTTAAGGGCAAGTCGATTGGCCCGCCCACCGAGGTCCTCACCTTGACGTCCCGTCCTCTCGATGCCGACACGTTCCTCAGCGCGGCGGAAGGGGAGCTCTTGGAATCCTCGAAAGAGGCCTCCCAGGCCGACTGGGTCCACGCCACGTACATCACCGACGACACCGAGGCGCTCGCCGCCCGGGCGAATGCCCGTCTAATGACGGCGAGTCTCCGGCTCGCCAAGGAGTCGACCCAAGTCCCCAGCGGCGGACTGACGCCGGAGCAGGCGCGGAAGATCCGGCTGCTTCGGTTGAGTCTCCCGCTCGTCGCCCCGTCGGACCCGGCCGCGTCGCTCGAATTGGCGAGGATCGTGGCGGAGATGGCGGGGATCTACGCGAAGGGCCGGCACACCCCCCTCGGAGGGTCGGAACCGGTGGACCTCCAGTCACTCTCCCGGATCCTGTTGGAAGTGCGGGACCCGGTCCGCCTCGAGGACGCGTGGGTCGGGTGGCACCGCGTCGGCCGACTGATCCGGGACCCGTTCATCCGGTACGTCGATCTGGCAAACCGGGGAGCCCGGGAACTGGACTTTCCCGACACAGGCGCGATGTGGCGGGCAAAGTACGACATGGAACCCGACGAGTTCTCGGCCGAAGTCGAACGCCTCTGGCAGGAGGTCCGCCCCCTCTACCGTTCGCTCCACGCGTACGTCCGTGGTCGTCTCCGTCAGGTCTACGGCCCCGATCGCGTCCCCGAGAAGGGGCCCATCCCTGCGCACCTGCTCGGCAACATGTGGGCGCAGTCCTGGGAGGGGATCCTCCCCATCGTGGCGCCCGCCGGCTCGGACCCGGGGTTCGACCTGACCCGCATCCTGGTCGACCGGGGCACGACCGCGGTGGACATGGTCCGCTACGCCGAACAATTCTTCGTCTCCCTCGGCCTCCCGAAGCTTCCCCCGTCGTTCTGGGAGCGGTCGATGCTCCTCCGCCCCCGCGACCGCGAGGTCATCTGCCACGCGAGCGCCTGGGACCTCGATTTCGTCAACGACCTCCGGATCAAGATGTGCATCGAGATCACAGCCGACGATTTCGCCACGATCCACCACGAGCTGGGACACAACTACTACCAGCAGGCCTGCTCGAAGCAGCCCTTCCTGTTCCGGGAGGGGGCGCACGACGGGTTCCACGAGGCGGTGGGGGACACGATCGCGCTCTCGGTGACGCCGGAATACCTCGTTAGGGTCGGTCTGCTCGAGACCGCACCTGACCCGAGCCGGGACATCGGGTTCCTCCTCCATCGCGCGCTCGAAAAAGTGGCGTTCCTCCCGTTTGGTCTCCTCGTCGACCGGTGGCGCTGGGACGTCTTTTCCGGGCGAACGACGCCGGCCGATTACAACCGGACCTGGTGGGAGCTGCGAGAGAAGTATCAGGGGATCGGCGCGCCCATGCCGCGCTCGGAAGCGGATTTCGACCCCGGAGCGAAGTTCCACGTTCCGTCGAGCGTTCCCTACATGCGCTACTTCCTCGCGCACATCCTCCAGTTCCAGTTCCACCGGGCGCTGGCGAAGGCGATGGGTTCCTCCGGCCCGCTCCACCGGGTCTCGATCTACGGCTCCCCCGAGGCCGGGGCGCGACTTCGGGCGATGCTCGAAATGGGCGCCCGCAACGCGTGGCCGGAGGCGCTGGAGGCGATCACCGGCGAGCGACGGATGGACGCGCGCGGCCTGCTGGAGTACTTTGCGCCGCTCCAGCGCTGGCTGGACGAACAGAACCGCTCCTTCCCCTCGGGATGGTAACGCGCTCCGCTCCGGCCCTCACCGCGAAGTATTAGCGCCCGGCCGGCGTTGTTCTGGCCGATGCTCTTGGGTCCGGGCGAAGGCGTGCTGCGCAGCGAGTACGCGGTCCTGTTGGAAGGCCACGGTCCCGGCATCGAGGGCCGCTCGACCGGCGTGCTCTACCTGACCAACCACCGCTGCTTGTTCGAAACGACCGTTTCCCGAGGTATGGTCCACACGCTCGTGCAGGGTCGCGACGCCCTCATCCTCCTCGAGGCGCCGCTACCGGCGCTCCGCAACGTGACCGTGAAGCGGCCCCGCCTCGGCAAGCCCCGGATCGTGATCGAGACCGTCCACGCGCGCGCCTCCTTTGACGTCCTCGACCCGGATGCCTGGTACCGTGCGGTCTCCGAAGCGCGCCAGGCACTTCCCTCGCCCTACGCCCCGCAGAACGCCACCGTCACCCACACGATCGAGCGCCAGGTCGTGAAGGTCCGATGCCGGTATTGCGGGAGCCTGGGGAACGAAGTGGACGGCCGTTGCTCCACGTGCGGGGCCGCGCTCTAGGTGGGGCCGGCGGCCGAAGTGGCCCCTCGGGGGTTCAGTTGTTCCGGTGCGCGGACGGAGTTCCCGGTCGGAGGCGGGCGACCCCGATCGTGGGTCCGTCCGAAGGCGCCGAGGCGGCTAGGAAGGTCACCCCTGGTCGACCCGAAACGGGGCGCAGGGTCTCGGCGACGGCCGAGAGCAATTCGTACGCCAGGTCCTCGGCGTCCGCGGAGTCCGTGAGCCCGTGGTCGCCGGTCGTGAAGATGCGCAGGGTGCCCCGGTCGACCCCGAGGAGGACAGTGCCGGTCCCGTCCCGCCGAGCCCAGGCGAGGAGTCTTCCGCGAGGACGGTCGACCACGCCCATCCAGCGGAGCGAGCCGAACCATCGTCCCGACAAACGGGCGAGCAGCGCGTCGGCTTCGACCCCCGGCGGGATATCGATTCGCGCGACGGCGTGGAGCTCCGCGTCGGGGCCCGGGACTAGATCGGGATGACGCGTCGACCGGTACCCCTGGTCCGAACGTTCGATGAGGCCCTCCCGCTCGAGGCGACGTAGGGCGCGGGAGAGGGATTCGGGGTGCGCGCCAAGGGACCGACGGAGGCCGCTGAACGCCATGCGGCCGTTCATCTCCTCGAGGGCGACGAGCACCCGGACGTCGAGGCGTCCCGACGGCGCGGGCTCCTCCACGACGGGTCGACCGGTCATGGAACGGAGCACCCGCCCGAGGGATTTAGACCGTCGGTGAGCCCGCGGTAACCAAGTGACCCGACCGGACGCGCTGTCTCCGGTGTGACTGAACCCCCGGTGACCCGCTCAATAACCCCCTCTCGGCCCTGCTCTCTTCGGAACCTTGAGTTCCGGGGAAAAAACATGCACGACGACCAAGAGGGATACGGACCGGGGACCTTCAACGGGCCCTGGATGTGGACGGCCTACCGAGCGTATAACGAGCTCCTTCGGGAGAAGCTGAAGAAGAAGTTCGACGCGCAGGAGGGGCCGTGGATGGACAAGGTCGCGGACGTCCTGGTCCAGATCGTCAACGCGCGCTGGGAAGGCGGCCGCCAGAAGGAGAAGGAGCAGGAGGAGCTCTTCGAGCGACTCGAGAAGCTCCTGTCGGAGTAGGTCGATGGAAGCCCCCATCCCCCTCTCCCCGGGTCCGGCCGGACCGCCGGTCGGGCCCGAGCCCTCCCTGCCCTGGCCCGGTTCCGGATGAGGAGGGGGTCGAGGCGGCCGGCCGTGACCGAGAGCGAGCTCTCGGCGTGGCTTGGTCGCCTCGATGTACCCCACCGGCCGATCGGAGCCGGTCCGGCGGCTCGGGAAATCGGGCCGTCCGAGTTCCTTAAGGGCCGGGGGGTCCTTCCGGTGCGGAGCCCCCCATGACCGTCGAGTTCGAGTTCAAGAAGAGCCCTGCCTACCGGGTCGCCTACGTCTCGTGGAAGGGACCCTGGAGCGACGCGAAGATCCATGCCCAGTTCCGAAAGGTCGAGAAGTGGGCCAAGGACCACGGATACCCGACCGGCCGCTGGATCTTCCGCGAGCCGGGCGAGCGAACCTGGGAGACCGGGATCGAGGTCCGCGGCGCGTCCGTCCACAGCCATCCCCCGATCCGGTTGAAGACCCTCGCGGCCGGTCGGGTCGCGCGCGTCGTGTTCGACCCGAAGGTGGTCTCTCCGGAGGTCGTCTATCACGGACTCAACGACTGGCTCCGCTGGCGCAAGAAGGATGGAAAGATCCGGTCGGTCGTCTCGTACCGGGAAGTCTACCTCGGCGACCCGTGGGCCGACCCCAAAGCCCTGGCGAAGACCGAGGTCCAGTTCGTCGTGCGGCCGTAGGTCGCACGGGCCGGCCCGGTCCCGAGAGGTTTTCCCACCGGGCGCGTCCCCGCCGGGGCGGCAGGGTCGTCCTGCCCGAGGCCGGTCGTGTCGATCGCGTACCTGGTCCTGGTCGGCTTGGCCCTCGGGTTCACGCTCACGATCCCGCCGGGACCGATGAATGCCCTCATCGCCGTCCGTTCGGTCCGGTCGCTTCGGGCGGGCATCACCACGGGATTCGGTGCGATGACCGCGGACCTCGTGCTCGGCATCCTGGTCTACCTTCTCCACTCCCTCGTGAACCTGAGCCCCGTCGTGCGATGGGTCGAGGCGGGAGGCGCCGTCGTGATGGCGCTCTTCGCTTACCGGGTGCTCACCCGCGATGCCCAGGCAGCGCCGCCGGACCCGGGTCCGGACGTTCAAGTCTTCTCCGCCGCGTTGCTCGTCGGGGTGACGAACCCGTTCCAGGTGATCTGGTGGCTGACCGCGGGGCTCGCGGTCGCGTACCTGGGCGGAGCCTGGCTCCTCGGGGGCGTGTTCGCGGCGATCACGGTGTGGGTCCTCGTCTTCCCGTACACGCTCTACCACGGCGCCCGCCGGTCACCCCGGTTCCCTCAGGCGGTCGCGATTGTCTCGGGTCTCATGCTCGCAGGCTTTGCCGCGTATTTCGCCCTCGCCGCGTCCGGCGTAGCGATCTAGGGATAGCGGAGATCCCGTCGGTCACGCCCGAAGCCGGTCGGTGTACTGCTTCCGCAGTTTCGCGACCTTGGGTGCGATCACGAACTGGCAATATGCCTGGGCCGGGTTCTTCGCGAAATAATTGTGGTGATACTCTTCCGCGGGGTAGAACGCAACGAGCGGCACGAGCTCGGTGACGATCTTCGCCCGCCAGAGCTTCTGCGAGTCCAACGAGCGCACGACCTCCTCGGCGATTCCCCGCTGGGCCTCGTTCTGGTAGAGGATGATCGAACGGTACTGTGAGCCGACGTCCGCCCCCTGACGATTCTTGGTCGTCGGGTCGTGGGTCGTCATGAAGATCGTCAGGAGGTCGCGGTACGGCAGGATCGTCGGGTCGAACGTGATCTGGACGACCTCGGCGTGGCCGGTCCGGCCCCCGCACACCTGTTCGTAGGTCGGGTTCGGAGCGGCGCCCCCCGCGTACCCGGGCGTCACACGGAGAACCCCTTTCAGCTCGGAGAAGACGGCCTCCGTGCACCAGAAGCAGCCGCCCCCCACCGTGGCGACCGACGAAATGGACGAAGGACCCGGATTCGACGAGGCGGTCATACCGTGGTTCGATTCCGCGGGGGCGGATGAGGCTGTCTGTGGGCGCGCGTGGGAACCGGAGCTCGTCGCCGTGACTCGAAGGCCCCCAGCCAGGCACGACCCGGCAGAGGTAGGTTCCGTGTTTCGAAGTCGGCCGCGCGGATCCACCGCTCCCGGAGCAGTTCCCCGAAGGTCGAACGAAGTTCCGCCTGCGTGACCCGCCGTGGACCGCCCCAATCGGTCGGCTCGTGCTCGGAAAAGCAGAGGACGAAGAATCGTCCCCCCGGACGTAATGCGGCGGCGACCCCGGCCGCGTAGACCGGTCGGTGGGGGTCGAGAAACGTGTGGAAGAGGCCACAATCGATCAGGGTGTCGAACGTTTCCGCGAGCGCGGTGAGTTCGAGGGCACTCGCCACTTCGAACCGGACCGGGACCCCCGGTGGGTGGTCCTTGGCTCGCGCCTTGTCGATGGCCCTCGGGGCGAAATCGACCCCCCAGGTCTCGTGGCCCCGGCCAGCCAGGTAGAATGCGTTCTCGCCCGTGCCGCAGCCGAGGTCGAGCACGCGTCCCCGGACCTCCCCGGCTTCCTCGAGCCGAACGATCTCTCCCTGGGGCCGTCCGACGTCCCAGAGCGGGGTGCCCTCGTACTCCCGGTCGAAGAAGTGCACGGGTCCGGGAGGGGCCCGGGCCAAAATAACCGTCGTGCGAGGCCCCGAGCGACCGCGCGTGCGCGACGGCCCTTATCCCCGCGAGCGGCTCCATCCCGTTCACCGATGTCCGCCTCTCCAGTGGCCCCGCGGGCCGAGGACACGAAGGGCGCTGGTCGTCTCGCGTTGGGCGGGGGGATCGGTCTGGCCGCCGCCATCATCACGCTCGTCCTTCCATCGATCTTCCTCTGGCTGTCGGTGTACTCGCCCGGCGGGTTCTTCACTCTCGGGAGCACCATCGTCGAGACGCTCTCGATCCTGGTCCTAGTCGGGGCCATCCTGTTCCTGCTGTGCCTGTTCACCTACCGGCTCGCGTTCGGGGCCCTTCGGAAGGTCGACCCGAGATTCACGGCCGCTTCCGTGCTCTGCCTCCTGGGATCTCTCGGGTTCCTCTTGTTGGTGGTGGCGGCGGCGCTCCTGCTCGGTTCCACGAGCTCACTCATCCAGTGCATCCACGGGCAACCCTCGCACGCGCTCTCGTGCCTCAAGTCCTCGTCGCCCCTCGGGGCGTACACCGCGCTCGCCGGCTTCTGGCTCGGCTGGCTCGGCGGGGTCGGGATCGTGGCTGGGCTCAGCCTCGCAGGCCACCGGTTCGCGCGCGGCTCCCTCTATGGAGGTGCGACCTTCTACGCGCTGCTCCTGGTAGTGCTGGTCGGCCCTTTCCTGACGCTGATCTATCCAGTCCCCGGGGGAGAGTATCTCCTCCTCGTGGCTCCCGCGCTGGCCATCCTCGCTCCCGCGTTCGTCCTGGCGGGTAGCAACACGCCCCCGGCGAGCGTGCGCCGAGCGTAGCGCCCCGCGGTCGGGACGACGGCGTTCCTCCCCGAACCCTCATCAACCAAGCCCCCTTGCGGACGCATGGCCGAATCCGCCCAGCTCTACTACCTCCCGATCAGCCACTACTGCGTCTCCGCCGAACGCATGCTGGCGTTCAAAGGAATTCCCACGAAGCGGGTCTACGCCGCGTATCACGACCGTCAGGAGTTGGTGCGCCGAACGGGACAGGATTACGTCCCGACCCTGATCTGGAAGGGTAAGGCCGTCACGTGGGCGGCCATCCCGGAGTTCCTCGACCGGATTCGCCCCGACCCACCGCTCCTCCCGTCGGGGCAAGCGGGACTGGCCCGAACCCTCGAGAACTGGGGTCACCAGGTATTGGAGGAGCGGGTCTGGCGGGCAGTCGTCACGCAGGCACCGAAGATGTTGCGTTCGGATGCGGAGCGTTGGGTCTTCGAGGAGATGCAGACCCGGGCCCGGGGTCCCTGGAAGGTCCTCGAGGCCCGTCGTCCCGAGTTCGTGAAGGAGTTGCTCGACTACTTCGGTCTGGTCGACGAGATGCTGCGGGGCCGTACGTGGCTGCTCGACCAGCCTTCCCTCGCCGATTTCGGGGTCTACGGGGGGCTCTCTCCCTGGCTCACCGTCGGGGAGAAGATCCCTGCTCGATTCCGCGCCCTTCGTGCCTGGGCGACCCGGGTCGAGGGCATCTAACCCGACCTCCGGGGACGCCTACTCGAGAAGCACGACCTCAGCGGCGGGCGCCACGAACGCGTGGGCCCGATGCGAACCATCACAGAACGGCTTGGTGGCCGAGTGGCCGCACCGGCAGAGGTCGGCGACGACCTTACCGTCCACGAAGACCAGGTTCGACTTGTTCTCGCGCGCTTGGATCCAGACCTTCGGCATGGGTTCAGCCACCCTCATCCCTCGGGGCGTAAAGAGGGCACGATGGCGTCCGGGTAACCGACGCGCCGTCGCTTATGTGCCCGTGCGCCTCGAAGGCATTAGGCACGGCCATGAAAGTAGGCATCTTGGGTTCGGGAGACGTCGCGAAGGCCCTTGCCGCCGGCTTCCTCGCCACCGGACACACCGTTCGTCTGGGGTCGAGGACTCCGGAGAGCGAGGGGCTGCTCGACTGGAAGAAGAAGGCTGGAGCCACCGCTTCGACCGGCACGTTCGCCGACACGGCCGAGTGGGGCGAGCTGCTCGTCCTCGCCACCCGGGGTGTGGAGAACGCCAACACGCTCCGTCTCGCGGGCCCAAAGCACTTCGTCGGTAAGGTGGTCATTGACGTCACCAACCCCCTCATCATGGCCCCGAACGCTCCTCCGACCATGTCGGTGGGGCACACTGACTCGGCGGGCGAGGGTGTGCAGCGGCTGCTCCCCGGAGCCAAGGTCGTGAAGGCCTTCAACTCGGTCGGAAACTCGCTCATGTTCCGGCCCCAGCTCCCCGGCGGACCGCCCACGATGTTCTACTGTGGGAACGACGACGGCGCGAAGCGCCAGGTGGCCGAGATCCTGACGGCCTTTGGATGGGAGTCGATCGACGTGGGCGGGATCGAGTCGTCCCGGTTCGTGGAGAAGCTCTGCCTCCTGTGGGTTACCTCCGCGATGCGACTCGGGAACTGGAACGTCGCGTTCAAGGTGCTTCGGAAGTAGAACCTCCTCGAGGACGGGGTCGGTCGGCGAAGGCCTGCCGACCCGAAACCGACCACAGAGGGGGGGGGGCCACCCGTCGGACGTTCCCATAGGAGGGCGCGTTCCTGGACCCGATCCCACCCGGAAGACACGGGGGTCAGTTCAGGTCAGGATGATCCACAACGCACCGTTGTAGTTCGAGTTGGGCAAGTTCAGGGTGAAGTTCAGGAAGTTCGTGACGTTCACTGGTGTGATGAGCGGAACGTTGGCATCCGAGATACTGAACCCCGAGGTGTTCGTCGTGATCGTGTGGATCACACATGCACTCGTGCCGCCTCCGGTGGTATTGTTGCCGTAGTTGTAGTAGCTGAAGGCGAGCGAGCTGCCCAACGGCTCGTTGAACCCGACGTCGGTGAGCCCGTTCCACCCGCAGGTGTTGTCGGGGGAGACGTAGTTGATGATCGTCACGTTCACCGATTGGCTCGAGCCCACGTAGAGAAGCGCGAGCACCCCCACAAGGATGATGACGACGACGATGACCACGATGATCCGGGCACCGGTTCGGCGACGAGCCGGAGGGGTGGGAGCAGCCATGGGGGCGGCGGCGGGAGCCCAGGTAGGCTGGAACGTGGGGGTGGAAGCACTCTGCAGCGGGGCGGAGCCCGCCGCCGTGGCCACCGGCGTTCCACAGTACTGACAGAACACCGCGCCGGCGGGGATTTCTGCCCCACATTTCATGCAGAAACGCGCCGACATGTCGAGTTCCGAGAGGCGGGGGGTACTTAGGTCCGGCGGGGGTAGGCCCCCGGAGTCGCGTCACATGTACCTCGGAGTCAGGGTAGGAATCTGTCGGAAATGCGCTTCCTGTCGTTCGAAAAGGACTATACCTAGGAGCCGGAGTCCGATGTATGAACCCGCCCATGAACGGCCGCTCCATCCACTGGCTCCGGGACGCGGCGAGGTGCATCGGTTACGACGGATGAAGTGCGGATCCGGGACTTGAGCCGTCCCCCGTTGACCGAATGGACCCCTCCGATCGGGGCGATGGGAGGGCCCCCGGCCCACGAACTATACCGGGACCTGGTCGCCCACGGTGGCTTGCGCCTTCTCAAAGACCGCGACGGGAGTCCCTGGGTGGAGTTGCAAGACGGCGAACGCCGTCACCGTTTCCCCGTCCCCGGAAACGCGCTCCGTGGCGCTCTGGACCGATTCCGGATGCGTCGAAACCTCCGCCCGGTCCCCGAGGGGGACCTCGACGATTTTGCGCGAGTGGTCCTCGCTCGAGTTTCGGACCCGGACGTGCGACTCCCGAGCGTCGACCCCACCGTCCCGGAAGGGGAGGCGGCGCCCGACAATAGCAGCGGGCCGGAGAACCTTCCTGACGAAGTTTCCGAGGAGACGGTCGAGGACGACCCGGGCGACAGCCGGCTCGAGCGAGAGCTCGAGGCAGTCCTGGCCGAAGTGCGCGCGGTCCGGGAAGGCCCCCAGCCGTCAACGCCTCGCTGGTACCTGGTCGGTCCCGGGCCCACTGCGGCTCCTCGATCGTTCCCCGTGCCCCACCCGCTGCCCACACCGGACTTCTCGATCTCGGGAGGGCAGCAGGGCGCCTCCAACGGCGACGTCACGCTGCCGAAATACCTCCACGTGCTCCGAACCCTCGTAGAAGGGGGCGGCTGGCTCGGCACGTTGGGCGAATTGGGAGAGCTCACGGGAGAGGAACCGGAGGTCGTGTACGACACACTCTTGCGGTACCATTCCGACCTGACCGGCAACAACTTGGTCGTCGCCCCCGTCGAGCTCGAGGACGGCTGGCGCTGGTTGGTCGTCGACCGCAACCGTCTACGGTCCTCGCCATCCGCCGAAGGACCGATGCCGGGCCCGGACGGACCGTAGTCCCGGCCGACCCCCTCGAACGCTCCCGGACGCGTTTGAGTCGACCTTTTCTCTTCCGTCTCGGTGGCGAATCCTACGGGCCGGCCGGGCGCCGAACGAGGCAAGCATGGTGGATTTCGAGAATGTGGCTCTATGGACGACCGTTGCAACCTGGGTGCTGGCGGTCGGGACCCTGGTCGTGCTCTACTGGCAAACCCGACAGGCCGGTCAGCTGCACTCGTCGAATGCCGTCATGGACCTCCGAGACAAGTTCGACACCCCGCGGATGCGCCGGATCCGACGCCTGACGAGCGCGGTCCTCTTGAAGCATGCCGAGGCCGATGCCGCGAACCTCGAGGTCCCGATCTTCTTCGAGCTGATCGGAGCCCAGACGAAGCGCAAGATCCTCGACGAGGAGATGGTGTGGGAGGCCTTCGGTGGCTGGATCACCAGCTACTACCACGGGATGCGCAACCCGATCGACCGCATCCAGAAGCTCCGGGAGGCGGCCCACGACCCGCTCTTGCTCGCGAAATTCGAGTGGTTGAACGACCGGATCACGACCCTCGACCGAAAGGCGCTCGGGAGCGAGTACCCCTCCTCGGTCGTCGCGTTCGAGGAGGCCGGGCTCCTCCTGCAGCGCGAGACGAAGCTCGAGACGGAGTGACCGACCCCTCGAAGGCATTGGGTGGACCCGGGATCGTTTCGAAATCCCTCTGGGGAGCCCCTTTCAGGGCCCCCCACGGGGAAAGCATCAAGGCCCGGAGCCCCTGCGCCGGGGCATGCTTCCGGCGACCTCCTTCCAGCTGAAGGACGGCCGGTCCGGCCAGGTACGCGCGGCCGTCGCGGGCGACGCCCAAGCGATCACCGACCTCGTCAACTTGGTCGGGGCGGAAGAGAAGTTCATCCTGAGGGAGCGGTCCACTTGGACAGTCGAGGAAGAGCAAAGGACCCTCAGCGCCGCGGACGGTAAGGCCAGCGCCTTTTTCGCGGCCGAGGTCGAGGGGCGCCTGGTCGGGATGCTCGCGCTCGCTCGGGGACCGTGGACCAAGAACGCCCACGTGGCCGACCTCACGATCTCCTGCCTCCCGGCGTTCCGTGGCCTGGGCGTGGGGACAGCGCTGATGGGCCAAGGTATCGCGTGGGCCCGCGCCGTCGGGATCCGCAAGATCACCTTGTGCGTCTTCGCGAGCAACGAGGGGGCCATCGCCCTCTACCGCCGGATGGGCTTCTCCGAAGAGGGGCGTCTCCAGGATCAGTTCCTGATCGCAGGACGATTCGTGGACGACGTTCTCATGGCCCGGTGGCTCTGACGCCCGGTCGGTTCGGGTCGGCAGGGATCTCCCCGGGTCGGGTCTCCTCCAAGAACTCTTTGTCCTCCCACATGTCGTACGCGATCGCCACGGCGGCCATCTGCGTGATGATGCCAAACGCCGTCGTGACATGCACGAGGAGGATGAGATTCCACATGGTCACGCCGGCGAAAACCGACCAGGCAGCGCCAACATTGAAGACGAGCAGCGGTCCCAGGACGGCCATCAGAACCGCCATGGACAACGTGGCGAAGACGATCCGCTTGATCCGCCCCGGGACCGTGGTCCGGCGCAGTTCGCGGTAGTTGTAGTACGCGAGTCCCACGATGAGGAATCCGAGGAGGTAGTGGCCGTAGAGGACCCAAGGGTGTCCCTGGTGGACCATGGCCAAGAGGAATTCGAGGAAAACGACCCAGATCGCCCCGTAGAGAGCCGCCCAGAGACGCATGCGAGGGCCCCAACTGCCGACCGACCCGGGGGCGGGTCAAGTCTCCGTCCATTTCGATTGACCTGCCACCTCCGTGACCCTCGGAGCGGCGGAGCCCGGCCCCCCGGCTCAAGCGTTAAGCGCCGGACGCTTTCCGCGGGGGGGGGCAGTCGTGCGCGCGTTTGTCAAGACCCGACGGGCTCCCGGAGGCGACCTCTTGACGGTGCCGGATCCCACTCCCAAGGACGGGGAGGTTCTGGTGGCCGTTCGGGCCGCGTCGGTCTGCGGCACGGACGTCCATATCTGGGAGTGGAATGACTGGGCGCAGAACCGCATTCAGCGGTTGCCGCTGGTCCTGGGGCACGAGCTCAGCGGGGAGGTCGTGAAGCTCGGGGCCGGTGTCAAGAGCCTGGCGGTCGGAGACCACGTCTCGGCCGAGACCCATATCGCGGACGGCACGTGCTACCAGTGCCGGACCGGGCGCATGCACATCTGCGAGAATGTCCAGGTCCTTGGGGTGGACCGGGACGGGATCTTCGCCGAGTACGCGGTCCTCCCGGAACTCAACGCATGGCGGAACGATCCTGGCCTCGACCCTGCCCTCGCCTCCATCCAAGAACCCCTTGGCAACGCGGTCCACTCGCTGCTTCCCGAGGAAAACGTCGAAGACCTGGCGGGAAAGAGCGTGCTGATCACCGGCTGTGGCCCCATCGGACTTCTCGCAATCGTGGTCGCCAAGTCGTTCGGCGCGACCAACGTCATCGCGACCGAGGTGAACCGGGTTCGGTTCGACCTCGCCAAGAAGATGGGGGCCGACCTCGTCCTCAACCCGCGCGACGAGGGCGCGGGACTCGTGAAGCGCATCCACGACGCGACCGACGGGCGCGGCGTGGACGTCGCGACCGAGATGTCCGGCTATCCCGGCTCCCTGCCGCTGGTCTTCGACGCGCTCCGACCCGGAGGTCGGGTCTCCCTCTTGGGCCTGTTCGATGGCCCGGTGTCCCTCAACTTCAACGATGCGGTCATCTTCAAGGCGGCCCGGATCCACGGGATCTTCGGCCGCCGGATGTTCGACACATGGTACACCGTCGCCGGGCTCCTGAAGAGCCCCGCCTTCCGAGAGAAGATGGGCGCCATCATCACGCATCGGGTACCGATCCCCGAACTCGCGCGCGCCATGCAGCTGATCGAATCCGGAGAGGCGGCCAAAGTGTCGCTCCTCGCCACGTGGTGAAGGGGTATGCGAGATCCCTCCTCGTTCCTCCGGACCGAATACGACGAACTGGTCCGTGCGGACCTCGACTGGAAGCTTCGGCTCCTTGGGGGCCCGAGCACGCCCTGGTCGATCGTCGACGGCAAGAAGGTCCTGATGTTCTGCTCGAACAACTACCTCGGCCTCAGCAACCATCCGGCCCTGAAGGAGGCGGCCCTCGAGGCGATCCGGACCCACGGCGCGGGCTCGGGCTCGGTCCGACCGATCGCCGGCAACATGGACCTTCACGTCGAGCTCGAGCGTCGTCTCGCCCGGTTCAAGGGGGCCGAGGCGTCCCTCGTCTACCAGTCCGGATTCGCCACCAACAGCGGCCTCATTCCGCAGCTGGTCGGCGAAGGTGACCTCGTGATCAGTGACGAGCTGAACCACGGCAGCATCATCGACGGGGTCCGGCTCTCCCGGGCCGAACGCGGGGTCTACAAGCACGCGGACACGGCCGACCTCGAGCGGGTCCTCGCCGAGGCGGAGCGGCATGCTCCGGCGTACCGCCGCCTCCTCATCATCACCGACGGCGTTTTCTCGATGGACGGGGACATCGCGCCCCTCGACCGCATCGCCGCCCTCGGCAAGCAGCACGGGGCGATGGTCTATGTCGACGACGCGCACGGGGAAGGGGTCCTGGGCGAAGGCGGACGCGGGGTGGTCTCCCACTTCCATCTCTCGCGGGACGAGGTCCAGGTCGAGATGGGTACGTTTTCGAAGGCGTTCGGGGTCGTGGGGGGCCACATCTCCGGCTCTCGAGACCTCGTGAACTTCGCGTACAACAAGTCCCGGACCTGGCTCCTGAGCGGCTCGCACCCTCCAGCCACGGCGGCGGCGTGCCTCGCCGCGATCGACGTGCTCGAGCGCGAGCCGGAACATGTGCGGCGCCTCTGGGAGCACACCCGCCGGTTCAAGAAATCCATGGCCGACCTCGGCTTCGACCTGGGTCGGAGCGAGACTCCGATCACACCCGTGATCGTGAAGGAGAGCACCCTCGCGAAACGGCTCAGCCAACGACTGTTCGAGCTCGGCGTCTTCGCCCTTCCGATCGTCTACCCGATGGTCGCCAAGGACAAGGCGCGGATCCGGACGATCATGAACGCTGCCCTGACGGCCGAGGACGTCGAGTTCGCCACGGCCGCGTTCGCGAAGGCCGGAAAGGAACTGGCCATCATCTAGTCGGTCGGCACGTCCTTTCACGGTTGAGGTGGCCCGTTCGTCTCCCCCCGTCTTGGGGACTCTCCGAGGCCGGTTCCCGGACTAGGACTTTCGTCCCTCGGCTTCGGTCCGTGCGAGTTGCGCTCCCTGGACCATCGCCTGGAGCTTGGCGTAGGCGACGTTCAGGCTGCGGGTCCGGAGGCCGCAGTCCGGGTTGACCCAGATCTTCGAAGGGTCTCCGAGGTACTTCGCCGCGCGTCCGATGCGTTCGGCCACCAGCTCGGGCGTTTCCAGGGTGTCCCGATGAACGTCCACGACGCCGAGCCCGATCGACCGGGTGTCGGAGTACTCGCGCAAGACCTTCAGGACCTCGTATCCGTCGTGCCCGTCCGCGTCGCGGTTCGCGAACTCCCAGGCCCACTGCCGGCAGGCCTTGGCCTCGAGGAGGGCCGGGAGGAGGTCCTGGTAGCGGGAGTAGCAGATGTGCATCGAAAACTCGGCGTCCAGTCCCTGGGTCGCCTCGTTGAACCCTTCCACCACGAGCGGGGCCTCGTCCGGGTGGGTCCCCGCGGCCGGTTCGTCGATCTGGATCACCCGGCATCCATGCTCGATCAGGCTGCGGAGGGTAGGTCGCAGGATTTTCCGGGCCAGGTCGACCACGAGCTCTCGCTGGGCGGCCCGGCGCTGGGCGCGTCCCTTCCACCCCGGTTGGCGCGCGAGATAGTACTCGTTGTAGCTCCAATCGGCAAGGGTGTAGGGGCCGGTGATCGGCAGTTTGACCGCGACCCGGGCGTGGTCGCGGACGAAGTCGTACTCCTCGAGATGGTAGGGCGCGATGAGGTCGACCCGGTCGACCACCGTACCCTTCCGATAGTACTTCGAATCCCAGGAACGAACGTGCCCCTGGAACTCGACGCCGGTCATCTGGCGGACGGCGTACTCGTACATCTCGACCCGACGGGCCTCCCCGTCGTAGACTCGGTCGAGGCCCGCCGTCTCGAGGTACGTGATCGCAAACGCGGCCCGCAGGCTTTGCAGCGTCGCGACGTCGGGGTGGCGAAGTACCTCCTCCGGGACCGGCCCGAGGCGAGAGAGGAAGTGGAGGCGACCCTCCCACTCCCCGAGCGCATCGAGCGAGGGTTTCTGAAGACTGCCGATCTCCTGGGCGGGAAACAGGCGGGGGCTCATCTCATTCCCTCCCGGAGGAGCGCGTGCCGCACGTCGGCGAGGCGGAGGAGCTTCTGCTCTGCGGGTCGGGCCGGAAGTAGGTCGATGGGAGCCCCCGGCCCCAGCCAGACGCTCGAGGACGGGCGCCGATGCAGGGCTTCCCGAACGACCTCGACGGTCTCGCCGAGCGCCTCCGGGAGCGTGGTCCGCGGGTCGACGATCCCCAACCCGAGGCCGAGCCGGACGGGGCCCGGGCGAAGGGTCTCGGGCTCGGTGTCCGTGAGGTCGATCCCGACTACCGATACGGGGAGCTGGTCGAGGAGGGGAAACGCGGGGCCGGCCGAAGCGCCGAACGTCCAGACCACGGTGGTGGCCGAGGGATTCGAATCTGCGATCGAGGCGTACGCCGTGAGCACTCCGTCGCGGACGGGACCCTCGGGCGGTTGGGTCACGAGGATCGGGTCGCTGAACTGGAAGACCCGGAACCCCAGCCCGCTCAACTCCCGGACCTCCTCGGCAAAGAGCCGGCCGAGCGTGCGAAGTACCTCGGCGTCGGAGGCCCCCGAACGATTCTCGAGGACCTTCGCAAGGGTGTACGGGCCGGGCAGGATTACCCGGGCCGCGGGGGCCCTCGCGGCGAGGGGTGGGGGGAGGCGGGCGGCGATCGCCCCTGGGGTGCGGCCGGGGAGGGCGGAGAGGACCGGCTGCCGGAAGAAGGTGTTGGTCTCCAACCATCGCGTGAGCGGTCCGACGCTGAACCCCGTCCAGGTCTCCGCGATCGGGCGGAACATGTCGTTCCATCGTAGGTAGCCCCCCGTCACGTTCGTGAAGAGCCGCTCCTCGAGGGTCACGAGCTCGTTCTCCGCCTCTGCGTACGCCTTTTCAACGAGCTCGGGCGTGGTCCGCCGCCGGTCGAGGTCGCGCGTGGCGGCGACCAGGCGTTCGGAACGCGGGAACGGCGAGGTCAGCCCGGCGTAGACCGACCCTTCCGGTGTCGTCACCGGGACCTCGGGGGCTCGACCAGGGAGGAGGAACGGGGCGCAGGAAGCACGGCACTGAACTCTGTTGCCAGGTCCGTTGCACTCGCCCGGTGACGGGCCGAAACCTGCTCGACGCTGACCCCGAGCGGTACCCCGGACGAACTGGTCGCCGTGACGACCGCGGTCCAGACACTGAGCGCCAGCTCCACGGTCCGGCGAGAGAGCGCCTGCTCTTCTTGAAGAAGCGCCTGCTCGACCTCTTCGGGCAAGTTTGCACCCAGCCACCGTACGAATTCGATGTCGTCATCGTCGCCCAACGGGGCAAAGCTCAGCACGACGGTCGCCGGGGCGATTTGAACCTCCCGACAGAGTCGGCCGTACTCCCGCAGTACTTCGATGACTCCCTCGGCCTCGAAGAGGAGCTGGGTCGTGAGGAACGTGGCGCCCGCCTGGGTCTTCCGGAGCATGCGGCCGGCCTCACCGGACCGATGGGGGATCGAGATGTTGCCGAGTTCCCCCCCGACCGAATCGAGGATCGGCCGGACCGTCCGGTCGGCCTCTTCCACCGCTGGGCCGGGATACGGGATGCGGCTGCTGGACCCGCCCACCAAGACCACGTTCCGGACTCCCATTCGGACGGTCCGCTCCGCCCACTCGCGTAGGGCGCCGGCCGTCGGAAAGTGGGCTACGACTTTGGTGACGATGCCCGGATGGCCTGTGCGGCTGGTGACGTGGACCGCGTACTCCCGTGGGTCGTACGACCGGTACCGCGGGCGGCCCTCGTGGTTCTCGTCCACCAGTTCCGGGACGTAGACCGCGTCGACGCGGGGCAGCTTGAGGAGAATGCTGGCGGTCTCGTCCACGCGCTCCGCGATGCGGTGGGCGGGACTCCTCAGGGAGGGCAGCACCGGCGCAAAGAACAGGGGATGGTCGAGCAGCGCCTCGTGGAGAGCGCGTCGGGTCATTGGGCGTTCAACCTTCCCACCCGAACGGCGCACCGGAACGATCGCTCCGGGCCCTCCCGACGACGCCCCTGTCGAACACGCTCGTTCTTCCGCGATGCCACAGAGGTTACCCCCGGGGTCAGTGGACACGGGGGGATTTGAACCCCCGACCTCTGCTTTGCGAAAGCAGCGATCTTCCGCTGATCTACGTGCCCAGCGGCGCGGGGATGACGGCCCCATCTTAAGGGCTTCTGCGAGGCCCTCGGCGACCGACCGTGGCCCGCGGGCCTAATTCGCAAGGACGGCGATCGGGCTGGTCCGGGTCTGGGTCGGGTTGGTCCCCTTCGAGCTCTTCGTCGTGCCGGACGTCGGGGGCGGTGCCGCCGGTGCCGAAGGGGGCGGAGGTCGGGAGCTCGTGGTGGACTTGGCGGCCGGGCGCTGCGTCGCGATCAGACGGTGCTCGTCCGCGTCGTACCGGAACAACTCCGCGTATCGTCCCCAGTTGACGATGTTCTGGACCGCCTCTTCCAGCGGGGCTTGAGCGAGCGATACGATCTGGCCGAGTTCCTCATCCGAGAGCTGGTGGCCGGGCGCCCCGTCGAGGGCCCGCAACAGCGTGCGGAACAGGGTCGTCTTCCGGAGTTGGTCCCGGAGGAGCGCCTTCCGGTCGCGGATCGAGAGGGCGAGGAACTTCTTGCCCGTCTCGGTCAGCGTGGCCCGTCCATCCTGGACCTTCATGAACTGCAGGACCTCGGCGTAGTCGACCGAGGGGAGGATCTCATCGGCCTCGAGGTCTAGGTCCTCCGCGAGCCGAGCGATATCCTCGGCGCCGGCGTGCGAGTTCAGCAGCACGAGCAGACCCATCATCTCGGTCGGGCTGCACTTCGGATAAGTGGTCGGCACGTACGTTTCCGAGGGGATATGGGACCAGAGGCCGTCCCTATAAGGATTTTTCAAGGGATGATTTCCGGACGAATCCCGCGTCCCTGCATCGAGCGCCGTGGTCTTCTTCGGTCGAATGTCTCTCGGCCCACCAGGCCATCACGACCGATCGCGCGGGCGCCTGTCTAGTACTACTCTGGGACTTATGGGGCCTCCCCCTCCTCCCCGATGAACTCTCGTAATGTCGGCAGGTATGGGCGACCGTCTCTCATCCACACCGGCGTACCGAACACCTGCGACATGAGCACCGCGAGTTCCACCCGCCGGTCGGGGTTCTCGTCGATCAACCGAACGAACCCGGTGGCCACTTGCATGTTGAACCACTTCCTCACCTTGGGGACCGTGGGGAGCCGATGCCGATTCCCCTTCTCTCGAGGGCCCTCGGTCTCCTCTCGCGTTCGCTGGAGCATCAGGAACCCCTGCGCCATCCCCACCATCGTCACGTGGTGATGCCAGCCTCTCCAACTCCGCCCCTCGAAGTGGTCCAGTCCCAGTTCTTCCTTCATGTGCTGGTAACTCTGCTCGATGGGGAACCTCGAGCGCATGATCCGCAACTGCTCCACCAGCGGGAGCTGGTCCAATCCCCACGCCAGGTACGCCTTCGTCTCGTTCTCCCGTCTCTCGAAGATCAGCCACCCTCTCTCCTCGGTCGGCTTCCCTCCCTCCCAGACCTCCACCTTCACCCGGGCCGAGTCGATCTCCAGCGGCCCTTTCGACCCCTCGGCCCACCGGACCGTCATCCACCGGTCGCGAGCGAGCCCCTTCGCCACGGCGGCCGGCGCGAGGAGCTCCCCTTCGCCTCCCACCTTGACGCGAGCGGTCCCGGTGGGCTGGATCCCCAGCAGATACGGCTCTCGCCGTTCCCGCAACTCCCGGCGAAACTCCGGCATCCCGAACCCGGCGTCCCCCACCACCGCTCGGTGAGGGAGTTTCAGTTTCCGGGCGCGGTCGAGGAACGTCAGGCCGATACGCCACTTCGGCTGGTATCCCACGTCCTCGGGAACGAAGGCCCTCGCCCTTCGCTCCGGGTCCTCCACCCACTTCTCGGGCAGATAGAGCTCCATGCCCACCAAGAAGCTGGAAAGGTTGGGGTAGAAGGTGAAGTCCGGGAGGACATACTGGACACTGACAGCGGCCTGGCCGTTGGCGACCTTCCCGAGTACTCCCAGGTACTGGTGAGCGACCCCCACGGAGGCCGTCCCCTGCTTGGGTATCCCGGTATCGTCTAAGGCGAGGACGCTCAGGGGAGAGGCCACCGCCTTGCCCATCACGCGGGCCAGACGGGTCTGGACATCGCGGTGGTTCCAAGGGGAGTAGGCCAGCAGTTGGTAGAGTTGATGGCCGGAGGTCCCCGGGAGCTTCTCCGCGAGGTTCTCCACGCTCTTGCGTTCCTCGTTGGGGAGCATCAGACCGGCGAGGTAGGCCTGCGCGCTGCGTTGGGTCTCGGCTCCTCGGGCCCCCGTATCGAACAGGTCCTCGAAGGAGGCAAAGAACTCTCGAGCCTGGGGGATCCATTCGGTCGGGTCGGTTGCGGCACTCTCCGAGGAGGGCATGCCGGGGAAGCCTTCCCTGCGCGGCTTGAGGGCGTAGGCTCCACTGGCAAGGGGGGCCCCAGCGCCCCTTCACAAGTCCCAGAGTAGTACTAGGTGCCCGCGGCGTCCCCCGGAAGCGTCACGCGGTACCGTTTCCCCTGCGCAACGCGGCGAGGAGCTTCGTCCCGTCTGGTGAGCCGAGTCCTGTGCAGGCATCCCATCCAGGTCCCGCGGAGTACCCGTCGTTGTTCCCGACCGTGATGTCGTGCTGCGTACCGGCGGCGGCCGGTGCGTAGAGGCGGGGGTTGAGAAAACCCACGGGAGTGCCCAGTGCTTGGTTCAAGCGGGCCACCAGGGCCGCCCAGAGAGGGGCGACCACGCTCGTCCCCCCGATCACGGTCGATTGGCCATCGACCTGCACGACGTAACCGGTCGCCGGGTCCGCATCACCGGCGACATCCGGTACGCCTCGCCCCGCAAACCCGTTGGGCGCTGGAGGGACGGAACGACCCGCCTGGTAGGACGGGGCCGGGAATACTTCGCTCACGCCCCCGCCCGTGGCCCCCTCTCCCGAGGAGAGATCGTTCCACGCCACCTCGCTCGTGATCGATGTCCCCGCGAGGACGAGGCGCGTGCCCCCGCACCCAAGGACGTACGGGCTCGACGCCGGAAAATCCACCTCGAGCGTCCCCGTAGGGGCCCCGTCGGAGGCTCCGTCGTCCCCGGCGGCCACGAGAATGGTCACGCCGAGGGTCGCCGCGTCCTCACAGACCGAGTTGAGGGCGGAGAGCGCCTGGGGAGTCCACGAGCTCTCGGGACCTCCCCAGCTCACCGAGAGGACAGTGGGGCGATGGGTCGTGTCGTGGACTGCTTGACTCAGTCCGTCCAGGAATCCCTCGTCGGTGTTGGGCGCGAAATAGACCACGACCGAGGCCCCGGGGGCGACCGAGCCCACCACCTCGATGTCGAGCTCGACCTCGCCGTCCGGACCATCCGGGTCACCCGTCGGAGCGTTCGTCCCGCCGTCCACGGAGACCGCCGTGACCTCGGGAGGCGCGACTCCGAGGCCCGAGAAGTACGCGTTCAGGTCCGGAGCCGAATACCCCCCTCCGAGCTCGAGGAGGCCCACCACCTGGCCGGATCCGTCGGTCCCGGGCGGGAAGTCGTACGCGGCCGCGACGGTGAGGGGTGAATAGGAGAGGTCGATCGGCTGAGGGGTCGCCCGCCGACGGAAGTGGGGCTTCGCCTGCGGGCGATTGTCGAGCCCGAACACCCCCACGACCATCGAGGCGAGTTGGTCCGGGATCGAGACCAGGCCCGAGCGCCCCCGGTAGCTTCCCCCCGAGTAGGTCCAACGTTGCAGGGTCACGCCAAAGGTCCGTTCCACGACCCCCAGGGGCCCCGCGAGCCGAACGGTTCGGGGCCCGACCGCCACGCTGAGCAGTTCGAGGCCGCTCTCGTGAGCGAAGGCGCGGATGCGTTCGACGTCGGCCGGATGGGCGCCGTGCGTGACGGCAAACTCTTCCCGACTGAGGACGTCGCGGAGGCGAGAGAGCGTGGGGAACGGCCGGACGTCGGTCCTACGCCGAAGGAGGAGCGTGACCTCGACACGTTCGTCCGGGCGCGGGCGGCCGAGGGCGTGTGCTCCCAGAATAGGGACCCGGAGGCTGCCGGGTAACTCCATGGACCCGGGCACGGGCCTATCGGTAATCTAAATGGCGGTTATGGATGACGGGGCCTCCTTTCGCCCCTCCGATTCAACGCAAGATTCATGAGGCCGGGAACGCCGGGGAGGTCGTGGTCCCGAGTCAGGGGAGCGGACGCACGGACTGGCGGTTGGCCGGCGCTGCGTTCGACCCGTGGTGGCTCCGGGGCTGAGGGCGTATTGAATGGCGATTGATACCGGGGACACGGCGTGGGTCATCACCGCAACGGCGCTCGTGATGCTGATGACCCCGGCCCTCGGGTTCTTCTACGGGGGTCTCGTTCGTCGGAAGAACCTCGTTTCCACCATCGTCCAATGCCTCGCCATCTTCTCGGTCGTGAGCCTGGTTTGGGCCTTGTGGGGATACACGCTTACTTTCGGTCCCGCCGTGGACGGGGTGATCGGGAATCTCTCCAACCTGGGTCTCATGAACGTCGGGGCGGCCCCCGACCCGAGGTATTCCGCGTTCATCCCGGCCTTGCTCTACTTCGCGTTCCAGCTCAAGTTTGCCGCGATCACCCCCGCGCTCATCATCGGCGCGTTCGCGGGGCGCGTCCGGTTCAAGGCGCTGCTCATTTTCATCGTCCTATGGACGACTCTCATCTACGTCCCGATCGCGATGTGGATCTGGAATCCTGGCGGATGGCTCCACATGTTGGGCGTGGTCGACTTCGCCGGCGGACTGGTGGTCCACACCTCGGCGGGAGTCTCGGCCGTGGCGGCGGCTATCGTCATCGGACGCCGGTCGGACGTCGAGACCCGGGCGGCCCGACCGAACAACGTGCCCTACGTGATCCTTGGGACGGCCCTCCTCTGGTTCGGATGGTTCGGGTTCAACGCCGGTAGCGCGTTGGCCGCGGACGCCGTCGCGGTCAATGCGCTTGTCACGACCAACCTTGCCGCCGCGGCGGCCGGGGTCAGCTGGATGCTCGTGGACTGGATCCGGAAGGGCCGTCCGTCCGCGGTCGGCATGGCGGTGGGGGCCGTGTGCGGACTCGCCGCCGTCACTCCCGCGGCCGGATATGTGGGTCCATCGGCCTCGATCGTGATCGGCATCGTCGCCGGGATCTTCTCGAATTACGTGGCCAACTGGCGGGCCCGAACAACGCTCGATGACTCCCTCGATGTCTTCGCCTGCCACGGGGCCGGTGGCATGTGGGGGACCATCGCCACAGGTCTCTTCGCGTCCACCGCGATCAACGCGGCCGGGCCGAATGGGCTCTTCTTCGGGAACCCGCACCAGGCGCTCGTTCAACTGTTCGCCGTGGGTGTGGTCGCCACCTTCGCGTTCGCCGGTTCCTACCTACTGCTCCGGGTGATCGACAAGTTCTCCCCGCTGCGCGTGGGTCCAGCCGAAGAGGACGCGGGCCTCGATGTGTCGGAGTTCGGGGAAGAGGCCTACGATCCGGGTCCCAAGGGAACGGGCGGAGGCGAACCGGCTTCCATCGGGTAGGGGGGTCTCCGGGACCGCAGCCCGACGTGCTCCCGGCTTCGGAACCGGACCATGAGAATATGGAGGGCGGGTCATTGGGTGCTCCGATGAAGGCCCTCATCCTGATCGGCGGGTTCGGGACCCGTCTGCGCCCGATCACCTACACGATCCCGAAGCAGTTGATCCCAGTCGCCGGGAAACCGATGCTCTACCATGTGCTCGACCTGCTCCCCGCGGAGGTGGAAGAGGTCGTGCTCGCGACGGGCTACAAGTCGGAAGTGATCGACGCCTATGTCCGAGCCCATCCCCCACCCTGGCCGGTCCGGACCGTCCCGGAGGCGGAGCCCCTCGGTACGGGAGGGGGGATGAAGAACGCGTCCGAGGGCATGAGCGACCCGTTCTACCTGCTCAACTCGGACGTGATCGCCGCGGTCAACCTCCCGGAGTTGCTCTCTCGCCACCGAGCTCGAGGCGGGGTCGGCACGATGGCGCTTGCGGAGGTCGAGGACACGCGCCCGTACGGCGTCGCCGCGCTCGGGGCCGACGATCGTATCACCGCCTTCGTCGAGAAGCCGGAGCCGAAGGACGCGCCGTCCCGGTGGATCAACGCCGGGATCGCGGTCTGGGGCCGGGCCGCGCTGGAGGCCATTCCGCCGGGGCGCCCCGTGAGCTTCGAGCGCGAGATCGTGCCCGGCCTTCTTCCGGCAGGAGTGTTCGGGTTCCGCCTCGCCCGGTACTGGGCCGATGCGGGAACCCCGGCGCGCCTTCTGAACGCGCAGCGACTCCTGTTCGACGACGGTCGGGGCGGTCCCGGCGGACTCCCCAAGGGCGCGCTCGGGAAAGGACCGGTCGCGGTCGGCCGGGAGGTCCGGGCTCAGGGGGCCTCTTTCGGACCGTACGTCACGCTCGGGGAAGGGGTCGCCGTCGAGAGCGGCGCTTATGTCGAGAACTCGATCCTGATGGACGGCGTGCACGTCGAAGCCGGGGCCGTAGTCTCCGGGTCCATCCTCGGCCCGAAGGTCCGGGTCCGGGCGGGACGGCGAGTGACCGGCCGGACCCTCGGGGACGGCGCCGAAGTTTAGCCCGTCAGGGCCGGCCCGGTCACGACCACCTTGACCGCCTCGGTGGGTTGGCCCGCAAGGCGGAAGGCCTCCGCCAGGCGCTCGAGCGGGATCCGGTGGGTGACCAGGTCGGCCACCCGCAGCTCGCCATCGACTAAGAGCCCGTGGATCTCGGCGATGTCGGGCTCGGTGGTCGCGTACGACGGGATGAGCCGGACCCCCCGGAGGTAGAGGTCCTGCAGGTCGACATCCAACCGACTGCCGGCCTCGGGAAGACCGAACAGGTTCACGGTACCTCCCCGGCGCACGAGGGTCGTCGCGTCACGGAGGACCGCGGGATGACCCGTCGCCACTACGGCGAGATCGACCCCCCGCCCCTCGGTCGCGCTCTCCACCGCCCCCCGCGCCGCTCCCGGCTCGCGGGGGTCGACCGTCACGTCCATCCCTCCCCGCTCCCCCGCCGCCCGGCGGAGCGGGGCGACCTCGGTCCCCCCGATCCAGCCGGCCCCGAGCGCCCTCGCGACCCGAGCGTAAAGGAGCCCGACCGGACCCAATCCAAGGATGAACACGCTCGACCCTTCGGGCAGCCCGATCCGTCGGAGGGCTGTCATCGCGCACCCCGCGGGCTCGAGCAGGGCCCCCGTGCTCCAGTCCACCGTAGCGTCGAGGGGAAGGATCGCGCCCCGAGAGACGTTCTCGGCCGGCACCCGGAACGCCTCGGCGAACCCGCCGGGGTCGATGTTCGTCTTCGAGTACGTGGGACAGAAGGTCGTGTCGCCCCGCGCGCAGACCTCGCACGCGTAGCACGGGACGTGGTGGTGGACGAAGACGCGGTCCCCGACAGAGAGCTTCTTCACGTCGTCGCCGAGCTCGGTGATCCGGCCCACGGGTTCGTGGCCGATGACGCCGGCGGTCCGGTAGTTCCCCCGAAGCTTCTCGAGGTCGGTCCCGCAAACACCGCAGGCGGCGAGGGCGACGACGACCTCCCCCGGACCCGCCCGGGGCTCGGGCCGGTCGACCAGCTCGAGGCGTCCGGGACCCGCGAGGTGGCCGAACTTCATGCCGCCGCGCGCGCGGCCCGGATCGCCGCGTCGACGATCTCGACACCCTCGTCGATCTGCTCCCGACGCACGATGAGGGGCGGGATGTACCGGATCGAGGACTTTCCGCAGGGGAGGAGGATCA
This sequence comes from Thermoplasmata archaeon, assembly GCA_052326445.1. Classification (GTDB taxonomy): domain Archaea; phylum Thermoplasmatota; class Thermoplasmata; order Lutacidiplasmatales; family UBA184; genus Lutacidiplasma. Next base: position 41,414 of record JBKQNC010000013.1, read on the forward strand.
GCCCGCGACGGTACGATTCCTCGATGATGTGGTCCCGGAGCTGCACGGCCGGCTCTTTCGTCGTGCGGTCCTTCACGAACTCGGTGGCGACCATGAGCCCGAGTCCCCGGACGTCGCCGATCTCCGGATACTTGGATTGGAGTTCCCGCAGCCGGGTCATCAGGTAGGCACCCTGCGTTCGGGTGTTCTCGAGGAGGTGCTCCTTCTCGATCACGCCCAGCGTGGCCAGCGAAGCGGCCGCGGCCACGAGGTTTCCGCCGAAGGTGTTCGAGTGGGCGCCCGGCTCCAGGTCCAGGTCCGACCGAAGCGAGACCGCCCCCATCGGAAGGCCCCCGCCGACGGCCTTGGCCATCGTCACGATGTCGGGGACGACCCCGTGGTGCTCGATGGCGAGCCAGTGCCCGGTGCGGCCCATGCCGGCCTGGACTTCGTCGTCGATGAACAGGATGCCGTGTTCGTCCAGGATCGACTTGATCGTCGCGTGCCAGCCCTTCGGGGGCACGAGGTACCCTCCCTCGCCCATGACCGGCTCCGCGATGAAGGCCGCCACGTCATCTGGCGGCATGGACGTCTGGAAGTAGAGTTCCTTCAGGATCTTCGCGCAGTAGAGGTCACAGCTCGGGTATTCGAGCTTGTACGGGCACCGGTAGCAGTTCGGGGCCGGGATGTGGTGGCCCCCGCCCGCAAACGCGGAGTACCGGGCGCGTTGCACCGTCTTCGAGGTCGTCATCGTGAGGGCCCCCATCGACCGCCCGTGGAAGGCGCCCAACAGGCCGATCGTGATCGGGCGACGGCGGTGCCACCGGGCGATCTTGAGGGCCGCCTCGGCGCTCTCCGTGCCGCTGTTGGTGAAGAAGATCTTCTTGTCGAAGGCGCCCGGCATCAGGGTCGTCAGTTTCTCGGCGAGGCGGACCTGGATGTCGTAGTAGAAATCCGTGCCGGCAAAGTGGGAGAGGATTCCCGCCTGCTCCTGGACCGCCTTGACGACCTCCGGGTGGCAATGCCCTACGTTCTGGACGGCGACCCCGCTCGCGAAGTCGAGCAGCCGGTTGCCGTCGACATCCGTGACCCAAACCCCGCTCCCGCTGGCCGCGACCACGGGGGAGGTCTTGGTCGACGTCATGAGGAACTTGCGGTCCCGGTCGATGATCCGCTTCGCCTCGGGGCCGGGAATGGTCGTGCGGAGGCGAACACCCCGCGACGGCACGACAGGTTCGGACCCGGAAGGGGAGACTGTACCGGTAGCGCTCTCGGTCATGGAGAATCGGCTCAGCACGGGCACGAGAGGGTAAAATCTTCGCGGTCCCCCCGACCCGGGGCGCGTCATATGGAGGTCTCCCTTTATGGGGCGTTCGCCAGCTCGGCTCTTCGAGGCGAGGTCGATTGGAGGGCGGTCAGTCGACCCTCGAGGCCGACGAGAAATCGGTCGAGGAGGTCGTCCCGCACCGGGCGGTCCTGACCGAGCTCGCCCGCGGATTCCTTCTCGTGCACGAGTCTAATCCGGAGCGCGCCCGGCAGTTCGCCCAAACCTTTCTGCGCGAGAAGTCGGGGGGGCTCACCACCGCTCGGGTCGAGTCAGTGGCGCTCGTCACGATGTCGCGGCTCTCGCTGGGACGATATCCCCGTGGCGCCGTTGAGCCCTTGCCGACGCGCCTGCCAAGGTAGAGGGGCGGTCCGAACCCCCCCGAACCTCGAGGTAGGCTTCGAGGTCGGTCGGGAAGCTGGGTCGGGTCAGTCCGATCCGGACCCCTTCCGGCGCGCCGAACAACGAGCCGGGACACACGAGAACGGAGGCTCGAAGACACCGGTTCGCGAGCCGGTCACCGTCTCCGGCCGGGTCGCGGTCGAAGTAGACCGGGGCGTCCAACGACGGGACCCCGGGAAGGGCCTGGCGCAGGGCGGTCCGGTTGCGGTCGAACAGGGTCCGAACCCGGCGGGAGATCGCTCCCCAGTGTTGGAGGATCTGGACGGCCGCGGCGGCGGAGGCGGGAGGAAGGCCGTCCGCAACGACCCCGTGGAACCGTCCGAACTCTTCCGCGGCCTCCGGGGGGGCGATGGCAAACCCCACGCGGATGGAGTCCGCGCCGTAGAACTTGGTGAACGAGCCGGTCGTCCAGACTCCCCGGTCGCCGGCCTCCGCCCGGGACGGGCGCCCCGAAAACTCGCGGAAGGTCTCATCGACCAGAAGCGTACGCGCGCCCTCCGCCCACTCGAAGATATCTTGGGAGGTCCAGCCGATCCCCTCCGGGTTACGGGGCAGTGAGACGAGCGCGAGGGGAACGCGACCGGGGCTCGGGTGCGGGCGGAACCCCGCCCGCCGGGCGACCTCGAGCAGGGGCGGGTACTCCGGCAACTGGACCCGGCAACGGCGGGATCCCGACCGCCCCTCGCGCGCGGCGAAGAACATGACCCACGAGTTGGCCTCGCTGGCCCCGTGGGTCAGGAAGAGACGGGCCGGGTCCACGCGCAGGTGGTCCGCCAACTTCTGGCGCAGCTCGTCGGTCCACTCATCCTCCGTGCGGCTCCGGATTTGCCGCGCCGAGGGTCGCGGCGGCTCGACGACGCCAAACATGCCGCTCTTGCCGAGCTGGTAACGGCAATCTTCGTGGGAATCGATCCAATCGGAGAGGGGAAAGTGCACGACCGGGAAAGGAGGCTCGCGGGTATGAGCTTCCGGGGCCACCGCATCAAGGGAACCGGCGACCGGTCGAAAGCAACCCTCTTGAACGGGAGCTTCGAATGGCTCCTGCCCATGACCGCCCCCGACGATCGCGCCTCCGTTCGGGTCGGACCGAACGGTCGGATTCTCGCGTTGTCCGTCGCCTGGTTCTCGGAGGGAGTACGCCTTCGTGTCGAGGCCCGACGCGCCGCTCGGTGCGTCGAATGTGGCCGCGCCCTGCCGAACCACCGGACCCCGTACTGCTCGCGTCGCTGTCAATGGCAGTTCCACGGCCACTTCTTCTGGGATTCGGCCCGGTCGTACGTCATGTTGCGGGACCGGTACACGTGCCGGCTGTGCGGGACCCGCCGACGGGCCCGCGACCTCGATGTCGACCACATCGTCGAGATCGCGCGAGGCGGGGCCGCGCTCGAATACTCCAACCTCCAGACCGTCTGCCGGCCCTGCCATCGTAGGAAGACCCGAGCGTTCATGACCGCTCCCCGACACCCTCCGGAGCCGAAGCCGGCGGACCCCGGCTACCTTCCGGACGGGGGCTACGCGCCTTCCGAGTGAATTCGCCGAGTTCGGCTCCCGCCCCGCGACCGACCCGAGACGTCGGGGCACAACCCACAAGTACCCGCTCCGCTCGGCGGTACTGGGGGAACTCGTATGACCGTTCGGATCGTCCTCGGGGCGCAATTCGGGGACGAAGCGAAGGGGAAAATCTCGGACTTCCTTTCCCGGCATGCGCGGTACGTGGTTCGATCCGGGGGCGGGCCGAACACCGGTCACTCGATCCATCTCCCCGAAGGGAACGTGGTCCTCCACCAGCTCGCGTGCGGCGTCCTCCGGCACGGCGTGACGGGGATCAGCGGCCCGGGGATGGTGATCAACCCGACCAAACTGCTCGAGGAGATCCAGGACCTCGAGCGGCGGGGGCTCCTCCGGGGCGAGATCGTCCTCTCCGACCGGGCCCACGTCCTGCTTCCGATCCACGAGCTCGAGGACGCGTGGGAGGACGACCTCCGCGCCCGCACGGATCCGACGGCCTCCCTCGGAACGACCCGTCGGGGAGTCGGACCGGCCTACGAGGACCGGTACGGTCGATGGGGGATCCGGCTCGGGGACCTCTCCCGGCCGGCGATCGTCAAGGAGCGTCTCGAGATGCTTTATGCGACCAAGGGCCACCTCTCGAACCTTCCGCCGGTCGCCGGGCTGGCCGCCCAACTCTCGGAGGTAGGCGGGAAGCTCGCACCCTACATCCGGCCGACCGAAACCCTGCTTTGGGACGCGCTCGGTCGAGGGGAGAAGGTCCTGATCGAGGGCGCCCAGAGCGCGCTGCTCGACATCGATTTTGGAACGTACCCGTTCGTGACCAGCTCGCACCCGACCAGCGCCGGCGCGCTGATGGGGAGCGGAATCCCTCCGACCGAGCTCGAGTCGGTCGTGGGCGTGGCGAAGGCCTACAGCACTCGGGTGGGTGCCGGCCCCTTCCCGACCGAGGACAACGGCCCTCGCGGGGAGTACCTTCGGCGGGCCGGCGGGGAGCGCGGCGCCACTACCGGCCGGGAACGGCGATGCGGCTGGCTCGACCTGGTCCTTCTCCGGTATGCGGCCCGGCTTAACGGGTTCACGTCCCTCGCGATCAGTAAGGTTGACGTCCTCGGGGGGCAGGAGTCCGTCCCCGTGTGCGTCCAGTACCTGATGCCCGATGGGTCGACCGTCCGGAACGCCCCTCCGCTCCAGGCAAGCGACCTCGCCCAAGCCCAACCGGTCTACGAGCAGCTCGAAGGCTGGCCACCGTTCCACGAGCATCTCAAGGAGCGACTGCGCCGGGAGGGACCGACCGCTCTCCCGCCTTCGCTCCGTCGGTTCCTGGACTACGTGACCGAGGAGACCGACGTGCCGGTCGAGTTCGTAGGGTACGGGCCGGGCCGGGACGAGACGCTCTGGTTGGGTCCGCCGACCGCCCGCCGGCGTCCCCCCGCCCTAAGCGCGTGGTCGGGCTAGTCGGACCGTGGAGTTCGACCCCTACCTGTACATCGCCTTCGGGGCAGGGCTCCTCGCGGGCTGGGTCGTTCGGCCCCAGAGCCCCTGGGTGCCGAGGGCCACGCTCGTCACGGTCGGCGTGCTAGTCGGCCTCCTCGGGGCCTCGCTCGATGCGGTGCCGGTCTCGCAACTTCTCCTCACGATCCCCCTCTCGCTTGGGTTCGCGGCCCTCGTCCTCGGGCTCACCGGAGCCATGGTGCTGGTCCTGATGCGGGCGTATCCGCCCCCACGTGCCGAGCGCCCAGAGAAGACGAAGCCGGACGAACGGCTCCCGCTCAGCCTTCTCCTCCTTGGGGCACTTCTCGGGGGGTTCGGAGTGGGGCACTTCGTTGCCGTGCCCACGACCGAGGCGATCCCCTGGGCCCTCTACGCCCTCTTGGCACTGGTGGGGTTCGACCTCAAACTCCGGGTCGAGGCGTTGCGGTCCCTATGGCTCCCGCTCACTGCCGCGGTATTCGGAGCCGCCGCCGGTGCCCTCCTCTTCATCGCGCTGGTCGGAACCGCCGCTCCAGTCGCGTTTGCCACGACCTTTGCGTTCGGATGGTACACGCTCGCCGGTCCGTTGGTGGGGGCACGGGCGGGGGCGGCCCTCGGCCTGCTGGCCTTCCTCACCAACTTCCTCCGAGAGGACCTGACGATGCTCCTCTCTCCCGTGATCGGCCGGAAGATGCGGGGGGAGGGGCTCGCGGCCCTAGGCGGGGCCACCTCGATGGACACGACCCTCTACTTCGTCACGCGGTTCGGGGATGCGGACGCCGGCAGCCTCGCACTGGCCACCGGTCTCATCTTAACGGTCGGGGCCAGCCTCGTCCTGCCCCTGCTGTTGCTGTTGCCGTGAGAGAACGGTTTATGCGCCCCGACCTCTCGCCCTACTCCGCGGGCTCGTGGTCCAGTGGTTACGACGTCGCTCTCACACAGCGAAGACCGCCGGTTCGAATCCGGCCGAGCCCACTCGCACGAACGCAGGCGGTCGACGAACCTGACGGAGTACTGAAATGACCCGAACCCCGAAATCGACGGCGGGGCCACCTGAGAAGACGGCATCCGTCACCGCGAATTGGCTGGGATATTATCGCTGGACGGCTCACCGCCCGCCCCGTGAGCTGTTGCTCCGGACGCTCGACCATATCGAGTGGGAAGGGAGGGCGCGCCGGACGAGAACCGCTGTTGACCTGGGATGCGGGGCCGGCACCGAGTCGCTGGAACTCCTTCGCCGAGGGTGGCGTGTCATCGCGATCGACCAGCAACCGGCCGCCCTGAAGTTCCTTTCGCGACGGGTGCCCTCGCGGCAGCGGAGTTCTCTCTTTCTCCGGACCTCCTCGATGGAGGGGCTTTCGCTCCCACCCGCCGACCTGGTGTATGCGAGCTTCTCCCTCCCGTTCTGCGACCCCGCGGAGTTCCCGACGCTCTGGGCGACCATCCGTCAGGCGGTGGTCCCGGGAGGCCATTTGGCGGGCGTCCTGTTCGGCGACCGGGACGAATGGGCGGGCAAACGCCCCATGAGCTTTCACACGATGCGCCAGGTTCGCGCGCTCCTCCGGGGGTACCGCGTCGAACTTCTTCGGGAGTCGGAAGAGGAGGGACGTTCGTTCGAGGGACCCAAGCACTGGCATTTCTTCGACTTCATTCTGGAGCGGCCGCGACGGGCGTGATCCCGAGCCGGCGGCGGGCCTCCTCCGAGGTGCCCGACGCTTCCCACCGGGGTCGGACGACGGGCCAAAGGAGGAACTTCGGTGCGAACCGCGGCCTCAAGTACCAGAACTTAGCATGGTACCATCCCGAACGGGAATCCTCCCGTACCTCGAGACCTCGTGAACTTTCACGTTCGGGACACGCCGCAATTCGCCGATGGTGCGCCGGGCGAACTTCGCCAGGAGTGAGTCTTGCACAGCACTGTGGCCTCCTTCTACGGCGGATACGACCTCGTCGAGCGAGCCCGTCCGATCCAGCACAAGTGGAGCCCCATTCTCCTCCTCGTCGCCGTGACGGCCCTCGTCCTCCTGGTCTTCATCGCCGCGGACGTCAGCGCCATCGCGGCCCTTCCGGTCGCCGTGCACGTGTCCGTCGTGGAGTGGTACGCCGGCATCGAGCTCCTGACCACGGCCCCGGGCTTCACGATGCACTCGTCCCAGACCGTGACGCTCTCCCTCACCTGCAATTTCATCTGCTACGAGATCACCGGCGCGACGGTCAACGCGCCGTTTCACCTGACCGGATTCGAGGTCGCGTACGCCCCGATCCAGTACGTGAACGCCTCGGTCACCGCGCCGTCCAGCACGTACTCGGGACCGCTCGCGATTACGCTCACGTAGCCGGGAGGCGACGGCGGAGTTCCGCCACCGAAAAGGGGAGCCCAGTCCCGGTGTTGTAGAGGAGCACGGTCTCGCCGGGACGGATCTGCCGACCCCGGAAGAGCGGGTCCAGCGCGGCGTACGGCGCCGCGGCCTCCGGCGAGGAGGAGATACCGTGGTGCCGGGCCAGCCGCTCCATCGCCTCCACGAGGTCCGCATCGCTCACGACCGCTCCTCCCCCGCCACTGCCCCGCACCGCTTCGAGGATCCGTTCCGAGGAGAACGGCGCCGGAACCAGGAGGCCCGGGGCCAGCGTGTGCGGGTCGGCCCACGGGGTGACCCGGGGTTCGCCGTCGCGAAGCGCCTTGACCACCGGCGCGCAACCGTCGGGCTGGACCGCATAGAGTCGGGGGATCCGCTCGAGGAGACCGAGGGTCCGAAGTTCGGTGAACGCCTTGTACATCCCTACGAGGCCGGTCCCTCCGCCGGTCGGATAGACGATCGCGTCCGGGAGGGAGCCCTCGGGGGATTGCTCGAAGATCTCGAGGCCCATGGTCTTCTTTCCTTCGACCCGGTACGGTTCCCGAAGAGTGGACATGTCGAAGGACCCGCGACCTTTCTCGGCCTCCCGTGCCGCGAGACCGGCCTCCCGGATCGTTCCCGGGACGGCGATCACTTCCGCCCCGTACAGGCGACACGCCTCTCCGACCGCCAGGGCGGTCCGTTCGGGAAGGTAGATCCGCACTCGGAGGCCGGCGCGCGCTCCGTAGGCGGCGAGGGCCACTCCCGCGTTACCCGCGCTCGGAACGAAGAGGTCGGTGAGGCCGAGCTCCCGGGCCCGGGAGACTGCGACAGCCATGCCGCGGGACTTGAACGAACCGGTCGGAAGGAGACCGTCATCCTTCAGGAGGAGTCGCACACCGGGCGCCTCGCGCACCTCGGAGACCGGAAGGATGGGGGTGCCCCCTTCCCCGAGGGAGGTGATCGAGTCGGTCGACCGCACGGGGAGGAGCTCCCGGTACCGCCAGAGCGACCCGGGTCGACGGGCGACCTCGGAGCGCCACGCCCGTGCATCCAGCCGTCCCAGGTCGTAGGTCGCGAAGAGGGCGAGGCCACAGGTGGGACACACCCCCGCGGGGCGGGTGGGGTCGACCTGGCTGCAACACGCCCGGCATTCGAGTGAAATGAGCAGGGACCGGGTATCGGTCATGATTCATCCCCCTGGGTCCTCGGAGGCGAAAAAGCTCGTCGTACCCCCGTCCATCCCACCTCGGACCGTGGCTTCGCCGACCGCTAGAACTCGCCCTTCAGTCGGACGGCCGCGCTTTGATTCACGAGGGGTCCGCCGAGGAGCGTGGAGTTGCTCACCGAGGCCAGGCTGCCGTTGTCGAGGCGGACCCACACCGTAACTATCCCGATCCGAACTACGGTTCCCTGGATCCCGCTAATCTGGATGCGGTCGTCCATCCGGAGGACCCGGTCGCGCAGCAAGATGAACCCGGCGATGACGTTTCCGATAGTCGTCTGCAAGGCCAAGGTGGCCGCCAACGTGAGGATCGCCGAGAAGGTGAGGCCGGAAACGAGCGAGAGCGAGCCGTACGCCGCGAAGAGGATCAACCCAGCGGCCACCACGCCGAGGAGGGAGATGATCAAGCGAGCCCACCGAACCTGGTACGGCATGGCCCCGTGTCGACGGATCCCGACGGCGACCCACTCCGAGAGCAGGTAGCCGCCCACGGCCACGCCCGCCGCGACCAGGACGGGAATGAGGGTGGGCAGGTACGACAACCCCGTCATGGAACTTGGCCCTCCCCGCCGAGCAGGACGCGAGATATTTAGGCGCGGTGGAGTCCCCCGGGGCGGGCCACCCGCCTCGGGGTCCCCGTTAGTGGGTCGACGGGGGCTCCCAGATTTTCTCGGATACGACGCGAGGTACTTCGCGACGGTATCCGAGCTTCTGGTTAATGGCCCACATGGGGTGATTCAGCGAGTCGTTGGACGTGCGGATCGCGCGGAAGCCGTGTTCCTGTCCGTACTCCACCGTTCGACGCTTCAGCTCGCTCGCGATGCCCCGGCCCCGGAACTCCCGGAGCGTGCCCGTGAACACCTGGTGGAGCACACTGGGTTCCGCGGGAAGGAGCTCGAGATTGCTCATCCCGACGTATCGGCCTTCCTTGCGCGCGAGGAAGAAGGCCTCGGGAAGGAACCCCGGTCCCTCGAGGTTCCACTGGACGAACTGCTCGTAGGTGGACGGCGTAAAGGGGCCGAGTCGCGGCTCATCCTCGAGCGCGGCGTTCAACAAGCGGTGCACCCGCTGCCGAACGTCGATTCGTTCGTGGCCCTCCCCTGCGAGCGTAGTGAATTCGACTCCGTCCCGGGCGAGTTCCTCGGCGCGCCGGGGGAAGTTCGCATAACCGGGCGCAGGAAGATCGAGGCGAGATTGCCAGTTCCGGCGCCGTTCCTCGTACCCCCGACGGGTGACGAACTCCATGTCGCGTGGGCGGTCCGAGCGGGCTTGGGCGAGCACCGCTACCGCCTTCGCCCCCCACGCCTCCTCCTCGGCCTTCTCCGCGAGGGCCCGACCGATGCCCCGTCCTTGGTGATCGGGGTCGACCACGACGTCGACCCAGAGCCGGCTCGGATCCTGCACGTCGAGGTCGGTATAGACCCCTCCGAACCCAACCGCGACGCCGCTCGAGAGGTCCTCCACCACGTACCGCCGAAAAAAGAACGGCGGGGTTTCGAGCATCGTCGTCCAGCGCCGTAGCTCGTCGACCGTGTGCCGCCGCTCGGGGTTGAGCCGGTGGCTCACCCGGACCTCGGCGACATAATCGACGTCCAGGTGCTTCCGAAATCGGTACCGGGCCTCGTCCATGGCTGTGGGAGAGCCGTCGGGTTCTCGGGCGAAGAACCCCTACCGTGGGGGCGGGGGCGCTCCCTTCGGGACGAAGAGGAGCGAGATGGAATTCACGCAGTGCCGGGTGTTCTTCAGCGTGAATCGTTCCCCCTTGAAGACGTGGCCCAAGTGCCCATCACAGCGCGCGCATCGGATCTCGACCCGCTGTCCATCCCGGTCCTCGAGGTGGCGGACCGCGCCAGGGACCTCATCGTCGAAGCTGGGCCAGCCGCAGCCCGAGTCGAACTTCGACTCCGACCGGTAGAGTTCCGCCCCACATCGCTTGCAGACGTACGTTCCGGCCGCCGTGAGGTGCTCGTACTCTCCCGAGAAGGGTCGCTCCGTCCCGCCGTGGAGGATGACGGCCTCTTCCTTCGGCGTCAACTTTCGGAGGGTGGGCGGAGAACTCGCGGCCATGGGATTGGATGGGACGGGGGGGTACTTGAGGTCCGCGGCGGCGAGGACCGAGGCTTAGAGGTGCCAGGTCGGTCCACCGTACCCGGACGGCAGCTTGGGCGGGGTCGGACCCCCGAACGGGTCGGGTAGGGGCGTCGGAGCCCGATTCTGCTTCTTCGAGACGTAGGCGTCGATCGCGATCGCGGCTCGGGTCCCCGCCGCCATCGCGTACACCACCGACTTGCCACCGGCCGCGAACACCCCCTCGACGTCGGTCATCCAGTCCTCCTTGCGACCCTGGGGCCACGGGTGGCCGGAGAGGTTCAGGTTCAGTTCGGTCGGAAGACCGCGGATGTCGGCCACCTCGCCGGCCGCGACAATGATCGTGTCGCACGGGAAGGTCGCCTCGGAACCGGGGAGAGGGACGAAGGTCGGTCGCCCAGCCGGGTCTGGAGGCCCCGCCTGCGTCGTCTGCAGCACGATCCCCTCCACGTGGCCCTTCCCCACGATCTCGACGGGCGCTCGATTGTAGAGAAAGTGCACGCCCTCATACTCGCCCCCGCCAACCTCCTCCTCGCCGGCGGGCATGTCCTCCTTCGACCTTCGGTAGACGAGCGTCACGGACCCGCCGTCGGCGGCGAGTCGCTCGCAGGAGCGGGCCGCGTCCAGGGCCACGTCGCCTCCGCCCAGGACGACGATCTTCCGGTTCGTTCGGCCGAACAACGGCGTTCCCTCGGGTCCTTTATTGATCCCGAGCAGGAAGGGGAGGGCTGGGAACACACCGGGGAAGTGCTCACCGGGGATCCCGAGGGCGCGGGGGTCGGAAGCCCCGATCGCGACCAGCACGGCGAGGTACCCCTCTTGAAGGAGCTTCTCTGGTGTGAACTCCCCGCCGGCCTTCTGACCGGTGCGGAACGTGACATCCAGTCCCTTGAACCGGGCTAGGTCCGTTTCGAGGGTGCCTTCCGTGAGATGGTACTTCGGGATCGTGTCCACCTGGCCCCCCAGGAAGGGTTGCATCTCGAACACCGTGACCGAGTACCCTCGCACGCCGAGCTCCCACGCGGCCATCAGTCCGGTCGGTCCGCCTCCGATGATCGCGACCCGGTCGGACTTCGGCGCGCTCGGAACGTACAAGAGGTCGGACTTCCCCAGTTCGAGCGCAGCCCTCTTGAGGTGGCGAATGGCGATGGGGACCCCCTTCCCGCCCATGATGCAGTCCTCCTCGCAGTAGTGGTAGCACGTCTGGCAGAGGACGCTCGCGAGCGGGTTCTCTCGCAAGGTCAGTACGGCCGCTTCGTCGAACTTCTGTTGCGCGATGAGCCCGATGTACCCTCGGGCATCCTGGTTGATCGGGCAGGCCTGCACACAGTACGGCATCGCACACTGGAGGCACCGCTGGGCCTCGAGCACGGCTTCCTCCTTCGTGTACGAGTGGAGGATCTCGCCGAACGTCTCCATCCGCTCGTCCTTGGTCTCCTCGGAGACCTCGGTCCTTTGGTAGCGGAAGGCGCACACGGTCGTCCTGCCTCCGGCGGAGCCGGAACCGCCCCCCGGAGGGGAAGGAGAGTATAGGTTCGTCGGGCGGCCGGAGGCCCTCGCCCCGACCGGTCTCACGAGGGAGGGTTCGTCCGGGGCGCCGTCAGGATGGTCGCGCCCTCGCCCTTCGCGACGTAGACGTGCAGGGTGTCGCAGGTCTTTCGGAAATATCCCGTGCCTTGCGCTCCGAACTTCGAAGTGAGCCGTTCCGCGATCTCGGGGTCGGTCAGGCCCGGCTCGAGCTCGGGAGTGAACATGCAGCCGAAAACGAGGAAGCGATGGCCCTCGATCTCGAATCGATCGGTCTCGGCCGCGCCGCAAAAGGGACAGCTGAGCACGCACCGAGCAGAGCGGCAGGATTTCTTATCGCTTCCGACGTAGAGCCGGCACGGGGGTAGCCCCGGGCCCGTCGCCGCGGTGGCGGTTCGTCAACTCTCGATCCGTCCATACTGGATGAGGCACCCGGCGAATCCGAGGAGGCCGACGGCGGCCAAGGCCCACGGAAACAGCTCGGTCAGGCGGCCTTGGATCAAGAACAAACTCCCGACCCCGGCCGCCACCACGCCCCCGAGGATTCCCGCGACCAGGGCCTGGGCCGCGCTTCGGGTGACGACTCCTGCCGCTGCGGTGACTCCACCGAGAAAGAGCAGTAAGCCCACGACCCCGAGTGCGAGGTGCGCCGGCACCAGGATCGGATTCGATGCGGTCGTGGACGGGGAGACGATCGCACTGGCAAGCCAGAGCACACCGAGGGCGCCTCCCCCGTACCCGACGAGGGAGCCTCCAACCACCACTCCGAGTCGGCCGGCGAGAGCGCTGACCCGAGGCTGCGGTAGAGGGAAGGTCAGGTAGTGGGTCCGAAGCGCAAGATCCTCCCCGACTGCGAGGGCGGTCAGGTCGAGGACCACCAGAGCGGCCAGCCCCGCGGTGATGAGGAGACCCAGAACCTGGGCGGTTCCCACGGAGGGCACCCGGAGGTAGAGGTCGGCGATCCCGCTGCCCACAGGACCGGCCACGACGGGAATGAGAAGCAGCCAGATCCGTCGGGAACGACGGAGACGGGTGACCTCCCACTCGGCGTTGTGCGCCAACGCGGCGACGGTCCCGCTCATACCGCGTCCTCCCGCCCGACCCGTTCGAGATACCGGCGGGCGAGGTCCGGCTCGGGGGCGGAGGCGGTGATGAGGGGAAGTCCGCCGCGGATCACGCGAGCCAAGAGTTCGGCTTGCTCGGTCTCGCCACCGGGGAAGTAGACCGTGGCTTGGCGGGCGCCCTCGAAGGAGATCTGCACACTTGGCCCCGCCGCCCGAGAGAGTGTCTCCAGCGTCACCTCGGCTCCAAACCGGAGCCGTAGGACCCGCGGGGCCGCCCCCGAGCGCCCGCTGCCTTCCCTATTCACGACCTCGTCGCCGACGAGGACTCCGTCTCGTAGGAAAAGGACCCGACCGCAGACCTCCTGGACGTCCTCGAGCAGGTGGGTGGAGAGCAGCATGGTGAGCCCTCGGCGGGAGAGGGTCCGCAGGAGCTCCCGGAGATCATGGCGGGCCGCGGGGTCCAGCCCGAGCGTCGGTTCGTCGAGGAGCAGTACTTCCGGGTCCCCGACGAGCGCGGCGGCGAGGAGCATGCGGCGTGCGAGGCCAGTAGACAGCGACCCGAACGGGCGAGCGAGAGTCTCCTCCACTCCCATCGCCTCGGCGGCGCGCCGTACGGCCCCCCCTCGCTCGGGGCCCGGAACGCGCTTGACCCGAGCCACGTACTCGAGAAGGTCAGTGCCTGTGAGATAGGGCGGGACCCCGGGCGTTTCCACGAGGGCTCCCAACCTACGCAGCGCTTGGTTGCGGTCCCGGGCCGGGTCGTAGCCCTGCACCCGGACGGACCCTCGCGTGGGGCGAGAGAGACCGGCAAGCAGCTTCAGGGTGGTCGTCTTTCCGGCCCCGTTCGGTCCAAGGTACCCGACAGCTTCGCCGCTCCGAAGGGTAAAGCGGACGTCCTTCAGGGCGTCGCGGTCCCCATATCGCTTCCAAACCCCGTCGACCGAAAGAACGTCGGAAGGCACGGGAGTTCCGAGCGGGCGAGGGGAATATCATCCTCGCGGTGGAACGGGCCCGACACTAGTCAATGTAGCCGAGCGAGCGCAGCCGCTCCTTCAGCAGCCGTTCGTCCTCGGCGCTGAAGGCTCCCTCACCGTGCTGCTCCAGGAGCCGTCCCAGGACGAACGCGATGAACGCATCGGGCGATTCGAAGGAAGAGCCCCGCATTCGCTCTTCGATCGCGTGCACGATCTCCTCCGGTAGGTGGATCGTGCGGGTCGGGGCCGCGGGGTGGGAGACACTCATGCGAGATTCCGAGGAACCCGGACGTCTCTTAGCCCCTTCGACCCGGCGGGGATCACTCCCACTCGATGGTCGCGGGCGGCTTGTCCGTGATGTCGTAGAGGACCCGCACGACCTCTCCGTGCAGCGCCCGAGTGATGCGCTCGCTGATCCGGGACAAGACCGCTCGGGGGAGCTCCGCTGCAGTCGCGGTCATCGCGTCGATCGACTCGACGACCCGAACGCTCACGGCCTCCCCGTGCACGCGGGAGTCCCCGAGGACCCCGACCGTGCGGACCGGGAGCAGGACGGCGAAGTACTGCCACGGCTTCGGGATCGTCCCGGCCGCGACGGCCCGTTCCACCTCCTCTTCCACGATCGCGTTCGCGACCCGCGCGCGGCGGACCCGTTCCGCGGTGACCGCGCCGTTAACCCGGACCGCGAGACCCGGGCCGGGAAAGGGTTGCCGGTCCGGCGAGGGGATGCCCAGAAAGCGAGCGACGGCGCGCACCTCGTCCTTGTAGAGGTCACGGAGCGGCTCCACCAGGCGGAGCTTGGAGTCCGCCGGCACCCCTCCCACGTTGTGGTGCGTCTTGATCGTGTCCCGGATCGACCCCCCGCTCTCGATCCAGTCGGGGGCGATCGTTCCCTGCACGAGCCGGTCGGTCCCGAACCGGGTGGCTTCCTCCTCGAACAATCGGATGAACGTGGTTCCGATGCGACGGCGCTTCTCCTCCGGCTCAGTGACCCCGTCGAGCGCCGCGAGGAACCGGTCCCCGGCCGAAACGAGGTCGTAGCGCAGCCCCGCCGAGCGGAACAGTTCGGCGACCGCCTCCACCTCCCCCTGGCGCAGTAAGCCGGTGTCGACGAACACCGCGTGCGCCCGCTCCCCGAGCGCCCTTTCGGCCAGGATCGCGGCGGTCGTGCTGTCGATCCCGCCGGAAGCCGCGATGATCGTCCGACCGGGAACTTCGGTTTGCAAGCGGGCGATCGCCTCGGTGACGAAGGCGGAGGGGTCCTTCATGTCGGAGGGGCTCCTTTCGGGTCCGGCTCCTCGCGCCATTTGGCCCGGTAGGCGGTGAGCTTGGGCGTGAGTTCCGGATACTTGAGCGCCAGGATCGAGACCGCGAGCAGGGCGGCGTTCTCCGCCGCGTCGAGTCCCACCGCGGCGACCGGGATCCCCGGTGGCATCTGGACGACCGAGAGGAGGCTGTCCAGGCCGAGCCCACGGTGGAGCGGTACCCCGATCACGGGTCGCAGGGTACGCGCGGCCACGGCGCCCGGCAACGCGGCGGACAAGCCGGCCATCGCAACGAAGACGTCCACGGACGGGTCGGCGACGAGCCGGTCGACCTTGTCCGGGGTCCGGTGGGCGGAGGCGACGTGGACCTCACAGGGCACGCCGAACTCCTGGAGGCGCACACGAACCTTCTCCGCGACCTCGAGGTCCGACTTGCTCCCGACCAGCACCAGAACCTTCACGGGAACGGGGTAGCGTCCCGGGAGAAAACGTTTCGGTCGTGCCCTCGGCGATCGGAGGTTCCGGAGCCCGCCGTCACGAGGCGGGGCGGGCTCCGGGCGGCCGCCGGACCGCCCAGCTCTGGAATCGGTCGAACGCCCGGCCGAGAGGGCGGTGGAAGACGACCGCGACCCAGCTCGGGTAGAGCCAGTAGTTCCGTTTGAAGATGAAGAACGTCCACGGGTGCCCCACGCACCCGTTCCCGGGTGCCCCGACGATCACATGGCAGTAGACCGCGCCAGCATCGATCCAGAGGAAGGGAAGCAGGACGGCTGCGGTGACCGCCGCAGCCGCCAGAGCGCGGACGTACTCGCGTCGCGCGAGGTGGTAGGCGACCACCACGACGTTCGCGAGTTGCTTGAGCGCGAGCGCGACGACCTCGGCCAACCACCCGCCGTAGCGCGAGAGTGGGACCGCGAGCGCGACCGTGAGCGCGAGGAGGGGGACGAAGTCGTTCTGGCCGTTCGCGGCGAGGAGCGGGATCCACGGGGCGGCGAAACCGCCCGCGGCGACCGGGTCGCGACGGAGCAGGTATACGGAGCCGCCCCAGGCGACCAGGGACACCCACCGGTAGTCGAGTCCGGGGACTTGGAGGAAGGTCAGCAGCGGAAGGTAGACGTCGTACGAGAACTCGACGTGGCTGGTCCCGTACTCGAGATACGTGAATTGGACGGGATGGGTGTACAGGCCCCACCCCAGGGCGGCGTAGGCAGGCGTGCTGTACGGTTCGTCGGAGATCCCGTTCAGGACCCCCGTCACGATGGAGAAGACCGCGATCGCTGCCCCGACCCCGAAGAGGACGGGGAGAGCGAACCGGAACTCCGCGGCGATCCGACCCATCCCCGCAGCTAACGTCACCGTCAGGAGAACGATGGGGACGATCAGGAAGGCCCCCCCGGCCAGCGTCGTGCCGACGAGGAGCGGGACGGTCGCGCCCCCCGCGAGCGCAATCAGGGCGAGAGTGGCGCGAGAACCCATTTCGGAAAGGGGTGACCGAGGGGGCGGTTACAAGGTTTTGGCGGCCGCGGGGCCGCGAGCGCGGGGTCGGCGGGCCCTGACCCGACGCGGCGAAGCGCTTACCTTCGACACGGCCTCGCGGCGCAATGCCGGCTCGCCTCCACACGGGCGGTCACTTCCGTGCCTGGCTCAGCGAGAAGCTCGGAGGGGACGCCGAGCTCGGGGACCGGGCCTGGCGACGGATCCTCCACAGTCTCGGGGTCTTCGCCCTCGCTTACTACGTCCTCCCGACCCACTTCTTTGTGATCCTCCCCAAAGAGGACGTCCTCTTGCTCGCGCTGGTCGCGGTCCTCTTCCTGGAGGTGCTACGCCACGTCGCCGGGATCCAGCTCCCCACGATCCGACCGTACGAGGAGCACCGGGTCGCCAGCTTCGCGTTCTTCGCCCTCGCGCTCGTCGGCGTCATCCTGCTCTTCCCCGAACCGGTCGGAGCCGCCGTCATCCTCGGAACTTCCCTCGTCGACCCGATCGCCGGGGAGTTGCGCCGGCACCATCCCTCGACCGCCGTGAGCTGGGGGGTCCCGGTTGCGGCCTACATCCCGCTCGCCCTTGTCGGAATGGTCCTCTTCGGGGGCTGGCCGCTCCTTCCCAGCGTCGGACTGGCGGCGCTGGCGGCTGTGCTCGCGGTGGCCGTGGAGCAGCCGAAGGTCATGTGGGCCGATGACGACCTCGCCATGACGCTCGTCGCCGCGTTCGCCCTCTACGCCGTGGGCGTCCTCGTTCTCGGGCTCCCCGGATAGGCCGACCCCGGGCGCGGGGCGGGTGGGCTCGGCCCCGTTAGACGACGGGGGTCAGGACCGCGTGCGGAGCACCCTTCTCGGGGTCGGGGCTGATCGCGTACAGGGTCGTCCGAGGCCGGATCCCGTAGATGCACGGCTGGCTGTCGATGTTGATGACCCGGAAGTACGTGTCCATCATGTTCAGGATCTCGCTCGACACGAGCAAGCCGGGCTTCAGGAGACCGATCCCCAGGTTGCCGACGTGCTTCGCCCGCGAGACCCCCTGGAAGTACAGCCGGATCGCGACCTGGTCGCCCATCAGGCTCTCGAACGTATCGAACGCGGTGTACTCGATGAACGGTTTGCGGTCGGGTCCGCCGACGGCTTTCTCGGCCGTCACCATCGCGCGCAACGCCTCGTCCCGGCCGAAGCGGGCCATCGGGAGGATGTAGGGCTCCTCCGTCTCGTTGGCGGCGTAGTCGGGGATGCGGACGCGCGTGTCGAACTGGTTCGCGGGGATGTGTCGCACGAGGGTTTCCCGCAGCTTGTCCGGCGATTCGCCCGCCGCGAGCACGGCGATGATCCCCCGTCCCTGCGACAGGAAGTTCAGGAACGTCGGCGTGAACAGCATGTAGTAGTCGTCGATCCCCACGTTGACGTCGACCTCGAAGGCGTTGAAGCTGCCACGTCGGAAGCCTCCGCCGAGGAGCGTGTCGAAGTCGGGGATGCCGGTCGAGTAGAACCGCTCCGGGTCGGTGATCGGCTTCCACGCCCCCGTGGGAGCGAGGCCGCTGTTGCGGTCGGTGATGCCGAGCGCTTCGAACCGACCCCCATTCAGCGTGACCGCATAGCGGGCCCGGCCGATGTTGGTCGCGCGGAGCTTCTCGAGGCGCAGGTGGCGGACCCGCCGCTCGTCCAGCTCTTCCCGGTTGATCGAGATGAGGCCGTCAACGAGGTACTCGATGCCGCCCGCCTCGGGCTTCTCGAGGATCATGACGACGTCCGTACTGGACCCCTCGACGAGGTCCTTCTGCAGGGCCATGACGAACTCTTCCATCTCGAGGCCGTACTTGTGGGTCACACCCTCGAGGGAATCGATGACGAGCAGCGATTTTTCCGGCAGCGCCCGCTCGATGCGCGTGTAGACGTTCTCGACCTCGGGCATGGGGCTCCGCTGGAGGAGCGCCTGCAGATGCGTCCGGTCGACGCGGGTCGGGGGACCCCGCTCCTGGCCGAAGGTCCCGAGGACCTCCTTCCCGGCGCGGATCTTCCGTTGCTCCGACTCGGGCAACGGCTTCTCGGAGGACTTGCCTCCCGCGTTGATCGTATCGAGGAACAGCTTTGCCGCGTCCAGGACGCGGGTGCGCATCTCGCTGTTCTTCAGCCAGGGGAACTGCCGGTAGAGCGCCTCATCTCCGACGCGGGTGGACAGGTAGTACGAGCGCGACGGCTTTCCGACCCGCTCGAGGAGTTCGAGCCCGAAGGTCGTCTTTCCCGTTCCGGCCCCACCCTTGACGATGAGGGACCGGCCGCCCTTCCCACTGAGGAAGGCGATGACCTCTGGAGGCACGCCCCCGACCGTGCTGCCTTCGTTTGCGCTCATTGATTTGTCATGGTGCACGGTCGTACCGAGGGTGACGACGCCCTAGAATCCATTCCGTGTCCCGAGGAATGGATGGGCATGAACGTAAAGTAAAGCTTTCCGTCCGAAGGAGGGCGTCGAAATCGGTTATCCGGCGGCCACCCGGCGGGCTTCCGAGCGGGCTGTTTGGAGGGCGGCTTCGAGGGGGGCACCCGGTTCTCCGGACGCCGTCGCCGCCGAAGGATTGCCACCGCCCCGGCCCCCGAAGGCCCCCTTGGCCGCTTCGAGGACGGCGGCCGCGGGCACGTCAGGTGAACTGGAACCGACGAACATGAGCCCCTTCCCTTCCCGCTCGGACACGAGGACGGCCACATGACCCGCCTCCTTCGTGAGGAGCCGGGAGAGTTCCTGAAGTCCGTTGCGGTCGAGGTCGACCCGCGCGCCGACGAGAGTGACCGTCCCAACGGTCGTCGTCGCCTGGGGGTCGGCAAGGAGGCGAGTCGCCGTCTGACCGAGGTCTTCGCGCGAACGGGCCCGCGCCTGTTTGCGGGAGTCCTCGACCTCGCCGAGGAGCCGGTCGATCCCTTCCGGCAGCTTCGTGAGGGGCACCCCGAGGCGGCGGGCCGCCTCCTTGAGCACCTCTTCGTGTTCCTCGCGGACGTCCAGTGCCCGGTCCCCGCTCACGTACGTGAGGCGGACGACCCCGTCCTGGATGCGTTCGACATCGAGCAGCGCGATCGCTCCCACCTCGCTCGTGTGGGTGCAATGGGTGCCGCCGCAGGCCTCTACGTCGAACCCCTCGACCTCGACGAGCCGGAGCTCCTTGCCGGGGACCGCGCCGCCCTGGTAGAGCGTGAATCCGAATCGGCGTTCCGCCTCGTTGCGGGACTCGAAGTAGCTCTTCACCGGCCGGTCCTCGCGGACGATCTCGTTGACGCGACGCTCGATCCGGTGCAGTTCCTCGCGCGAGAGCGCCTTGTAGTGCGTGATGTCGATGCGCGCGGACTCGGGTCCCTTGTACGCGCCGGCCTGCCAAACGTGGGGTCCCAGGACCTCCCGCAAGGCGCCGTTGAGCAGGTGGGTCGCGGTGTGGTGTTGCATCAACTGCTGGCGGCGGACCCGGTCGATCTTGCCCCGGACCCGCTCGCCCGCGTGCCATGCGGGCGGGTGGTCCAAGTGATGGAGGACCCACGGTCCGCGCCGCGCCACGTCGAGGACCTCGTGCCCGCCGAGCGTGCCCCGGTCCGACACCTGGCCGCCCCCGGTGGGGTAGAAGTACGTCCGGTCGAGGATCACGAACGCGCCGTCAACGTGCACGACATGCGCCTCGAAGTCGTCCGTGTACGGGTCGAGGTAGTAGAGTACCTCCGTCGGGGGCGTTCCGGTCGGAGGCTCGGGGAGACCTTCCGACTTCTCCGCGTAGTCGGTCGCCGGCGCCTCGGACTCGTGACGCAGGGCGATCTGGACGTAGAAGTCCTCGGGGATCGGAGGAGGATGCTGCAGGTTCTCCACGGCGACCTCAGGAGGCACCCCGAGGGAATCGTACCATTCGAGGAGCTCGGCCGTGCCGATGCGCGTGCCGGCCGCATCCGCGCGTTCCTCGTACCGTCGGATGATGGAGCGGGCGCGCTCGATCGCCTCCGCGTACCGCTCGACCTCCGCCTGCACGACCCGGTGGAGGTCCTCCCGGTGCTGGGCGATCTCGGGGTACTGGTGCGCGAGTCCCCGGGCGACCCGGTCGAGAACGGCGGTGATCTCGGGCGCCTCCGGCGTCTTCTGGAGGATCCGGAGCATGCGGCGCAACAGGAGGCGGGCGAAGTATCCCTCCTTGCTGTTCGAGGGCACGACCCCGTCGGTGATCATGAAGTTGAGCGCGCGCGCATGGTCGATCAGGATGGCGGTCTCCCGGGGGGGGAAGGTCCGTCGGAGCTCGTCGTAGTCGGAGC
This sequence comes from Thermoplasmata archaeon, assembly GCA_052326445.1. Lineage (GTDB taxonomy): Archaea > Thermoplasmatota > Thermoplasmata > Lutacidiplasmatales > UBA184 > Lutacidiplasma. The sequence goes on from JBKQNC010000013.1 coordinate 62,342, forward strand.
CGAACACGGCCTCGTACGCGGTCTTGGTCCCCTGGCTCGCCCAGACGAACCGTTCGAGGCCGTACCCGGTATCGACGACCGTAAGGGGCATCGGCTTGAGCTGGTCCCCGTCGCGGAGGTACTCCATGAACACCAGGGTCGCGAGCTCGAGTCCCGCCACTCCGACGCTCAGCGAGGGGCCGAGGTTGCCCCCGCCCTCCCAGACCTCCTCCTTGTAGGTGATCGCCGCCGGGTCGGTTCCGAGCTCCACGGTCAGGAGCTCGTGGCAGAGCTCGACACATCGGTCCTTGAAGTACACCTCGTGGCCGGTTCGGTTGAAGGCGTGGTGCGCCATCATCTCGAACAGGGTCAAGTGGCGGCCGCTCCGTCCGACCTCCTCGAGGTCGATGAAGCGGAGGCAGGGCTGGCTGATCGTGAGCGGGTTCGCCGGCGGAGGGATCGCGCCGCTCGTCACCCACGGCTGGAAGTCGTAGACGGACGCCTGCGTAAAGAACACGTCGTTCCGCCACCGGGCGACGGTCGGGTAGCGACGGATCCGGGTGTGGCCGTGCCGTTCGAAGAACGCGAGGTACGTCTCCCGCATCTCCGCGAGGTCGTACGGACGTTGGAACACGGGATGCCCGATGAACCCATACTCCCGGCAGGGAGCCTCCTGGCACCGGTCGTGCGTGCCGAGGCTCCAGAACCACGACCCGCAGACCGTACAGGGCTGGCGACGGAAGCCGCGTTCCCGGAAAAATGCCAGTTCGTACTCGGCGGCGTCCATCGACAGGGCCGCCGACGCCCCTCGGTGCTTAAACGGTTTGGTGACCGGGGGTCTCCCCGGCAGGTCCATGGTCCCGGTTTCGGCCCGCGAAGCGAACCGAGCGACCGCCTTGCTGGTCGCGCTCCGGGTCGGCTACGCCTACAACTGGTTCACGGTCGGGCCGGCGCTGCCGGCGATCGGGGTCACCTTCGGGGTCGGGCCGGCGGACTGGGGCGTGCTCGTCGCGATCTTTCTCGTCGGGGCGGGACTCTTCCAGGTCCCCGCCGGATTGATGGCGCGCCGGTACGGGGCGCGGGTCGTGGCGCTCGCGGGCGTCGGACTCCTCGCTCTCGGAGCCGGTGCGAGCGCGCTCGCACCCAACTTCGCGTCGCTCCTCCTCCTCCGTCTGCTCGCCGGGGTCGGGGCCGGCCTGTTCTTCTCCCCGGCCATAGGCCTCGTGGCGAGCTTGTACCCGGAGGGTCGTCGCGGCGTACCGGTCGGAGGGTTCAGCTCCGCCTTCAGCGCCGGGGCGGCCCTGGGCATCCTGGGAAGCTCTATGCTCGTCCCGGCGCTCGGGTGGCGGTTGGCGCTCGCCGCCGGGGGCGGGGGGCTCGCGGTCATCGCGCTCGCGGCGTGGGTGCTCATCCCCCACGCGGCCGGTCCGCCGGATCCGGCCCCGTTGCCGGCGCGAACCCCCGTCGCCTTCCGAATGCCCGGAGTGTGGGCGATCGGGCTTGCGTTCGTCGGGTTCGAAGGGGCCACGTTCGCGACCGGCCAGTTCGTCGTGCCGTACGGCGAGACGATCCTTGGCTGGTCCGCGTTGCTCGCCGGTGTGATCGGCATGATGTTCGTCCTGCCAAGCGTGGTCGGCGGTCCGGTCGGGGGCTCGTTCGCCGAGCGGTACCGCAACCATCGTACGCAGTTCGTGGTCGCGACCCTGGCGGGCGCGGCCGTCCTCCTCGCCTTCCCGTTCGCCGGGGTCGCGGCGGCCATCGGGATCGGCGTAGTCTTCTCGTTCTCCTACGGGTTCGTCTACGCCGTCATGTACGTCATCCCCCACTACTGGAGGGAGCTCCCTCGGGGCGAGGTCCCGCTCGCGATCGGGCTGTTCAACTCGATCCAGCTCGCAGGCGGCGCCGGGGTTTCCGCGCTGTTCGGCTGGGTGGTCGCGGTCCGGGGGTACTCCGTCGGGTGGACCTTCCTGGTCGGGGCGATCGTCCTGACGCTGGTCGCGCTGGTCGCCCTCCCCGCGACCCCGAGGGACGGGGCCCGTCCGCCGGTCGCGGAGGCGCCCGCCCTTCCTCGAGCGCTCGGCCCGTAGCACAGATCTCCGCGATCGGACATTCCGGGCAGCGCGGCCCGATCGGGCGGCAGACGTTCTGGCCGTGTTGGACGAGCAGGGGGTTGACCGGGATCCAGTACTTCGGGTCCACGACCCGCGTCAGTTCCCGTTCCGTCTCCTCGGGGGTGCGGGTGTGCACCACCCCGAGCCGGTTCGCGATCCGGTGCACGTGGGTGTCGACCGGGATCGCCGGGATCCCGTAGCCGAACACGAGCACGCAGTTCGCCGTCTTCGGGCCGACCCCGGGCATCGACGTCAGCTCTTCGAAGGTCCGGGGCGTACTCCCGCGGAACCGGTCGCGCACTTCGACCGCGACCCGTCGGAGGACGCGGGCCTTGGTGTGGTAGAACCCGGTCCCGTGGATAAGCCGCTCGACCTCCCGCACCGGGGCCTGCGCCAGGGAGTCCGGGTCCGGGTACCGGGCGAACAGGTGCGCGCTGGCGACGTCGGTGGCTTCGTCCCGCGTGCGCTGGGAGAGGATCGTCCCGATCAGCACCTGGAACGGATTCTCCGCGTGGTCGCGGAGGTACGGGACCCGCCAGTCGCCGGTCCGGTAGAACCCGCTCAGTCGGTCGAGGAGTGTCTCCCACGGAAAATCGCGCTCGCTCACGCCGGGCCCCCCCTCCGCCCCGGGGGAGACTCGACCCCGGGGTCGGAGAGGTCGGGTTCGACCCCGCCGTCCGGCCGCATGAGCTCCCCTATCAGGTAGTCGCTTCCGACGACGAGCGTGAACCCGTCCGGGGCCGTGGCGGCCCGTCCCATGCGGACTCCCTCCTCGGCGCTCCGGGCGACGACGATGCGGGGGAACCGACCGGCCGCCTCGACGCGGATCTCGGTGGAGGAGAGGGAACGCTCTGAGCGAACGGGCACGACCACGAGGGTGCGGGCCAAGGGGCTCAAGGCATCCAGGATGCGGGCGACGTCCTTGCCTCGGAGACAGCCGAAGACGATGGCGTTCTCGTCCGGGTCGCCGAGGGGGCAGAGCTCTCCCAGGCTCTCGGCCAGGGCCCGGGCGCTTTCGGGAGTGTGCGCGACGTCGTAGTAGAGGTCGGGGCGTCGGCCCGCGCGTTCGAGCCGCCCCGGCCACTTCACTTTCGAGAGACCCCGCTGGGTCGCCTCGGGAGAGAGCTTCCGGTCGAGCGCGGCGAGGAATCGGGCCGAGGCCCCGACCGCGCACGCGAGGTTGGCCGCCTGGAAGGTGCCCCAGAGCGGCACGGCCAGCCCCTCGATGGTGTTCCCCGGAAGGTGGAGGTCGAACTTCTGGCCGCTCTCGGAGAGGGACCGATTCTCGTACCGGACCTCGCGTCCGAGATGCCAGAGCGGGACTCCGGCGCGGTCGGCTTCGGCCTCAACGACCGCGGCGGCCGTGGCCGGAAGGGCGCCGATGACTCCGGTCATACCGGGGTGGAAGATACCGGATTTCTCCCGGGCGATCGATTCCACGTCGGGGCCGAGGAGCTCCGTGTGCTCGAGCTCGATGGTCGTGATCACACCGACCTCGCTCCGGAGGACGTTCGTGGAGTCGAGACGGCCTCCCATCCCGACCTCGACGACCGCCGCGTCGACCGACCGGGCCGCGAACCAGTCGAACGCGAGCACCGTCGTGACCTCGAAGAACGTCGGAGGGCGCTCGATGGCCCCCTCTCGGAGGAGGCGTTGGGCAGTGGCATCGATCCGGCAGACACCGTCGACCACCGCCTCTGGAGGGATGGGGCCCCGGTCGACCTGGATACGGTCGCGGAAGCTCGCGAGATGCGGGGACGTGAAGAGGCCGGTCCGGAGCGCGTGGCCGCGCAGGACCGCGTCGGCGAAGGCGGCGGTGGAGCCTTTGCCCTTGCTGCCGGTGATGTGCAGGGACGGGTACTGACGCTGCGGATTCCCGTGGGCGGAGAGGATCGCCGAGACGACCTCGAGGCCGGGTCGGACCCCGAACCTCCGCCGGGCGAACAGGGAGTCCAGGGTGGCGCGGTACCCCCGCACTTCCTCCGGCGCAGCCCGAGGAGCCCCCGACCCAGGTTGCCGCGCCACGCTCGTCCGGCCGTCGTTAGTAGGTCGATCGCTCGCGGTACGGTCCGTAGACATCTTGGAAGGCGTGCACGACCTCGCCGAGCGTGGCTCGGGCGCGCAGGGCGTCGAGCACGGCTGGCATGGTGTTCTCGCGCTCGGTGGCCGCGACCCGGCGGAGACGGTCGAGCGCCGCCTCCCACTTCGCCCGGGACCGCCGGGCCCGGAGCGCCTTCAGCCGACGGGATTGAAGTCGTCGTGCCTGCTCCGAGATCTTGAGGCGAGGGACCCGGATCGGGGTGTCCACGGTGTAGGCATTCACGCCCACGACTTTCTGCTCGCCGGTTTCGACCGAACGCTGGTACCGGAACGAGGCCTCCTGGATCTCCCGCTGGAAGAAGCCGCGTTCGATGCCGGCGACGACACCGCCCATCTCGTCGATCCGGGCGAAGTACCGCCGGGCCTCCTCCTCCATCTGGTCGGTGAGCCACTCGACGTAGTAGCTGCCGGCGAACGGGTCCACGGTCTCGGTCACCCCGGACTCCGACGCCAGGATCTGCTGCGTGCGGAGCGCGATGCGGACCGCGTCCTCGCTCGGAAGCTGGAGCGCTTCGTCGTACGAGTTGGTATGCAGGGATTGCGTTCCTCCGATCACGCCGGCGAGCGCCTGGACCGCGGTGCGCACGATGTTCAGCTCGGGCTGCTGGGCGGTGCACGAGCAGCCGGCGGTCTGGGTGTGGAAGCGCATCCAGAGGGAGCGCTCCTTCTTCGCCCCGAACTCCTCCTTCATCACGCTCGCCCACAGACGGCGCGCGGCCCGGAACTTCGCGATCTCCTCGAAGAAGTCGTTGTGGGAGTTGAAGAAGAACGAGAGCCGGGGCGCGAAGTCGTCGACGTCCAGGCCGCGCTCGATCCCGGCTGCGACGTACGCCCGTCCGTCCGCGAGGGTGAAGGCGAGCTCCTGGACCGCGGTCGAGCCGGCCTCCCGGATGTGATACCCGGAGATCGAGACCGGGTTCCAGCGGGGCGTGTGGCGGGTGGCGTACTCGATCGTGTCCGTCACGAGCCGGAGCGCGGGGCGGGGAGGATACAGGAACTCCTTCTGGGCGATGTACTCCTTCAGGATGTCGTTCTGCGTCGTACCCCCGAGCTGACTCGCGGGGACGTCCATCGCCTCCCCCGTGAGCAGGTACATGCCCCAGACGATGTTCGCGGGGCCGTTGATCGTCATGCTGGTCGTGACGTCCGCGAGCGGGATCCCGGCGAGGAGCCGATGCATGTCGTCGAGCGAGCTCACGTTCACGCCACATTTTCCGACCTCGCCGAGCGACTCGCCGTCGTCGGCGTCCAGCCCATAGAGCGTCGGGTCGTCGAACGCGATCGAAAGGCCGGACTCCCCGTGACGGAGCAAGTAGTGGAAACGGCGGTTCGTGTCCTCGGGCGACCCGAACCCCGAGAACATCCGCATGGACCACGTTCGCCCGCGGTACATCGTGGGATGGACGCCCCGCGTGAAGGGAGGGGCCCCCGGGTACCCGATGCCGTCGAACCCGGACCGGGGGGAACGCGGGGTGTAGACCCGTTCGACCGGGATCCCCCCGAGGGTCGAGAACGCGTCCTTGCGCTCCGGGTTCTTTCTGAGTGCGGGGACCAGCACTTCGGCCTCCCACTTCCGCTGCGCGTCGAGCACCGGGTCAGCGCTCCGGGCCCGGGTTCCGCGGGGGGACGCGGGGCCCGCGTCCGGCCGGCTGGCCGACATCGACGCGAAGAGAGGCGTCGGGTCGGATAAGCCCGGGGGTCATCCCGACGTTGGGGCCCGCACCGGGGGGCGCGACCGGGAGCGGGGCGGAGGGATCCGGAAGCCCAGCAGATGGGACGTGCCCCGACGATAGACCTTGCCCCGGAGCTCTTTCGCGAACTTGGGGAAGGCATCGCCGGTCCAATTGGTGTTGTCCGCCAGGACGACAGCGCCAGGGGGGAGCTTCGGACGGAGGCAGGTGAGTTCCTCGGTGAGATGCTCCTCCGTATGCAGGTCGTCGTGCAGGAACAGTTCCACCGAGGGGAGCTGGGCCACGAGCTCGGGCAGGAGCTTCTGGGCCTCCCCGATCCGGAGGTCCCAGCGGGGGGAACGGAACGGGATGGCCCACCCGCTCGACAGACCGGGCGGGATCGATACCGGGGACTCGTCCTTCCCGAGGACTGGCCCCTTCTGAGGCGTTGGGAAGTCGATCGAGTGGAGGGTGCCGGCGTGGTTCTTCTCGAGGGCGAGGAGAAGGTGGGCCGAGGAGACCCCCGAGCTCACCCCGGTTTCCACCACGTGCTGGGGGTGCAGCAGCCGAACGAGGGCGTAGAGCTCGAACGGGGCGCCGATCTGGGCGTAGTTTCCGCGGCCTCCGGCGACGTGCCGTCGCCGCATCTCCTCCTCGACCGGGACGAGCGCGTCGAGCTCTCCGAGCACGGCCAAGATCTCGGCGGGGGACGCCCCCGAGAGCGAACGGAGGAATCGAATGTTGACCGCGGTACGAGGGTCGCCGATCGCATGCCGGGCCTTTCGGACCGCGGCCCGAACCTGCGCCGCGAGGTCGACGGTCTCTTCCGGCTCGGTCATCGGTCGACGTCCCCTCCCTCCCGGGACCGCTTCGGTTCAAGATGGGCCTTTCGGACGACGAGGCGGGCCGTCGCGGGTCGGACGTCTCGCTCGACCGCGTCCAGGACGATCCGTTCCCGGAAGAACGGCGCGTCGAGGACGAGCGTCTCGTACTCACCCCCCTCTCCCGCGGGATGCACGCGGGGACCCGATCGCCCTTCGAGCTCGGCGAGGCGCCGGTCGTCCAACCGCTGACCCAACCATTCCGAAGAGAGACCTTCCGCCGCGAGGTGGACGAATCGGATGTCGAGTCCCGCCGAGATCTCTTCCCGGACCACCCGGGCCGGGTCCTTGCGCCAGAGCGGTGTGTAGACGGGGCGGCCGACCCGGTCGGCGACGCGGAGCAGGCGAGCCCACTGGTACGAAGACTCGATCGCCCCGGCGACGACCCACCCACGGCGTCCCCGGAGGGCTTCCTCCAACGCCGCGAGCTCGCCCGCTTCGTCCCCTCCCGGCACCGGAACGCTCCGGTAGGACTTTCCCCAGGCTTCGGCCTGCAGGGCGACCAGCTCGAGGTTCGGGGTGTGGAACATCATCGAGTCGGGATCGGTCGGTCGCAGGACGAGCAGCTCGTCCACGTTGCGTCCCTGGAGGTCGGCGAGGTAGGCGGAGTAAACGGAGTCCTTTCCACCGGAGACGAGGGCCGTGACGGTCATGCTCTTGCTCAGCCCGGCAGACCGAGGCCGACCCGCCAGCGCTCGTACAGGGGTGGGAGCGGGACCGTTGCCAGGCGGTCCTTCCCCTGACGGAACTCGGCCTCGTGACCCTGGACCGTGCCGAGCCGCACGCAGGCCTGGTTCCGGAAGGAGCGCTCCCAGCGGGAGGAGTCCGCCTCGCGGACCTCGGCGACGAACCGCGAGGCTCCCTCCGCCGCGAGTGCGGTCGCCGCCGAACGAACTCCGGTCGCTCCCAAGTCCACCGAAAATCCCGAGTCCCCGCCGAACGCCATCTCGCAAAGGGTGACCGCAAGGCCCCCCTCGGAGACGTCGTGGGCGGAACGGACCCAGCCTCGTTCCATCCCGCGGACCAGGGTCTCCCCGAGCCGTTTCAGTTCCCCGGGTGCGGTCGGGGGGACCCGCAGCCCGGTCGTCCCCGTCCGGCGCGCCCAGAGAGAGCCACCGAGTTCGGGGGAGGTCGTACCGAGGAGATAGAGTGCGTTTCCCTCCTCCTTGAGGTCGGAGGTCGTGGCCCGACGGAGGTCCCGGACGAGCCCTGTCGCAAGCAACACCGGGGTCGGGGGGATCTCCGCGCCCAGACCGCCGTTGTAGAGACTGACATTGCCGGAAGGGATGGCGAATCCAAGGGCGGCGGCGGCTCGAGCCATCCCTCGGGTGACGGCGGCGAAATCTCCGAGCACCCGAGGGTCCTCGGGGTTGCCGAAGTTCAGGCAGTTCGAGAAGGCATCCGGTCGGGCTCCGACTGCGTAGAGGTTCCGGGCGGCTTCCTCCACGGTCGCTTCGCCGCCGCGAAGCGGGTCTGCCCGACAGATCCAGGGTTGCGAGGAGGTCGCGACCGCCAGCCCTTCCCATCGATCCGGGTCCGGCTGGAGCACCGCGGCGTCCCCGTGCGACGGGGTGCGGACACCTCCGTGAAGGGGCCGGACCGCCGTCCGTCCCTGCACCTCATGGTCGTAGAGCCGGATGACGGGCTCCCTCGACACCGAGTCCGGGGCGAGCACGAGGTCGGTCACGAGCCGGGCGAGGTCCTGCTCCGGCAGGAGAGGCGAGGGTCGTGCGACGTGACGACGGGCTCGCGTAGGGCGGTGGAGTGGGGCGTGTTCCACGCGGAACCCGACCCTGAGGTGGGCCACCGGACGTCCGTCCCACTCGATCGTCTCGAACGGGGGCGGAGTGACCTCGCCGATGGCGGTAGCGGGTACGTCGTACCGGAGGAAGATCGCGGTGAGTTCGTCGAGGTCGGTCGGGCGGACGTCGAGGACCATTCGCTCCTGCGATTCGGAGACCCAGACCTCCCACGGGCGGAGGCCCTCCTCCCGCAGGGGAACGCGCGCCAGGTCCAGGCGCGAGCCGAAGCCGCCCGCGTGCACGAGCTCCCCAAACGCGGACGCGATCCCTCCCCCTCCGAGGTCCTTGAGGCCCCGGACCAGGCCCCGGTCGAACGCCTCGAGACAGGCGTGGATCAGCGGTTCCTTCATGATGGGGTTTCCGAGCTGGACGGCGCCCCGCGATTCCGACTCGCTCCGGTCGGTGATCTCCTTGGAAGCGAACGCCACGCCCCCGATCCCGTCCCGACCGGTCCGGCCTCCCACGAGGACCAACCGGTCCCCGACCGCGCGCGCCCGGTTCGGCAGCAACCGACGGCGGGGGAGGAACCCGATGCACCCGACGTTGACGAGGGGGTTGACGACGTAGGCGGGGTCGAAGTAGATCCCGCCGGAGACGGTCGGCACGCCGACCCGATTCCCGTAGTCGCGGATCCCGGCGATGACGCCATTGGCGAGGTACCGGGGGCTCTTGACCCCCTTCGGAAGCTGGGAATCGGGGAGGTCGAGCGGGCCAAAGAACAGGGGGTCGCTGAGCGCGATCGGTTTCGCTCCGACCGCCAACACATCTCGCAGGATGCCGCCGATGCCCGTCGCCGCGCCTCCGTACGGCTCGACCGCCGAGGGATGGTTGTGGGATTCGATGCGGAGGGCATACGCGGTCCCCGGAGCGAACCGCATGACCCCCGCGTCGCCGGTTCCCAGCACCCGAGAGCCTGGGCGGAGACGAGAGAAAGCGCGCCGGAGAAACGGTCGGGAGCTCTTGTAGCTGCAGTGCTCGCTCCAACTCTGCGCGAGGCCGGCGAGCTCGACATCCGTCGGGTCGCGGCCCTCCTTTCGGAAGTACGACTGGATGCGGGCAAGCTCGGTTCGGTCGAAACCGAGACCCCGGGCCCGGGAGATCGATTCGAGCTCGACCGCCGTGGCCCGTTGGACGGGGATGACGGAGACGCCGCGGGCCCAGTCCGTCATGGATCAGGCCGGAACTGAACGGACCGAGACCCGGTGGATCACCGGATTGGCGAGGAGCCGTTCTACCGCCTCGTCGGAAAGACGCTTCGCCTCCGCATCCGAAACGCCCCGGAATTCGAGGTCGTAGATACGGGCCGTCGAAACATGCGGGACCGAGGTCAGGCCGAGGAGTCCGAGGGATTTCTCCACACTCTCGGCCTCGGCGTCCAGGACGCCCGGCTTGAGCTCGATCCGGACCTCCATCCGCACGGACTTCTCCCCGGGAGAGGTCATCGGACGTCGCTACCGACGCAGGCAGATAATCTTGAGCCACCGCGGCGAGGGTTCCCGGTGACAGCAGGGGGCGCGAGGAGGGTCGGCCAAGCCCGGGTCGACCGGGGTCCGGGGGCCGACCCGGTCGGGGGAGCCGGGCGAGCGGACCCCCCCTTTCAGAAAGCATAAATAGTGGACCTTTCTCGGCCCGCCGGCGCGGTGGGGGGCCGGCCGTCATGGAGGAGTTCATCTGCAGTGTCGAGTTCCTTCGGGGGCCGACGGAGTTCTTCGCCCGCGTCTCGAGCGAAGCGGGCGGGGTTCGTGAGTACCGTAGCGCTAGCCCGACCGGTGTGATCGATCAAGTGATCAACGACCTCCAAGAGGAGTTCGAGTCCGCCCCCGCGGCGTAGCGAGGACGGGGACCGGGCATTCGCAGTCAAGGGTCGCGAGGACGCATTCTAGGGGGGAATCATGGAAAAACCATCGACGGCCAAACCGCCGGTCAGCCGCGCCGTGGAGAGCGCTTTCACCAAGGTCTGGGGGGATGAGCACGTCGTCGCCCTCATCGCCCTCAAGGTCGAGACGGCCGAGGCCGACACCGTCGCGAGCGAGGTCGCGAAGTTCGTCGAGGCCGAGGACGTCTTCCTGGTCACCGGCGATACCGACATTTTTCTCAAGGTCCGCTTCCCGCATTACGAGGAGCTGAAGGAGTTCGTGCTCCACCGTCTCCCCGGGGTCCGCGGGATCCGGGAGACGAAGACCCTGCTCGTCGTGACGGCCTACAAAGAGTCGGGGGAGACCCACTCCCCATGACGAGCCCGAGTCCCTCGGTCCCGGCCGCGAGCAGCTCCGCTGCGACCCCCGCCCTCCCGGCCGTCCCCGGCGCGAACGCGCCGCTCCTGCGCCTCTTCGAGTCACTCGCCGAGCTCGCCGACGACCCCTCGGTGCCCCGCAACATTCGCCGTGGAGCGCAGTCGGCCAAGGACGCGCTCGCCAAACCCCGCGTCGCGCTCGACGTCCGCATCGCGAGTGCGGTCTACGTCCTCGACGACCTCGCCAACGACCCGAACCTCCCGACGCACGGCCGGACCGCGATCTGGTCGATCATCTCGGGTTTGGAGAGCCTCCAGTGAACTGCCCCAAGGATAGGCTGAAATACGACACCCGGGTCCTCCGCCCTCGGAGCGGTGGCGGGCCCGTAGCTCAGCTAGGCAGGTTGCGCGGTCACCCGCGCGGCCCTACAAAGAGCATCCGGCTTTTAACCGGGTGGTCGGGGGTTCGATCGAGCTTCCCCGCCGAAACGGCGGGGGGGTTCCGGACGTCCCCCCGGGCCCGTTCCTCTCCTCGGAGGATCCCATGAGCCCCACCCCGGCGCGTCGCACGCGCAAGAAGAAGGACGAAAAGCCGGTGTCCACTCGACCGTTCGTCGTCCACCACTTGGCCCCCCCGCACGAGGTGCTCAGCGAGGAGGAGACCCGCAAGGTGCTCGAGCAACTCAACACCACGATCGAACGCCTTCCGAAGATCCTCGCCACCGACCCGGGTCTGCAGACCGACCCCAAGTTCGTCGCCATGCGTGACGCGGGCGACCAGCTCGCAGGGCGTCTCGTCCGGATCCGCCGTCCCAGCCAGACCGCCGGCCTCGCGATCGCCTACCGGGTGATCGTGCCCTCCGTGGGAGGTTCCTAGTCCATGCGCGAAATCGTTGACGCCTTCTTCCGCGAGCGTTCGATCGTCAACCACCACCTGGCCAGCTTCAACGACTTCCTGCCCACCAAGGACAACCCGAACTCCCGCATGCAGCGGATCGTCGACGAGGCCCGCGTGAGCGAGGACTCGACCGAGCGGGGGATCATCCGACTCGACGTCCAGAAGACGAAGAGCTCCATCTACGTCCGCGTCGGCCGCCGCCGGGACGCCCGCGGTGCGGTCAACCCCTCCGCGGAACCGACCATCTTCATCGGGGCCCCCTTCGTGAAGGAGCCCGTCGGCTCGAAGCCGACCCTCACCCCGATGGAGGCGCGCCTCCGCAACCTGACGTACCAGGCCCCGATCTTCCTCAAGGTCACCGTCGTCGAGAACGGCGTCGAGCGGGCCCCGGAAGACGTGCACATCGGCGACCTCCCGATCATGGTCAAGAGCCGACCCTGCAACCTGAACCGGTACAAGGTCAGCGAGGACGACCAACTCTGGCTCTCCGACGACGAGTACCGTGCGAAGCTCGTCGAGTACGGCGAGGACCCGCTCGACCCGGGCGGGTACGCCATCATCGGCGGCACGGAACGGGTCATCATCTCCCTCGAGGACCTCGCGCCCAACCGGATCTTCGCCGAGTACAACGAGCGGTACGGCACCCCGATCGAGAGCGCGAAGGTGTTCAGCCAGCGCGGCGGCTACCGGTCGCTCACCGTCGTCGAGAAGAAGAAGGACGGCGTGCTCCAGGTCTCGGTCCCGACGGCGAGCGGACAGATCCCGCTCGTGATCCTGATGAAGGCCCTCGGGATGAAGAACGACGAGGAGATCTTCCAGGCCGTTCTTGGTGAACTGTTCCCGCTGGACGAACCGTTCGTCCAGACCATGAAGCACCTCCTGAACGTCAACGTGGAGGAGTGCGTCTCCAAGAAGCTCTACCCCCCGGAGGGGATCCAGTCGACCGAGGACGCCCTCATTTTCCTCGAGAAGAAATTCGCGACGGGGCAGGCGAAGGAGTACCGACAGCGGAAGGTCGACGGCATCCTCGACCGCTCCCTCCTCCCCCACCTCGGGGACGCGAAGGCGGACCGCCTCAAGAAAGCCCTCTATCTCGCCCGCATGGCCCGAACCGTCCTCGAGCTCCACCTGAAGGTCCGGGGCGAGGACGACAAGGACCACTACGCGAACAAGCGCTTGAAGCTCGCCGGCGACCTGATGGAGGACCTGTTCCGGGTCGCGTTCTCCCTCCTCCTGAAGGACCTCAAGTACCAGCTCGAACGGTCGTTCGCCCGGAAGAAGGACCTCCGGATCGCGAGCGCGATCCGTCCCGACCTCCTGACCCAACGGCTCGTCCATGCCCTCGCCACCGGCAACTGGGTCGGCGGCCGCGCCGGCGTCAGCCAGGTGCTCGACCGGACCAGCCACATGTCCACGATCAGCCATCTCCGCCGGGTCACGAGCCCGCTCACGCGCAGCCAGCCGCACTTCGAGGCGCGCGACCTGCACCCGACCCAGTGGGGACGTCTCTGCCCGAACGAGACCCCCGAAGGGCAGAACTGTGGCCTCGTCAAGAACTACGCCCTTTGCGTCGACGTCTCGGAAGGGACGGACGAGGAGGAGGTCACGCTCATCCTGCGGGACCTCAACACGCGCGAGATCGGCCCCGACGTGCTGACCGAGTCCTCGGCGCCCAAGGGACGGCGTGCCGCCCGGGTCTACGTCAACGGGAACCTGGTCGGACTCCACTCCCAGCCGATCGACCTCGTCCGCGAGATCCGCGAACGCCGCCGGACCGGCACCCTCTCGCCGACGCTCGGCGACAAGACATACGAGATCAACGTCCGCTACGACGATGAGATGAACGAGGTCATCGTCCACTGCGACCCGGGCCGGCTCCGCCGTCCTCTCGTGGTCGTCAAGTCGGGCGTCCCCCGCGTCGCCCGCTCGGACCTGGACGACCTCGCGCGCGGCACGCTTTCCTACTCCGACCTGATCCGCCAGGGCAAGATCGAGTGGGTCGACGCCGAGGAGGAAGAGGACAGCCTCATCGCGGTCGACCCGTACGTTCCGCCCGACCGCTGCCCCAAGTGCGGCAAGGCGCTCTCGCGCTCCGACCTCCGCTGGACCTCGATGGGCGACAAGAGCGAGGCGGCGATCGTCGAGTGCGGGCTCTGCCATGCGAACTTCCCGACCGCGAGCCTGCTCACCGAGAAGCACACGCACCTCGAGATCGACCCGAACCTGATCCTGGGCGTCTGCACGGGGCTCATCCCCTACCCCGAGCACAACTCCGCGCCACGGAACACGATGGGCTCGGGCATGGCCAAGCAGGCCCTCGGCGTCGAGTCGGTCAACTACCGCCGGCGGCCCGACACCCGCGGCCACCTGCTCCACTACCCGCAGGTGCCGCTGCTCCAGACGCAGACGATGCGGTACGTCCACTTCACGGAGCGGCCCGCGGGCCAGAACTTCGTCGTGGCGGTCCTCTCGTACGAGGGGTACAACATGCAGGACGCCCTCGTCTTCTCGAAGGGGGCCATCGACCGCGGGCTCGGCCGCTCGTCGTTCTTCCGTACCTACCGAGGCGAGGAGCGCAAATATCCGGGCGGTCAGGAGGACCGCTTCGAGATCCCCCGCCCCGACGTCGCGGGCGCGCGCGTCGACACGGCCTACCGGAACCTGGGCGAGGATGGCCTGATCTTCCCCGAGCTCGAGGTCACCGAAGGCGACGTGCTCGTCGGCAAGACGAGCCCGCCCCGCTTCCTCGAGGAGAAGACCGACCTGCTCACGCCCCAGAAGCGGCGGGAGACGAGCGTCACGGTCCGCTTCGGCGAGTCGGGCTGGGTCGACAACGTCATCCTGACCGAGGGCGAGAACATCTCGAAGCTCGTCAAGGTCAAGGTCCGCAACCAGCGGGTGCCCGAGCTCGGCGACAAGTTCGCGAGCCGGCACGGCCAGAAGGGCGTCATCGGGCTCATCGTCCCCCAGGAGAACCTCCCGTTCACCCGGGACGGGATCACCCCGGACCTGTTGATCAACCCGCACGCGATCCCGTCGCGCATGACGGTCGCCCACGTCCTCGAGATGCTGGGCGGCAAGGTCGGCTCGCTCGAGGGTCGCACGATCGACGGCACGGCGTTCTCGGGGGCGCGCGAGGAGGCGCTCCGCGACAGCCTGAAGGCCCTCGGCCTCCACCCCAGCGGACGGGAGACGCTCTACGACGGGCTCACCGGACGACGGTTCGAGGCGGAGATCTTCATCGGCGTGATCTACTACCAGAAGCTCCACCACATGGTCGCCGGCAAGATGCACATGCGCTCGCGCGGCCCCGTCCAGATCCTGACCCGGCAGCCGACCGAGGGTCGGTCCCGCCAGGGCGGTCTCCGGTTCGGAGAGATGGAACGCGACTGCCTGATCGGTCACGGCGTGGCGATGGTCATCAAGGACCGCCTGCTCGACGAGTCCGACGGCACCGTCCAGTACGTCTGCGGCAACCCGGAGTGCGGGCACATCGCGATCCCCGATTCCCGGGCGAGCTCGCTCCGCTGCCCGAGCTGCGGGAACACGTCCTCGATCTACCCCGTCGAGATGAGCTACTCGTTCAAGCTCCTCCTCGAGGAGCTGATCAGTCTCGGGGTCGTGATGCGGCTGCAGCTTGAGGAGATGCGGTAGGAGGTTCTCATGGCGCAAAGTCTATCGAAGCGGATCAAGAGCCTCCAGTTCGCCTTCCTCTCGCCGGACGAGATCCGCCGCATGAGCGGCGTGAAGATCATCACGGCGGACACGTACGACGACGACGGCTACCCGATCGAGATGGGTCTCATGGACCTTCACCTCGGGGTCATCGAGCCGAACCTGCGGTGCCGCACGTGCGGCGGCCGCGTCAACGAATGCCCCGGCCACTTCGGGATCATCGAGCTCGCCATGCCGGTGATCCACGTGGGCTACGCGAAGGAGATCAAGCGGCTGCTCCAGTCGACCTGCCGCGCCTGCGGCCGGATCCTGCCCGACGCCCCCAACCCCCGGGCGGAAGCGATCTTCGACTCGGAAGATTCGGCGCCGGCGCCGACCCGCACCCGGGAGTCGAAGGACGAACGGGTCTGTCCGCACTGTCACGAGGTCCAGCAGCGGATCGTCCTCGACAAGCCGACCACCTTCCGTGAGAACTCGCACAAGATCACCCCGAAGGAGGTCCGCGCGCGCCTCGAGCGGATCCCGAACGAGGACGTCACCGCCCTCGGCCTGAACCCCCGGTTCGGACGCCCCGAGTGGATGGTCCTCACCGTGCTTCCCGTACCCCCGGTCCAGGTCCGCCCCTCCATCACGCTCGAGAGCGGGGAGCGGAGCGAGGACGACCTCACGCACAAGCTGGTCGACGTCCTTCGGATCAACCAGCGCCTGCGCGAGAACCGTGACATGGGCGCTCCCCAGCTCGTCGTCGAGGACCTGTGGGAGTTGCTCCAGTACCACGTCACGACCTATTTCGACAACCAGACGAGCGGGATCCCCCCCGCCCGGCACCGCTCGGGCCGCCCGCTGAAGACCCTCGCCCAGCGGCTGAAGGGCAAGGACGGACGGTTCCGCTCGAACCTATCCGGAAAGCGCGTCAACTTCTCGGCCCGTACGGTCATCAGCCCGGACCCGTTCCTCTCGATCAACGAGGTCGGCATCCCGGCCGAGGTCGCGCGCGGCCTCACGGTCCCGCTCCAGGTGACCGCCCACAGCCAGGAGACGGCCAAGGAGCTCGTCCGGCGCGGACCGGCTCCGCCCCCCGATGCGGAGGGCCATTACCGGTGCGGGGTCAACTACCTGATCCGGGAGGACGGGCAGCGGATCAAGGTCATGGAGAAGAACGCCGAGGCCTGCGCGGAGCTCGTGCTCCCCGGCTCGATCGTCGAGCGTCAGCTCGTCGACGGCGACATCGTCCTGTTCAACCGGCAGCCGAGTTTGCACCGGATGAGCATGATGGCCCACTTCGTCCGGATCCTCCCCCACAAGACGTTCCGGTTCAACCTGTGCGACTGTCCGCCCTACAATGCGGATTTCGACGGCGACGAGATGAACCTCCACGTGCTCCAGAGCCAGGAGGCCCGCGCCGAAGCCAAGGTCCTGATGAAGGTGGAGGAGCACATCCTCTCGCCCCGCTACGGCGGTCCGATCATCGGGATGCTCCATGACCACATCACCGCCGGCTTCCTGCTGACGTACCTGAACCCGACCTACTCCCGGGCCGAGGTCACCTACCTCCTCTCGAAGCTCAACTACCCGACCCCGCCCCCCGCGGGCAAGGACAAGGACGGCGAGCCGTTCTGGACGGGCAAGCAGCTGTTCTCGCTCACCCTGCCGAGCGACCTCACCCTCGAGTTCCGCTCCAACATCTGGGCCCGCTGCGACTGCGCGCCCCTCTCGTGCAAGCACGACGCGTACGTCGTGATCGAGAACGGCGTGCTGAAGGCGGGTACGATCGACAAGAAGGCGATCGCCTTTGAGAAGGGCGCCGTCCTGGACGCAATCGCCCGGAACAACGGGATGCCCCGGGCGCGCCAGTTCTTGGACGAGATGAGCCGCCTCTGCATCACGGCGATCGGACTCCAGGGCCTGTCCACCGGGATCGACGACGAGGACGTGCCCGAGGGTGCGCAGAAGGAGATCCGGACCGCGCTCCAGGATGCCCGCATCCAGGTCACCGAGCTCGTCGAGCAGTACCGCGTGGGCAAGCTCGAACAGATGCCAGGTCGGTCCCTCGAGGAGACGCTCGAGGTGCA
Source organism: Thermoplasmata archaeon (assembly GCA_052326445.1). Taxonomy (GTDB): domain Archaea; phylum Thermoplasmatota; class Thermoplasmata; order Lutacidiplasmatales; family UBA184; genus Lutacidiplasma. The sequence continues at coordinate 79,763 of JBKQNC010000013.1, forward strand.
GGTGCGGCGGGAGCTCGGACAGGCCCGGGACAAGGCGGGCGACATCGCGGGCCGGTTCCTCGGCCTCGAGAACCCCGCGGTCATTCTCGCGAAATCCGGGGCCCGCGGCTCCATGCTCAACCTGACGCAGATGGCCGGTGCGGTCGGACAGCAGTCCGTCCGAGGCGAACGCCTGCTCCGCGGCTACGTCCACCGGACGCTCCCCCACTTCGGGCGAGGCGACCTCGGCGCCGACGCGCGGGGGTTCGTCAGTTCGAACTACAAAAGCGGCCTCTCGCCGACGGAGTACTTCTTCCACTCGATGGGTGGCCGGGAGTCGCTCGTCGATACGGCCGTCCGTACGAGCCGGTCCGGCTACATGCAACGGCGGTTGATCAACGCCCTCGAGGACCTGAACGTCTCCGAGGACGGCATGGTCCGCAACACCGCCGGCACGATCATCGAGTTCCGCTACGGCGAGGACGGGATCGACCCCACCCGCTCGTTCCAGGGGGAGGCGGTCCCGCTCGACGAGGTCGTCTCGCAGGTCTTGGGCCGTCGCGTGCGCGCGGGCGACATCCGCGGGCCCGACGACGTCGAGGGCGCGCCCCCGGTCACCGAGGAGGAGATGGACCTCCAGGCCGAGGCACAAGCCGAGGAAGAGGGCGAGGAAGAGGAAGGCGAGGAGGTCGGCGAGCCCGGCGAGGGCCCCGAGTTCGGAGGCGAATGACGATGGTCGACGAGAAGAAGCTGGTCAAACCGGTCAAGGACCTGGCGCTGCGGATCCAGGAAGTCGCCAAGGCGGAGGGCGTGCGCCTGCCGCCGTCCCTGGTCGACGGCCTGAAGGCCAAGATCCAGAGCCTCCGCCTGTCGCCGTCGGACACGTCGAAGATCCTCCACGAGGTCGCCCGCCGGTTCGGACGCGCCGAGGTCGACGCGCACGAGTCGGTCGGCATCATCGCCGCCCAGTCGATCGGCGAGCCCGGCACGCAGATGACCCTGCGAACGTTCCACTACGCCGGCGTCGCCGAGATGAACGTCACGCTCGGCCTGCCGCGCCTCATCGAGCTCGTCGACGCGCGGCGCGTCCCCTCGACCCCGATGATGACCGTCCACGTGGACCGGAAGTTCAAGAACGACCGGGACGCCGTGGAGGCGATCGGGCTCCGGATCGAGGTCACGACCGTCCCCGACGTCGCGATCGTCGGGACCGTGGTCGAGGACCTGAAGGTCGTCGTCACCCCGCAGGCCTCCCTGATGAGCGCCCGAGGGGTCAAGCGGGCCGAGATCGAGGCCGCCCTGCTCGAGAACCTCGACGGACGGCTCTTCGAGCTCAAGCCGGGCTCCGGGAGCGGCGAGACCCGCGCCTTCGAGATCCAGCTGAAGGAGGCCCGGACCACCCCGACGAAATCCCGGAAGGAGGAGCTCGTCGAGGAGATGCCGTTCAAGAAGCTCCTGCTCGCGAGCGAGGAGGCGAAGGGGATCCAGATCAAGGGCGTCACCGGCATCCGACGGGCCCTGATCCGACGCGAAAAAGACGAGTATGTCATCTACACCGAGGGGTCGAACCTGGACGGCGTGCTCGAGATCGCGGGGGTCGACGGCGTCCGCACGACCACGAACTCGGTCTTCGAGATCTACCGCGTCTACGGCGTCGAGGCGGCCCGCGCCGCGCTCATCTTCGAGGCGAACCGGACGCTCGCGGAGCAGGGACTCGGGGTCGACATCCGTCACCTGATGCTCGTTTCCGACCTCATGACGAACGAAGGGGACATCCGGGCCATCGGCCGGCACGGGATCTCCGGCAAGAAGTCGAGCGTGCTGGCGCGCGCCGCCTTCGAGATCACGGCGGCGCACCTCCTCCGGGCCGCCATCATCGGCGAGGTCGACGAGCTGAAGGGCGTTGCGGAGAACATCATCGTCGGCCAGCCGATCACGCTCGGCACCGGCGCCGTGAACCTGGTCTACCGCCCGCTCGCGCGCGTGGCCAAACCGGCTCCGCCCCCGGAGCCGGTCGCCGCGGTGGAGGGCTAGACGATGGATCTCGCCCACGCGCTGAAGGTCGCCCTCGAGACCGGCAAGGTCAAGCTGGGCGTCCAGGAAGCCCGCGCCGCGGCCGAGGGAAAGAGGGCCAAGCTCCTCATCGTCTCGAGCTCGTGCCCCGACGAGAAGCTCCGGAGCGACCGGACCCTCGGGAAGGTCCCGATCTACCACTACGACGGGACCGCGGTGGAGCTCGGCCAGGCGTGCGGCTGTCCGTTCCCCGTGAGCGCGATGGCGATCCTGGAAGCGGGCTCGAGCGCGATCCTCTCGCTCGAGACCTGAGCCGGAGCCCGAAGCGGAACCTTTTCGACCGATGACCGAGATCGCGTTCGACAACGAAACGATCGGCTACATCCGTCTGTTCGAGGAACGGACCGGCGCCCGCGTCCGGGACTGTCTCGAGGCGGAGGACAAACTGGTCTTCCTGGTCTACCCCGGCGAGGTCCACAAGGCGGTCGGCCCCGGTGGGGTCCTCGTCGACCGGCTGAAGGGGATGCTGAAGAAGGAGATCCAGGTCGTCGAGTACGCCGACGACGCGGAGTCGCTCGCCCGGAACATCTTCTACTGGTACTCCCCGAAGCGCGTCGACCTCTCGCCGAAGGGGAAGGGCCGCCATGCCACCGTCACCGTCGACCCCGCCTGGAAGGCCCGCGCGATCGGGAAGGCGGGCAAGAACCTGAAGGTCGCCCGGGCGATCCTGCTCCGCCACTCCGACATCGTGAGCGTCAGCGTCGCCTGATCGCACCGGCGGGCTCCCAACCACGTCCGCCGCCTGCCTCCTCGTCTTCGGCGCGGGAGGGGGCGGTTGGGTGGGTCATCCTCGCGACCGACTCTTGGGTCCGCCGACGCCGCCCGCCCCAGGGCAGCCATGCGCTCCCCTCGTAAACGAACGGGCTCAGCCGTCAAACGTAAAGTTGACTCCCCCCGTAGGGTTCGATGGTGTCCGCGCACGGGACGAAGATCCGGGCGGTCCTCTTCGACGTGGGGGGAACGCTCGTGGACGAACGGGATTTTTCCGGGTGGGCGGACATCGCACGTCGTCTGTTCCTGCAGCTCGACACCGACAACCTCGCCCACGCCTACTCCGAGGTCGAGCTCGAGTTCGACGCGCACCCGCCGGACGGGACCCAGGAACGGCGACTGGCGAGATTCTGGCACGCCGTGCTGTCGCGGGCCGCGGAGCGCGAGCTCGAGCCCGAGGTCGGCTTGAAGTTCCTCCGCCTCCGCATGCCCGACGAGCGCCCCATCCGGCTCTACTCCGACGTGCGCCGGTGCCTCGACACCCTCGCGGCGCAGAAGCGCCACCTCGGCATCGTCTCGAATTCGTCGAGCGAGGCGAGCCTACGGCGCCTCCTCGACCGCGTCGGGGTCCTCCGGTACTTCGAGCGGATCGTCTCCTCGGGCACCGAGGGGGTGGCGAAACCGGACCCGGCGATCTTCCACCGGGCGACCGAGCGGCTCCAGGTCGAGCCCCAAGAGACCCTGTACGTCGGGAACCTCCCGTGGACGGACGCGCGCGGGGCGATGGCGGCGGGGCTCCACTCCGTCTGGCTGAACCGGGACGGGACCGGGATGGGAAGCGACCCGCCCGAGATCACCTCCCTCCTCGAGGTGCCGCTCTGCGTGCGCGAGATCGAGCGCGGTGGGACCTGAACCCCCAGACCGGTCTCCGACGAAGGACCCGCAACAGGGAAACGGTCTTGACCTCCCCGCCCTCGGGAGACGGGACCCATGCCCGCAGAACCGAGTCGACCGAGCGACGGGAGCGCGCCCCCGGTCGCAGACCCGGACCCCGGATTTTCCCTTTCCCGCCTGGACCGCTCGTTCGACCCCGCCGACGACTTCTACGAGTTTGCGACGGGCACCTGGCGCCGGGAGAACCCGGTCCCGTCCGACAAGTCCCGCTGGGGCGCGTTCAACGAGCTGCTCGACCAGAATTTCCGCCATCTCCGTACGATCCTCGAACGGACGGCCGGGGACCCGGCCCTGCCCGAGGCGTCCCCCTCGAAGTTGGTCGGTGACCTGTTCGCCTCCGCGCTGGACACCGCCCGGCGCGAGGAGCTCCGGTTCCAACCCCTCGCGGACGACCTCGCTACGGTCGACGGGATCGCCTCGGTCGACGACCTCTATCGGACCCTCGCCGGGCTCCATCGGCTCGGGTTCGAGGGGTTCTTCGAGAGCTACGTCTACCCCGACAAACGGAACAGCGCCATCTACGCCTTCTACCTCGACCAGGGGGGCCTTTCGCTCCCGGACCGGGACTACTATCTCGAGCCGAGCTTCGCGGAGGTGCGCGCGGCCTACCGGGTCCACCTCGACCGCAGCTTCCGCTCCCTCGGGTTCGACCCCGACCGGGCGGCCGCAGCGACCCGGACGGTCGTCGAGATCGAGACCGAGCTCGCGCAGACGAGCCGCCGCCGCTCCGACCTTCGGGATGAGGACAAGAACTACCACCGACGCACGACCGCCGAGCTCTTCGAGGCGAACCCGCAGACCCCGTGGCGCCTCTACCTGGCCGAGCGGGAGGTCGGCACGGCCCCGTACGTCGTCGTCGGGCAACCGGAGTTCTTCGAAGCGTTCGACCACGCGTTGAGGACCCACTCCATGGAGGAGTGGAAGGAGTACCTCCGATGGCACGTGCTCCGGGGGGGCGCCCCGTTCCTCCACGAGGCCGCGGAAGCGAGCGATTTCGACTTCTTCCACCGGACCCTCCTCGGGCAGGTCGAACCCGAACCGACGTGGAAACGCGCGGCGCTCGTGGTCGACCAGCTCCTCGGCGAGGCGCTCGGCGAGCTGTACGTCCACGAGCACTTCCCGCCGGAGGCGCGGGCCCGGATGAAGGAACTGGTCGGCGACCTCAGGGCCGTGTTCCAGGACCGGCTCCGGAAGCTGCCCTGGATGGCCGAGGCCACGCGCGAGCGGGCCCTCGCCAAGTTCGCCCGATTCTCCGCGAAGATCGGTCATCCGGACCGGTTCCGGGACTACTCGGCGGTGGGGATCCGGCGCGACGACTACTTCGGCAACGTTCGGCGGGCCCGCGCGTTCGAGGTCCATCGACAGGCGGTCCGGGTGGGCCAGCCGGTCGACCGCACGGAGTGGGGGATGACCCCGCCGACGGTGAACGCCTACTTCAGCCCGGTGAAGAACGAGATCGTCTTCCCCGCCGGCATCCTGCAACCGCCGTTCTTCGACGCCTCCCTGGACGATGGGGTGAACTACGGGGGCATCGGGGCGGTGATCGGGCACGAGATCACCCACGGGTACGACGACCAGGGCCGGAAGTTCGACCTCGAGGGGAATCTCTCGGACTGGTGGACCGAGGACGACGCACGGGAGTTCCAGCGACGCGCCCACGAGGTCGTGGAGGAGTACAACCACTTCGAGCCACTCCCTGGCCTCACCGTCAACGGGGAGCTGACCCTGGGCGAGAACCTCGCGGACCTGGGCGGACTCAGCATCGCGTTCGAGGCGCTCGAGCGGCGGCTCGCCCGCTCCCCCGAACGGCGACGAACGATCGACGGGTTCACGCCCGAGCAGCGGTTCTTCTTGTCGTGGGCGCAGGTCTGGCGGCAGAACAGCCAGGAAGCGGCCGCGCGGCGGCTCCTCATCGTCGACCCGCACGCCCCCGGGGAGTTCCGCGTCCGGGGAGCGGTCGAGAACCTGGACTCCTTCTTCGAGGCGTTCGGGGTCGCTCCGGGTCGCCCCATGTGGCGACCCAAGGAAGCCCGGGTCTCCATCTGGTAGCTTTCCCACAGAAAATTTCTCCGGTCGTGGGGCTTAAGTAGGAGGCCCTCCTCGGCCCGCGCACTGCGGTCGGACCCCTTCGGGGGAACGGCTGTGGGACGCCGTCACGGCGAGCCGGGGACTCATGATCCGGTTTCTTCCAAGGCGACGCCACAGATGGCCCGATGGGGCGTGGAGCCCCGAGAACCCCTCCCTGGAGACGGGGAGTGACCTCTCGGAGCCGACGGACGAGATCGAATATGTACGCGAATAGCTCAATTCAGCGAGAAGAGCATAATCCTGCCAGTCAGTAGATCGGTCACGACAAGTAAGCCCCGCACACAGGCAAGTCAGTGTGCACACAAATCCGGTTGATCCTGCCGGCGGGCACCGCTATTGGAGTTCGCTTAAGCCATGCGAGTCGAGAGGGGTAAGCCCTCGGCGCACTGCTCAGTAACACGCGGACAATCTGCCCTCGAGACGGGGAT
>JBKQNC010000014.1:0-97129 GCA_052326445.1 Thermoplasmata archaeon
TCATCGTCGTGGCCGCGGCCACGACGTTCGCCTTCTTCGTCTCTTCGGAGGAACAGATCAACCTCAATGAGCAGACCCAACTGCATTTCAAAAATCTGGAAAACGTGACGATTCAAAGTGTGAACAACACTCTCGGCTACACGGTCCCCCCGTTAGACGTGAATGCGGGCACCTATCCGGGAAACATCACCTTGGTTCTCTCGAGTTCCGACATCTACAACACTTCGATAACCGATATCTCAATCGGTGGAGACCCCGCCAAGTCATTCTGTTTAGACCCAGGGTGTAATGTGTCACAGCCCGGTGACACCCCAAATTTCAATGAGTTCCCCGTCGCGGGAGGGACTACTTTTCTGACTCTGAACCCCTTCTCGGTCACGGCAGTAACGGTCAACGACAGTGCATTTTTCATCCAACCGTTCGTGTTTTCCAAGAGCGTCATCCAAGTCCAATTGGGGACAAGCCGGGGAAACGAGTTTGTTGAGACGCTCTTCCCCCCGATTTCCGAGTTCGGCATCATTTTCGTAACCAGCTACCCGGTGCTGGATGGTACCACCGCCTACCAACCCCACTCCGCGACCTCCCCCGACGCGACCATCGATCAGTGGGCTTGGACCGTGGTGTCGTCGTTGGGCCCCCCTGACCCGGATCAGGGGAGCTTCTTCGGACAGGAAATCCAACTGCCCCAGCCTTTCGCCTTGAGTCCCGCAACGTACACCATTACCCTCACGGTGTCCAATACCTTGGGACTCGAAGGGACCGCTTCTGAAACGTACCCCGTTTGAACCGATGGGATCGCTACCCGGGTACAGGCCACCCGGACTACGGATACAGAATGAAGAAGACGACTGCGGTTGCAGCCACCAGGGCGAGCGAGTGAAGGATCCCGTACCTAGCGCGACCCTCGGTAAAGGCTCCGATGATTGCACCGGTGCCGAGGGCATTGATTAGCATCAGCTCAAAGAATCGTTCCTTGAGGGTATTGAAATCAAGGTGCGCCACCGGCGCGGCCGATCCCCCACCGGAAGCGAGTGGGGTCCCGAATCCCGCGATGCTGATGTTGAGCGTGCCTAGTTCTGGGGCGATCGAGAGCAAGGCGAGCAGGACGGCCATGAGGACCCCGAAAGCGATGTAGATGACCGCCACCGGCAGGACGAGCTGCTTCTCGCGCTCTTCCTCGATTTTCACGAAGTCGTCCATGTCCTTCGCGGCCCGGTAGACGACCGTCGCGGTCTCGCCTCCGATGGAGGTCGCGTCCGCGATCAATCCCGCGTACCGGGTGATGAGGTCGCTGTGCATTCCGCGGACCATGTCCCGGAGAACCTTGTCGAACGGTCGTCCCAGTTTGACCCCGTCGGCCGCCACACGGAGGGGCCTGCGGAGGATGTTGGTGTGGGTCTTCGCGAGTTCGACGATCGCCTTCGCCGGGTCCAGCCCTCCCCGCATCGCATCCGCCATCTCGAAGAGGAGCTGGGCGAACGCGCGCTCGAAGGTGCGGATGCGCTGCATCTCTTGCCGGGCGTCTATCCCGTAAAGAGTCAAGGCGATGAAGATCGCGACGATGAACACATAATCCGGGGCGTTGGACGGGAGCCCCGGGGTGCTGTACACGTAGTCCAATCCGAGAATGATCCAAACAAACGTAACGATCAGGGGCATGTAGAGCGTGGTGATCCTTCGCTCTACCGGGTGGGTCGCGAAGTACTTCCGGAACGTGAAACGGGTCGTCTGCTTGAGTACCAGGATGTACCCCCCAATGACCGCACCGCTGACGGCGGCCCCGATACCGATGTACAGCAGAAGGGTGGTTACTTTGAGACCGGCGAACGGATTGGCCACCGGGCGGAGGGAGGTGTTGACCGAGAAACTCCACGTTAACGACGCGAAATTCCCTTCCAAATCGGTCGCGTTTACAGTGACATTGTTGATGCCATTCTTCAACGGGAGGATGGTGGGCGGCGTGTACGTGGCCTCGGTTGCCGTGACGGTGTAGTTCTGCACTTGGCTGACGTTTTCCCCGTTGACGAACATGAACACTGCCGAAGGATTTACCGGAGCCACAGCGTCGGAGAACGTCGCTTCAATCGTGGTAGTGGTCGAGAAGACCGTCTCGTTGGGTGTCGGTGCCACGGGTGTGATGGTCAGGACGCTGCTGCCTCCGACATCTCCCCGAGCAGTGCCCGCCGCTCCCACCATGAGCCCGCACGAGACGATTAGGAGCAGAGGAACCACCAGGGCGAAAAGCGGGGCCCGCATCTTCCGCGTCATTCCGCCTTCGCGTAGGCGATCGAGATCAGGATGATGGTCATGGCGACCGATACCGGAACCAGCCCGAACGTGAGGAGGAGGAGCAACTCGTTCGCGTTGAGGCCCGCCGCAGTGCTTCCGAGAGCGTTGATGAGGAAAGCGGCCACCGCGATCATCAGGACGCCGACCAGTACCAGACTGACGTACATGTCCAGGAACGTCGTGAGGCGTTCGATGAATTCCTTCTGGACCAACCGGCGGAGTTTGAGGACATCATCCGACTTGTTGCGGAGGTACTCGTCGAGGTTCCCGCCCTGGTGGATCATGTTGGCCAGGTCCCAGAATGATTCCCGAACCGAGAGGGAGGGCGACTCCTTCGCTGTCTCAGCGAGCGCCGTGATCAGGTCCTTTCCCTGGACGTCGGTCTTGTAGACGATCCGCTTGAATTCACCGGTCATCGCCGGGTCATGGTCCCGTTGCGCCATTCGTCGGACCAGCCGGATCGGAGACGTCCCCGTGCTCGCGAGCACGGATAACTCACTCAACGTGAACGGCAACTCCCGATCCAGATGCTCCTTCCGGTTGGAAATCCGGCTCGAGAGCATGAACTGGAACCCGCCGAAGGTCGCACCCGCTCCGATCCCTGCGAGGACCCCTACATATGCGAGCCAGAGCGGGCTGTGGATGATGAGGTGGAAAAGGAGGAAGGCCACGACCGCCATTCCAACGGCCGCGAAAATGGTGGTCATCACGACGACGGCGTTGTGCATTCCCGGAGTCGAGTTGACCCCCGCCCTCTGCAGTCGCTCCGCCAGCGCACTGGTGTCGTCCGTCTCTTCGAAGCGAGCGCCGAACACTCGATAACAGAACGATCGGTACTTCGCGACGAACGGGTCGACGGGAGGGGGGACGGGCTTCAGCGCTCCGTCCCCGGCCGGGTCGACTGGGACCCCGGCGGTTGCGTCCGCGGTGGCGGGCATGTCCCCTACTTCGCCGCGCGCTCTTGGAGCGTGGCGAGGGCTTCGGCGGGGTCCACGTAGTACGAGGCGATGGCTTTGCTCACGTCCCGGTAATACGTCATGTTGAGGTGGTCCATCAGTTGGAGATACGCCTCCTTACGACGCATCTCGTCCGTGAGGGCATCAATGTCTTTGCCGGTGCGTTCACCGATGTGCTCGAGCACGAAGCTGCGACCCATGTAAGTGAACGAATCGGTGGGGGGCTCCCAACGGAAGATGTCGTTGGTGAGCAGTTCGTTCGTCGTGGCGTCGACCTCGAGAATTTCGGTCACGCCCGTCACCCGCCGGACGCGGTTCTGATTCACCACGACCTGGGCCGGGAACGCGACCGCATCAAGTGCCTGGAACAGGACCCGGGGGATGTTCATGGGCTCGTTCTCCACCCGGTGAAGGAGCTCGGCAATGGACCCGGCGTGAATCGTCGACATGGAGGCGTGCCCGACCGAAATCGCCTGGAACAGCGTGAAGGATTCGACCCCTCGAACCTCTCCCACGATCACATATTCCGGTCGCTGTCGCAACGCAGCCACCAGGAGGTCGAACAGGGTGACGCTACCGGCGGAACGAACCCCCCCTGTCCCCCCGAGACCCGAGACTCCTGAAGCTCCCGAAGACGCCGAACTCATCCCGTAGCCGGTCCGGGCCACCGACTGGATCCAGTTCTGGTGGTCGATCTGGATCTCCGGCGTATCCTCGATCGAGACGATCTTGTCCTCGGGGCGGACGAACATGCAGATGGCGTTCAGGAACGTGGTCTTCCCGGCCGCCGTCCCGCCGGAAATGAGGAGGGATCGGTGGTTCTCTACGAGGGTCCAGAAGTAAGCGAGTTCGAACGCGGAAACGGAGCCGAACTTCAACAGGTCGACCGGCGAGACCGGGTCGTGGGAGAACTTTCGGATGCTGAACGTGGAGCCTTTGCGAGTGACCTCGGTTCCCAGCGTGAGGTTGATCCGACTCCCATCCTGCATCGTGGCGTCCATGATGGGTTGGTAGATCGAGACGTGTTTCCCGGCAATCTGTGCCAATCGGAAGATGTACTTGTTCAGCTCGATCTCGCCGCCGTAAGCGACGTTCGTTCGCATCGAGCCGTAAACCCGATGGAATACGAACAGGGGAATGTTCGGTCCAAGGCAGCTGATGTCCTCCAGGAAGGGGTCCCGCAAGACGGCGTCGGTCCGGCCGAGGCCCACAAATTCGCGCTGGAGGTAGTAGAGCAACACCGGTTGGCGCTTAGGCGGAACGTCGATGTCGTACAGGTCGAGAACGTTGACAAACCGTTTCCGAAGGAACTCACGGAGTACGGGGGAGTCCTCCAGGGTCTGGCCCTCTGTGATGGGGAGTTCCTCCTGCGAGATGATGGACTCCATCTTTCCGCGGATCAGCGCGATGAGCGCCTCCTCCTTCGGGTGAAGGGTGGGTTCTAGGGCCTGGTAGAGAAGTTCGTTGGCTTTCGAGTTGAAGAAGATGTGAACGAAGGCGTAGGGAGGGTTTACCGGATACGTGACATCCACGGTCTTCCGGTCGGCCAGCAACTGGCGACGCATGTAACCGAGCTCGGCTTGGATTAGGATCTTCTCCGGGATACTCGCCCGGTGGAGTAGACGCGTCTCCAGGGCGTTCGCGGCCCTCTGGAGGGTCTTCTTGTCCCGTGGCTTCAGTACGGCGGCCGTTCCTCGTCCGGTCGACGAAGTTGTGCGGGCCCCCACCGAGGCCGCCGAACGGCCGGTAGCCTCAGGAGGAGTCATTTATCCTCGGAGCCGACTAGGACAGATTAAACCGCACGCACGGAGAGTCCGTAATCTCCGTAGGCCACCATTCGACCCGGTAGTCGGTTATCCAACATGGGGGACCCCGTACCCTCCGACCTGTTACGGGTTCCCCTTTGGCCGCGATTATGAACGCTCCACGACCTCCGCGAGTCGCCAAGGGACTCTGGTGAGGCCAGGGGTTTCGAAGCACCGAGCAACAAGGGGGAAAAAAGAAGAGATGAGCGGTAGAAGCATGAGACTGAGAGAACGAAAGCAGAGGTACCTCCGGGGCCTCCGCGGGGAGAAGAAGGCAGTTTCGCCCGTCGTGGCGACGCTGATCCTGATTCTCATCGCGGTCGCGGCCGCGGCGGCGCTGTACCTCTGGTTGGTCGCCTGGCAGGGCAGCATCACGGGGGGCATCGGCACCCCAACGCCCCAAACCACGGTGACTATCGGAGGGAGCACGTCCGTCTACCCGTTTGACCAGTTGGTTGTGAACCAGTTCGAGCAGAACACCTCGGACGTCACCATTAGCGACAACCAAGGCGGATCTGGGGCAGGCATGATCGCGGTCTGTTCGAGTGCGGTGGACATCGGGGCCACTTCGGCACTGCAGACTGTCTCGAACCTCCAAGCGAACTACGCTTGCCCCCAGGGGGGCAACAGCGTCCCGGTCATCACGACCGTGGCCTACGACGGCGTCGACATTGCCGTCCAGTCCGCCAACCCCCACGGCCTCGTCAGCATTAGCGCGGACACCATGCTGACGATCTACGTGAAGGCGAGCTCGACCGGCTGGACCGGCACGAGCGCTCTCGCGATCGGCGGCACGGCCCTGACGGCGGTCCCGCTCTCGACGCTCCCACCGGGTGGTCTCGCATGGGACCAGATCCCGGCGTGCGTAACGGGCACAGTCAACTGTGGTGGCGCGGGGAACCCCACGGAGGACCTCGCAACCGGCCTCACAACCGGCCCTGGGATCGCCTGCATCGCGGGCATCGACACCTGCGCCACTGGCGCGGGAATTTCGCCCTGCGGGTTCGCGGTTTGCGCCGGGCCCGTAGGCGGCACCGGTGCGGACCTGATCACGACGGTCACTCGCAGTGACCCCGGCGGAACAGTCCAGAGCTTCACGGCGCGGATCCTCGGAATCTCCGGATCCAACCCCGTGACCTCCCTCACGTCGCTCCTGGGTAACTGGGGCGGCTGCGGATCGGACGGCCAGCTCGGCAGCTGCGGGATCACGGCGGATGTAGCCCAGCTCGGCAACCCCGGTGTGATCTCGTACATCGCGACCCACTCGGATGCGCTCGGCTTTGCGTCCGACGGCCTGATGCGCGTGTCTAGCTCGGGCACTGTTTGTGCGGGCGTCGCGACCTCCGCTTGCGGGATTGGCTTCGAAGGCATCGGCCAGACGACGGCGATTCAGCCGTCTCTCGGGTCGAGTGGCACTATCGCGTCCTCGATCAAGGGCGCCGGCATGACCGCAACCACGGGCTACGCAGGCTGGCGGCCGTTCCAGTGGGTCACCCTCGGGCAGCCCACCGGTGAGGTCCAGCGCCTGCTGCAGTTCGCCATCGACCCCTACAACAACCAGAACCTCGCCTCCGAGGCGAACGAGATCAGCATCTACCAGATCTAAGCAGCTGGGTCGAGGAACGCGGGACAACCCTTTCCTGCCCCTGGGGTCGAACCCCAGGGGTTTTGCTTTTGCGCCGGGGGGAGCCCTCCATCATACTCTTACGAACAATCCGTGGGCAACATTCATCTTACCCGGTCCGGTCGAAGGTCGTCGATTTGTTGTCCGACCCGGAGCGAAGACCTCTGATGCACCCCAAACGCACGAGGCGGGTTGGCGGCGGTGGTGCCCTCCTTTCGAGTACCGCCGCGTTCTCCGTGGTGGTCCTTCTCCTCGGCCTTGCTCCGGTCGGCATTACTGCCGGTCCCTCACCCAACAGCGGCCACCCAGAGTTTGCGGCCCTAACCACCGCGGTTCCCTTGGTAGCACCTCTCACGATCCGTTCCTTCACTGCGAGCCCTTCCGAGACGGTCCAAGGGAACCCCGTCTTTCTAAACGTCACCGCCGAGGGAGGGGCCCCGCCGTACAGCTACTGGTATCAGAACCTTCCGATCTATTGCCTCTCGGCGAATGTCTCCAACCTACTCTGCTACCCTCAATATGTGGGTGCGTTCGACATCCGGGTCACGGTAAATGACACCCTCAGGGACCAAGCCAACGCGTCGACCAACCTGACGCTCACCTCCGGAATTGGGCCTCCCCCCCAGATCGTAAGCTACTCGGCCTGGCCCAACCCAGCCAAGGTCGGCGCGCTAACGTACCTCGCCGTGAACGCCGAAAGCAAAAGCGCAACCCCCACCTCGTTGCTCGCCTACGCTTTCTTCGGGCTTCCGCCCGGCTGCGCGTCCTTCAACCAAACGAATCTGTCGTGCATCCCGTCCGAGGTCGGCCATTACAAGGTGTGGGTCCGAGTGACGGATAGCTACGGGACAACTGATCAAATCTTCATCTTCCTGAACGTTACCGGCTCCGGGGCCGCCGCGGTGGGAGGGAGTCCTTCCACGGGGGCGTTGGTCGAGTATTCGGTCGGCGTAGGGGCAGTGGTGGTGGCCGGGGTGGGGATTCTGCTCTACACCCGGTGGCGTCGAAAACCTCCCCCGAGGGACACCCCGACCTCGCCTGCCGGAGGCCTGCAACTCGAAGGAACCCACTAACGCAATCGATCCGACTTTGCTCCCCGAGGAATGCCCGCGGGCAGGGGGGCGCCGTTCCTATCGCCGAACGGATTTGGACGATCGCAGGGTCACCCGACGGCCGCAGGGAGTGCGATCCGGTTCGATTTTCTCCATAGGAACTAGTGAGCTAAATAGCGCATGTTGACCTACGAACTCATTCGAACACTCCGTAATTCATGGGGCTCGCAAACGCGTTCGGAGGTCGTGTCGCACGAGGCCTCGGCGCCGTCGTTTTGGCGGACCTGATCACGGGACTGGCCGCCTACTCGGTCATCTCGCTGGCCGGACTCTGGCTGTTCTCCGTTACTTGGATCCACGTCGCGGCCCTCGCCGCCACCCGTGGCATGGCCCTCGGGACCCCGGTTCAGTTGGGACTCGCGTGGGTAGGCGCGTTCGTGACCCTTCCTCTGGCCGGCGGGGTGATCTACGTCGCCCTTCGAGCCTACGGGCTGCCGCGCGATCTAGTGAGGACCGGCGGGAAGCTGACCCTCCACGACCTCCGGTCGAGTCTGTCCCGGTGGTAGCTCCGCTCCATCATCGCCGCACGGGCGCCCGTCGCTCTCAGACGGATTCCTCGATTTCCCCCGCCTGGGGCGTACCGGCCAGCCCGTCGGCCACGGTTCCCAGGATCTCGAGGTGGCGGGCCACGTCCTTCTCCGTGTGCTGAACGGAGAGGGTCCATTGCTCATCGGGTCCGGTACCGGACGGGATCAGACCCTGATTCATGCAGAGGTAGTAGTAGAGCATCGAGCGGTCTCCGTCGACCTGGAGGAAGTCACGCCAGTTTCGGACCGGGTGCTCCGAGAAGTAGACGGTCCCCGAGACCCCGTCGGCGCTCACGTACGCCGTCACCCCGGCGTCGTCGAACACCTCGGCGTACCCCTTCGCCAATCGGGCGTTGAGCCGCGTCGACCGTTCGATCCCCTCCTCGGTGAGAATGTGGTCGAGGGAGGCGAGGCAGGCGGTCATCGCGAGCGGGTTGGAGTTGTAGGTCCCGGCGTGGGCGACCTTCCGGGGTCCGACCTCATCCATGATCCCCGGGCGAGCGGCGATGGCCGAGAGCGGGATACCGCACGCAATTGACTTCCCGAGCGTGATGATGTCGGGCTGGACCCCGAGCCGACCCGCGGCGCCGTGCAGATACTTCGCCCCGGTCTTGATCTCATCAAAGATGAGCAAGGCGCCGAGCTGGTCGCAGAGCTCCCGGACGCCGGGGAAGAACCCTTCCTCGGGCAGGATGAACCCCATGTTCATGGGGATCGGCTCCGCAATCACCGCGGCGAGGTCGTCCTTGTGCTCGCGCGCGATCTTGATGGTCGTTTCGAGGTCGTTGAACGGGGCGATGAGGGTACGCTCGGTGAGTTCGGAGAGGATCCCGGGCGAGGCGGGGGCCGACTTGGGGTGGTCCTTCGGTCCGGCGACCTCGGCTCGGGGCTTGACGCCCACGAGGAGCGTGTCGTGGGAGCCGTGGTATGACCCCTCGAACTTCAGGACGTATCGCTTCTTGGTGTACGCGCGGGCGAACCGGATCGCGTGATGGGTCGCCTCGAGGCCGGTGGTACTGAACCGAACCTTGTCCATCGAGTACCGCCGGCAGACCCGTTCCGCGACCTCGGGCGTCCGGTCCCACTCGTACCCGTAGACGCTCCCGTTCGCCAGTTGGTGGCTCAAAGCCTCGACCAGTTGGGGGTGGGCGTGGCCGCTCTGGAGGGAGCCGAAGGCCATGTTGAAGTCGAGGAATTCGTTCCCGTCCGCGTCCCAGAGGGTGACCCCCTTCGCCCGGCTCACATAGAACGGGTACGGGTCCAGGAAACGATAGTTCGAGTGCACCCCCAGGGGACTCCATCGCCGGGCCCGCTCCCAGAGTTCCTTGGAACGAGGGGTCCGCCGGGAGTATTCGTTGTACGCCGCCTCGAACCGGGGGTCCATGTTCTGATCTCCGTCACCGGCCCCCGCGAGGGACGAGCCGGTCCATCTTCCGAGGAGCAGGTCTTACAAAAGGCCACTGACGATTTCCTCCGTTCGTCAGTTGCCGGACCCCTCCCGTGAGGGTCAATACCCCGTCCGGCTGGGGGCGGGGAGAGTCACGATGAGCGGGACCGTGGAGCTCGAGAACTTCGTGGCCGGACAGTGGGTCCGCCCGATGGCGACCGGCCGTCTCGATGTCCCCGACCCCTCCGATGGGCACCTCCTCGCCCGGGTACCCCGCTCGGAGGCGGAGGACGTGGATGCGGCGGTCCGGGCCGCCCGGGCCGCCTTTCCCACCTGGCGGGAGGTGCCGGTCGCGGAACGCGCCCGGAAGGTCCTCTCCCTACGCCATCTCCTCGGAACCCACGCGGACGAGCTGGCCCGCAGCATCTCCCGGGAGAACGGAAAGACGCTCGAGGAGGCCCACGGATCGGTCCGTAGGGGAATCGAGGCGACCGAGTTCGCGGCCTCGGCCCCCACGACGATGCAGGGCGCGTTCCTCGAGGATGTCTCCCGGGGCGTGGACACTACCCTCCTGCGGCAGCCGCTCGGGGTCGTGGTCGGGATCACGCCGTTCAATTTTCCCGTCATGATCCCTCTCTGGATGGCCCCGCTCGCCCTCGTCTGCGGCAACTCGTTCATCCTCAAGCCCTCGGAGCGGGTGCCGCTCTCGGCCAGCATGCTGGCTCGGCTGATCCATGAGGCCGGGTTCCCGGCCGGGACGTTCAACCTCATCCACGGGGACGCCGCCGCGGTGAATGCTCTTCTGACCCACCCGGGGGTGGACGGGGTTTCGTTCGTCGGCTCGGCGCCGACCGCTCGATACATCTACACGACGGCCGCGGCCCACGGAAAGCGGGTCCAGGCACTCGCGGGGGCGAAGAACCACTTGATCGTCATGCCGGACGCGGACCTCGAGAAGACCGTACCCGCCGTGATCTCGAGCGCGTTCGGCCAGGCCGGCGAGCGCTGCCTCGCGGGAAGCGTCGTGCTGGCGGTCGAACCGGGCGCTGACCGGCTGGTCGCGAAGCTCGCGGAGGCGGTCCGGGCCCTCCCGGTCGGGGCGGCGAGTGATTCATCCACCGAGGTGGGTCCCGTGATCCGAGCCGACCACCGCGACCGAGTACTACGGTGGATCCAAGAGGGGGAAGCCGGTGGCGCCACGGTCGCTGCGAAGGGATCCGCCCCGCCGGATGCCGGGGGTTTCTATGTGCCCCCCGTCCTCTTCGACCACGTCCGACCCGAGATGTCAATTGCTCAGGAGGAGATCTTCGGGCCGGTGCTCTCGGTGGTCCGGGCCGGGTCGCTCGCAGAGGCCATCGCAATCTCGAACCGATCCCGATTCGGAAACGCCGCGGCGATCTTCACCCGGGACGGGGGCGCTGCGAGGACCTTCGTGCACGCCATCGAGGCAGGAATGCTGGGAGTCAACGTCGGCGTCCCCGCACCGGCGGCCTACTTCCCGTTCGTGGGATGGAAGGGCTCGTTCTACGGCGACCTCCACGCCACCGGGAAGGACGCGATCGACTTCTACACCCGCAAGAAGGTCGTAACCAGCCGTTGGTTCTAGGGGCGAGCGCCCGCGCCGGAGGGTGCGTGACGAACTCGGGAGCCCGGCGGCGAAGTCGGTCCGGTGGACCATAGGCCCCCGCCGGTCGGGGACCCCGGGACCGGGTGCGGGAGAGGTGGGTCAGTGACGGATCATGCTCGACTGGCGGCGATCCGCCAGAACGAGCTCGGTCCGAAGTCCGCGCACCAGCCCGACGAGTCGGTCCCGCACAGCCCGAAATCCTGGATCGTCCTCCTTCGCGGGATCCGGCAGGTTCCAGTCTCGAAGCTCGAGCGTCTTCAGACGGGCGGGGCAATTCGTGTCGTCGAGACAGCCCATCGTGACCCGTACTCCCGCCCCCTCCATCAGCTCGTTCGAGAGCGACCGCGGAAGGTGGTCGGGCATCGACAGGTTCAATTCCGCGAGCATCGGCTTCGTGCGAGGATTCGCCTGGGCGGCCGGACTGGTCCCGGCCGACACGGCCCGCCAGCCGGGCGGAGGGTTCGCGTTGAACATCGCCTCCGCCATCAGCGAACGGCAGGAATTCTCGACACAGATGAAGAGCACCAGCTTGTCCGCCATGGGGTTCACTCCAAGGGCCTGGTGGCCTGAATGTCCGCGGAGACGACTCCGAGGGACGCCTGGGCCTGCAGTGAATCGGGGGCTTGGTCGGGGACTTTCAGGTCGACGCGCACGTCCACGAACCCGGCCCGCTTGAGGAGCGTCTTCACCTGGCGTACTTCCAGCGCTCCCGAAGAGCACGAGGACCACAGGGAGGGGTCGGCGCGCTCCTGGGCCGTGATCGGGCGAGTAGCGACCACGTCGGAGATAGCGAGTTTGCCGCCGGGTCGCAGGACCCGAAACGCCTCGCGATAGACCATCCCCTTGTCCGGGGCCAGGTTGATCACGCAGTTGGAGATGACCACATCAATCGAGGCATCGCCGACGGGAAGGTGCTCGATCTCGCCGAGGCGAAAATCCACGTTCCGGTAACCACCCGTCCGGGCGTTCTCCCGCGCCTTCGTTAACATCTCGGGAGTCATGTCCACGCCAATGACCGAACCTCGGGCACCTACCTGCTTCGCGGCGAGGAAACAATCGATGCCCGCCCCGCTGCCGAGGTCAAGGACGGTCTGGCCCGGCCTCAGCGCGAGGATGGCCGTGGGGTTGCCGCACCCGAGTCCGAGGTTCGCACCGGGCGGAAGGTGGGACAGTTGTTCCGGTGTGTATCCGAGTTGGATTGCGACGGTCGGGTCTCCGCAACAGGAGGATGACGTGCTCCCCCCGCAGCACGAAGAGTCCGCCCGAGCGGCCGGCTCGATGCCCTTCCCGGCGGCGATACCCCCGTAGCGCTCGCGTACCACGGCCCGCGTCTTCTCAGGTGATCCCGGCGCCCCTGGCGTTTGCTTCATTACGACTCCCTCCGCTACTTCAATAGTTGAAGTGATGATAAGGGACCGCTACGTACGGACATAGCATCGCACTGGGGGCTCGTCGCGCCGTCGTCGGCCGATGGCATCGGCCTCACTACGTCGGTAGGTCCGGCGACGGAGCCCGGTCGAAAGCGGCCGGGACGCTCAGGGCGGGAGTTCCCTATCTGCCACGAACAGAGCCCGGTCGAGGACCTCGAGACCATGGTCGAGCTCTTCCCGGGTCACGATGAGCGGGGGGGCGATGACCAGATGGGAGACCCAAGCCACGCAGAAGACTCCTTCCTTCATCATCGCCGCTGCGACCTTCTCGGCGACGAGGGGCCGGCCCGCGAGCTTGTCCTCCTCGGAGTTGAACGGCATTCGGGAGTCTCGGTCGCGGACGAGCTCGACCGCGGCGAAGAGCCCGAGGCCCCGGACGTCGCCCACCGAGGGGTGCCTTTCCTGGATCTCGCGGAGGCGGGTGAGCAGGTACTCCCCGTCCCGGCGGGATTTCGCGAGGAGGTCGAGTCGCCGGTACTCCCCGATGGCGGCGACCGCGGGGGCGAGCGTGAGGGGATGCGCTTCGTACGTGTGTCCGTGCGGGAAGTACCGGTCCCGGAACACCTCGTGCAGGCGGGTCGTCGTGGCTGTGAGCCCGAGGGGAATGAGGGCGCCAGTGATCCCCTTCGCCGTCGTCAGAATATCCGGTTCGACGTTCCAGTGGTTCACGGCGAACCACTCCCCGACGCGTCCCCAGCCGCTCATCACTTCGTCGGCGATGAGCAGCACGTCGTGCTTCCGGGTGATCGCCCGGATCCTCGGCAGATACTCCGGCACCGGAACGATGACCCCGTTCGTCCCGACCACCGGCTCGACGATCATGGCCGCGACGTTCCCCTCCCGTTCGAGCTGGTAGTCCACGTATTCCGCACAGGCCACGTCGCAGCTGGGGTACGTGAGGCCGAACGGACAACGGTAACAGTAGCAGTCCGGCGCGAACACCGTTCCCGGGACCGTCTGGAGTCCTTCGACCGGGCGCCGGCGGGGGTCCCCGGTCACTGAAATCGAAGCCGCGGTCGAACCGTGGTACGAACGGTACCGGGAGAGCACTTTGGTCCTACCGGTGGCGACCCGGGCGATCTTGAGCGCGGCCTCGTTGGCTTCCGTCCCCGACGTGCTGAAGAAGAACTTGTCGAGTCCGTGGGGGAGCACCTCGAGCAGCGCCGAGCTAAGACGAGCCCGCGCTTCCGTCGCGAAGCTGGGGCCGGCATACGCGAGCTGCTGGGCCTGGGCGACGATAGCTGCGACGACCGCGGGGTTGGAGTGCCCAAGGTTGGTGGCCATGAGCTGCGAGGAGAGGTCGAGGTAGGCGCGGCCCTTGTCGTCCCAGAAGGTCGAGCCGACGGCGCGGGTCACGACGAGCGGATTCCAGTCCCCCTGGCGACGCCAGGTGACGTAGTTGGTCTCCCGGACGACCTTCCGGATCCCCTCCCCGTCGACCGGGGGTTCGCTCGTAGTTGGGTTGGTCATGGCCCCCCGAGCTCCCGTCCCTTCTTTACCGTCCCGACGCCGGGCGCGCGCCGGCGAACAAACGGCGTGCGTTGTCCCCGAGGATGGCGGCCCGGGCCGGGGCAGGCAGGTCGAGCCCCTCGATGAGCGCGACCGCTGTGACGAGCGATTCGAGCGGCCAATCGGACCCATAGAGGACGCGGTCGGCCGAACCGATCGTGTCGAGTGCCCCCTGGATGAGGCCCCGGGCCCGGACGACCATCCGGTCGAAGTACGGGGTGGTCGGATGGGCGAGCAGGCCGGACGTATCCGCATACACGTTCGGGTTCTTGTACACCAGCTCCGCCGCCTCCTCGAACCACGGGTTCCCGAAGTGGCAGAGGACGAAGCGGACGTCCCGGTACTGGACCGCGACCTCATCGACCTCGATCGGTCGCGCGAACTTGAGGAGCCCCTGCGGGGCGAGCGTGTCCCCCTGGTGGATCAGGACGGGGAGGTGTCTACGGGCGGCGTATTCGTAGACGGGCGCGAGCGCCGGGTCGTGGGGATAGAACGGATGGTACCCGGGGAAGAGCTTGATGGCCGCGAGGTCCGGGACGGCGTCCCATCCGGCCACGACTGCTGCGACCCCGGCCCGTCCCCCGGGACCCGGGAAGATCGTCGCCACGGGGCGTAGTCGGCCTCCGCTCGCCCGGGCCTTTTCGACCGATTCCTGAAGGGATTGCTCCGGGGTAGGTCCCTCGAACGGGGGGATGGCGAGGCCGGACTCGATGCCGGCGGCGTCCATCTCCGCCAGCAGGCCCGGGACCGTGTAGTTCAGGTCCGCCCGGTAGCCTGTCCGGGCCAGGTCGGGCCACCATCGGGAGAGGTGCAGGTGGACGTCAAAGTACCGTTTCCCGTCCGTCACGGTTCCTCCCGGCAGCCTGAGTCGGTGGGGGTCCATAACCCGTCCGGGCCCCCTCCGAGGCGTGATATGTCCCGAGGCGGTACTGGCTTTGGACCCCCATGAGCGACCACTCGGAGAGCGGCAGCTACCTCGACGCGCCGCACATCGTCCATCCCCCACCCGGACCCCGCTCCCGCGAGCTGCTGGCCCAGCAGGCGAAGTGGGAGACGGACGCCGTCGCCTACTCGCACTACTTCCCGATGGCCGTCAAGTCCGCGCGCGGCGCGACGATCGAGGACGTGGATGGGAACAAGTACATCGACTGGGTCGCGGGGATCTCGGTCCTGAACCTCGGCCACCGCCACCCCCGCCTCGTCGCGGCGCTCGAGGCCCAGAGCCACACGGTCTGGCATGCGCTTGAACTCCCGACCGAGGCGCGCATCAACTTCCTGAAGGAGCTCGAGGCGTCGCTCCCGGGGACCCTGAAGAACCACGCCCGGATCTTCTTCACGGTCACCGGCGGGGATGCGATCGAGACCGCCGTCCAGCTCGCCGACTTCGCGACGCACCGCCACGGGACGCTCACCTTCTCAGGCGCCTACCACGGGGTTTCCGGCGGTGCCGTCCACCTGACGAGCGCCCGCCGGTACCACACCACCACCCCCTTCCCGGGAGGGGCCATCGTGCGCGTTCCCTATCCGGACCCCTACCGACCGGTGCTTGGCGCGGACGAGGGTGCTGCCGGAACGATCTCGTACCTCGAACACCTTGTCAGCGACCCCTCGTCGGGCGTCGACGACGTCTCGGCGGTCCTGGTCGAGCCGATCCTGGGAGAGGGTGGCTATGTCGTCCCTCCCGACGACTTCCTCCCCTCCCTGCGGGAGTTCTGCGACCGCCACCACATCCTACTGATCGCGGACGAGGTCCAGACCGGGCTCGGCCGCACCGGGCGTATGTGGGCGGTGGAGCACTCGGGCGTGACCCCGGATATCCTCTGTATCGCGAAGACGATCGGCGGGGGCATCCCGATCTCGGTGGTCGCGTACCGGGACGACCTCGTCCCGGAGCTCCCGCGGGGCTTCCACCTCGGTACCTACCGGGGGAACCCGCTCGGGCTCGCCGTCGGCACCGAGGTGCTGAAGGTCCTCCGCGAGGGCGACCTGGTCGCCAAGACGGCCCACCGGGGGGCCGCCGTGATGGAGCGCTTCCGGAGCATGGGCAAGGAACATCCCTCGATCGGGGACGTGCGCGGGAAGGGGTTCATGATCGGTGTCGAGTTCGTCCAGGACCGAAAGACGAAGCTCGCGTGGGGCGAGCGCGCGAAGGCCCTTCGCAGCGCCCTCTTCGCCCGGGGTCTCCTCATGCACACGTCGGGCGCGTGGGACCAGGTCCTGCGCTTCATGTCCCCCCTCGTCATCGAGGACGAGCTGCTCGAGCGCGGGCTGATGACGTTCGAAGACGCGCTCGAGAGTCTCGACGGCCAGGTCGCCGCTCCGGCCACCCACCGAGGCGGAGCGGCGATCCCCGCGAGCGTCTCCGGCTGGCATCCCTCCGCGACCCCCGACCCCATCCTGCCGGTGCCCCCTCCGGGACACGTACCCCACCACGTCACCGGATCGGACCCGGACGCCGAGTAGGCGGGCTCACCCGGGCGCGTAGTTTACCGAGATCAGCTTGACCTCGGTCATCTCTTCCATCGCGTACCGGAGCCCTTCTCGGCCGAGGCCGCTCTCCTTGATGCCGCCGAACGGGAGCGCGTCCCAGCGGAGGTTGGTCGGGTCGTTGAGATGCACGCCGCCCGCCCGGATCCGCTTCGCGAGCGAGAATCCGAGGGCGATGTTGTTGGTGTAGACCGTCGCCTGGAGTCCGTAGGGCGTGTTGTTCGCGATCCGGACCGCGTCGTCGACGGTCGCAAAGCGGACGATCGGTGCCACGGGGCCGAACGGTTCCTCCTGCACGACCCGGGCGTCCTCCGGGACCCCGTCGAGGACGGTCGGGAGGTAGAAGCTCCCCTCCGTCCGGTCCTTCGGTCGCTGGCCGCCGGCGAGGACCCGGGCGGAGCGTCCGCGAGCGTCCTGGACCAGCCCTTCGATCCGCTCGACCGACGCCTCGTCGATCAAGGGCCCGACCTGGGTCGACTCCTCCACCGCGGGCCCGACCTTCAGGTTCCGGGCGCGCTCCGCGAGCGTGGAGGCGAACCGGTCCGCGATCCCGTCGGCGACGAGGAACCGCTTCGACGCAGTGCAAACCTGACCGGAGTAGCCGAAGACGCCCCGGGTCGCGGCGTCGACGGTGGCGGCGAGGGGCGCGTCGTCGAGCACGATGAACGGGTCGAGGCCGCCCATCTCGAGGATGACCCGCTTCGCGTGGCGGCCGGCCCGCTCCGCGATCCCCTTGCCTACTTCCGTCGAGCCGGTGAAGGTGATGAGTCGGGTCCGCGGGTGCTCGATGAGCGCGCTGCCGACGGAGCTGCCGGGGCCGGTGACGAGGTTGAGGACGCCCGGCGGTAGCCCCGCCGCGGCGAGGTGCTCGGCGAGCCGGAGCGCGGTGAACGGCGCGGCGCTGGTCGGCTTCGCGACGACCGGGTTCCCCGCGGCGAGCGCGGGAGCGATCTTGTGGGAGAGGAGGTTCAAGGGGAAGTTGAAGGGGCCGATCGCGACCACGACGCCGATCGGGTCCCGGACCGTGAAGAGGAAGCGGTGCTCGTTCCCCGCCGGCCGCTCGTACGCGTCGGCTGGGAAGCTCTCGCCCGTCAGCTGACGGATCTCCTCCGCGGCGAGCTGGAAGACCCCGACCGCGCGGTCGACCTCGATGCGCGCGTCAACGATCGGTTTGCCGACCTCGTGGGCGATGAGGAGGGCGAGCGTCTCCCGGTCGGCCGCCATGCGTTCGGCGGTCGCCCGGAGGATGCGGGCCCGGGCGTGGCCAGGGGTCGCGCCCCAGGTCCCCTCGCAGGCGGCCGCCGCGTCGACCGCGGACCGGGCCTCGTCGGGGGAGGCGACGGGGGCTTGCCCGATCGCGCGACCGGTCGAGGGGTCGAGGACCGACACGTACTGGCCACCGGAGGGGGGTCCCCAGCGGCCTGCGATGAACAGAGCGCCCTTGCCGGACGCCGGAATCCCCTCCATGACGGTCCGCCTAGGCCGGGTCCCCGTAGGTCGTGTAATGCCAGCCCTTGCGGACCTGACCGGTGAGGTCGATGTAGATGTTCTTCACCCAGGTGTAATCGTTGAGCGAGTCGGTCCCGAGGTCCTTGCCGAACCCGGACTGCTTGACTCCGCCGTGGGGGGTCTCGGAGCCGAGCGGCAGGTGGTCGTTGACCCAGACGTCCCCGAACCGGAGCGCGTTCGACGCCTTGATCCCCGTCCGGAGGTCGTTCGTCCAGACGCTCCCGGCGAGGCCGTACTCCACTCCGTTGGCGATCTCGATCGCCTCGTCGAACGTCGAGAATTCGATCACGTCCAGGACCGGGCCGAAGATCTCCTTCTGGGCGATCGCCATGTCGGGGGCGACCCCGTCGAACACGGTGGGCGCGACGAACGCCCCCTTCGGGAACTTCGCTGGACCGTTCCCCCCGCCCGCGACCATCTTCGCCCCTTCCGAGCGGCCGGTCTCGATGAACTTGAGCACGTTCTTCTGGTGGGTCGCGTGAACAAGGGGACCCAGGTCGGTCGAGCGGGAGAGCGGGTCGCCCATCCGGACCGTCTTCACCCTCTCGAGCAACAGACGGACGAACTTCGCGTGGACGTTCTTCTGGACGATGAGCCGCGTCGCGGCCGTGCAGTCCTGGCCCCCGTTGACGAACCCGCCGACCATCGCGCCCTCGACCGCGGCGGCGAGGTTCGCGTCCTCGAACACGATGAACGGGGCCTTCCCGCCGAGCTCGAGCTGGGTCCGCTTCACGGTCCCGCTCGCGGCCTCCATGATCTTCCGGCCCGTCGCCGTGTCACCCGTGAGGGAGACCAGGTCGACCTTCGGGTTCCGGGAGAGCTCGTCGCCCACCTCCCCGCCGGGCCCGAGGACCACGTTGAGGGCGCCAGCGGGGAGGCCGGCCTCCTGGAAGACCTTGGCGAGCTCGAGGCTCGTGAGCGGTGTCCAGCTCGCCGGCTTTAGGATGACCGTGTTGCCGGTGATGAGCGCGGGGGCGATCTTCCAGACCGCCATCATGATCGGATAATTCCAGGGCGTGATCGAGGCGACCACGCCGACCGGCTCGCGGCGGAAGATCGTGGTCCCGTCGCCGGTGAACTCGCCCGGGCTACGGGCCTCGAGGGTGCGCCCGGCGCCGGCGTAGAAGACCAGGTTGTCGACCGAGAACGGCAGGTCGGCGTCCGCGGCCTGCTTGATCGTCTTCCCCTGGTTCCGGCTTTCGAGCTCCGCGACGGCGGGTAGACGACCCTGGAGGATCTGGGCGGCCTTCAGGAACACTTCGCCACGGGCGCGGGGGGGGAGCTTCGGCCAGGGGCCGCGGTCGAAGGCTTCCCGGGCCGCGTCGATCGCCCGACGGGCATCGTTCCGGCTGCCCTTGGGCACCGTCGCGATCGTCGATCCGTCGAACGGGCTCGTGACCGGGTACGTCGCCTCCTTCTCGGCGTGCACCCACTCTCCCCCGATCCACATCTTCCAGTCCATGGTCCGTCCCCGGCGGTCGGAGCCCGGTCGCCGCTAAAGATATTCCCGTGCCGCCGCCCGAGGGGACCCTCTTAGTGTTTTCGTGGGCTTTATCAAGGAGAGTGGCGTGGAGCCGTCAACCCCTAGGGGGAGTTTTTCATGGACCCTCGTCGGCGAAACATCATCATCGTCGCCATCGTGGTCATCTTGGTCGTGGCGGGGGTCGGGGCGTACTACGTCGTCCGTCACTCGCCGGCCGTCGCGAGCTGCAGCTCGAGCGAGACCGGAACGATCTGCATCGACCAGGCCGAGATCCCCGACTCCCTCGACCCGGCCGTGACGTTCTCGACCCCCGGCTGGGCGGCCGTCCAGCAGGTCTACCAGGGCCTGGTCAACTACAACGGTTCGAGTTCGACCGACTTCTCCGGGGTCCTCGCCAAGAATTGGTCCAACGTCTACAACCCCGTTACGGGATTCGAATCGTACGTGTTCGACCTCCGGTCGAACGTCAACTTCTCCAATGGCGACCCGTACAACGCCTACGTCCAGTGGTACAGCCTATACCGGAGCCTCTTGCTCGTCCAAGGTCCCCAGTTCATCCTGGAGCAGAACTTCTTCTCCACGAACTTCAGCACGACGTCCCCCCTGAGCTACTTCTCGTCGAATGTGAGCTCGGCCGCGGCGAACACCACGCTGGTCGGGGACCTGAACAGCTGGAACTTTGACACCCCCACCGCGAGCGAGATCGCCCAGATGGAAGTGCCCGAACAGTCGTTCCAAGTGATCAACGCTTCCGCGATCGCGTTGAACCTGGGGTACGGCTATCTCGGCACCAACTACACCTATCTGCTCGCCTCGATCTCGGCCCCGAACTCCTACGCCGTCGACCCCACCTGGGTGGATGCGAACGGAGGCGTGCAGTTCGGAGCGGTCAACACCTACCTCGCGACCAACACGATGGGCACCGGGCCCTACCTCCTCCAGAACTACAACGGGGTCGGAGGTGGAGGCTACACCCTCACGCCCAATCCGAAGTACTGGGGCGCCCCCGCCGCCAAGGCCGAGCCATGGAACATCAACCTCCCTCCGGCGAACACTACGGTCGACGTCATCTTTCAGGACGCCATCGACATCACGACCAACGACCTCTTGACCGGCGCCGTCCAGGGGGCGTCGTTCGCCTACGTCGGACCGTCGACCATCCAGCAGCTCACCGGGCACTCGAACGTCGACGTACAGGCCCTCCCGACCGTCTACGGTGCGACCAGCGGCTCGTGGTGGATCTACCTGAATTCGAGCGTGGCTCCCTTCAACAACCTTTCGGTACGCGAGGCCATCACCCACGCGATCAACTACCAGCAGATCATCACGCAGGCGTTCGGAGGCTACGCGCAGCAGTGGGTCGGCCCGGTGCCACCCGCCTACCCGTACAACAACAACGTGACCGCGAACGAGCCCTACTACCAGTACAACCTCGCGCTGGCGCAGTCGGAAATCGCGGATTCCCCCTGCGCGGCGGGAGCGTGTTCCGGGAACACGATCAATTACATGTACCTCAACACGGGGAACGATTGGGTCGAAACTGCCCAGTTCCTCGAGGCGGACCTGAAGGTGATCGGGATCACGATCAACCCGGTGGGGGTCAGCCTGGCCGCGCTCTACGAGGAGCAAGCCGTGGACACGGACGGGGCGTGCGTCTCGTCGACGAGCGCGAACGGCGGTCCGTTCTACATGGGTCAGGAGTTCTACACCTCCGACTACATCTCACCGGACGACTGGACCCAGAACGACGCCTACTCCGCGGGGAGCGCCAATCTCTGCATGGCGGGATTTTCGAACGGGACGGTGGACACTGACACGTTCGCTGCGGCGGGGGATTCGAACCCGGCCGACCTCACGAGCTACTACACCAACATGACCCAGATCATGTACGACAACTACACCGACATCTGGCTGGTCGTCCCGACCTCGTTCGCAGTGTACGCCTCGGACCTCCACGGGTTCGTCCAGAACCCGATGGCCAGCGCCGAACCGTTCGCGATCGGGTTCAACACGCAGTGGCTTAGCTAGTTAGCTAGGGGGCTTGGTCGTCGGCTCCGCCGCAACGAGGAACGACTCGGGGGGCACGTCCGCGACCTCCTCGGCGCGCCGGCAGGCGACCATCCGGTTCCCGGCCCCCGGGTGGATCATGAGCGGCTGGTCCTCGGTGCGGCACGAGTCCTGGACGAACGGGCAGCGCGGGGCGAACCGGCAGCCGGGCTCGGGGTCGATGAGCGAGGGGATGTCGCCCTCGATCCGGTAGCGCTTCTTCCGTCGCCCGGGGTCCGGCTGGGGGACCGCGGCGAGGAGCGCCTTCGTGTACGGATGCACCGGGTGTTCGAGGAGCTCCCGAACCCCCCCGTACTCGACGACCTGACCCAGGTACATCACGGCCACGCGGTCGGCGGCGAACCGGACCGCGGCGACGTTGTGGGTGATCAGGAGGTAGGCGACCTTCCGTTCCCGCTGCAGCTCGAGCAGGCGGTTGAGGATCTGGGCCTGGACGGCGACGTCGAGCGCGCTGGTCGGTTCGTCCAGCACGATCAGCCGCGGGTTGACGATGAGCGCCCGGGCCAGCGAGAGACGCTGGCGTCCGCCGCCGGAGAACTCGTGCGGGTACTGGTCGAGGCAATCGACCGGCAGCCCCACGGTCGGCAGCATCTCCTTCACCGTCTGCCGGACCGACGCGGAGGTCACCCGGGGAGGGAGCGGCGTCCCCGCGTGACGGGCGGACCGACGATCGTTGAAATTTTGCGCCCGGACCGGTTCTCCGACGATCTGCCATACCCGAAGTCGCGGGTCGAGGGAGCCGACCGGGTCCTGGAAAACGACCTGCACGTGGCGGCGCCACGAGCGCAGCTCCTCGCCCCCGAGATGGGTGATGTCCTTTCCCTCGAACAGGATCGTCCCCTCGGTCGGTTCGTGCAGCCGGGAGACGAGCCAGCCGAGCGTGGTCTTCCCGGAGCCCGACTCGCCGATGAGACCGAGCGTCTCCCCCTCCCCGACCGAGATCGAGACCCCGTCGACCGCATGGACGGAACGTCGGGCGGCCCCCCGAACCGTCTCGCTGATGCTCCGGGTCAGGGGAAAGAGCTTCTGGACGCCCACGACCTCGAGGAGCGGGGACGCAGTGTCGGTCATGGCAGTCCGGGGACCTCCTCGGGGAAGTAGCAGGCGCTCTTGTGGGCGCCCGCCGGGGTGTCGGGCCCGGACGACGCGACCGGGGCGAGCGGGGGAGGGTTCCCCCGGCAGATGGGCTTCGCGAGCGGGCACCGGGGGTGGAACCGGCACCCGGGCGGAGGACGGGAAAGGTTCGGCACGTTGCCCGGAATGGAGCGGAGCAGGCCGTCCGACTTGTAGATCCGCGGCGCGGCCGCAAGCAGCATCTTGGTGTAAGGGTGCCGCGGGGAGCGGAACACTTCGTCGACCGGGCCGTACTCGACGATCCGTCCCGCATACATCACGCCGATCTCGTCCGCGGTCTCGGCGATCACGCCGAGGTCGTGGCTGATGAACAGAATCGCGGCATCGACCTCGTCGATGAGGTCCTTCATGAGGGTCAGGACCTGCGCCTGGATCGTCACGTCGAGCGCGCTCGTCGGCTCGTCGGCGATCAGGAGCTGGGGCTTCGCGCTCAACGCCATCGCGATCATGATGCGCTGGCGCATCCCGCCGGAGAGCTCGTGCGGGTACAGGTCGATGATCGTCTCCGGGTCATTGATCCGAACGAGACGGAGGTAATCCAGGACCTCCTTGCGGTAGTCCGAGCGGGAGCGGGTCCGCTGCTGGACCATCTGCTCGGCGGCTCCCTCGGGAAGGACCGAGCGGGTCAGCGCGCTCGAGACGGTGGTCGTCGGCCGCTTCGAGTAGTCGAACGGTTTGTCTCCGCCCTGGAACGACTTCAGGATGCCCATTTCCCTAAAGTGCCGGATCTGGATCGCTTCCACGATCTGGTCGAACACCCGGAAGGACGGGTTGAGGGAGTTCAAGGGCTCCTGGAAGATCATGCCGATTCCGGTGCCACGGACCATCGGCATCTGGCGCTTCGGAATGTGGACGAGGTCGGTCCCCCGGAAAATGATCTGTCCCGAGCCGATCGAGGCCGGCGGCTCGGGCATGAGGCGGGGGATCGCCTGCGCGAGGGTACTCTTGCCACACCCGGTCTCGCCGACGATCCCGACCACGCGCCCGGGATAGATGTCGAGCGAGACGTCGGAGACCGCCTGGAACTCCCCCGCCCCCACCGTGTAGGTGATCGAGAGGTTCCGGATCGAAAGGATGGGATCGGTCATGGGCCCGACCCCGGGTCGACGGGCACCGCGGCGATCGGGGCGCCGAGGACGCCGGTCGAGACCGCCCCTTCCTTCTCGACCGGCGGGTCGTGGCTGACGGTCCCCCGTACGAACGCCCGCCGGGTCCGGGGGTCAAGAATGTCCCGAAGGCCATCGCCGAGCAGGCTGAACGCGAGCACCGTGACGAAGATCGCCAGCCCCGGGGCGAGGACCTCCCACGGGTAGGTGTTGATGGAGCCGGCACTCTGGTAGAACGCCAGCATCGCACCCCACTCGGGCTGCGGTCCCGGATACTTGCTGGCAACGCCGATGAACCCGATGGTCGAGTAGGTGACGAGCACCGTGCCGATGTCGAGCGTGAAGTAGACGATGATGGGCTCGAGCAAGTTGCGGACGACGTGGCGGAGGAGGATCCGGCCCTCGCGCACCCCCGCCGCGCGGGCCGCGGTCACGTACGGGAGGTGTTTGACCGCGAGCACCTCCCCGCGGACCAGCCGGACGTAGAAGGGCCACCATGTGAGGCCGATCGCGAACACGACCGGGAGCACCCCGAGCCCGATCGCCCGAGTGATCGCGAGGGCCAGGATGAGACTCGGGAAGGAGAGGAAGATGTCGGTGATGCGCATGATCGTCACCGAAACGGCCCCCGAGACCGTCCCGGGCGTGTCGTAGAACCCGGCGATGAGTCCGAGGGCGCCCCCGCCCAGGAGGGCGGCCCCGGCGATGACGAAACCGATCGCGAGGTCGAGGGGGAGCGCGAGCATCGTGTTGGAGTAGATGTCGAAACTGTTCGCATCCGTCCCGAACGGGTGCTGCCAGGAGGGAGGCTGGGAGAAGGCTCCGGTTTCCTGCTGGGCCCCGTAGGGAACGAAGACGTGCAACAGGGGTCCGCCGATGTTCCAGTGAATGCCCTGGAAGTTGAGGATCAGATGGGGGGTGACGGCGATGATGAGGGCCACGAGGCTGATGAAGGCGACGAGCACGAACCCGAAGAACGTCAGCGGGTTCGACCGGAGGACCCGCCATAACGTCCCGAGAGACTGGACGACCGAGGAGAGGCGACGCGGTGTGGTCGACTTCGCCAACCCGTCCTACCTCCAGTCCACCCGCGGGTCCAGCACGCCGTAGAGAATGTCGGCGATGAGGTTCGCGACGACGACCCCGATGGCGAAGATGATCACGACCGCGACCGCGCCGGGGTAGTTCGGGACGGTGCCGCCCCCGCCGATCGCGGTGTAGGCGTACTGGCCAATTCCGGGCCAGGAAAAGACCTCCTCGACGACGACCGTCCCCGAGAGGAGGCCACCCGCCGTCACCCCGAGCACGGTGGTCGTCGTAATCAGGGCGTTCCGGAGCGCGTGCTTGTACATCACCCAGAACTCGGTGAGCCCCTTCATGCGGGCGGAGCGGACGTAATCGAGGGGGAGGACCTCCAGCATTGAGGCACGGGTCATCCGCGTGGCGATGCCCATGTTGATGAACGCGAGCACCGTCGCCGGCAGGATCAGGTGGGAGATCGCGTCGACCGTGTACGGGATGTTGCCCGCGATCAGCGCGTCCAGAACCGACATGTGGGTGTACTGGGGGAAGGGAGGCGTAAGCGTAGAGAACTCCCCGTGGGTCGGGAGGCCGAGATACGGTCCTAAGAACACCGCCGCGATCACCGCCCCGAGGTAGGTCGGGGTCGCCCAGCCGCTCAGGTAGAAGATGCGGACCAGATGGTCCCCCACCCGCCCGCTATACTGGGCCGCGATGACCCCGAGTGGGATCCCGACGAAGATCATCAGGAAGAGGGCGGCGAGGACCAGCTCCATCGTGGCGGGGACCGCCGACACGATGTATGGGTAGACGAGGACGCCAGATTGCGACGCCCCCCAGTTCCCCTGGAGGAGGTTCACAAAGTAGTGGAAGAACTGTGTCAGGATTGGCTGGTCCTGGGTCGCCTCGCAGTTCTTGATCGTCGCCATCCCCGCGTGGGGGTACCAGGCGTTGCAGACGTTGCCCGCGTTCAGATGCGTGAAGAAGAACGTGAGGACGATGACCCCGAACAGGACGGGAATGAGTTGGATGAGCCGCTTTCCGACGAAAATTCCGAGGTCTCCCACGCTGCGGCCCATCTCGACCGGGCCTCAGGCGAGCGGGGGAATCGGCGACCCACCCATCGGGGGCGTTACGGAGTCCCCCTATTAATTCGACAGCTTGGGCGCTTTTCGAGCCGTCGGGCGCGAATCACGGAAGATAATCGCGCGGGAGCGTCTTCAACTCCGCGAACGTCTCGTGGGCGATGGAGATGAACTTCTCGATGTCCTTGTCCGTGTGGGCGCTCGAGAAGGTGATCCGCTCGTAGTTGTCGGGGTGGATGTAGATCCCCTTGTCCAGCAAGAGCTGGTGGTGCCGCAGGTAGAGGTTCCAGTCGATCTGGAGCGATTCGCGGTAGTTCGAGATCTTCTTGCGGCGCGTGAAGAAGAACTGCAGCATCCCGTTGACCGACTGGACGAGGACATTGACCTTGGTGTCGTGGGCGGCCTCCTCGAGCCCCTTTTCGAGGCGCGTCGTCATCCGGGCGAACCGGGCGTAGAGGTCCTCCCCGCCCTTGTGGAGCATCTTCAGGTTCGCCAGCGAGCCGGCGAGCGAGATGTTGTTCGCGAAGTAGGTCCCGCCGAACGAGATCCGCCCGGGGGCGATCAGGTCCATGTACTCGGCCTTGCCCGAAACGGCCGAGATCGGAACCCCGCCGCCCAGCGCCTTCGCCCAGCAGGAGATGTCCGGCTCGACCCCGTAGAGCTCCTGGGCGCCGCCCGGCGCCACCCGGAACCCCGTGAACACCTCGTCAAAGATCACCAGGAGGTCGTTCTGGTGCGCGATCTCGATGATCCGCTTCAGGTAGTTCGGCTCGGGCGGGATGATGCCCGAGTTGGCCATGATCGGCTCCAGGATGACGGCCGCGAGGCGGTCGCGGTAGCGTCGGACCATCCGCTCGAACGACGTGACGGAGTTGTACTGGGCGACCATGACGTAGTCCGTGACCCCGGGCGGGATCCCCGCGGAGTTCAGGATCGGCCGGGGGTACTCGTCCAGGCCCGCGACGCTGGGGGGCGCCTCCGAGCTGATCAGAGCGTAATCGTGCTGACCATGGTAGTGGCCCTCGAACTTCAGGATGGCATCCTTCCCGGTCACGGCCCGGGCGATCCGGATCGCGTTCATGGTCGCGTCCGACCCGTTCGAGCAGAAGGCGACCTTCGAGGCGGTGGGGACCATCTTCTGGAACAGTTTCGCGACCTCAATCTCGAGGGCCGTAGGCGCGGCGAAGTGGAGGCCGAGCTCGGCCCGCTCCTGGATCGCCTTCACCTGCTCGCGCGGGGCGTGGCCGTTGATGAGGCACCCGTACGCGAGGTTGAAGTCGAGGTACTCGTTCCCGTCCTCGTCCCAGATGCGGGCCCCCTTTCCGGCGGCGATGAAGGGGGGGCACGGGTCGTAGGAGGCGACCCGGATCAGCGAACTCGAGGAGTTGGGGATGTGCTTCTTGCCCTCTTCGAAGAGCCGAGCGCTCTTCTTCATCTTCGGAACGAGGCGGGCGATCGAGATCGGTAGCGGGGTGGCCTCGGACTCGGCGGCCGCGGCCCCACCGGAGGTCGAATCCTTGGCTTCCGCGCTCTCCTTCGACTCCTTGGTCTCCTTCGCTTCCTTGGGTTCGGCCTTGGGCTCGGCCCTCGGCTCGGCCTTCTCCTTCGGACTCTCCTTCGGCTCGGCCTTCTCCCTGGGACCTTCCTTCGGCTCCGCTTTCTCCTTCGCAGGAGGTTCGGGGGAGGGGGTCGGAGGCTGGACCTCGGTCTCGGCGGCGCTCAGCTGCCGCTCGGCCAGGCGGTCGCCGAGGAGGGTCCGGTCCGGGCCGGCCTCGGGCTCGCGGGAGCCAATGGGAGGAGCGGGTTGCATGTCCGCCATAGGTAACACATCGTGGAGTGGCCGACGACCCGATGGAGGCTATATATAGATGGCTGAGGGCGGGAAGCAAATTTCCGTTCGGTTTTCCCGATTAGGGGCCGTACCAAAATATGCACTTAGAGGGCACATTCGTGCATTTAGGCCGTGCCAACCTGCCCTAAATGACACTTGGCGCTCCAAAACAGGCGGTTTTAGCCTATTTTGAACCGGCCCGTGCCGGGGGCAACGGAGCCTCTCCGGGGATGATGGCGGTCTCGATCCCGCGCTGCTTCAACGCGGCCCGGAACGGCCCCGGAGGGATGCACCGCTCGGGCGGAACGACGCCCTTTTCGGTCACGACCCCCGCGGCGATCAGCTCCGCCCCGACGGCTCCCGCGACGCCGACCGCGTACTCCGTCACCGTGAGCTGCCAGTCCGGGCGCGGGGGGAATCGGGCGAGGGCGTGCCGCACGAGAGGGCGACCGTCCTTCGTACCCTTCAGTTCGATGTCGCAGACCTCCCAGTCGTGGATCTCGACCCCCTCCGGGGCGCCGAGCAGCTTGTCCCGCTTCAGGAGGGCGAGGATGAACTCCTTCGGGACCACCGGATGTTCCTTCACCTCGACCGCGCGGTCGGAACCGAGGCCCAGCTGGGCCATCGTCCGCAGGATCTCGATCCCGGGACCGCCCTCCTTCCACTCGCAGTGCTGGATCCCCTTCGAGCGCAGGCTCTCCGGCAGGGTCGCCGGCTCCGAATGCAGCGTCCGGTAGACCCGGGTCCGCCCAACGGGCGCGGGGAAATCGTACTCCTCGGCCCCGCTCATCGCCGGGTAGTCCCGGTAAGCACCGTTCTCGAAGACGACCGCCGGGAGCACCATCTCGTCGAGGAAGGTGCTCGGAGACCACGTGAAGAGCACCTCGGGCCCATTCACCGTGAGGTCTCGCCAGCCGTCCCGGATCACGAGCGAGTCGACCCGGTCGAATCCCTGGGCGGCCTCCATCGCGAGCACGTTGGAGATCCCCGGCACCTGACCCAGGCCCGGGATCGCGATCAGGCCCGCCGCGCGGAACCGCTCGTCGAGCGCGAGCTGGCGCCGGGTCATGTGGAAGAGGCCCCCAAAGTCGAGGTAGGGCACTCGGGCTTCGAGCGCCGCTTCCATGACCTCGAGGTTGAACCCGTACTGGACGGCGTTCACGCAGACGGCCGCGCCCCGGAGCAGGGAGACAACGGCGCGGCGGTCGCGGACGTCCAGGGATTCGGCCCGGGCGCGGGCCCCGGCGGCCTTGGCCGCGGCCTCCGCGAGTCCCCGGTCCAGGTCGGCGGCGACGACCTCGTCGAACATGCCCGAGGAAGCGAGGTCTCGTACCGAGCATCGGCCCGTCAACCCGCCGCCGCCGAGCACGACCGCCTTCATCGAATACCCTCGGCCCCGGCAGCGGGTCGGCCTATAGGACGGTTTTCAGGGGGTCTTCTTGGCGGGCGAGCGACTAGGGCGCTTCGCCAGGACCGGAACCTCGCCCGGGGCCGCCGCCGTCACGGACGGAGCCGGGGGGGCAGGAGGAGCGTTCTTGGTTCGGTTCCACAGGTCGCGGAACGTCTCGAAATGCTTCAGGAAGGCGTCCGTCCGCCGGAGTTCCTCGAGCTCCCCCAGGGAGATCTCGAGCAGCGCCTTCGCCTTTGGGTCCCCGGCGTCGGCTTTCGCGAGGTAGACGCACAGGACCTGGTAGTGAGGAAGGACATACGCATCGGTGCGCGGCGTGCTCATGTCCCCCTTCCGGGGACGGTAGATCCGCTCGATCGGGACCGCGCTCGCGATCGCCTTCCGGTGCGAGAACCCGAAGAACCGCCCCGGCCCGAGGATGCGGGTCACCTCCCGGACGTTCCCGTTCAGGTTGTTGGAAAGCCGGTCGCACTCGTGCCAGCACCAGAGCCCGAACCCGAAGTCGCCTTCTTGGTACGCCTCCCACGCCGCGCCGTAGAGCCGCCGTTCCTTCTCCTCGACGGAGGCCTCGACCGGGAGCGCCGCCCGCCAGTCGGAGACCATGAGGTCGACCCGCATCGACGGGGAGAACTCCTTTCGTTCGGGCACGTCGAAGGGAGCCGCCATACCCCGTCGAGCCCAGCGTGACCTAAGACGGCTGTGGTTCCCCGCTGGCGGCCCGGTCGAACACGCACACGCCCCCGACCCAGGTGGAGAGGACCGTGCTCGACCCTACGGAGATCGCCCGCTCGAGCTCGGTCGCGCCCGTGACTACGAGGTCGGCCCGGAACCCGGGTTCCAGGGTCCCCACGTCGCGCTCTCCCAGGGCCCTCGCCGCGTTCCGGGTGTACATATCGAGCGCCTGCGGGCCCCTCAACGTCTCGTCCGGAGTCGCATTTGCGGACCCGCCTTCCGGGGAAGTACGGTGGAGCGCGGCGGCCAGGCCGACCCAGGGGTCGGGGGAATCGAACGGCGCGTCGCTCGACCCGGCGAGATGATGGCCCCGGCCGATCAGGGTCCGGAACGGATACGCCCACCGGGCCCGGGCCGACCCGAGGCGGTCGCCGAGCCACCAGTCCGTCCAGAGGAAGCCGGGCTGGACGACGAGGGCCGGGCGGACCCGGTCGAGGAGGGGAAAGACCGTCGGAGGCGCAAGCGAGGCATGCTCGATGCGGGCCGGTCGAGACCCTCCCGTCCCCACCCGTTCGAGCGCATGGAGGGCCTCGGCGAGCGCCGCGTCCCCGATCGCATGGACTGCCGGCGCGCAACCCTGCTCGCGGCACCGCGTCAGGAACGCGGTGAGCTCGCCGTCGCGCAGGGTCGGGACTCCGACCTCGTAGGTGCGGTCCGCATACGGCTCGGTCAGCCACGCGGTTCGGGGGCCGAACGCGCCGTCGGCGAACGCCTTCATGCCCACGAGGGACACCCCGCTCGCGGCGACGGAGCTCTGCCAGTCGGACGGTGTGAAATCGGCCCACCGCGATACCCGACCGTAGCAGAGGATACGGAGCGTGGGGCGCGAGCGAAGGGCCTCCTGGAGGGCGTGGAACTCCTCCGGGGGAGCGTTCATCGTGGCGACGGTCGTGATCCCGAGCGCGTTTACCATCCGTACGGTCCGCGCGAGCGCGGCAGGGTCGGGCGGCTCCGCGGGGCCGGCCAGCCGGCCCACGGCATCGAGCGCCCGCTCGTAGACGACCCCGTCCAGCGCCCCGTCCGAATCGCGGCCGAGACGCCCACCGGGGGAATCGACCGTGGCCTCCGAAAACCCGGCAGCAACCACGGCCGCCCGGTTCAAGACCGCGGAATGGCCGCTCGCGTGGTAGAGGATCACCGGACGGTCCGAGACCACCCGGTCGAGGTCCCAGGAGTTCGGGTCGCGCCGATCCTCGAGCCGGTCGGTCGACCAACCTCGACCCACGAGCGCCCCGGTCGGGTGGGTCTGGGCCCACGCGGCGAGGACGTCCTGGAGCTCCCGGATCGACCGCACCCCGTGAAGGTCGAGACCCTCCCGCACCCGGGTCATCTCGGTGAGGTGGAGGTGGGCGTCGATCAGGCCCGGGATCACGACCCGACCGCCCAGGGGAAGGACTTCGGTCCCCGGCGGGCTCGCTTTTCGGGTCTCTTCCTCGCTCCCCGCGGCAACGACCCGACCCTCCTGGATGAGGAGGGATTCGACCGTCCGGCGGCCGGTAAGGATGCGACCTTGGGAGAATCGGCGGGCTTCGGTCATGGCGTTCGCCGCTTCCCGAGACCCGCCGCGGAAGAAAGCGGGAGCGGGGGAGGGCCCCCACGCCCCGGGTTCGCCTTAGACGTCGAGGTACCGGTAGAACTCGTAGGGGTGGGGGCGCAGGTTCAGCTCGAGCTGCTCCTCCCGCTTGAGTTCGATGTAGGTGTCGAGGAGCGAGTCCACGAACGCGGGCTTCAGAAACGCCCGGTCGGACTCGAGGCAGTCGAGCGCCTCCCCGAGGGAACCGGGGAGCTCACGAATCTCGAGCGACTTCCGCTTCGCGGGGGAGAGCTTGTAGATGTTCTCGTCGACCGGCGCGGGGGGTTCGATCTTCCGCTTGATGCCGTCCAGGCCGGCGAGGGCGAGCGCCGCTTCGGTGAGGTAGATGTTCGCCGCCGAGTCGGGGGTACGATACTCGATCCGCTTCGCCCCCGGGCGGCCCTTGTGGTACATCGGGATCCGGATGCTGGCCGAGCGGTTCGCCTTGCTCCAGGCGATGAACACGGGGGCCTCGTAACCGGGGACCAGGCGTCGATACGAGTTCGTGATCGGGTTGGTGATTGCGCACAGGGCCCGCGAGTGCTGCATCAGGCCGCCGATGTAGTACCGGCAGGTCTGACTGACCTCGGCATACGGGTCCGCCGCGTCGAAGAAGGCGTTCTTCCCCTTCGACCAGATCGACTGGTTCGTGTGCATGCCGATCGCGTTGTCGCCGTAGATCGGCTTCGGCATGAGGCACCCGACCTTGCCATGGCGGTGAGCCACGTTCTTGATCACGTACCGGAGGTCCTGGATGTGGTCGGCCGTCGGGACGAGCTCGTCGAAGTGGATGTTCAGCTCCGCCTGCGCGCTCGTCGCCACCTCGTGGTGGTGGGCGTCCATCGTGACGTGGAAATCATCGGTGAGGATGTTCGACATCTCCGCGCGGAGCCCGAGCGTCGAGTCGCTGGGGGGACTCCGGTGGTATCCTTCCTTGAACCGGATGGTGGACGTGACCGGCCCACTGCTCCAGGGAGCCTCGGTCTGGTTCAGGAGGTAGCCGGCGCCCGCCCACGGGTCGCGGACCCCCTGGGGGGAGGGGATCAGCTCGACCGAGTCGAAGATGAAGAACTCGACCTCGGGACCCCAGTACGAGGTATCAAAGCCCGCATTCGCGAGGACGCTCTCCGTCTTCCGCGCGACCGCCCGAGGGTCGTGGTCGTACGGTTCGGAGGTGGCGCCGAGCCGCACGTCGCAGATGAATCGGACCGTGCCGCCCGCCTCGGGGTTCCAGGGGATGGTGGCGAGGGTTCTGGCGTCCGGGACCAGCAGCATGTCGGACTCAAAGATCTCGCGGAAGCCACGCACCGACGAGCCGTCGAGCTTGGGGACGCCGGAGATGAAGGATTCCTCGTCCAAAGTGGGGAGCGGAACGTCAACCTGGTTGAACCCGCCGAAGACGTCGGTGTAGAACAGTTGCACCCAGCGGACCTTCTCCGCCTTCAGACGCTCGAGGATCGCCGCGCCGTCGTTGCCACCCTTCGCCTTCTTGGTCGGAGCCATGGATTCCCGCACGAACGAGCGGCTCCAGCTACATCAAGCTTGAGTCAAGAATTTCATGCAAACGTCCAATATCTACTCGATAGTCGTTATCTTCGTCCGTTGTCTACTTCAGCTATGAGTCGTACGTCCAGCCTAGACGACCTCGATCGGGCGCTGCTGGTGGAGTTGAACGTCGACGCGCGCCGGAGCCACCGGGAGCTGGCGCACCGCCTCAAAGTTTCTCCCACCACCGTCAGCGCGCGCGTTGCTCGGCTCGAGGCCCAGGGCGTCATCCGAGGATACATCCCCTTGCTCGACGAGGAACAGCTGGGCTGGGACTTGTGGGCCGTGATCGGGATTTGGATCTCGAAGGGGCGCCTCCGCGAGGTCGAAGAGCGTCTCGCGCGGGACCCCCATGCCTCCGCCATCTACGATGTCACCGGGGATACCGACGCCCTCGTGATCGGCCGGTTCCGCGACCGTCGCGACCTGGACCGGTTCGTGAAACACGTCCTCCAGGACCCTTATGTCGAGCGCTCCAACACACAAGTCGTCCTGAACCGAGTGAAGGAGGACCGACGGGTCCCCGTCTTGCTGCGGGCAAAAGATCGGGAACCGGAAGGCAAGTGACCGCCAAGCGATTCTCCCAGACAATTCGGGCCCCGCTGGGCTCGGTGTACCGCTGGTGCACCGATTTCTCCGTCGACGAGGTCACAGGTGACCAGGGCGTGTGGTACCGCCGGATCCTAGAGAAGACCCGCGCCCGCGCGGTGTTCGTCGATGTCATCGATGCCGCCAGCGGGCATCCGAAGCTCGCCGTCAATGTGGTCCAGCTCGCCCCGCCGGACGCGTGGCACCTCGACCTGTTCGGGGACCCCCGTAACGAGTCGGTCGACTACCGGCTCCGCCGGAGGGGACCGGATGAGACGCGACTCGACATGGTCTTTCGCGTCGGCTTAGGTCCCACGGAAGGTGCGGGATTCACCGCGCTATGGGAGGGGTATGCCCGTGAGATCGAGCACGAGTACCGGTCGCGGCGGGCGGCCCCGAGACAACGCTAAGAAGGGAGGGATTCCTTTCCCACCTCGAGGGATCAGATGGACTGGGGACTCTCGAACCGGATTCACCGGATGTTCCTCCCGTCGAGCGGGAACACGGTCATGCTCGCGGTCGACCACGGTTACTTCATGGGCCCGACCCGGCGTCTCGAGGACGCCGGGGCGACGATCGCGCCCCTCCTTCCCCACGCCGACGCGCTCGCGCTCACGCGCGGGATCCTGCGCCGGACCGTGCCCCCGACCACGCGGACCCCAATCGTGCTCCGAGTTTCGGGCGGCGTGACTGTCCTCCAGGAGGACCTCTCCGACGAGGCCGTAACGACCTCGATGGCCGAGGCAGTCCGCCTGAACGTATGTGCGGTCGCCTTGAGTGTCTTCGTAGGATCGCCCCACGAGCACGAATCGCTCGTCCACCTGGGCGAGCTCGTCAACCATGGGGAGGAGGCCGGTATGCCGGTGATGGCAATCACTGCCGTCGGCAAGGAGCTCGAGAAGCGAGATGCCCGGTACCTCGCGCTCGCCTGCCGGGTCTCGGCCGAGCTCGGCGCCCACCTCGTCAAGACGTACTACTGTGACGGGTTCGCGAAGGTCGTCGAGGGATGTCCGGTCCCCATCGTGGTCGCCGGCGGCCCCAAGCTGGACAGCGACCGGGCCGCTCTCGAGCTCGCGCGCAGGGCGATCGACGAGGGGGCCCACGGGATCGACATGGGCCGGAACATCTGGCAATCCGACCACCCCGTGGCGATGCTGAAGGCGCTCCGGGCCATCGTCCACGAGAAGGCGACGGTTTCCGAGGCACTCGACGTACTGAACGACGAGAAGGGGCGTGCCGCCGGGGCCCCGAAGTCCGCGGCCGCGTGAGCTCGCCTAACCTCACCGCCCGGGTGCGGGTCGGCCTCCCCGCGCCGAGATGGACCAGCCTAGCCCGCGGCGCCGGATTCAGGTTCGCGTAGCGGTGCCGATCCCCCTCAGCACGGACCGGATCCGTTTCCTAGGTTCGGGTGGAACTGGGGTGGGATTCGGGTCCGACTCAGTAGAGACTGCGGCCTATCCATATGGTCACCCCCTGCGGTCGGTGCGCCACCATGAAGCGACCCCTAGCTCTGTGGCTGATCCCCGCGGCCGCCGCACTGCTGCTGCTGGTCTCGGCCTCTGCGTCCGCCCAAGCTCCGATCGCGCCGACCCTCGCCTCGGCCCCCGGGGCCGGAGGCGCAGTGTTCACGATGTCGAACGCCGTCGCCGGCAACACGGTCCTGGCCTACGAGATCGGACCCGAAAGCGCCCTCATCCCGGCGGGCCACTTCGGCACCCGGGGGACCGGCACAGGCTCCAGCTTGGCCGACCAAGGCGCGCTCGCCCTGACCTCGGACCACCGGTATCTCCTGGTCGTCAACGCG
This sequence comes from Thermoplasmata archaeon, assembly GCA_052326445.1. Lineage (GTDB taxonomy): Archaea > Thermoplasmatota > Thermoplasmata > Lutacidiplasmatales > UBA184 > Lutacidiplasma. The sequence continues at coordinate 35,639 of JBKQNC010000014.1, forward strand.
GGCGACAACTCCGTCACGGTGTTCGCTGTCCACGCTCCCTCGCCCGTCCAGCCGATCCTCTCGTTCGTGGACCGAGTGGCCTCGCGCGGCGTCGAGCCCATCAGCCTGACCGTGCATGACCAGTTCGTCTACGTGCTCAATGCGGGGAGCCCGACCGTGCCCGGCAACATCGCCGGGTTCCTGCTCGCCGACCACGGGCTTCTCCTTCCGCTCCCCGGCGCACGGCAGCCGCTGAGCACGAGCACCCCGGTCGGCCCCGCCGAGGTTTCGTTTAACCCGGCCGGGACCGTCCTGGTCGTCACCGAGGAGACCACGAGCCTGATCGACACCTACCCGGTCAACTTCCGCGGGATCGCCCAAGCCCCGGTCGTCACCGCCTCCAACGGCAGCACCCCATACGGGTTCGCGTTCAGCCACGGGGGTTCGCTCATCGTCAGTGACGCGGCCATCGGGGCCCTCTCATCGTACTCCGTCGTGCGGGACGGTACCCTCACGGTCGTGAGCGGGTCCATCCCTGATGGCCAGGCCGCGCCCTGCTGGGTCGTGGTCAGCGGCTCCTACGCGTTCACCTCCAACGCGCACGGCGCCACGATCACGTCCTACCAGATCGGGGCGGGTGGGTCGCTCTCCGTCGCCGTGGACGTCGCCGCCACCACGGGCGCCGCCGACACCGACCTCGCCCTCGGGGGCTCGCACGGACAGTACCTCGAGGTCTACGACGCGGGAGCCGCCGAGCTCCAGGAGTTCCGGATCGGCGCCGGCGGGACTCTGACACCGCTCTACGCGGTCTTCTCGCTACCCCCGGCCGCGGAGGGCCTGGCGGCGTTCTGAGTCCCGAAACCCCACCCGAGGAGGGGGTTTCCCTGATAAGGGGCGACCGGCTCGGACGAGGCGCACCATGAGCCCCGGCTTTCGCTCCCTGATGTGGTACCTCCTCTTCGGCACCCGCGGCGGGCCGAACCGGCGTCGCCTCCTCGAGGAGCTGGGCCGGTCGCCGGCCAATGCCCACCAGCTCTCGGCCACCCTGGGCCTCGATTACCGGACCGTGCGCCACCACCTCCGGATCCTGGAGCGGAGCGGGGCCGTGATGCGGCCGGTGGGGGACGCGTACGCCACGCCGTACGAGATCTCGGCGTCCACCTCCGCGTACCTCGAGACCCTGACGACCTCCCCACCGCCGACGAGGGACGGTCGACCCGACGGCCGTCGCGGGGCCCGGCCTTCGGTGCCGCCGTCCCCTGGGGGTTTCCGATGAGCGACCTCCTGATGGAGGCGAGCGTGGTCCTGGGACTCGTCAGCATCATCCTGGCCGGCGTGCTCTTCGTTCTCTACCGGCGCCTCTACGCCCACACCCAGACCGGGTTCGGGCTGGCCCTGCTGATCTTCGCGGCGGCGTTCGTCGTCCAGAGTGGCCTCACCGTCTACTCCTACCTGGCGGCGATGCCCCTCATCCCGGACACGTTCGCCCCGTTTCTCTTCGGGATCGGCCTCTGCGAAGCGACGGGCCTCGGCGCCGTGGTCTGGACCGCTGCGCACTGAGCGAGTCCGCGGAATTCTCCGGACCGGGGCTTCTATTCCCTCACGTGGCCGGGGTACCCTCCCCGCGGCGTAGGTCGGGAGAACCGAGTTCGGGGTCGCCGGAGCTCGCACAAGCATCTTAACCCGGGTGCGGGTCGGCCCCCTCGCGCGGGGATTGCCAAGCTTGGCCAAAGGCGCCAGATTCAGGGTCTGGTCCCGTAGGGGTTCGGGGGTTCAAATCCCTCTCCCCGCATCGACCTCGTCGACGGACCCTTCGGCAGAGGGAGTGATGATCCATCAGGGATGGTTCGAATCCCCACTCCGACAAATCCACCGATTTTCGCCGAGAAGTGACTGGCTCTATAGCGCTTCCGCATAGGATTTGGACCCCCCGGGGGTTCAAAAACTCCCAGCAGCTTTCTGACGTGCAGCTTCGACCCCCAGTCCCCGATCGAATTCTCCCTCGCCTCCGGGAAGCGGTTGTTGGTGTCGAACCGGGGCGGAGTACTCCGCTGGGCTACAACCGTTTTCGAATTACGCGGACGGCCTTTCTACTGACTCCTCGACTCCGCTCGACCAGAATCACCCAGAGGACCGACCCATGGACCGTGTAAAAGACTCGTACTTCTTTCGTCACGTGAAAGTGCCACACCCCGTGAATCTCACTGGTTGCTTTTACCTGGAGACCGGGATGAGACCGGAAGGGAGCGGCGCGGAGGAACTCGAGTTGGTCGTCGATTCGTCTCCGAAGCCGGAGAGGGAGTCTTCGAAGTTCCGATTCGGTCCGAGGGTCGTACTCGATCGTGTACAGGCTCAAAGGCCGAGCCTCCGACGCATCTCCTCTGCCGGGACTCCCTTCACCCGTCCCGCATGAAGGTCGGAGACTCGGCGTTTCAGCTCCGCAATCACCCGGGGCGGATAGTACTCTTCTGCAAGCTCTTGGAGAAGCTCATCGTAGGTTTCTCCCGGCCGCTTCATGCTTTCCAAGAGTTGCCGCGTGCTGGAGCGGATCGTGATGGTTGTGGGAGGGTCGGCCAGTGCCATCGGCCGCAATAGTTTGGCAATTGGGGATAACTCTTTTGGGCCCAATGAACGGTGCCCATCACTCGGTCAGGTCCGTCCCCGGGGACTGGCCCGGAGGTCTCTGACGTCCGCGCGCATCGACCAAAGCTTGCCCGGAGAGCGGGGGCCGAACACTTGTTGAGGAGCGGGGCGTTGACCGTAGATCATGCGAAACTCGCTTACCGGGATTCACCTCACCGTGCGTCGTGCTTCTGTCTCCGCCCGATATCGACTCTGGGCGGAGGCCGACGGCGACTTCGGGGTGGTCCTTGCTCGGTCGAATACACTAGCTGGACTCCGACGAAACGCTGTCCGGGAGATTCGAAAGCAATGGGGGAGGGGGTATCTTGAGGGGAGGCAAGGGAGTGACGGAACTCGAGCCCCCCCCGAGATTCTCTGGCATCGATCTACCCGACAGTACGTACGCTGGGCGAGCAAGGGATTGTCGGAGGTCCGAAGGCGCTGGCGTGAGTCGGAGCGGAAGATTCGACGAGTTGAACGGAGACTTCGCCGGGCCGGTGCCTATGCCCGGGAGGCTCGACTCATCGCCCATGGCCAAGTCTACCTCGAAGTGGACCTCGACCAGTCGAGGCGTACGGGCCGCCTTGAGGTCGCCCCTTGGAGCCCCTGACGGTACCATCCAGACCGTTTTCGACCAGTGGGGTCGTGGCCATTCCTACCGCGCGGGAAGGGATTCGAGGGACGGGCGATGCGGGGTCAAGTCCCTCTCCCTGCACTCGACGGTTCGAGACCCCCAGTACTTCCGCCTTGCGACCCGGGGGCCGAGCTTCCCGTTCCGGGTTCGGCCGGAAAGTGGCGCCCCAGCCATTCCACGACGGGGCCGGACGACCCCGGCGGAAACCGGGCGTGGAGGCCACCTGGAATGGTGAAGAACTCCTTCTGAGGGCAGCTCACCTGGTCGTAGAAGGCCTGGGCCGAATCGACCGAGAACAGTTCGTCGCGATCCCCGACCCCGACCAGCACGGGGATGTCGGTCCGTCCCCGGATCGTGAGGTTCGGGGCGTCGATCCGGTTCCGTCGCAGCATCCGGACCACCGCGCCGGCGCTCATCCCGTAGATCGACGAATAAAAGCGCGCCGAGTAGCGGAAGTTGAAAAGCGGGTTGTCGCGCCCCGTCATCCCCGGACGATTGTACTCGATCAGGCGGCTGCGCCGGAAGATCGCGATCCCGAGGAGGGCTTTCAGCGCCGCTCCCGGAGTGGGCTTCGCGTAGGCCCCGGGCCGCACGTCCCGTCCGAAACTGAGGAAGATGAGACCGGCCACGCCGCGCGGGCGTTGGTTGACCGCCACGACTGCGGAGAACGCGCCGAGACTGTGTCCCAGCACGACCACGCGCGCGTACTTCCCGTTCAGAACGGCGAGGGTCTCCGACAGGTCCTTCGCGAGCCGCTCACCGCTCGGATAGTCGCCGCGGATCCCATCGGAAAGCCCGTGCCCCCGCAGGTCCAAGCCGAACACCTCGAAGCCGGCTTGGGCGAGTTCTTCCCCGATCAGCTTCCCGTAGGGCTCGCTGTAGGCGGTGATCCCGTGAAGAATGAGGATGGCGGGCCGGGCACCGCCCGCGCCAACCCAGTGCCGCAGGAAGAGGGTCGTTCCGTCCGAGGTTCGAACGAGTTCGTGAGGGTTCCGGGACTCCTCTCGCAACCGTTCCACGTCGGGAGTCGGCACGGGACGGCGTATCCTCGAGCGACCGATAAGTCCGGTTAAACCCGTCGTTTCGACCTAGGCGGGAACCGGGGTCGGGCAGTACGCCTCGGCGAGGTAATCGGAGATGTCCCGGATTTCGACGCCCTTCGGCACCACCCGGTTCAGGTTCGCGAGGCACAGAGGGCACGCGGTGACGACGTTCGGGTTACAGGCGGCGAGCTGCTCGACCCTCCGCCGAGCGATCTCGGCCGACTTGCCCGGGAAGAGGGTCTCGAGCGGCCCGCCGCAGCAGAACGTGAGCTTCCCCGAGAGCTCCGGTTCGTCGAGCGTGAGGCCCCCCTCCGCGAGAAGGCGGCGGGGCTGTTCGACGACCCCCTCGTAGCGGGCGTAGACACAGGAGTCGTGGATCGTCGCGGTCCGGTCGAGGTTCCTGAGTCGCTTCATCGGGCGCTCCGCGAGTACTTCGAGGTAGCTCTCGACGCGGACGTCGAACCCGGGCACGACCCTGGGATAGACGCTCCGCAGCATGTTGGTCGTATGCGGGTCGACCGTGATCGCCCGCTTGACCCCGTTCTCCCGGAGCACCCCGGCGACGTACTTCGCGTGCCGAGCGAAGGCGGAATCCAGCCCCTCGTCGTGCGCGAGCGCGCCGGTGTAGAGGTCCTTTTCGTACAGATACCCGAAGTCGACCCCCGCCGCCCGGAGGAGGCGGGTGATGTTGCGGAGACGCTCGTTGTAGGCGCGCCGTTCGCCCGCGGTCGTCCGGGCCATGAACGGCGTGAGGTTGACGATCTTGTTCATCGACCGCGCGACGCCGAAGAGCCAGCCGTACGCCGAGTGCTCGAACTTGGCGAGCTGGCGGCTCATGGCGTTGATCGTCGGGACCATCTGCCACATCTGGCCGGTGTAAAGGACGGTCTCCCCTCCGCGCGGGAGGTGGAGCCCCTTCGCCCATGCGGTTGACGTGCGTCGGCTGAGGGGGAGCGCGCTGCGGCGCTTGCGCAGGTTGTCCCCGAGCATCCCGAGCGTGCTCTCGATCGGAACCGGCATGGATACCTCTTAGACCTCCACGAGGCCGTGGACCTCGCGATTCAGGTAGTTCCGGAGCGTCCGGACGTTCTCCGCGATGTGGATCCCGGCCGGACAGTTCGCCTCGCACATCCGGCACAGGAGGCACGAGAAGATCGTTTCCTCGTTCCCGAGGACCGCCTCGCGGTCGCCGAGAAGGGCGTACCGGAACAGCCGTCGGGGCAACAGCTCAAGCCCGAGCGGGCACAACGCCGTGCACGTCCCGCAGTTGATGCAGAGACGGGCGTCGAACTCCCCGCCGAGGTGGAGGTCGTCGAGGAAGCGGGTATCGACCTTCATGTTCGGTCCCCGACCAGTTCATACCGGAAGTAGTCGTCCGCGCGTCCCTTCGGGAGGTCCCGAACCGTCCCGTACCGCCGCATCGCCATCACCCACAGCGTGACCTCGGGGACCGGGGCCCCCAGGGCGGCTGCGATCTCGGGGAGCGTCTTCGGACCCGCGCGCAGGGCCGCGACCACCCGGTCCCGCTCGACCATCCCGTCGCGCAGGACCTCGTGAAGGTCCCGGAGGGTGGCTTTCGACGTCATGCCGCCTCCTTGGCGAGCGCGTCGATCATGGCGGTGATCTGCGCGTTGGTGTACCCCTGGACGGAGACGGCCTGCTTCGGACACACGGGCACGCAGGCGCCCTCGCCCTTGCAGAGGACGCGATTGATCTCGGCCACGCGCCGGTCCCCGTACTCGACGGGGCTGACGGCACCGTAGGGGCACGCCTTAGTGCACTCATCACACCAGACGCAGAGGGTCGGGTCGACCTTCGCGACCAGGGGGTCGAGGTCGACGTATCCCTTCATCAGCAGCGCGCCCGCCTTCGCGACCGACGCGAGGACGCTCGTCACGCTCTCCGCCACGTTCTTAGGCCCCTGGGCAGCCCCCGCGATGAACACCCCGTCCACGACGGTCTCGACCGGTCGGAGCTTGACGTGGATCTCGTGGAAGAACCCGTCCTGGCCGAGGGGCAGCTTCAGGACCCGGGCGAGCGCGTCGTTCTCCCGCGCCACCATGCCGGTGACCAGCACGACCAAGTCGGGGCGGATCTCGACGTCCTCGCCCCGCATCAGCCGGTCGTGGACCGAGACCCGGAGCCCCTCGCCGTCCCGCGTGACGGAAGGGAGCGAGTCCTCCCCGTAGCGGAGGAAGACGGACCCGGCGCGGAGCGCCCGCTCGTAGAGGGCCTCGTACTTGCCGTACGTCCGGATGTCCCGGAAGAGGTGGAACTGGTGGACCGACGGGTCCCGGGCGCTCACGACGGTCGCGATGTGGGAGGTCGCGCTGCAGCAGTACCGGGAGCAGTAGAGGTGCGGCCCCGTCTCCTTCGATTCCTCGCGGGAGCCGACGCAGTAGACGTAGGCGATCGTCCGCACCGGCCGCCCCCGATACACGAGCGGGCCCGGATGGTTCGCGAGGAGCTCTTTGAACTCCGGGAGCGTGAGCACTCCGTCGAGGCCGTACCCGAACTCGCCCGTCGCCGGGGAGTACGGGTCGAACCCGGTCGCGACGACGATCGCACCGACCGTGAGGGCGATCGAATCACCCGTCGCCGTACGAAGGCGCACGCGGAACTCGCCGACGCGGCCCTCCTTCTCGACGAGCTCGGTCGAAAGATAGAGGACGACGTTTTCCCGTCGGCGGACCTCCTCGAGAAGCCCGTCGATCAACGCCCGCCCGTTCTTGTCGTTGGGGAAGAGCGAACCCCAACGGACGACCTGGCCACCGGCCTGCTCGGCCTTCTCGACCAGGTGGACGGAGATGCCGAGGTCCGAAAGCGCGAGGGCGGCCCGGAGGCCGGCGACCCCGGCCCCGACGATCAGGACCTTGGGGATCGTCTCGACCCGCATGCGCTCGAGGGGGGTCGAGAGCGCGGTCTTCGCGACCCCGGCCCGGACGAGCTTCAGGGCCTTCTCGGTCGCGGCGGGTCGGTCGTGGGTATGGGCCCATGAACATTGTTCCCGAATGTTGACCTGGGTGTACTCGTACGGGTTCAGGCCGGCCCGCTGGGTCATGGCCCGGAAGGTCGCCGTGTGCAGCTTCGGGGAGCACGAGCAGACGACGACCCCGTCCAGCTTTCTCTCGCGGATCTCCTGGATCACGGCCTGCTGCGCGGCGTCGGAGCAGGCGAACATCTGGACCTGGGTCGAGACGACCATCCCCTCTTTCGCGGCCTCCGCCCGGACCTTCTCGGTGTCGACGTAGTCGGAGATGTTCCCGCCGCACTGGCAGATCACGACCCCAATCCGTCGAGGGGGGTCGGTCATGCGTGCACCTCCGCCCGCTTCAGGTAGGCGGCGATCTGGGCCGCGGCGGCCTCGGAGTGGAGGATCGTGTCCGGGATGTCCCGGACGGCGGTCGCGGACCCGATGACGAACACCCCGTCGAGGCTCGTCTGGCCCGGCTGGAGCTCCTCGTCGGTCTCGCGCACGTAGGAGTAGGCGTCCCTCGCGGGGGCTCCCTGCGGGAAGAGACGGAAGGCACCCTGGTTGGGCAGGAGACCGGTGGCGAGGACGACGAGGTCGTGCCGGGCCTCCTTCGGGCCCCCCTCGCCCTCGATGTCCTCGTAGTGGACGATCAGGTCGTTGTTCTCAGCCTCCTCGACGCGGGCGACCTTGCCCCGGCGGAAGTTGACGCTCATGCCCTTCGTCTGCTGGAAGAACTCCTCGTACCCCTTGCCGAACGCCCGGATGTCGATGTAGTAGACCGTGACGTCCGCGAGCGGGAGGGCGCCCATCAGGAGCTGCGCCTGCTTCATCGAGTACATGCAGCAGACGCGGGAGCAGAGCCGGTTCCCGACCTGCTCGTCGCGCGAGCCGGTGCAGAGGACGAACGCGACGTTCGACGGGGCCTTCCCGTCGGAGGGGCGGACGACGGCATTGAACGGACGGGTCGGCGCGAGGATCCGGTCCATCTGGGGGCCCGTGATCACGTTCGGGAACCGCCCGAACCCGAACGCGGGCTTGAGGCGGGCGTCGAACGGGGAGAATCCGGTCGCGAGCGCGACGGACCCGACCGAGACGGTCTCGTGGCGGGCGCGCATGCCGAGGTCGATCGCGTCGGCGGGGCACGCGGCGATGCACTGGCGACATTCGCAGCAGACCCCGCAGTCGAGGCACCGGTTGGCGCTCGAGCGGGCCTCCGCCTCCCCGAGGGCGCCTTCGTACTCGTCGAACGAGGCGAGCCGCTCGGCCAGCGGACGGCGGGGGAGCGCGACGGGCTCCCGCCGGGTCCCCCCGTCGCGGGCACGGGCGAGGACCGGGGCTCGGTCGGCGACCGGCAATCGGTCGTCGAACCGGACGCTGTCGGCGGGCACGCCCCGAAGATACCGGTCGATGGAGAACGCGGCCCGCTTCCCCTGCCCGATCGACGCGACGATCATGGAGGGGCCGGTGACTGCGTCGCCGCCCGCATAGACGCCCGGGACCGGGGTGGCGAGCGTCTCGGGGTCCACCGTGATGGTTCCGTTGCGCGCGAGGGGGAGCTCGGAGGCGAACGCCCCCGTATTCGGCGCGAGTCCGATCGCGGTGATGACCACCTCGGTCGGGACGGGTTCCGACACGGTGCGGTCGAACGTAGGACGGAAGCGGTGCTCGGCGTCGAAGACGGCGGTGCACCGGATTAACTCGATGGCCAGGACCTTCCGGTCGTAGCCCAGGATCTGGCCGACGCCCCAGGAGTTCGTGACAACGACCCCTTCGTCCTCGGCCTCTCGGACCTCCCAGGCGTGGGCCGGCATCTCAGGCCGGGACTCGAGGCAGAACAGCTTGACCGACCGGGCCCCAAGACGGAGCGCGCTGCGGGCCGAATCGATCGCGACGTTGCCCCCGCCGATGACGACCACGACCTTCCCGCGGAGGTCGGGCGGGTGCCCGTCGTTGACGAGGTGGAGGAACTCCATCGAGTCGATCACGCCGTCGAGAGCTTCGCCCGGGACCCCGAGCTTGCGCCCCCCCCGGTCGCCAGTCGCGACGAACACCGCATCGAACCCGGCGCTCCTCAGCTCTGCGATCGAGGAGACTCGGTGCCCGGTTTCGATCTGGACCCCGAGGGCGGTGATGTTCTCGACGTCACGTCGGAGTACCTCCTTCGGCAACCGGTAGGACGGGATCCCCCAGCGCATGATGCCCCCGGGCTCTCCATCGGCCTCGAAGACGGTCACGTCGTAACCGGATTTTCCCAGGAAGAACGCCGCCGAGAGCCCGGACGGGCCGGAGCCCACGATGGCGACCCGATGGCCCCGGCGCTCGGCCGGGGGCCCGTACTCCGGACTTGGGTGGGCGGCGTAGTATCGGTCCGCCATGAACCGCTTGATCCCGCGGATCGAGACCGTGCCCTCGAGCTCGGCGCGGGTACACTGCTCCTCACAGGGGGCGTAGCAGGCTCGGCTCAGGACGCCCACCAGCGGGGCGTCCTCTAGGTGTTGGCGGAACGCCTCGTCGTACTGCCCCGCACGGACCAGGGAGACGTAGCCATGGGGCTTCACGCCCGCGGGGCAGGCGAACGAGCATGGCGAGGTTCCCGTCCGGGTGATGACCGCCTTCTTCGGGACGGCCTGCGGAAAGGCGATGTGGGCCGCGCGACGCGCGGCGAGGTCGTAGTTGAACTCGTCTGGAACGTTCACGGTGCACACGGGCTCGCACAACGCGCACCCGGTGCACTTCGCGGCGTCGATGAACTTCGGCTTCTGGGTCAGGTGGACCTGGAATCCCCCTGCGGGTCGCGGCGTGATATCGTCGACCTCGGAGTAGACGAGCGCCCGCACGTTGGGGTGGTTGTTCACCGCCGCCATCTTCGGCGTGGAGATGCAGCTGGCGCAGTCGAGGGTAGGGAACACCTTGCTGAGGAGGATCATCCGTCCCCCGACGGAGGGCTCCTTTTCGACGAGCAAGACCTTGAACCCCATATCGCCGAGGTTGAGAGCCGACTCCATCCCCCCGACGCCGGCCCCGACGACGAGCACGTCGTAGTCGGGTTTCGGCCGCCCGTCGGACGCGGGCATTCAGGCCTCCGCGGCGACCCCGGGGAACTCGGCGAGCGTCTTGCCGAACTGCTTCATGTGGTTGACGAACGGTTCCGCGCAGACCGAGCAGATCGCGGCCGTCTTGACCCGACCCGGCTCGAGACCCCGTTCCTGGAGACGGGCCTGGGCCTGGTCGACGATATGCCCGGTCCGGGCCACGCAATCCGGTAGGAACGCGCACTCCGCTCCGTCGGCCGCCACGAAGACGCCGTCGAACCCGGCGTCGATCGCGTGGACGATCCACGCCGGGTTGATCCCGCCGGAGCAGGGGACCGCGATGACCTGGACCGTCGCCGAGTAGTCCATGTGGGCGCTCCCCGCGAGGTCGATCCCCATGTCGGAGATCGCGTTCGTGGAGAACACCAGCACGCGCGGCCGCGGACGCGCGGGGCCCGGGTCGGTCACTACTTGCCCCTTCGGACGTAGACGTGCCAGAGCCCGGCGGCCGGGAGGGTGCCCAGGTACTCATGGCCGACCTTCTTCGCCCAAAGCGGGACGTCCTCGGTCGTGCCCTCGTCCGACGAGATGATGTCCATTACCCCGTGCATCGGGACCGACGGGACCATCCGCTTCGCTTCCAACAGCGGGCCGGGGCAGGCAACGCCCCGGGCGTCCACGACCTTGTCGACCTTCAGGGCCTTCAGCTCCTCGATGTTCATGTTGGTTCCTCCGTGATTCATCCGGGAAAGGGGGTCGGGGCGGCGAACCGGGTCGGCCCGACCGGGCGCCGACGCCGGGTCTCCGCGAGCAGGGCGCGGCGGACGATTTGGCAGCTTTTCGCGAGGATGGGGTTGCGGAGGCCGTAGCGGACCTCCCGGCCGTTCCGTTGCGCCCCGACGATGCCCCGGTCCTTCATCACGCGGAGATGCTGGGATGCGTTCGGGAGGGAGAGGTTCAGCCAGTCCGCGATCTCGGTGACCGTTCGCGGGCCCCGACCGAGCAGGTCGACGATTTGGAGCCGCTTCGGGTTCGCGAGCACGCGGATCATGTCGGCCTCGAGCTCGAACCCTTCGGGGTCGAACGTCGTGGGCTGGGCGGGGCGGCGAGCGGTCATCCGGTCCCGTGCCTCTAGATGAACAACGTCATCCGGCTGCGGTCGGCGGCGTCGATGAACGACCCGACGTTCCCGTAGGTGATCCCGGAGATGAGCTCCTCCTTGTGGATCCCCATGAGGTCCATCGACATCGTGCACGCGGTGAAGTGGACGCCTTGCTCTTGCGCCGACTTGATCAGCTCGGCCAGGCTCAGGACGTGCTTCTTCGCCATCTCCTTCTTGATCATCCGGGTGCCGAGGCCGGCCATCTTCATCTTCGAAAGCTGGAGGTGCTCCGGGCCGCGGGGCATCATGCGGCCGAACATCCCCTCGGTGACCGTCTTCTTCCCGTTGACGTGCACCGGTCCACCGCGGCGGAGCACGTTGAGCCCCCAGAACGTGAAGAAGATGTTCACGGGGAGGTCCATCGCGGCCGCGCCGTTCGCGATGATCATCGCGGCGAGGACCTTGTCGAGGTCGCCGGAGAAGACCACCATCGACAGCCCGTTCTGCACCGGTGGGTTCGTCGCGGGTTCCTCGGTCGTAAGACCGAGGTCCTTGTGTAGGCCGGATTCGCTTGATTGGACCATTGCGCCTGACATCGTTCTACTCCTCAGGTTGCTTCCTTGCTCCTGCGGTTGCACACTTGCAGGATGATGCAAGCATGCGGAGCGACTCGCTAATACTCCCCGTCAACCCGGCTTGACTCCTCGAGCGGCGACCTCGGACACCTCGTCCCTCCCGCACGCGCGGTTCCCGGGGCCGACGGTATGCTTGAAGAACGACGCGCCTTTACGCGAACCGACAGGTGCGCTCGTGGCCTGGGTCTCGCTCCGGTACCGCTTCCGCCAAACGTTTCGCGTCCCGGCGCCGGCGGCGTATGCCTGGTGCACCGATTTCGGGCCGGCCGACGGCCCGCTCTTTCCCGAGCGGACCCGGCGGGCCATTCAACGTCGGAGCGAGGACGCCCTCGTGATGGCCGACACGACGTACCCGCACCGCCGGCCGATTCGGATCCGTCGGCTCGTCCGCCTTTTCCCCGAGGAGAGGGCCTGGACGAACACTCATCTGGACGGTCCTTACGAGGGCTCGCAGTACTGGTACCGCATCGTGGCGGACGGCCCCCGAAGGTCCCACCTCGAGTTCCTCGGACTCCGACTCGAGCAGCACCGTCGCGCGCTCTCCGCGACCGAGACGGCCCGCCGGGCCCGGGAATGCCAACGGCACGACGCCGATACGTGGCGACGTCACCTCGCCCCCGCCTTGGAGCGGGACTCGTCCTGAGGCCGCCCTTCGCGGGTGGGCCCCCCTCCGGTCAGACGTCCAAGACCGTTTCTCCTTCCGGTGGGTCGGGTCGGCATGCATCGGGGACTCGAGCTCGGGTTGCACCTCCGCCCCGGTCTTACCGACGAGAACTTCGTTGCCGAGGCGATCGGGAACCTGGCCGCGTTCCGACTACAGCAGAAGCGCGGGGAGACGCTCGAATGGCAGGTGATCCGGGTCGAACTTCCGCACAGCCACCACATTCGCCTCGTGATCCGCCACCCCGACCGGGTCCTTGACCTCGGGATCGAGCACGACTTGAAGGGTCTCCTGGACACCCTCGCGGACGAGACCGTGGAGGAGCTGCGGAAGCGGTTCGAGGTGGCCCAGCGGGAGGGGTTGAAGCCGGTCCGCCTGCGGCACGTCCACGAATCGGTCGACTACTGGCGGGACGACTTCTGGAACTTCCTCGGGTGAGCCCGGCCCTGGCCCCGAGGGGGGGCTGCACCGAACGGGTCATCTGGGGGCCCGGTATGGTGTACCTCATGGCGCCGGAGCGAGAGGTTTCGATCCCGACGGGCGGACGGAAGGTCGACACATACCTGGCCCTTCCGGAGCACCCGAAGGCGGGGATCCAGTACCCGGCCGTGATCGTGATCCACGAGATCTTCGGGCCGGACGCGCACATCCGCGATGTCGCTCGGCGATTCGCGGGGCTGGGCTATATCGCCGCCGCCCCGGACCTCTTCTCGGGCGAGTTGCACTCGCTCTTGACCCCGGCGAACGTCGGGATGGCGATAAAGGCGTTCGCCGAGGCCGGACCCGAACTGCGGCGCGACCCTGCGAAGCTCGCGGCGTTCGCCGCGACGCAGCCCCCCGAGCGCCGGCCGATCCTGGAGGCGTTCGGGAAGATCAGCCAGCCGACCGTGCAGGAAGGATTCGCCCGAGACCTGCACGGAGTGGCCCAGTACCTCCGCTCCCTACCCGACGTCGACCCGCACCGGATCGCGTCGGTCGGCTTCTGCTTTGGAGGCGCGATGTCGGCCCGCTTCGCGACGGTCGACCCGGAGCTCCGCGCCGCCGTGATCTTCTACGGCCAGAACCCGCCGCTGGACGCCGTCCCCCGCATCGAGGCGCGCCTCTTGGGACTCTACGGGGGCGAGGACATTGGCATCACGCAGACGGTCCCGGCCTTCGCGGACGCGATGGCCGCCGCCGGCAAGATGTTCGACTACCATGTCTACCCTGGCGCGAAGCACGCCTTCTTCAACGACACGCGACCGAACTACCACGCGGAGAGCGCTACGGACGCCTGGCAGCGGGTCATCCGGTTCTACGCGGGCAATCTCTAGCACGGTCCGGGTGGGTCGGGAGCAACCCCCAACTACAGCCGGGGAGTACCCCGCACCGTGGCGGCCCGAAAAGCGAAACCGCACGTCGGGGCCCGGACTCACCGGGCCACCCCCCCACCCCGGAGGGAGGCCCCCCTCCGGGTGAACGGCGTGGACCGTCCGGTCTCCCTCGACCGGGACCGTAGCCTCCTCCACGTGCTCCGGGAGGAACTCGGGCTCACCGGCACCAAGTACGGGTGCGGGGAGGGCGAGTGCGGGGCCTGCAAGGTCCTGGTCGACGGGGTCGCGGTCCGGGCGTGCCAGACCCCCATCGGCGAGGTGGTCGGCCGTTCCGTGACGACCATCGAAGGTCTCGCCGAGGGGGAGCGACTGCATCCGGTCCAGCAGGCCTTCCTCGATGCGGGCGCGTTCCAGTGCGGATTCTGCACGCCCGGGATGATCCTCACCGCCGTCGCGCTCCTCGAGCGGAACCCCCACCCCAACGAGGCGGAGATCCGGACGGCGATGAACGGGAACCTCTGCCGCTGTGGCGGGTACCTCCGCATCGTCGCGGCGGTCCAGGACGCGGCCCGGCAACTCCCGACCAACGGAGGCCGGATCCCATGACCGCCACGGCCCCTTTCGACCTGCTCGCCCCGGGCGACCGGCCGTACTTCGACCGGCTCGGCCCGGGGCTCGTGGTCGTCCTTCCCGCCGAGCGACCGGGCGCCGGGGATTGGGGGCGCGGCGGTCCCCCCCACGGTGGGGCCTGGATCCACCTCGGCGAGGATGGGAGGGCCCACGCCTTCATCGGCAAAGTGGAGGTCGGCCAGGGAACCCGAACCGCACTCTCGCTGCTGATCGCGGAGGAACTGCACCTGCCGCTCTCCGCCGTAGAGCTCACCATGGGGGACACCGACGCCTGCCCCTGGGACATGGGTACCTTCGGCAGCCGTTCGATGCCCGATGCCGGGGAGCACCTCCGGCGTACGGGGGCGGCCGCGCGGGCGGCCCTGCGGGAACTCGCCGCCGCTTCCCTGGGTGTGCCGGCTGACGCGGTCGAACTCGAGGACGGTCTCGCTCGCTCCCCCAAGGGCGGCCCCCGCGCGAAGACGGTAGGGTACGGCAGCCTCGTGAAAGGCCTGCACCGGGTGGAGGTGGTCGCCCCCTCGACGCGACCCATCCCGCCCTCCGAATGGAGTCGAGCCGGCCTCCCCGCCGCCAACGTGGGCGGACGTGAGGTGGTGACCGGCGCGCAGCGGTACACCTCCGACCTTCACCCCGAGGGGATGCTGTACGGTAAGCTGCTCTTCCCCCCAACCCTCGGTGCGAAGCTGCTCAGCGTCGACCTGACCGCAGCCCAGGCCCTCCCCGGCGTGACGGCGCTCCGCGAGGGAGAGTTCGTCGGAGTCGCGGCGCCGGACTTGCTTACGGCCCGGGCTGCGTTGAAGGCGATCCGCTCCGAGTGGGCGACCCTCCCGCTCCCGTCTGAGCGCGACATCGTCGCCTACCTCCGACAGCACCCGGCCGAAGGCGAGGATTTCTGGGACGTGATCCACCACGAGACCGGGGACACCAAGGCGGCGCTCGCCGCGGCCCCCGTAACGCTCCGCGCGACCTACACGACCGCCTACATCGCCCACGTGCCGATGGAGACCCACGCGGTCCTTGCCGCCTGGGACGGTCCCCGCCTGACCGTGTGGATCGGGGCGCAGACCCCCTTCCGGGCGCGGGACGCGGTCTCCGATGCGCTCGGCATTCCCCCGACGCTCGTCCGTATCATCGTCCCGCCCACGGGGTCCGGGTTCGGGGGCAAGCACGCGGGCGACCTCGCCGCCGGGGCGGCACGGCTCGCCAAGGCGACGGGCCATCCCGTCCGCATCGTGTACACCCGGGAAGAGGAGTTCACCCAGGCCTACCTGCGCCCGATGGCCGTGATCGACATCGAGGCCGGCGCGGATTCCGACGGGACGATCTCGGCCTGGAAGTTCCACGACCTGAACGCCGGCTCGGCGGCCGCGCGCATCCCGTACCGGGTGCCGAACCAGAGCATCGGCAACCAGCCCGCGGATTCGCCGCTGGCGCAGGGCTCCTACCGGGCGCTCGCCGCGACGGCGAACAACTTTGCCCGGGAATCGCACGTGGACGAGCTCGCGGCCCGGTTCCACGCCGACCCGGTCGAGTACCGCCTGCGCTTCCTCTCGGACGACCGCCTCTCGGCCGTGCTGCGCGCGGTCGCCGAACGGGCCCATTGGGACTCCCGGCCGCGGCGCGCCGCCCGCCGCTCCGGCCGAGGACAGGGGATCGCGGTCGGCCTCGAGAAGGGCGGCCGTGTCGCCACCTTCGCCGAAGTGCGCGTCGGCGACGACCGGACGCTCGAGGTCGTCCTGATCGTCACGGGGTTCGAGTGCGGAGCGATCGTCCATCCGGCGAACCTGAAGAACCAGGTCGAGGGCGGCACGATCATGGCGCTCGGCGGCGCGCTCTTCGAAGCAGTCTCGTTCGAGAACGGCCGGATCATGAACCCCCGGCTCTCCCAGTACCGGGTCCCCCGCTTCCACGACGTCCCGCCCATCGAGGTCGTGCTCCTGGACCGGCGCGACCTGCCCTCCCAGGGCGGCGGCGAGACCCCCCTCATCGCCGTCGCACCGGCGATCGCCAACGCGATCTACGACGCCACGGGACAGCGTCTCCGTTCCCTACCGCTCGTCCCAGGGGGTGTCGTCCCCCGGGCCCCTTCGTCGGCGTAGCCCGCGACGCGCGCGGCCCCGCAGGGTTTCCTAAATACAGGGGTGGGGTCGGCCGGCGCGATGGCGCCCCGACGAACTCCCGTCCGGCGCGCGCCCCCCCGGCGCGCCCGCCCGCGGGCCCGGCCGCTCGAGCCCCTCTTCGAGACCCCGGACCCCCTGCCGCGGATCATCCGGGTCGGTCTTCTCGAGCCGCCCCACTCGCACATCGTCTGCCGGAGCTGCGGCCGAATCTCCCGGCTCGAGCTCCAGGACGCGGAACGACAGCTCCTGGTCGCCCTCGCCTCCCAGCACCCGGCCGGCTGGAGCGTCGACGGGATCGCCTTCTCGCTCACCGGAGCCTGCGGACGATGCCGCGAGGGACCTCGGGCCTAGGCGCGCGGCCCCGGGTCGGGAGCCGCCACGCGTGAGCGGATTCTTCCTCGCTCCCCGGATCGCCTGGGGCACCGGCGCCCTCGAACAGTTGAGCGGGCTCGGGGTCCGCCGGGCCGTCCTCCTCGTCGACCCGACCGTTGCCCGTCGGGACGGCGCCCGTCGGCTGGTCGAAGAGCTCGCGAAATGCGACGCGACGGTGGAGGTGGAGACGGCGAGCGACCGAGCCTCCTCGCTGGACGAGGTGGACCGGGTCGCCGAGCGGTTCCGCGACCACCTGCCGGATACGCTCATCGCCCTCGGCGGAGGCCGCACCCTGGACGCCGCGAAGGCGGTGCGACTGCGGTGGACGCGACCGGACCTCGCCCTCGCCGCACTCCCCCCGCTCTGGGACCCCCCGGCGGGACCCGGTATCACGCTGCTCGCCGTCCCCACGACCAGCGGGAGCGGCGCCGAAGCCTCCTGGGCGGCCGACCTGCGCGCCGTGGACGGGGCCCCGGTCGAGGTCGCCCACCGGTCGTTGGTCCCGGATTGGGCCCTCGTCGACCCCGCGCTCGCCGCCTCCCTCGGCCCGGCCGAACAGATGGACGGCGCCTTCGAGGCCCTTGGGCTCGCCGCGGAAGCGTTCCTCTCGGCGTGGGCGAACCCGTTCTCGGACGCGCTCGCCCTCGACGCCGTCGCCTCGGTCGTCCGAAGGCTCCCGCATGCGATCCGGTGGAGCGACGACCCCGATGCGCGAGCGGCCCTCCACTACGCGGCGACCTCGGCCGGGCTCGCCTCCTCGAACGCCCAGCGGGGCCTCGCCCATGCGCTGGCCCGCGCACTGGAAGGACCCTCCGGTCTCCCCTACGGCCGACTCATGGGGATCGCGCTCCCTCACGTCCTCGAGTTCAACCACCCGTCCGCCCGCGACCGGCTCGAAACCCTCGCCGAACGGGCCCGCGACCGGGACGAGCGAGGGGACACGAGCCTCGCGCAGCGCCTCCGTCGACTCTACGGCCAGTTCCCCTTCCCCCTCACGGTGCGCGCCGCGGGAGGGAATCTCGAAGCCGTCGAACGCGAGCGGACCGACGTGCTCGCCCGGACCTTGCGCTCCCCGGGAGCGCTCGCGAACCCGCGGGTGCCGACGGAGAGTGACCTCGCCGCCCTCTTGGCCGCGGTCCTGGGGTAACGGGGCGTCCCTACGCGCCGAGCTCGGAGGCTCTCAGGGCGCTCGGGTCGACCACGGGACGGCCCGCGACCTCGACGGCGCGGTCGATCGCAATCTCGGCGAGGTCGCTCGCGTAGAACGCGATCCGCTCGAGGCTCTCCAGTACGTACGCAAGGCCCACCGCGAGGCGACTCTGCCGGGTCGCGATCTCGTGGAGCAGCTTCTCCCGGTACCGGGTCAGCTCGTGGGCGGCGTCGATGACGGCGTTGGCCTTCTGGATGTCGCGGGACTCGAGGCTGTCGAGGGCGTCGGCGACGGCGCTCGCTGCGCTCGTGCTCATCTTGTCGAGCTCGCTCTGGAGGCGGTCCGGGGTGCGGTCCTTGCCCAGGATCGACACCGTCTCGGCGATGCGGACCGTGTGGTCCGCGATCCGCTCGAGGATGCGCGACGCGAGCAGGTAGGTCGAGCACTCGGGGAGCGTCAGGTCGAGCGTCGCGAGGATGCGGGCGTCGCGCAGCGCGGTCGTGACCTGCTTTTCGAGGAACCAGTGGAGGCGGTCGACCTCCCAGTCCCGGTCGATCACGTCCTTCGCGATCGAGGAGTCTCGGGTGCGGAACGCCGTCATCGAGTCGCCCTGCATGGAGCGGACCATCTGGTGCATCCGTCGAATGACGGAGGGGATCGGCAACGGGTTCGGGCCGACGACATCCTGGAGGATGACCGACTCGGCGGTCTCTTCGAGGATCTCGGGGCCGATCATCCGCTGGGCGAAGCTGCGGACGACGGCCCGCGTGCGAGCGCTCATCCGGCCGTCGGTCCGGATATCGAGCATCGGGTACCCCGCTATGTACTCGGCGACGAGACGCCGGAACAGGTGGTCCTGGTCGTCGTCGTTCGAGATGTCGACGACCCGCTTCTCTCCCTCGCCGCCGGTCGCCGCCTCGGGGAAGATCGTCATCGACCCGTCGGCCCGCGGCGTGAAGAACAACACGTCGCCGGCCCCGAGCCCGCGGGCGAGCACCCAGTTCTTCGGCAGCGAGACGATGAACGTCGAGCCGCCGGTCTTTTGGATGCGCCGTCCGTGAAAGCCCCCGCTCGCGCGCATGTGGAATCGGGCGACGAGTCCGTATCTATATAGCCCTCCCTACGACGGGCTCGCCTACGGCAGCGCAACCCGCAAATAGAGGTCGCCGCGGGACCGACGAGACCCTTCCTCCTACATACCGACCGGTGCGGACCTCACCGGGTCGGCCCCGGTCGGGCCATCCCGCCGTCTTCCTCGGGGCCTATCGCATCGCCCTGGTCGACGGGCTCGATCCGGAGTGACGTTCCAGTCGCCTCCGCCAGCCTATTGTCCCTCCCGCCGGGTAGGACGGTCGTGATCGGTCGGTTCCCCTGGGAGCCGTTTCCCCAAGAGGAGCCCGAGCCGAAGGGCCCCGACCCGGTCCCTCGGGGAGCCTTCCAGGCCGCAGTGACGGCAGCGGACGCTTACCGCTCGGTCCGTGCCGCCCTGCGCCGGGAAGAGGGGGTGCTCCGGGTGGGCAACCGGTTCGTCGCGGACCGGCGGTATCGTCAGGTCGCGTTCGTCGCGATCGGCAACGCGGCGAACTCGATGGCGCTCGGGGCCCTCCACGCGGTCGGGGACCGCCTGACCCAGGGATTCCTCGCTGGACCGGAACCGGTGGTGGACGAACTTCCGTTCCGAGGCCTCACGGTCCCCCTGGGCCTGCCGGGATTCACTGGGGCCGAGGAGACGGTCCGCGCGGTACAGGAGATCGCGGACGGCCTCGGCCCCCAGGACCTCTTCCTCGTTCTCCTTTCGCCGGGCGCCCTCCGCGCGCTCACGCTCCCCCCTGCCGGAGTCACGCGGGAGGAGTTCGCCCGGTTCTTCGGGGACGCTCAGACCGCCGGCGCGACGGGTCGCGAGGTCGGTCTGCTCGCCCGCGTCGTCGGCGAGGGCGGCGTGGGGGGACGGGTCGCAGCGATGTGCGGCCGGTGCGACACCGCGACGTTCGTGATCGACCGGGGGGACGGTCCGCTGCTCGTCGGCGGAGGACCGATGGATGCCGTCGCATCGACCGAGCGCGAGGAGGCCCGGGCGGTCGTCGCCCGACTGGGGCTCACCGGACGCTTACCCCCGCCGGCGCTCGACCGGCTCGCGAGCGCGGCGGAACCCGCCCTGCGTCTCCCCCAGGTCGGTCGGCCGGTCGTCGTGGCGGCGCCGTCGGACGCCCTGCGCGCCGCCGCCGATTCCGTCTTCGACCGGGGCTGGACGAGCCGTCTCGGATTCCTCATGATCCGCGAGCCCCCCGCGGCGGCCGCGGAACGGTTCCTGGCCCGGGTGGAAGAGCTCGTCGCGGCGGAGAACCTGACCGACTCGAGCCGGACCAAGGGCGTGGCGGTCTTCGCGATGACCACCCTCGGCCTCCCCGAGGGCGTGGACGAGGGGCCGGCGCTCGCGGCGTTCCTGACCCGGGCCGAGGAATTGGTCCGACGTCGGGAGATGAGCGTCACGCTCGCCCGAACGAGCGGTGGCCTCGGCTCCCGGGACTTCCCGCCGGCGGCCATCTTCGGCCCGGCGTCGGACGGTCGCACGACGGTTCCGCCCGGCCGGGCTCGGGGGATCCCGATGCGTCCGGGGATCACCGATGTCGGACTGCTCGCAATCGCGTTGTGCGGATTGCCCGGGACGGGGGAGAAACCCGGTTCCTCGACCGCCGGCCGTTGAACGGGGTCCGGCCGATCACGCCGACGGCGATTCCCGCGGGGCCGAGGCGGAGGACGCCTCCGCTTCGAAATGGCGCTTGAGCGCCATGTATTCGGCGAAGGAGATCTGGCGGCGTGCCCGAACCGCGCCGGCCTGCTTCAGGGTATCGATCTGGTACGTGCGGCGGAGCTCGGAGACCGAGCGCGCGCCCTCGAGGGAACGCTCCGCGACGATCGGGGCGGCGGCGAGTGGTTGGTCGGTAAAGCTGGGGCGGGGCGGGGGGACGGGGCGGATCGGCTCACCGCCGGCCGCCAGGTACTCCACGAGACGCGCGTGCTCGATCGCGGTGAGCTCGCCCTCGTCGCGCAGGAGGTCGAGGAGGACCCGCTGGCGGGGGTGGTACGTGTCGATGAGCTCCGGCAGCTCCCGGTCCGGCCGGAGCGCCGGCGCTGCCGCGAGGGGAGCCCCCACGAGCGCGTCGAGGTCGGCCCGCAGTCCGTCGAGGGCCTCGCCCAGCTCGCGCGGGGTGGGCGTGCCGTCCTCCGTGCTCTCGAACCGGGCGGAAAGGCGAACGCTCCCGCCGCCGGGGACCGGTCCGAGCGGGCGCTCGATAGTGAGCTCGACCTCTCGGCGGCGAAGGGCCATGCGGACGGACGGACGAGGGCGGAGAAAACGTACGCCCGGAACGGAACGGGCCGGCGACGCGGCGAACGGTGAACAAGTAACGTATGTTCACTTACTTTCATACAGTAACTATAAGAGGCTCAGTGTTCTCGTTGTATTCGGAAGCAGCCATGGACCCCAATCGTCCCCGACACGCCAACCACATTCCCGCCCGCGGCTCCGACGAATGCGACGAATCCGAAGGGCGCGGGCTCTGCCCGGTTCTCGCGGCCATCGGGGTCATCGGTACCGAATGGCGACTCGCGATCGTGCACCGTCTCCTCGACGGACCCCAGCGGTTCAGCGAGATCCTGAAGTCGAACGCTCGCTTGAACGCGAAGACCTTGAGCGCGACCCTGAAGTTCCTCGAGAGCCAAGGAGTCGTGCAGCGGACGGTCGTGAGCACCCGACCGTTCTCCGTGGTCTACTCGCTCACCGACATGGGACTGGGCCTTGCTCCCGCCGCCCGCGAGTTGCGAGCGTGGGGGGAACGCTGGGTTCTCGAGCGCCACCAGGCGACGAGCCGCGCCACGACCGCTGCCCGGCGACCCTCCGCGATCCAGGGCGAGCTGCCCCGGGTCGTCATCGCGGAGCCGAGCGCTCCTCGGAGCCGGTAGACCGGTCCCGCGGAACGCCTGTCGGGAACCCGTTCCACCCCCTCTCCCTTTCGCCCTAAATACGGTCCGCCGCGATAGAACGAGTGCAACCACCCCAAGGAGGGGGCCCTTCACATCGCCGCAAGGGGACAGCACCGTGTCCCGGGCGTGCGAGGGTCCCCTCCACAACCCTTCTCTCCTCGCGACCGAATCGATTCGAAACCGGAGTTTCCCCGACGGCCACGCCTCTCAGCGTTCATCGTTCACCGGCGCCGAAGACAGTCTTACGGGCGGACGCGTCCCGGACTCGAACCTCCCCATGAGTCCCGCGTCGTCCCCTGAGTCCACACTCCCCTCGAATCCCCCGATTCGACCGCGAGTCTCGACCTCTTGCGACGCGCACGGCTCCGAACCCCTGGCACGGGCCTCCGGCACGCTCGTCCGAGCTCGTCTCGGACCGGCGTTCTCGGTCGCCAGGCCCGGCCATACCGTCTGATCGGGCACGTCGCCTCGAGCGAGTCAGGGCTCCTCGACGCCGTCCCGCGAGCGAACGCCCGGTCGGACCGACCGGTCGCACCGCCCGCGCGGAAGGGATCCGTCCCGACGGCCGTCTTCCCGGCGTTCCGCCGGACCTCCGCCTTCCTGTGCTCCGTGGCGGTCCGACCGCGGAGGTGGGCCCTCGGGAAGCGGTGACGGGACCTCCGGTCCCGCGGATTTCGACTGGAACCTTCCTCCTGCCGGCCCACCGGGGGGAGGGAGGATTTGTGGAATCTTGGACGCTGCGCATACGCGCTCGGAACCCGTTCTCCCGAAACCTGTTCGCCGCCGAACGACCCGACGGATCCGATACCTGGGTGAAGTGCGCCTCCCCCTGACCGGACCGTACTGCCCCCGAGCTCGACTCTTCCGGTTGCCGGACGGCCGCCTTCTCTGGCAGGTCCGCCTCTGGGAGTACGACCGAGCCGTGCCCCACCTCGTTCCCACGGACGTGCTCCGTACGTTCGCTCGCGTGAACGGTCTCGAGAACTTGGCGAACGAAGTCGAGGTACTCGTCTCCCGGGCCCTCTCGGAGACTCGTGAACGGCCCTGACGTGGCCTCCCTCCGCCCCACCGGTACCATGGCCCAGCGCTTTCGATGGTACCGGGCCCTCGCGCTGGCCCTCACGAGCGCACGGTCGCCGGCGGGAGCGGTGTTCGAGGCCAGCACCACTTCGCCGATTCCCTCGGTCACCGTGCGACCGGGCGGACTGCTCGATTCGCTCCCCGGAACACCGAGCCCCTCGGGGCCCGTCGCTCCGGCGCCACGACCTGCGCGGCGCGGGTCGGGCCGGGTGGGCCTGCTCTGGCCGTTCCCTCAGGAGCCGAACCCGCCCCGCGAGGAGGCGGCGTTTCCCCTCGAGCTCCCCGCGCTCGACCCGTGCCTCCGGAAGGGTGGCTGGGCCGGAGTGCAGACTTTCTGGGTCCATCGGGGTGGCTCCCGGCTCGACATCGCGACCCGCTGCTGGGTGGTGGCGCCCGACCGCCGCGTACGGGACCGACTGGCCGACGCCGTCGCGGCCCACCTCAGCGCGGACTGGTACCGGGCGCTGCACCGGCGGGCGCGGGTACGATGGCACCGCCCGTGGTCCCTCCGGGAATGGCGTCGCGGGGGAGCTCGCTCGATCCCTCCGGGGGCTTGGGCGCAACCAGGACCAGCCGGCTATCGGACCGCCGAGCTGGGCCTTTGCGCGCTTCAGCTTCCCGACCGGCCCGGCGGAGCGCACTCCGTCGTATTCGGGGCTTCCGGCGCCGGGAAGACCACGTACCTCGCAGGGTTCGCGGCCCGGGCCGTCCGGGCGGGTCAGTCCGTGGTCGTCCTCGACCTGCATGGCGATCTCGCGCCGCAGGTAGTGGCGCGTCTCTCGGATTCGGACCGGGCCCGTCTGCTGACCGTGGACGCGAGCGAGCTGCCCGTACCCGGCATTTCCGGGCTCGTCGCCGGTGCGACCTCGCCGGACCGGGCGGCCGCCCACTTCGTTGCGGCGGTGAAACGCCTCAGCCCCGATGGGGTCGAACTCGCCTGGGGGTTTAGGCTCGAAAGGATCTTCGACATCTTCGCACGCCTGGTCCTCGAAACCGGGGGTTCGCTCGTCGACCTGTACGCGCTCCTCACGGACGCGGACCGACGGGACTCCGCCCGGCTCGCGACCCGGCGGGCGACCACGGCCCGGTTCCTCGACGAGCTGGGGCCGATCCTGCGACGCGACCCGGAGTTCCTCTGGTCGGCGGCGACCCGCCTCTCCAAGGTCGTCCTGGTTCCGGCCCTCATGGACCTGCTCGCGCCTTCCGACGGTGGACTCGACATCGAGGGATTGCTGGCGAGCGGCCGGACCCTCCTCCTGCGGCTCCCGATGGGTGCGCTCGGACCCGAGAGCGCCGCGTTCGCCGGAACGCTCGTCCTCGGACGCCTCTACCTAGGGTTGGCGGCGAGAGCCGACGCGCATCCGGAGGGGCCTCCCGTCCTCTTCGTCCTCGATGAGGCCCAAGCCCTCTCTCCCCGGTTGGTGGCCGAGGTGCTCGCCGAGGGCCGAAAGTTCGGGATCGAGGCGATCATCGCAACCCAGTATCCGGATCGACTCGCGCCCGAGGTCCGCAGTGCGGCGGCCGGAGCCGCCGCGTCGTTCATCGCGTTTCGTGTCCCCCCCGCCACGACGGCCAGCGTCGCGCCCTGGCTGGGGATCGAGCCCCGCGACGCGACGGGGCTCCTCTCGGGGCTGCCGACGGGGACCGGCGTCACGCTCGACGCCGACCGGGGCGGGCTCGTCTGGGTCCCGTCGACCGGGCCGGGTCCCGGGGAACCGGGAGCGGCGTGGCGGCTCGAACTGGAGAGGACCCGTCGAGAGTTCGGCACGGAATCGGAGGAACTGATGGTCAGCGATGCGCCCGGAACCGAACAGGTCCTCCTGGCGATTCTCGCGGCCGACGAATCTGGGCGCCGTCTCCGGCCCGAGGAGGTCGTGGGGGCCGCGGGCCGATTGCCGGGCGAGCCGATCGCGTCGGAACGGCTCGAGCTCGCGTGGAGGGCGATCGTCCGCGGGCCAGAGCTGGAATCCACCCCGGCCGGGCTTCGGCTGTCGGCGGCGGGGGAACGACGCCTCGGACTCGGCCGGAGCACGGGAGCGGCCCGCGAGAGCGCCGAGCATCGGCGCCTGCTCCTCGTCACCTTCCGCATCTTTGCGCGGCACGGATACGCGCTCGAGATCCTTCGCCAGGGACGGTTCGACACGACTCTCCCCGACGCCCTCTATCGGCAACTCGGCCATGGGGGGCGGGCGGAGACTCCCGCGGAACTCGCCGACCGCCTCGACCGGACGCGGACGGGGTGGGCGTGGCGGTTCTTCCGAGGGAGGGACGTTCACGTCGAGGCCGAGGTTTCGGGGGCGCTTCGTCCGGAGCGAATCCGTCACGGCTGGTCGAAGGCGGCCGGTCGGGGAGCGTTCGCCCTGTACGTGGTGGGAGACCCGATGCGAGCGGGCCGGGTCCGACGCACGCTCCGAAATCTCCGACTCGGGCCGGACCGGGCCCAGGTATGGACGCTTCGAGATTCGACCACCTTGTCCGCCCCGAATGCGTAAGCAGGCCGGTGGCTTTGACGACGGATGCGCGCCTTCGTCGCGGTGCCCCTCAATCCCCCGGGGCCGCAAGGGGACGCGGCACCGGCCCCGGACCATCTGACCGTGCGCTTCGTCGGAGAAATCCCCGAGACCGCGCTCCCCTCGTTGGAGGACCGACTACGACCCGCGGTCGCCGAACACGCCAGTTTTGAGATCGTCGTGGAGGGAGTGGGCGCCTTCCCCTCGAGAGAGCGGCCGCGCGTCGTGTGGCGGGGCGTCGGCATCGGCGAGGAGCCCCTCCGTCGCTTGGCCGCCTCCGTGCGCGCGGCCGTGCGCTCGGCCGGCCTCCCCGAGAATCCGGTGCCGTTCTCTCCCCACGTCACCCTGTTTCGGGTGCGTTCCCCGGCCGACCTCGCCCGGGCCCGCTCGCTCCTGGAGGCGAGGGAACCCCCTCCTCCACCGACCACGGTCTCGGTCCGGGAGGTCCACCTGGTCGAGAGCCGTCTCGTTGCGAGGGGGGCGATCCATCGGGTTCGGACCCGATTTCCGCTGGCCCCGCACGACGACTAGCCCGCCGAGGAACTTCGGTCCATCACCAAGCGACGCCAGAGGTAGAGAGTCGCGTAGCTGCCCCACCCGGGGTACCATCGGTCCGCCCAGACCCGGGCCTTCTCCTCGTCCGCCTCTCGGGGCAGCACGCCGTACTCCGCGAGGGCGACCCGGATCCCGAGGTCCCCCGCGACGAACACGTCGGTCCGTCCGGTGCCGCGGAGCAGGGCGTTCTCGGCCGTCCATCGCCCAACCCCCCGCAACTCGATCAATCGTCCGATCGCGTGCTCGGCCGGAAGGAGGGCCAGGGCGGGATTGTCGAGGAGCGGACGGGTAGCCGGCGCGGCCAGTTCGAGAAGGGCGCGGGACTTGGCCCCGCTCAAGCCGACTGACCTCAACCCTTGCTCGCCCAGCGCTCGAAGGGTGGCCGGAGGAGGTACGGAGGGAACCTCGATGCCGTCCGCCACGATCACGGAGAAGGTCTTCTCGAAGAGGCGACGCTGGATCGTGAGGGCGGCCTGAACGCTCAGCTGCTGCCCGATGACGGCGTACAACAGGGATTCGTAGAGGCTGGCGTCCCGCGGAATGCGGAGGCCCCGGAAGCGGCGCTCGGTGCCCGCCAGCACGGGCTCGCGTCGCGTGAGTCGGTAGAACGTCTCGAGAGAGTGGTCCAGCGAGAAGAGCGCGCGGACCGCGGCGCGGGCCGCGGGTGGGTCCGCCCCCCAAGCCTCGATCGCCCACCGTCGGCCTCTCGGTTCGACCGCGAGCACCCACGGGTGCTCCGGACGACCCCACGCACGAAGGATCCGGGTTCCGTCCTGAGGAAATACGAGGGACCGGGAGGAGTACTCGAGTTGGGCCCGCGCCGCGGGAAGGGACGCAAGCCGGGGCGGCTCGATCGAAGTGTGGGTGGGGGGAGCCACGCCCGGTGCATCCGTCCCGCGCTAAGAGAGGAGCGGCCGTCACCGTTCAACGGGGGTCCGCCGTCGATACGATTATCTCTCGGAGGTCCTGTTCGTGACCATCTCTCGCCCTCGTGGGCGAGGGGACGGAGCCGGGGTGTCCGTCCTTCCGGGGTCAAGGTCAGCGGTCCTCCTCCCGGTGCTCGTACTGGTTCTCCTCGCTTCTCCCGCGAGCCCGTTCGGCCACGCTGTGCTCGCACGGTCAGGACCTGGCTCCTCGGCCCCCTCGACCTGCTCGGGAGCCGGGCTCCTCAACAACTATTCGGGATATCTCCGAGTGGAGGGAGGCCCCCTCCCGGCGGACGCGGTCTCTCAGGTCCCCTTTGCCTACGCGTACTATGCTGAGGTCGACTGGAGGAACGATTCCACGGGCGTCACCCAGTTCACGGAGTGCGAACGGGTCGGGGCCTCGACCGAGACGAGCCTGACTGGGGCGTTTTCGCTGGTCCTCGCCCTCCCCAGTTCCACCTGCGACCGCCTCCTGGGGCTCTGTTCCACCGTCTACGGACCATACGGGCCCCTCTCCCTTGCGCCTACTTCGGCGACACCACCGGGATACGGGATCTCCGTCTCGCGCACCGGCCACGTGGTCGACGTCGACTTCGTGGCCGAACTCACGAGCCTCGTCCTAACTCCGCCGGTGAGCACGGCAGTCTACAGCGTGGGCGCATCCGAATCGGTCAGCGTCCAGGCCCTGGCGGGTAACGGGTCGCTCAGTCCCGGTTCTCCCCAGTTCGCCTGGTCCGTGAACGGCACCGGCTGGAGCCTCCGACCGAGTGCCTCGGGGAGTTCCGTTTCCCTCGCGGCCAGCTTCGGCGCCACGCCGGCCCAACTCTCGGTCACCGCGAGGTTGACCTCGAACGGTGCCAACCTCTCGGCAGGCCCGGCGCTCCTCTCCCTCGCGGCGATCCCCACCCGCATCGCCACGGCCGGTCCAAACCAGACCGCGGTCGATGCGGGTCGACCGCTCACGTTCCTGCTCACTGCGACCGGAGCGGCCGGCTACGACTACAATGCCAGCGTGCTCCCGGGCCTCGGGCTCACCGCGCGCCCGGTCCCGTGCACTACCGGGTCGCGGGCCGGGGACGTCGTCGAGCTCGACTGCACGACGTCCGTCACCTACCCGTCCCGCGGAACGGCAACCCCCGTGGTGGTGGTCTCGAACGGGTTCTCCAACGCGACCGAGAACCTCACGCCCATCCAGGTCCGGCCCTCCCCGGTGGTCGCGGTCACCCCCACCTCACTCGAGGGGTACTCCGACGTCCCCCTGACCGTTCAGGTCCAGGCCCTCGAGGGAACGGGCACCGGACCGTACGCGAAGGCCTGCTGGGACCCGGGAGACGGTCCGACACTCTGCTCCGCTTCGCCCGGACCGAATTGGACGTTCCGCCCCTCGTACGAGTCCCCCGGCGCGTTCAACGCCTCGGTCTGGATCCAGGACGCGGACGGCGTGATCGCAGCGCTCCCCGTACCCGTCACGATCGTCGATGCTCCCCAGCTCGGAGGCCTGTCCACCAACTCCTCCACGGCCCCCGTCGGCGCGCCCGTCAACCTCTCGGCGACCCTGACCGGCGGGCTAATGCCCGGCGCTTTTTGGTGGAATCTCTCCGGGACGGCCACCTCCTTTGCCCGGGGGGCGGTTCTTCACGATGGGGTGCTCAGCACCACCTGGATCCCCTCCACGGTGGGGCCGCAGTACGTTTCGTTGACCGTGGTCGACGCCTTCGGCACACAGGTGGAACGAACGACCTACCTCTCCGTGACGCCCGACCCGGCGACCTCCCTGCCAGCGGTGGAGCTACCCCCCGGCAGTCCGGTCGCGGCCGGCTCGTCTATTCCGCTCGCATGGCAGGCCTACGATGTGCACGGAGCGGCGGCGCGGGCGTTCGCTCCGACCGCGGAACTCTCCCTCACCGACGGGCTAGGTGGGACGGCGCGCGACACCTGGGTGAACGTCTCGGGGGTGGGAGCTCTCCTTGTGGTCGGGCCCGGGAAGTTCGTCATTCCCCCCTCGGCCTGGACGCTCGGACGCCTCAGCCTGACCGTAGCCACAGTCACCGCCGGTCAGTTCGAGATCGCGCTTTCCGGCCCCGGAGTTCCCGTCTCGCCATCCGTTACCGTCGACATCGCCCCCGACTTCCAACACCTCCAGTTGTACGACCCGGAGCTCGTGGTTGGGGGGGAACGGACGAATCGGACGTTCTGGCTCGTTCGGGACATCTACGGGAATCCGGCGGTCGGGGCCTCCCTCCAAGTCGACTTCGAGAGCGGGGGAACCGCCTCGGCTTCGACCGCGCCCGTTCTCGGAGGCCCGAACGGGACCGTGGGAGCCTGGGTCAACTACACGGCGCCCTCCGCCGCGGGCGGATCGCTAGAGGTACGTTCCGCGTTTCAGGTGCTCCTCGGACCGATCGCGATCCCCGCAGCATCCCAGAACCTGCCCGGCCCCCCCGTCTTGGTCGCCGTGGCGGTGATGTTGCCGGTAGGCGCCATGGGGGTCGGATTCGCCCTGTGGGCGCGCCGACGGTTCCGTCCTTCACAGTACGACCCCATGCCCTCCGACGCTGCGCTGGAAGAGTTCGTCACGGGCCGCGACCGGGTGATCGCGACGGTGCGAGCGGCCGGCGCGGCGGACCTCACGCACATCGAATTGGCCTGGGGATCCTCGGTGCCGCCGCCCGAGCTGGCGGACTGGGTCGCTTCGCTGGTGGCCGACGGAACGCTGGGCGCCCGTACCGGGCCGGACGGCGTGGCCCGGTTCTGCCTTGCGGGCCCGGTGGACGGGCCGGCCCACGTGATCCTCGACGAGGAGGCCCTCGAACGGGCGACCCGTACCCGCGCGGAGCTGCTGGAGGACGACGGGCCGGAGTCGCGCTAGATCAGCTCGGGTCCCGGCCGACGAGGTCGTAGTACCGATAGGCGGCCTCGCCCGCGCCGAAACAGTACTGGATCGTCGTGAAGCCGCTCTTCAGGTCGGCCGCGCCTTTCGCGACAGCGGCCGGGTCCTTCCCCCGGTGCAGGAGGTCGTCGAAGAGCTCCGCGATCCGCTCCATCTCCCGCTCGCGCATCCCGACCCGCGTCACCTCGGGCGTGCCGAGCCGGATTCCGCCGGGGTGCTTCGGGCTCTTGTCGCCGGGGAGCAGGTTCTTGTTCGTGATGATCCCAAGGTCAGCGAGCCGTTTCGCGACCGCCTCCCCACCCCCCTCCTTCTCGACGCGCACGGCGAGAGTGTGGGATCGGGTGAACCCGAGGTCGGCGGCGAGCACGTCGAACCCCCGGTCGTGGAGGGCCTGGGCGAGGGCGCGGGCGTTCGCGATGGTCTGCCGCGCGTAGTCGCGGCCGAACTCGAGGTGCTCGGCGAGGCTGACCGCGAGGGCGGCCATCGAGTGCAGGTGGTGGTTGCTCGTGACGCCGGGGAAGGCCCCGCTCTCGAGTTTTTTCTTGAGCTCGGCGTCCTCCGTGTTCGCCAGCAGGATCCCGTGCTGCGGGCCGGGGAGGGTCTTGTGGGTGGAGGCCGACAGGACCGTGCACCCCTCCTGGAGTGGGTCCTGGAACTGGCCGCCCGCGATCAGGCCCAGCACGTGCGCTCCGTCGTACCATCCGCGCGCGCCGATCTCCTCGAGCGTCGGCCGGAGTTCCTCGATCGGCATCGGGAAGAGGAACAGGGAGAGCCCGAACAGGCAGGTCTTCGGTCGGACGGCGCGAAGGATCTCCCGGGTTCGGGGGACGTCGATTGTCATCGCCTCCGGGTCCCAGGCGTAGTAGACCGGCTTGACCCCCCGGAGCCCGAACGCACCGAACGCGGCGCTCGAGATGTGCGCGCCGTCCGCGAGGCGGCTCGTCCCGACGAGGTCGCCCGGCTCGGTGAGGGCCTTCAGCACCGCGAGGTTGGCGACGGTCCCTGAGATCGGGCGCACGTCCGCGAACGAGCACCGGAAGAGCCGCCGCGCGAGCTCGAGGCAGGTCCGCTCGATCGTGTCCACGTCCTCGTTCCCTTCGTAGTAGCGTTCCCCCGGCAGTCCCTCTGCGTAGCGGGAGTGGAGGTCACTGATCAGGAGCTCCTTGGCGTACGGCGAGAGCAGGTTCTCGCTCGCGATCAGCGGGATCGCGTGTTCGAATCGGGTCGAATGATGCCGGGCCGTGGCCCGGATGCGGGCGACGGTAGCGGCCATCTCTCCGGCCGCGGGGGGAGGGACCCCCACCCCCCGGTTTCCAGTGGAACTCTTCTCCTGGGGCTGCATCTCCGCGTCCGAGGGGTCCCGAACCGGGCCCCGTGAACCGAGCACCCCTTCGAACCCATATAGGGAGCATGGAAGTGGACCGTCCGTGACCGACGGAACCCCGGCGGGACCCTCCTGGCCGGTCCGTCGCCTCTTCTCCGTACCCTATCACGATGTCGATGTACTCAACCACCTCAATCATGCCGCCTACTTTCCCTACATGGAGACCCTTCGCTGCGACTACTATCTCCCCCTCCTCGGTACCCCGGACCCGTCGGCGATCGACATCATCATCGCCGAAGCGACCTGCCGCTACCTCGCTCCGGTCCCGTACGGGGTCGAGCTCTTGGGTGAGATCGCTCCCGCCCGTCCGCTCGGACGCAGCAGCTTCACCCTACTCTACCGCTTCACGCTCGCGAATACAACCACCGTCACCGCCCGGGGACGTACCGTCATCGTCACCTACGATTACGCGAACGGCACGAAGAAGGAGATCCCCGCCGACCGACGGGCCGCGCTCGAACGGGACGCGGTCGACCCCGCGAGCGAAGGCTGGTAGAACGTTCCAGTGGAAATGGGGGGGTGGGGGGGTCCGGGCCCACTAGTACCCGGGGTGGGTCCGGCTCCGGCTGATCGGGGGAGGCCACGGGATCGGCTCGATGTACGTCGGGTCTTCCGCGACGGTCTCAATCCGGTAGAAGACGCCCGTGCCCCGGAGGGCCTCGTGGACCTTCTGGAGCATCGCCTGGAACTCCTCGAGGGTACTCCACTCGAAGGCGAGGTCATGGGGCCCGATGATGAAGGAGAGCCCTGCCGTCTGGCGCAGCCGCTCCGAGATCTCGAGCGGAGAGACCCCTTCCGGGGCAAAATAGAGGTCGACGTAGCTGTGCATAACCGACAAGAGCAAGCAGAAACGCTTGGACCGCCTATTTAATCCAAGCGACAAACCGCGGATTCGGCGCCAAACCGACCCACCCCGTCATGAGGGAACCGGCCTCGCCTCCCTAGGAGGACGAGACTTGATCTCCGCGACACCGGCGGACCTTCTCCTCGTCGCCGCCGCGCTCGCGTTCGCCTGGAGCATCGGGGCCCACTACACTGGCGCGTGCATGGGAATGGCCTACGCCTCGGGCGCGATCCGCCGGGACCGGGCCCTCCTCTCGATGGCCCTCCTCACGGCGATCGGCGCCGCGGTGGCGAGCGGCCGGGTCGTCGGGAACATCGGCCTGAACCTGATCGGGACCGCCGACCTCTCCGTCTCGGCGGCCGCGGCTGTGATCCTGGTGGCGTTCGCGCTGACGACCGCCTACAACTACCTCAAGGTTCCGACCTCCACAATCCAGATCTTCGTCTTCTCGCTCATCGGCGTGGCGCTGGGCGCGAACCTACCGGTCCACTGGCAGAACCTGGGCACCCTCGTCGAGATCTGGGTGGCGGCTCCCCTCGCGGCCCTCGGTCTCGGCTTCCTCCTGACCCGCCTTCTATCGAGGGGGGGCCCGGTCGGGGCCTCTTCGGCCGAAGCTCCGCACTGGAGCCTCCAACTCGCCCCCCTCCTGGTCGTCATGGGGTTGGCCGCCTCGTTCGCGATGGGCGCCAACGATGTGGCGAACGCGACCGCGGTGTTCGTCGCGACCGGGCTCACCGGCGTCGTGGTCGCCGGAGTGATCGGAGGGATCGCCCTCGCCGTGGGCGTCGTCACATGGGGAAGCCGTCTCCTCTCCACCGTCGCGTTCGACATCGTCCACCTGGATGGGCGCATGGCGGTCGCGGCTCAGGCCGCGCAAGCGACCGTGATCCTCGTCGCGGTCGTGTTGGCAGGTGCCTTCACGTCGATGAACCAGGCGTTGATTGGAGGGATGGCCGGCGCCGGGCTCGCCCGAGGGGAACGCACGATCCACTGGCCCACCCTGCGAGGGATCCTGATCGGATGGGCCGTCGGACCTGTGTCGGGCCTCCTGGCCGGTCTCGGCGCGATCGGGGCCATGGGGGCCCTCGGCATTCATGTTTAGAGGAAGACCGAGGAGAAGGGGCACCGACGACGGGACGTCCGTCGCGGCGGCGTGCTAGGCCAGCAGGATTGCCGCCCGAACAGGCTTCACGGAGACCCCACACACCCCTCGGTCCCGTGGACCCGCCGACGTCTACGAGTCACGGTAAGGCTGCTCCCGTCAGGACCTGACCCGGTGCCCGTGATGGATAACCGCTAGGGCACTCCTCCGAGTGCCCGTCGCGATGCCCGCGGCTCAGCGGAACAGGACGTCTACGAGGCAATGTGGGACGTGAAACCCGCTCGAACGTCGCTCCTGCTTGTCACCCCCGCTAAGGACGGTTTCGGTGTGTAAGGGGACGCCCAACCCCCCGGTCTAGCCTAGCGAATCCACGACGCCGGGGCTCGTACTTAGCACTTGGTCCATCACGCCGGCAGGCCCTCGCCCTCGAAACCGTGCCTGTCGAAGGGTTAATCCCCCCCGGAGACGGCTCCCCTCTACCTCGCGGCCTGGGGAGCGGACGATGCAAGCGAAGCGAACGGCCCGTACGTGGATAGTTTCTGGTCTGATCGTGTTCGCCCTCCTCGGGCTCGTGGCGGTTCCCCTCGGGGCCGCGCCCGCGCACGCTGCGACGGGAACTCTTGGGGCGGAGCGGGTTACGCCGGCCCTGGTGCCGTCCGGCTCCGTGGCGCCGCCGGGCGTCGCGGGCCTCTCCGTGCTCTCGACCGTCGGCATCACGCTGAATGAGACCGTCCCGGGCAACGTCACCTACCTCACGGTCAACGCGCCCAACTCGATCGTCTTCGACTCCGACAACGGCTACCTCTACGTGTCCGGGGCCACGCCGTTCATTGGGGTCGCCAACGCCGCCACCTACGTCCCCGTCAAGATCCTGCACAGTGGGTCGGGAACCCCCACTGGCGGCCTCATCTACAGCGCCTCCAGCCAGGACGTGTACGCCGCGAACCCCGGCACGTCGACGGTCACGGTGGTCGGGCCCTCGAACTCAATCGTCGCGAACGTGACGGTGGGGACGAACCCGGTCGCCCTCGTCTACAGCCCGAGCTCGGACGACGTGTACGTCGCCGATGCGGGGGCCAACGAGGTCACGGTGCTCGACTCGTCCAACGCGGTCGTCGCCACCCTTTCGGTGGGGACGGACCCGGTGGCGTTGGGGTACGACCCCGCCGACGGGGATGTCTACGTCGCGAACCACGGCTCCTCGGATGTCAGTGTCATCTCCTCCGCGAACGCCGTCACGGCGACCGTCGGGGCCGGCAACGAGCCGACCGCCGTCGGCTACAGCCCTTCCTCGTCGGACATGTACGTCACGAACGCGGTGTCGGACAACCTGACCGTGATCTCCGGGACGGCGAGCGTGGCGTCCGTCTCGACGCTCGGGGACCCGACCGCGCTGGGATACAGTCCCGCCTCGACGGACCTCTATGTCGCCGACACGGGGGCCTCCACCGTGACGATCGTCGACCCGGGGAATTCCGTGATCGGGCATCTCACCGTAGGAGCCGGCCCGGACGCGTTCGCCTACAACCCGGAGAGCCGGACCTTGGTCGTCGGCAACGGTGGCGAGACGAACGCCTCGGTCCTCACCGAGGACAACACCGTCGCGGGCTCCGCGCGGCTCGGTGTGGGCCCCGTCAGCTTGGTCTACGACCCGACCTCGGAGAACGTGACGGGGGTGGGGCCCCAGTTCGCCGGGGTCGCGGCGGTCTACGCCCAGTTCGGACCGCTCTACGGTCTGGAAGGGCCGAGCGGGCCCGGCGACTCGACCTTTGCGGGAGGCGTTTACAGCCCGATCACGCAGGAGACCTACTTCACCGGGTACGGCTACGCGTCCGTGTTTGCGTATGAAGCGAACTTCAACTACGGACCCTTCATCACCGTCGGGGACGAACCGACTGCGATCGCCTACAGCCCGACGACGGAGGACCTCTACGTCACCGATTCCGGCGCGAGCAATGTGTCCATCATCGGGCCGCAGGACACCGTGATCAAGACCCTCCATGTGGGCGATAACCCCGACATGGTGGCCTACAGCCCGACCACCCACGACATGTACGTCGCGAACGCGGGGACCGACAACGTCACGGTGATCGGGACCTCCAACACGATCGTCGCGACCCTGGTGGTGGGGTACTATCCCAGCAACGTGGGGTACAGCCCGCAGTCGACCGACATGTACGTCATCAACGAGGAATCGGACAACGTCACCGTCATCAGCCCGTCCAACGTCGACCTCGTGAACATCACGGTCGGGATCGTCCCGTACGCGTTCGCCTACAGCCCGACCACCGGGGATGTTTACGTCGCGAATGCCCTCTCGGACAACGTGACCGAGATCCTCCCGGACAACATGGTCAACGGGGGCGGGATCGAGGTCGGGGAGTTCCCCGTCGCGATGACGTACAGCGCCGCCACGGGCGACCTCTACGTCGCCAACGAGGCCGGTGCGAACGTCACCGTGATCGCCCCCTCCGGTAGCACCGCGAGCCTTCCCGCCGGTGACTACCCCTTCTCGCTCACGTACGACCCCGGACTCGAGGACGTGATCGTCGTGAACTACCTCGGGGAGAACGCGACCGTTTACGGTCCGTTGAACACGGTCGTCGCGAACCTACCGACCTTGACGGAGCCGACGTTCACCGTCGTCAACGCGGCGAACGGGGTCGTCTACATCTCCGACTACGGCTCGGACGAGATCTCGACCTACGGCTTCCAGACAGGGGGCGGGTACTTCTGGTCCGGCCCCGAGCAGGCCGTCTACAGTCCCACGACCGAGGACGTCTACGTTCTCGACCTCTACGACAACAACGTCACGGTCATCGGACCGAACGACCAGATCGTGGCGAACTTCTCCTTCCCGGGCTACCTCTCCGGGCTCGCCTACAGTCCCGTGACCCAGGACGTCTACGTCTTGGGGTCCGTCGTGACGGTCATCGGTCCCCACAACACGGTCCTCACCACCCTGCCCGCGGGCTCCGACGCGACGTCGATCGCCTTCGGGCCCGCGTCCGGGGACATCTACGTCGCCACCGGAGTGAACGTGACGGCCATTGGCAGCTCGAACACGTTGGTGGCGACCATTGGCACCGGGGGCCACCCGTCCGAGCTCCTGTACGACCCCGCCTCCGACGAGATGCTCGTGGCGAACGACTACGGTGGCAACGTCACCGCGATCGCCGCCGACAACACCGTCGCCGCCGTGATTTCCATCCCGACCTTCGACCCGTACTCCAACGGGAACCCGTTCGTCTACGACGCGGCGACCGGGGACGTCGCCCTCGCCGACGGGTATGGGGAGGGCGTGAGCTTCATCGGCGCCTCGAACACCGTCGTAGGGTTCGCCTCGACCGGCGTCACCCTTTCGTTGCAGGTCGCCTACAGCCCGGTGACCCAGGACGTCTACGCATTGAACAACCTCGCCTCGAACCGCTCGCTCGAGAACGTGACGGTCATCAACGGCGCCTTCCACCAGGTCGCCAACCTGCCGTCGGCCCCGATCGATTGGGTGGGCTACTGGCCGGGCGCCCAGGCGATTGCGCTCGACGAGTCCCCCTACACGAGCGTGACCCTCCTCGGGGCCGCGAACACCCCTATCGGCAGTCTCCCCCTCGGCTCCGTTCCGGAGGTGGGCGTCTACTCGAACGCGACGGGGGATCAGTTCGTGCCGAATGAAGGATCGGGGACGGTCTCGATCGTCGGCCATGCCTTCACGGTCACGGTCGAAGAGCAGGGGCTGCCCTCGGGGACCGCCTGGTCGGCGACCGTCAACGGAGCCACGAACGTCTCGACCGGCGCTTCGATGATCTGGTGGTTCGGCAACGGCTCCTACTCGTTCACTCCCGGGGCGGTGCCCGGGTACGTCGCAACCCCCTCAGGGGGTACGGCGACCGTGAACGGAGCCGCCGTGACGGAGAAGATCACTTACTCCACGGTGGCGCCCGCGACCTACGCGGTGACATTCACCGAGTCGGGGCTGCCCGGCGGGTCCAGTTGGTCCGTGACGCTCAACGGGACTCCATCCTCGGGCACCGGCACCTCGATCGCGTCCGCGAGCCTGCCGAACGGTACGTACACGTTCTCGGTCGCGTCGGTGGCCGGGTATACCGCGAACCGCACCAGCGGCACCGTCCATGTAGAGGGCGCCGCCGTCACCGTCCTGATCGCGTTCACCACCGTAGTTCCCCAGCAGACTTCGGCGGCCCCCGGACCCCCGATCTGGCTCTGGGCCGTGATCGCGGTCGTCATCGTGGCGGTGATCGCGGTCGTCGCCCTGCTCCTGATGCGACGGCGGAAGCCGTCCGCGACCGCCCCGCCCGGGAACTCGGGCTCCGCCGCCCCGGGCGCTCCGCTCCCACCGCCCGCGGGCCCGCCACCGGGCGCGTCCGGCCCGCCGCCCGGCGCGGTGTAAGAGCCCGCCCGAACGA
The DNA here is from genome assembly GCA_052326445.1 of Thermoplasmata archaeon. Taxonomy (GTDB): domain Archaea; phylum Thermoplasmatota; class Thermoplasmata; order Lutacidiplasmatales; family UBA184; genus Lutacidiplasma. The sequence continues at coordinate 73,605 of JBKQNC010000014.1, forward strand.
GGTCGACGACCCCGAGCTCGTCCCGCGTCGCGGGAGGTTGCCCGCGCCTAGCGGATGTGGTCGAGGCTGAACGAGCCCAGGTTGAGCGAGCGCTTGGTGAAGGTGTAGCCGATCCAGGCGCGCGACTGGGCCTCGCCGATCCCGCGGACGCTCAAGAACGTCTTCAGCTGCTCGACCTTCAGGTTGACCGAGCCGTCGACCATGTGCTCCAGGGTCTCGAGGTCCGCGTCCGAGTGCATGCCGGTCTCGAGGACGTAGTAGGCGGCGGCCCCGTCGATCTTCCGGCGGCCGATGAACGGTTGGAGGAAGCGGAACGTCGCGGAGGAGTCGAGGTAGGCGGTCACGGTCGAGACCGATTCGAAGATGAGCCGGTAGGAGGGGTAGCGGCCCTTCAGCTCCTCCGTGAACCCGTTCACCGTGGACGCGAGCTGGTCGAGCACCCCCTTGTCCGTGGAGGAGAGGAGCCGCACGCCGGGCCCGGACGCGGTCGATCCGACGCTGCGAGAGTACATGTCGACGAACCGCACGAGGCCGTTCTTCTCGGCCTCCGCGTAGTTGGGAACGAGTGCGGTCAGGTCGTCCTTGACCTGGCCCCACGTCTTGTCGGTGACGACCCAGATCGACGGGATGCCGGCCTTCAAGCCCTCCGCGGAGAAGAGGCGGGCCAGCACCTCCTTCCCCGTGTGGGCCGGGCCGTTGACGAGCATCTGGGCGCCTGCGGGGAACCCGCCGAAGACGAGGTCGTCCAAGCGTCGGACTCCGCTCTTGACCTTGACCTCGTGGACGTCGGCGACGGCCTCCCGGTGCATCTGGTCGGCCTCGACCTCAGCGGCCTTCCCGGCGAGCTTCTCGAGGTCGGCCATCTTCTCGCGCAGCGCGGTCTCCCGGTTCCGGAGGTCCTCCTCCTTCTGGGCGAGTTGGTGGCGCAGGTCCTCGATCCGGCGGGACTCGTCGGACGCGGAGACGGAGCCACCCGCGGCGACCTCGCGTCGGATCTCCTCGAGACGGCGACCCTCTATCTCGAGCGCCTGCTTCCGGGTCGCGAGCTGCTGCTCGTAGACCCCGAGCTCCCGCTCCTTGAACTCGAGCGGGGAGCGGCGGCGCTCGATCTCGTCGGTCTGGATCCGGATCTCCTCGAATCGGGTGCGGAGCGCGTTCTCCCGGCCGACGAGGTCCTTCTCGCGCGAATCGACCTCGGCGAGGCGTTGCTCCACCTCGGCGGAGAGGGCGGCCGGCCCACTCGCGAGCATCGTCTCGCGCTCGTGGACGCGGTCGGCCTCCGCCCGGAGGTTCCGTACGTCGCCTTCGAGCTGGACGATGCGCCGACGGAGCTCGGTCTCCCGTTCGATGTACTCGTGCTCCCGCTGGGAGAACTCTTCCCGCAATCGGGCGTCGACCTCGCGGGCGACCTTCTCGGCGGCGTCAGCGGTCGCGCGCGGGGACGTGGTGGCCGCCGACGGGATGCCGCTCGCGGCCTCCGCGGCGCGGACCCCCTCGACGCCTTCCAGGGCGAGGAGACGAAGTTTGAGTTCGGCGAGCTCGTCCTCCTTTCCGCGGAGGGCGATCTCGCGTTCCTTGGCCTCGCGGCCGCGGACGTACTTGATGACGGCGATCGAGCCGCGCTTCACGTGCTCGATCTCGTCCTCGAGCTGCTTGCGCCGGGCCCGCTCGTCGAAGAGCTGGCGGTGGAGTTCCTGAGTCTCCTGGATCATGGTCGACGGGTCGAACTGGTCGCTCTTCACCCGGTCGAGGAGGCCGGTCAGCCAGCGGACGACCGTCTCCTCGCGCTCGAGGGCGGTGCCCGCGGAGGCATCGACCGGACGGACCAGGGCCGGCGTGGGCTCGACCGGCCGCACGGGGGCCGGAGCGGAGGAGGTCGGGCTCGGTGGGAGGGCCGCATGGGATTCATCGGAGGAACGGATCCAGTCCTCCATCGCACGGTCGTCCCCGCCCACCCACTTGCGAAGCACATCGGAGGACTCCTTCGGGGAGGAGGCGGCCCGTTTCCGCCGGCCCCGCTCGGGGCGATGCACGGTCCCGACCCACTTCTCGACGATCTGGTCGGAGTCGAGCGGGGACGGTTTTCCCGCGGCCGAGGATCCGGTACGGAGCCGGGCGATCTCCCCCGCCGGCACCCCCGCGTCGGCGAGGTCGGAGTCGGCCAGGCGTCGGACCGCTTCGGGCGAGGTATGTCCGGCCCGGACGAGCGCTTCGGCGGCCTCCGGGGCGATGCCCAGCGCTTCGGCGAGCGCGGTGGCTTTCGGTGACCGGGCCGGGAGGCTCACCGTACCCGAGGTCTCCGTCGTACCGTCCATCGCCGTGGGAATGATAACTAGCGCGTGGGGGGGTTTAATCTATCCTCCGGTCGGCGAAGCACTCCCCGCCCGCTCCCGACCACCCCCTAAATACCGGGCCGGCTCCTCTCTGCCCGTGGACCTCGAGCACCGCATCGACCAAGTCACCCGACACACCTCCGAGGTGCTGACCCCCGACGAGGTGCGTGCCCTGCTCGCCGGGAACGACCGTCCCCGGGCGTACATCGGGTTCGAACCCTCCGGCGCGCTGACGGTAGCCCACCTGATCACGGCGCACAAGATCATCGACCTCGCCGACGCCGGGATTGACGTCACGGTCTTCCTCGCGGACTGGCACTCGTGGATCAACGACAAGCTCGGTGGCGACCTCGCGCGGATCGAGGCAAGCGGCCGGTACATGCAGGCCGCCTTTACCGCGCTCGGGGCCGACCCCGACCGCGTGCGCTACCGCTGGGCCCACGAGCTCACCGGCTCCTCCGACTATTGGGCACGGGTCGTTCGGGTCGGGAAGGCGACGAGCCTCGCCCGCACGAAGCGGGCGATGTCGATCCTGGGCCGGTCGGAGGAGGAGAGCGCGCTCGATACCGCGAAGCTGTTCTACCCCGCCATGCAGGTCGCCGACATCTTCGAGCTGCCCGTCGACCTGGCCTGCGGCGGGATGGACCAGCGCCGGGCCCACGTGCTGGCCCGGGAGGTCGCGCACCAGAACCACTGGCCGGTCCCCGTAGCGATCCACACGCCCCTTCTCTCCTCGCTGAAGGGCGGGGGCCGGATGGACCCGACCGAAGGAGGGGTCGAGCGGAAGATGTCGAAGTCCGACCCCGGCTCCGGGATCCCGATCCCGGCCGACCGGGCGACGATCGCGGGCCGGATCGCGGCGGCGTTCTGTCCCGCCAAGGAGGTGGAGGGGAACCCGATCGTCGAGGTCGTCCGCTTCATCGTCTTCCCCTGGGAGGGCCGCCTCGACGTGAGCCGTCCCGCGAAGTTCGGGGGGCCGCTCGCCTTCGAGACGCCCGAGACGTTCCTCGAGGCCTGGCGGGAAGGGAAGCTCCATCCACAGGACCTGAAGGGAGCGGTCGTGGAGGCGCTGGACCGCCGCCTGGAGCCCGCCCGCCAGTACTTCGCCGCCCACCCCGCGGAGTCCCCCTCCTCGTTCGGCGTGTAGTCTCGCTCCCGGGACCGTTTCCCGCGGTCGGCGCCCCGCCGACCCGCTTCGGTCGCGTCTACACGACCCCGACCACGTGCCCGTCCGGGGTCAGGTCGATGGAGGCCGCCGAGGGGTGCTCCGGAAGCCCCGGCATCGTGATGATCCCGTGGAGGAGGGCGACGGTGAACCCGGCGCCGGACCAGCGCTCGAGTCGGCGCACCTGGATCCGGAACCCGGTCGGCCGTCCGCGAAGGGTCGGGTCGTCGGAGAGGGAGCGGGGGGTCTTCGCGATGCAGACCGCGCCGACCGCTTCCCCGAGGCTCTGGATCCGTTCGAGGTCGGCGGTCGCCTCCGGCGTAAGGTCGACCCCGGCCGCGCCGTACATCTGCGTCGCGACGGTCTGAAGGACGGCCTCCACCGGTGTCGTCGGGCCGTAGAGGGGACGGGTCTTCTGGCCCTTCGCGGCGGCGACGACCACGAGCTGGGCCAGCTCCACGGCCCCCTTCCCTCCCTCTGCGAACGTGGTGTCGTTCGCGAAGGCGACGCCGGCTTGGGTGCAGTACCGCTTGACGGCCAGCACTTCTTCCGGCGTGTCGGTCGGGAACCGGTTCATGGCCACGATCGGGTCGAGGCCCAACCGACGCAGGTTCCCGAGGTGTTGTTCGAGGTTCGCGAGGCCCTTGGTCACGGCCACGACCGACGGGGGTCCGTTCGGGTCGGCGCCGCCGTGGTACCGGAGGGCGCGGATGGTGGCGACGATGACGCCGACGTTCGCGTCGAGGCCCGTGCCCGGCGCGACGAGGTCCACGAACTTCTCCGCGCCGAGCTCGGAGGAGAACCCCGCCTCGACCACGCAGTAGTCGGTGAGCGCGAGACCCGCCTCGATGGCGAGACGGCTGCACGTCCCGTGCGCGACGTTCGCGTACGGGATCCCGTGGACGAACGCCGGGGTTCCCTCGGCCGTCTGGACCAGGTTCGGCTGGAGCGCGTTCGCGAACAGCGCGGCCGAGCATCCGGCGGCGCCGACATCCGCGGCCCGGACCGGGCTCCCCGATGCGGTCCGTCCGACCAGGATGCGGCCGAGCCGCTCCTTCAGGTCGACGTAGTCCCGCGCGAGGGCGTGGATCGCGGCGACCTCGGAGGCCGCGGAGACGACGAACTGACCGGGCCGCGGGAAACCGTGCCCCGTCTGACCCGCCCCGGCGGTGATGTTCCGGAGGGAGCGGTCCTCGATCGCCGAGGCCCTCGGCAGCTCGACCGGCCCCGGGGCGATGACGGGGGAGAGTCCCCGGTAGATGTGGTGGTCCACGAGGGAGGCGATCAGGTTCTGGGCGTTGGTGATCGCGTCCAGGTCCCCGGTGAGGCCGAGGTCGATGGCCGGACGGGGGTTGACCGTCGACCGGCCCCCTCCCGAAGCCCCGCCCTTGACCCCGAAGACGGGACCGAGGGACGGCTGGCGAAGACAGACGACGGAGCGGTGACCGAGCCGCTCGAGGGCCATCGCGAGGCCGATCGCGACCACGGTCTTGCCCTCCCCGTGCTCGGTCGGGGTCATCGCGCTGACGAGGACGAGATGGGCCCGTCGGGGTCGTTCGGCGAGCGAGCGGACGAGGCCGACCGGGATCTTGAGCACCCCGGCGCCGGCGGGGATGAGGTCGGACGCGGACAGGCCGAGGTCCTGGGCGACCGCGGTGATCGGTCGCAACGTCGACGGGAGGCTCATGCGCCCGCGCCCTTTCCGCTCCGAGCCGAGGCGGGCGGGCGAGGGACGGCGGTCGTCGCGGGCGTGTCGAGCACTCCGAGCACGTTCTGGCGGGTGACGATACCGGCCAGGACGCCGTTCCGGACCACGGGGATCCGGTTGATCGTGTTCTGGCGGAGGAGATGCCAGGCTTCGGCGAGGGGCGCGTCCACGTCGACGGTGATCGCGGGCTTCGTCATCGCGTCCTTGACGAGGCCGTTCAGGAGCGCCGCGACCGAGCGTTGGAGCGCATCCTTCTGCTTCGGCTCGTACCATGCGAGGAGAATGTCCAGGATGCCACGGGCATGGCCGACCCCGACCTGGTGGTCGAGCGTCCGAACGATGTCCTTCTCGCTGAGGACGCCGAGGACGTGGCCGATCGGGTCGATGACCGGGAGTCCGGAGACATGGTGAAGTCGCATCGTCTTTGCAGCCGACAGGAGGCTCTCGTCGGCCCGGGCGGTGTGGACCGGCGTCGCCATGACTTCGCCGACCCGGTAGGGCCGGAGGAGGTCACTGACCAAACTTTCCGCCATGGTCAGGATTCCTCGAGGAGAGTATTAGAGGGCGTGGTCAACCGGGGTTGAGGCTGACCGGCACCGTGCGCCAACGTGGCTAGCCCCGGTCCACCAGGGCCTGGCTCGCGGGCCCGTACCGTTCGCCGGCGACCGCCCCGCGAGGGACGGCCCGGTCGATCCGTTCGAGGTCCGAGGGTGAGAGCACGAGGTCGGCCGCCCCGGCGTTCTCCTCGACGTACTTTGGATGCTTCGTGCCCGGGATCGGCACGACGTCGGGTCCCCGCTGGAGCACCCACGCGAGCGCCAGCTGCGCCGCGGTGCACCCCTTCTCTTGGCCCAGGGCGCGGAGTCGGTCCGCGAGCGCGAGGTTCTGGTCGAAGTTCTCTCCTTGGAAGCGGGGGGTCCCCCGACGGAAGTCCTCGGGGGGAAGTGTTTCCAGCGTGCGGATCGTCCCCGAGAGGAATCCCCGTCCGAGCGGGCTGAAGGGCACGAACCCGACCCCGAGCTCCCGGCAGGCCGGCAGGATCCCGGTCTCGGGGTCGCGCGTCCAGAGGGAGTACTCGCTCTGCACGGCGGTGATCGGATGGACCTTGGCGGCCCGGCGGAGCGTGTTCGGGTGGACCTCGGACAGCCCCAGATACCGGACCTTCCCCTCGCGCACCAGTTCGGCCATCGCCCCGACGCTGTCCTCGATCGGGACCTTCGGGTCCTTGCGGTGCAGGTAGTACAGGTCGATGGTGGAGACGTTCAGCCGGCGCAAGCTCGCCTCGCAGGCCGCCCGGATGTGGGCGGGGCTTCCATCGACCCCTCCGGGCCCGCCTCCCTCGCGTGGGACGAACCCGCACTTGGTCGCGAGGAACACCTCGTCCCGTCGACCCTGGATCGCCCGACCGACCAACTCCTCGTTGGTGAAGGGGCCGTAGATGTCCGCGGTATCGAGGAAGTTCACTCCCAATTCCAGCGCCCGCCGGATGGTCGCGATTCCCCCGGTCGGGTCGGCGGTCCCGTACGATTGCGACATGCCCATGCACCCCAGGCCGAGCGCCGAAACGCGCGGGCCATTCCGTCCCAGTTGTCGGGTCTGCATGCGGGGTCGAAGTGCCGGGTCCGTTTACGGTTGTCCCGGCCCGGACGCGTCGGAGCACCCTAGTTCGGCAGCGTCCAGCGGGGGATGGTCCCGGGAGGCGGCCCGAAGAGCACTCCGGAGGCTCGTCTCCGGTCGTGGAGAGGGCCCTCGTCGGAGGGACGGCCGGGGTCTCGTACGAGGCGAGTCGGTACGAACGAACCTTGTGAACTGGGATTGACGTAGACCTTCATAGCGGCGGGGGGATTCGTACTCCCATGTCCAACCTCCGGCAGAAGAACCCTAAGGCGTCCCACCCGGAGGTGGACGGACCGGCCGCCGCTTCCGCACCGCGCTCGGAGGGGGGCGTTAGCGAGGCGTTCCGCAAGAATCTCGAGGCCGCCCGGAGGGCGCTCGAGCGGGGGTTCGGACGCCGTCGTTCTACGCAAGCCAAGGAGAAGGTCGTCGCGGGGGGCCCGACCGTCTCGTCGTCCGACCTCCTCGCCCGGTTCCAAGAAGGCCTGCGGAAGGAACGGGAATTCGTCCTGACTCCGCTGCTCGACCGGCTGGACGCGTTCGCGGCGCGCCTGTTGGCCCAGAAGCCCGTGCCTTCCCAGGCGCTCGAGGACGGCCTCGCCCTGGTCGAGCGGTACCGCCAGGAACTTCACGATCCCCACCTGCTGCTCCTCGAACGGACCTACGCCGACACGACGAACGACCCGGTGGCCCGCCTCCCCTACCAGCAGCTCTCCTCCGACTTCGACCACGCTCGCGTCCGGTGGGCGACCGTTCGGGTCATGGTCACGGGCTACGAGTCCAAGTACGCGGGGTATCGCTCGCTCCTCGGCATCACGCTCTCCCAGCAGTGCCGGGCGGAGAAGGCGTGGCATCTGTTCGAGGAGGAGTACGTCCGACTCTACGTCCCCGCGGCGTTCCCGACCGCGTTGGGGGAGTATTGGACGACGGAGCTGGACAAGGTGCGCGATGAGGGTCGAGCGGACCACGCGAAGGTCGACGAATTCCTGGCGCGGACCGCGCCGTATCTGAACGATCCGGCGTGAACCGGGGGCGCGGGAGGGGCAATATGAGAGGGTACCTTTCGGAGGGTGCAGCGGCATGACCGGAACCGTCGCCGTCGGCTCGCGCCACGTGCTCGACCGACCGGAGTTTCCCGCCCTGTTGGCCGCTCTGCGGTCGGCCGGCTACCGCGTGGTCGGCCCGACCGTCCGGGACGGGGCCATCGTGTACGGGGAGATCCGCGAGGAGTCGGACCTGCCGGTCGGATGGACCGACCGCCAGGACGCCGGGAAGTACCGCCTCGAACGACGGGCGGACGCCGCGCTGTTCGGATACAACGTCGGACCCCACAGCTGGAAGAAGTACCTCTTCCCCGCCCGCGAGCGGTTGTGGACCGCGGTCCGGAAGGACGATTCCTTCGAAGTGCAGCCCGCGACGGGGGACCCGACCCCGTTGGCCTTCCTCGGGGTTCGCGCCTGCGAGCTCGCGGCGATGGGCATCTCGGACCGGGTGTTCGGGAAGGCAGGGGACACGAGCTACCTCGAACGGCGGAATCACGTTCTCCGGATCGCCGTACAATGCGGTCTAGCCGGTGGCACGTGCTTCTGCGTTTCCATGGGAACGGGGCCCGGGGTGCGGGGCGGACACGACCTCGCGCTCACGGAGGTCCTTCGCCCGGGGGATCACTACTTCGTGGTCGAGGTGGGCTCCGAGGCCGGTGCCGCGGTCCTCAGGGGCCTTTCGCTCCGACCGGCCACGGACGCCGACGTGGGCGTCGCCACGGAGATCGTGGCGAAGACCGCCGCCTCGATGGGCCGCGCGATGGACCCGAACGGGCTCCGTGACCTCCTGGTCGGAAACCCCGAGCACCCCCGCTGGGAGCTCGTGGCGCGACGTTGCCTTTCCTGCACGAACTGCACGATGGCCTGCCCGACGTGCTTCTGCCAGACGACCGAGGAGGTCCCGGACCTCTCGGGGGAGTCGGTGGAGCGCTGGCGGCGCTGGGACTCGTGCTTCAACTCGGCGTTCAGCGCCGTCCATGGTACCAGTGTTCGCACCTCGACGCAGTCCCGCTACCGCCAATGGCTCACCCACAAGCTGGGGACGTGGCACGACCAGTTCGGGGAGTCCGGTTGCGTCGGGTGCGGACGCTGTATCACCTGGTGTCCTGTGGGGATCGATATCACCGAAGAGGTCGCCGCGATCCGAAAGCCGGCTCCGAGCGTCGGGTCCGCGAAGGGGTCCGCATGAGCGCGGAACCCACCCCCGCGCCGCTCCGTCTCATCGACCACCGCTTCTTCCGGGACATGGACGCCGAGCTCCTCAGCCTCCTCGCCCCGATCGCGGTGGAGCGCACGTACGTGAGCGGCGAGATGCTGGTCCGGGACGGGGACGTCGCGGACCGGTTCGTACTCGTCTACGAAGGGAAGGTCGCTCTCGAGATCGTCCTGCCCGACCGGCCCCGGGCCACCATCCAGACCCTCGGGGGCGGCGAGGTCCTCGGCTGGTCGTGGCTCCTGCCGCCGCATCGCTGGAGCCTGGACGCGCGGGCCGTCAAGCGGACGCGGACCCTCGAGCTCGACGCCGGGGCGCTGACGTCGATCCTCGAGTCCCGGCCGGCGGACGGGTACCGGTTCCTCCTCCGGCTCCTCCCCGTCGTCGCGGAACGCTTGGAGAACACGCGCGTACAGCTGTTGGACATCCATGGCTACTGACGTGGCCTCCGCCTCCGTCCCCGTCCCCACCGGCGAGAGCCCGTGGGTGCCGCACCCGTTCCGGGTCGAGCGACGGACCACCGAGACCGCCGATACGATGACGCTCGTGCTGGCTCCCCGTCGGGGGGTCCGGCCGATCTCGTTCCGTCCGGGCCAGTTCAACATGGTCTACGTTTTCGGGGTGGGAGAGGCCGCGATCTCCGTGGCCGGGGACCCCGCGCACCCGGAGACCCTGACCCACACGGTGCGCTCGGCGGGCAAGGTCTCGGCCGCGCTCGCCCAGGCGGCCCCCGGGACCACGGTCGGCGTCCGTGGTCCGTACGGGACCGGTTGGCCGCTCGACCAGGCGGTCGGCAAAGATGTGGTGCTCGTGGCGGGGGGGTTGGGTCTGCCTCCGCTCCGCCCCGCGATCTACGAACTGCTGCGCCACCGCGAGCGGTACGGGCGCATCGAGGTCATTTACGGAGCCCGCACGCCGAAGGACCTCGTGTACTACAACCAGCTCCAGGAGTGGCGCACCAGAAGCGACCTCCGGTTCCAGACGACGGTCGACTCCGCCGGCCGGGAGTGGTACGGGGACGTCGGGCTCGTGACCGCGCGGATCCCGGACATCCGCATCGACCCGGCGCAGACGATCGCCTTCCTCTGCGGGCCGGAGATCATGATGAAGTTCACCGGACTGGCGCTCGAGGCGCGCGGGGTGACCGATTCATCCATCTACGTCTCGCTCGAGCGGAACATGAAGTGCGCGATCGGGATCTGCGGGCACTGCCAGCTCGGGCCCGAGTTCGTCTGCCGGAACGGGCCGGTGTTCCGCTACCACGACGTGCGGCGGTACCTCGCCGTCCGGGAGCTGTGAGGAGGAGACCATGGCAAAACCACGTCTGGGCGTGTTCAAGTTCGCGTCGTGCGACGGATGCCAGCTCACCCTGCTCGACTGCGAGGACGACCTCCTGCCGGTCGCCAGCCGGGTGGAGATCGCCGACTTTCGCGAGGCCTCGAGCGCGGTCCTCGACGGACCGTACGACCTCTCCCTCGTGGAGGGGTCGGTCACGACCCCCGAGGACCACGAGCGGATCGCCGAGATCCGGGCCCAGTCGAAGGTCCTCGTGACGATCGGCGCCTGCGCGACCGCGGGCGGGATCCAGGCGCTCCGGAACTTCGCCGACGTCGACGAATTCCGTCGGGTCGTCTACGCCCACCCCGAGTTCATCAAGACCCTCTCCACCTCGACGCCGATCCGGGACCACGTCCCGGTCGACTTCGAGCTCCGGGGGTGCCCGATCGACAAGACCCAGCTCATCGAGGTGATCTCTGCCTACCTCGGCGGCCGGGCCCCCAACGTCCCGACCGAGAGCGTCTGCATCGAGTGCAAGCGGCGCGGCCAGGTCTGCGTCATGGTCGCCCACGGGACGCCCTGCCTCGGGCCCGTCACCCAGTCCGGCTGCGGCGCGATCTGTCCCGGGTTCGACCGGGGTTGCTACGGTTGCTTCGGTCCGCAGGACACCCCGAACACGGCCTCGCTCGTCCATCAGTTGACGGAGCTCGGGATGTCGCGTCCGGCGGTCACCCGCGTGTTCCGCACGTTCAATGCGATGGCCCCGGCCTTCCGCGCCGCGGGTGACGCCGCGGAGAAGGAGGCCGCCCCATGACCGAGCGCACGATCAAGGTCGATTACCTCGCCCGGGTCGAGGGGGAGGGAGCCCTCCACGTGCGGATCCGCGACCGGACCGTGGAAGAGTGCGAGCTCCGTATCTTCGAGCCCCCCCGCTTCTTCGAGGCGTTCCTCCGCGGGCGCGATTACGCCGAGGCCCCCGACATCACGGCCCGGATCTGCGGGATCTGCCCCGTCGCCTACCAGATGAGCTCGTGCCACGCTCTCGAGCGAGCGCTCGGGATCCGGGTGGGCGGCCCCCTGCGCGAGCTCCGTCGCCTGTTGTACTGCGGGGAGTGGATCGAGAGCCACGCCCTCCACATCTACCTCCTGCACGCCCCCGACTTCCTGGGCTACCCGGACGCGATCCAGATGGCGCGGGACCACGCCTACGTCGTCAAGCGGGGCCTCGCCCTCAAGAAGGCGGGGAACTCGATCATGCGGGTGCTCGGGGGACGCGAGATCCACCCGATCAACGTCCGGGTCGGCGGCTTCTACCGCTGCCCCAGCGTCGAGGAGTTTGCCGCCCTCCGGGGCGAGGTCGAGGAAGCGCTCGCCCTCGCCGAGGAGACGGTGCGGTTCGTCGCGGGGTTCCCGTTCCCCGACGTCGAGGAGGACTACGAGTTCGTCGCCCTCCGCCACCCCGACGAGTATCCGCTGAACGAGGGCCGGATCGAATCGAGCACCGGCGTCAGCGTCGACGCCGAGGAGTTCGAGGGGACGTTCGAGGAGGTCCACGTACCCTATTCGCACGCGCTCCACTCGGTCCACAAGGGAGCCGGCTCCTACCTGGTCGGGCCGCTCTCGCGCTACGCGCTCAACCACGACCGATTGCTCCCCCGCGCGCAGGCCGCGGCCCGGGACGTCGGGCTGGAGCCGGTCGTGCGCAACCCGTTCAAGAGCGTGATCGTGCGGGCCGTGGAGACCGTCCACGCCTGCGAGGAGGCGCTCCGCATCATGGACCACTACCGGATGCCGGACGCTCCGTGGGTCGAGCCGCACCTCGTGGGCCACCCGACGCACGGGGCCGCCGCGACGGAGGCGCCCCGCGGGATGCTCTTCCACCGGTACGAGCTGGACGCGGAGGGGCACATCACGTCGGCGCGCATCGTCGCGCCCACGTCGCAGAACCAGAAGCGGATCGAGGACGATGTCCGCCACCTCGTGACCCGGTCGCTCGACCTGGACGAACCCGCACTCACCTTCCAGTGCGAGCGAGCGATCCGCAACCACGACCCGTGCATCTCCTGTGCGACGCACTTCCTCAACCTCGACCTGGTCCGGGACTAAAGGTCGGACGATGACCGACCGGACGCTCGTCATCGGAGTGGGGAACCGACATCGCCGGGACGACGCGGTCGGGCTCGAGGCGGCCGCCCGGTTGGGTCCCCGGCTCGGGGAACGGGCCCGGGTCGTTCCGTTCGAAGGGGAGAGCACCGGGCTCCTCGAGCTGTGGAAGGGCGTGCCTCTCGTCGTCCTCGTCGACGCCGTGCCGGCGCAGGGTCAGCCCGGACGTATCCACCGGGTCGAGGGCCGCCTCGCGGAACGCCTCCGAGGGCCCACGACCTCCTCCACCCATGGTCTCAGCGTCGGCGAGGTCTGGCAGCTCGGCGCCTCCCTCGACCAGCTCCCCGAACGGCTCGTCGTGTTCGCGGTCGAGGGCGAGGACTTCTCGCCCGGTGTCGGGCTATCCCCGGCCGTGGCCCGCTCGGTCGACCCGGTGACCGACGCGGTCCTCCACGAGGTCGACGCCGCCTCCACCGGAGCCACCGGGGGGTCGACCGGCTATGCATGAGGAGACCCTCCTCCGGGACCTTCGTCGGAAGGTTCAGGAGGTCGCGCGAACGGAGGGGGGCGTCCCCATCCGGAGCGTTCGGATCTGGGTCGGCGCCCTCTCCCACGTCACGCCGGACGCCCTTCGGCGCCGATGGCCGGAGGTGGTCGACGGCACCCCCGCTCAAGGCAGCCGGCTCGAGGTCGATGTCTCCGAGGATACCTCCGACCCCGTGGCCCAGGGGATCCGTCTCGTGGAGTTGACCGTCGAGGACGACGTCGTTCCCTCCCCGGCGGGACGGCCCGGCGGGGGGCCTAGCATGAAGAGCGAAACCGACTATCCCGCCGAGCGAGGGAGGTAGGAACGATGTGTCTCGCGGTTCCCGGCAAGATCCTGCGGGTCGTCGAGGATGCGCCGGAAGGTCGGCTCGTCGAGGCGGACTTCGCGGGTACTCGGAAAGTGGTGAATCTCGTCTTCCTGCCGGAGGCGACCGTCGGGAGCTACGTCGTGGTCCACGCCGGTTTCGCGACCACGCTCATCCCGGAAGCCGAGGCGCTCGAAGCCCAGGAGCACTTCCGCCAGATCCAGCGGATCACGGAGGCGCAGGACGCCGAAGCGATCTCCACCACCGCGACCGACCGCCCCGACCCGCCCGCCGACCCAACCCGTTCCACAGAACCAAACCGGAGCTGAAATGTCGTTCAACAGTATGTCGACGAGCCGCTTGGTGGGACTCGGAGTGTTGCTGGTGCTGGGCACCGCCCTGATCAGCGGGGTCTCCACGTTCGTGAACTCCTATGCCGTCGCCGGGACGAACTCGGCCGCGTTCGTGACCATGCGCAATCTCACGGTCGCGGCGCTGATCGCCCCCGTCGCGCTCGTCGTCGGCCAACGCTCCTCCGTGCGGCTCCGCTCGATCGACTTTGGATGGCTCGCGCTGATCGGCCTCATCGGGGGGGCCATCCCGTTCCTCCTGTTCTTCCAGGGACTCGAACTCGCCACCCAGGCCGGTGGGGCGGCCACGGCCTCGTTCGTGTACCGCACCCTCTTCCTGATGGCGGCGGTCTTCGGCGTGCTCTTCCTCAAGGAAAAGTTCTCCGCTCGGGTCACCGTCGCGGCCATCCTCCTCCTCGCCGGCAACCTCCTGCTCCTCTCGATCATCTCGCCGTTGTGGGCCCCCGGGACGACGTACGTCTTCGCGGCCACCGCGCTCTGGGCGGCGGAGTACACCGTCTCGAAGAAGCTCCTCGCCCGCCTCCCGAGCACCACGGTGGGCTTTGGTCGCATGGGGTTCGGGGCGGCCTTCCTCGTCGGATACCTTGGGCTCACCAGCCAGTACGGGGCGGTGACCGCGCTCACGGGCGGCCAGTGGGTCTGGGTCGCGATCAGCGCGGCCCTCCTGACCGCGTTCGTGTTGACCTGGTACGCCGGGCTGAAGCAGGTCGACCTCACCGTGGCGACCTCGGTCCTCGTGCTTGGGTTCCCCGTGACCTGGCTCCTCGGGGTCTTCGTCAAGGGGACGCCGTTCACGGCCGACGAGACCGCGGGCGCCGCCGCAATCCTCGCGGGCGCCATCCTCGTCGTCGGCTGGCGCGCCTGGAACGACCTGGGCACCTCCCTTCGGCACCTCCTTCCGCGTCGGGTCCCTGCCTGAGATGAACGGCGTCCAGCTCGGGGCGCGCTTCAGTATCGCCACGAACCGCCTGCAGTACTGCGGACCAGCCGAGGCAGCGCCACTGCTCTACGCGGCGATCACGACCGAGGAGGGGCACGCCGAGGCGACCCGGATGCTCTCCGGGTTCGAGGCCCTGATGCCGTACCTCGAGGCGATCGCGGCCAAGCACGGCTTGAAACCGTTCGACCGCGAGGTCGTCGAGGCGTACTGGATCGGCAACCCGCTCCTCGAGGCATTCGACCGCGAGGATTTCCTCCGACTCCTGGAGGCCCTCACCCTGCGGGGCCTGCCCCGTTCGATCTCCCGTCGGCTGGGCGAACACCTTCCACCGCATCCGTGGCCCCACCACCTCTTCCACGTCGCGTTCGTCGGGGTCGGCACGGTCACCGGGCACGTTCCGACGAACCTCGCGAACATGGAGGCCTGCCGGCCCGCGTGGGCCGACGTGGTCCAGGTGCACGGCACGAACCTTCGGGTGCGGGGCCCGGCCTTGGCCCTCGAGGGGGAGAAGGTGGTCTGGGGACCTCCGGTCGAGCGAGACCTCGTGTACGACCCCCGGGTGATCCCCGACGCCGCGCCCGGCGACACGGTGGCAGTGCACTGGGGATGGCCCGCGGTCCGGCTCCCGCCGCTCCAACGCGCCGCCCTCGAGCGGTACAGCCGCCGAGCCCTCGACGAGGCGAACGCGGTCCTCCCGGGCCTGCGGGGACCGGCGGGGTCGGGTGCCCGGTAGCTTACGGGACGTGCGTCAACCAGGACGCGTACTGGGGGTTCCGTCCGTGGATGGCGTCCTCATAGCGCGCCTGGAGGCGCCGGGTGATCGGGTACGTGCCGGTGCCGATCGGTCGCCCGTCGACCTCGCGAATGGGCGTGATCCCCGCGGCCGTGCCCGTGTAAAAGAGCTCGTCCGAGGTGAACAGTTCCTCCCGGGTGAAATCGTTCCGCCAGAACTCGAGCCCCTCGTCCTTCACGAACCGGATCACCGAGTCCCTCGTGATGCCCCGCAGGATGCCGGAGCTCGCGGGCGGGGTGCTCACGATCCCGTGCTTGACCCGGAAGATGTTCTCCCCCGGTCCCTCCGCGACGACGCCGGCGGAGTTGAGCAGGATCGCCTCGTCGTAGCCCCCACTCACCGCCTCCATCTTCGCGAGCGCGCTGTTCGCGTAGTTCGCGGCGCACTTCGCCTGCGGAGGCAGCGACCGGGAGTCCATGCGGACCCAGCTCGAGACCGTGGCCCGGACCCCGTGGTTGACCCCCTTCGCCCCGAGGTACGCGCCCCACTCCCACATTCCTATCGCGACGTTGACCTTGCTCTGGGTCGGGTCGAGGCCCATCTGGCCGTAGCCCGAGAATGCGATGGGCCGAATGTAGGCCTGGGGGAGCTGATTGGCGGCGACCAGCTCGACCGTCGCCGTGCGCAGGGCCGCGAGGTCGAACGGCATCGCCATGCGATAGATGCGCGCGCTGTCGAGGAACCGGATCAGGTGCTCGTCCAGGCGGAAGACCGCCGAGCCCTTCTCGGTCGTGTGGCATCGGATCCCCTCGAACACGGCGTACCCGTAATGGAGTCCGTGGGTCAGCACGTGGATTTTCGCGTCGTCCCAGGGAACGAGCTTGCCGTCCATCCAGATCCAGCGGAGGGGGCGTAGGTCGACCATCAACCGAAAAGGACCGGCAGGACCAAATAAGGGGTCGTCAAGGAGAAATGACCCCGTCCGGGGGACCGCCCTTCGGTCAGGCCCCGGGCGGAGGACCGCCGGGGGGCGGTGGGGAAACCGGGGCAGGAGGAGCGGGGCCTCCACTTGCTCCCACAGGTGGGGGGGCACTCCATTGCGTGGGGGGAGCGGTGCCGGCGGGCGGGCGCTTCCTCTGTCGCGTGACGAGCACAGCCACGACCACGACCACCACGATCACGACGATCCCGAGGAGGGCGTACAGTCCCACCCCGCTCGTGAGGGAGAATCCCGAGCTCGACGGGGAGCTCACGACCACCGTCAGCGTGGAGTTCGCGGTCCGGTGGTCGGAGTCGCTGATGGTCAGATTGACCGTGTAGGTCCCCGGGCTCGCGTAGGAGTGCGATGGGGCGCCAGAGGTCGAGCTCGTCCCGTCCCCGAAGGTCCACGCGCTCGTGTAGGGCGCGGTTCCCCCGGTCACGGTGGCGCCGAAGTTGACGGTGGCCCCCGTCGTAGGGGAAGTGGGGGTCGCACGGATGACGGCCGCTGACGGGGGTGCGTTCACCGTGATGGTCGCGGTCCCCTGCGCCGACGCCCCGGTGAAGTCGGTCACGGTGAACGATACGGTGTAGAACTTCGGCGTCGTGTAGGTGTGCGCTCCGCTCGACGCCCCGAGCACGAATTGTCCATCCCCGAAGCTCAGATTGGTCTCGTACGGGGAGAGTCCTCCCGAGAACGTCGCGGAGAAGGTGGTCGAACTACCCGCGTCCACCTCGGGCGCGGTGGACGTCACCTGAACGGACGAGGGTCCGGCGGAGTACGCGTACATCCACTGGGAGAGGTCGCTGGCCTCCGAGATCGCCGTGGCACCCCCGAACATGAGCAAGGCTCCGGAGGGGTCGGTGGCCACCGCCGCGACGCTGCCGCTGGCGGGAACCAGTACGGACGACGTGATGTTCGTCCAGTTGCCGTCGGAGAACGACCACATGACCGGAGCGTAGTTCCCGCTCCCGGTGTCATTGAACTCCACGCTGGCGACGGCAATGAGGCTGGAGGTAGGCGCATAGTACCCCACCGCGGCGAGGTCGGTCGTGGGCACGACTCCTTCTTCGCTGGTCGTTAGGTTGTGCCAGGTCCCTCCCGCAAAGAGGAACGTGAGTCCTGCCGCCTGGGGGCCCTCCAGGATCGTCCCCCAGACCACGATCCCGGATTCGGCCGGGTCGTAGGCCCCCGAGGCGCCCGCGAGGGGCGGGGGAGACGTCCCGACGGTCCCGGTGATGTTCGACCAGGTCGTGCCCGTGAAGAGCCACGTGTTGGACTGCGAGAAGCCATAGGATCCATTGAGCCCGCCAAACAGGATCATCTGCTTCGACACGAGATCGGCCACGAAAATGGGCACGACCCGGGGGGAGGGGGGAGTTCCTACGGTGGAGGTGATGTTGGCCCAGACCTTGTTGTGGTACGTCCAGGTGAGGCTCAAGTTGTAGTTCTTGAGCGTGAACCCACCGAACAGGATCGCCTCCGAAGTCCAGGGGTCGTAGGCCAGCGCCGCGTCCTCGGCCGCCGGAGGAGGCCCGCCGGTGATCTCGTGGGTGAGGTTCGTCCACACCCCATTGAGGTACGACCAGGTATCGGTGAGCACGACCGTATCGCCCGACGAGTTGTAGCCGGCCCCGCCGTAGAGGAGCACGTACCCGTCCGCGGCATCCCACGTCATGGTGGTGAATCGCCCGCTGGGCGACGGAACCACCTTCGTCGAGATGTTCGACCACGCCGGGCCTGTGGTGGCCGGGCGGACGGAAGACGACGAGACTTCGCACGTCGCGCTTGCCGAGGCGGCCGACGTGCACGTGAGCGGCACTCCCGCCGCCGGTCCGTGGGCTCCGGCCAGGGAGGCCATCGCCGATTGGAGTTCGAAGGCTCCCTCGTTGGCAGAGGAGGCGGGAGCAGCGTCGATCCGGGCGCCGGCCATCTCGACCCCCGACAGGAGGATGATCAGGCACACGGCGAGCGCGACGGGGACACGGGCTCGGGGGCGGTTCGTCGGGAGCATGGCGAACGAAGTCACCGCGGGCCCCCTTTAAGAATCCGTGGGGAGGCCGGAAATCCACGCCGACCCTTCGCGTTTCCCTCGTCAGCGCGCGGGAGGGACCCGGGGTCAGAAACCTGACGAGGGCGGTGGTGGGTGCAATGGGGGGTGCAACCAAGGTGCGGGCGTGCCGGTGCGGGCGAGGCTACTTGGCTCGTCTCGACGCCGACCGGGGGATGTCGCGCCCCAGCCGGACCGCATCGTCTTCAGTCAATTGCGACAGGGCCAATTGGCGATCGAACTTTCGGGTCTTTTGGAGCATGCCCAGCAGCATCGAGGTGGCGTTCGGAACCCACTTCACTCCCTTGTTCCCCTCGACGATCAAACCGTCCACGGCTAGGATCCCGATCGACTCCGCTAGCAGCGTTCGGGTCGGCCTGGGGGACCACTCCTCTGACATCTTCAGAATTTGGTCCCGAGTCAGAGACCCTTCAGCACGACGGAGAGCCGATCGCAGATTGGCGGTCGTTTCCACCCCAGGGGTGAGCAACCGGAGGGCGGCCTTTCTGCGCCTTGCGTTTCGGTCCATCGAGAGATGCACCTCGAATCACCGGGTGATCACGCCCGGGATACCGCGGAAGGCGGGGTCCGCGCTCACGATGCGGGCGCCTGCCTTCCGCGCAGTCACGTAGATGATAGCGTCCACGAGGCTAGCGGACGAGGATTTCTCCCTCAACTGCGCTCGCACAACGCCCGCTTCTTGGGCGATATCGGCGGTTACATCCCAAAGGTGGCTGGTCCTCCGAATGGATCCACACATCAGTGCAATCCACTCAGGAGTGCCGCCGTCGATGAGTAGGCGTGCCGAGAGTTCTCCGAGTGAAATGGAGGAAGTGTGGACACGGTACTTGCCTGAGCGGAAGTATCGCTCTGCCAGCGATAGTCCGACCGCCGTCTTGTGAAGGACCTCCCACCAAGCCCAAGTGTCGAACACCAGGTCAGATTCGGTCACGCCACAACCCCTCCTTTGCGCGCTCGAACGGGCGGTACGGGAAATCGGCGAGAAGGCCCAACGCATCTGGAACTCCGCTGTGGATCACGGCGTCCACGGGATCTCCTGCGGAAATCCCCGCCTTCCGGGCATCGGGGAGAGGGATGAGCAGCGCCAGGCTGTTGCCTACCCTCCGAACATGTCCCGACACCCGAAGTTCGGTCATGTTAATAGAATTCGCTTTACCTGAATTTAACGGTTTGCCTGGCCCTGAACGATGACGTGTTTTTCGATTCCCCGACTTTCGGGCCGCCCGTTTCGGCACGGGGGAAGCAACGCACCTCGGGCTCATTATCCTGTAGACACGACGAAGTGGGTCCAAGGGGTGGGGCATCTACCCTCCACCTCGGGAGCCCACCTACCCGGGCCGGTCCTACTGAGAGTTTCGAAGGCCCCCGGAGTCCACCCAGTTTTCGTGAGGAGGTCGGGGGTCCAAATACCACCTCTTCCAAGGACAATCACCTCACAATCCTGGAGGCTCCCGGGGGAGTGACGGGCGTCGAAACCGCTTCGGGGCGCCGGGCTGGGACCCCGGTGCCCCACCCTCAGCCCCCGCTAGGATTCCGTAAAGGTCCGACGAAGACCTACTTCTTGCGGGGCCGCATGTAGACCTCCACGAGGTACCCGTCGGGGTCCTGGAAGTGGATCGTGCGCAGGGCCCACATGGGTCGGTCGGTCGGGCCCTGCAGGAGTCGGACCCCTTTCGCCCGGAGGCGCTGCGCGACCGCGTCGACGTCCTTCACCTCGAAGATGATCGCGGAGCGGCCGGTGTTGGAAATCGAGTACTTGCCCCTCTTGAGGCCGACGGCCTTCGCCATCAACTTACGGTCGTAGATCGAAACGATCGGTTGGCCGTTGGTCAGGAACTCTCCGTACGGGGGCGCGCCGTGTCCTTTCGCGGGGGTGAGGCCCAGCTTGTCCTTGTAGAAGTGCCAGGACTTCGCGAAGTCCTTCACCAGGAGTCGGATGCGGGCGAACTCGATCGGGTCACCTTTCTTGGACGCCATGACGAACCATCACTGCGTTTGTTATAACGCATTTTCCGGGACAATGGGTGCAAGGTATGATGCACCCGCTAGGCAGCGGGTTTCGGGGCGGGAGGCCGGAGGTAGGTGACGAGGGTCAACCCGACCACGATCAGCCCGAATCCAGCGAGCTCCCACCACTGGAACGGTTCCATGAACACGAGGGTGCCGATGGAGAGGGCTGCGACCGGATTGACGTAGGCGACGACGTTGGCCCGGCCCGGTCCCACGTGGTGGTGGAGGTAGAAGTAGAGCGTGTACCCCACGAGGGAGGGTCCGATGACGAGGTAGGCCACGGCGAGGAGCACGCCCGTGGTGAGGGCGAGGGCGGGATGCGGCTCGAGGACGGGGAGCAGCGCGGCGAGGAGGACGGTGGCCATCGCGAACTGGACTGAGACGCCCCAGAGCGTCTCTCCCTGCGGGCGCTGCCGCCGGAGGATCACCGACCCGATGGCGAAACTGGCTGCGGCCCCCACGACCTCGAGGGGTCCCCAGAAGCTGCTGGCGAGGACCACTCCCGGAGGAGGAGCGACCAACACGGCCACGCCCACGAATCCCACGATCAATCCGACGTACCCGAGTCGGTGCAACCTCTCCCCCGGGAGGATCCCCAGCGCGAAGAGCGCGGTGAGGAGAGGTGCGACCGCGATCAGGATCGCGGATAGATTTCCTGACGTGGTCGCTTCTCCGACGTACAGCAACAGCCCGTACACTCCCACGATCGGCAGTCCGAGAAGGGCGGAGAGGCCCAGCGACCGTGCGGTGGGGCGGGGGACGCCGGAGGCCGCCGCGACCGCGGCAATCGCGACTGAGGAGAACGCATACCGGACCGCCGCGTATGTGAGCGGGGTCGTACCGTCCACGATTCCGTACCGGATCACCGGGTATGCGGAACCCCAAATGAGACCCAAGACCACGAGGAGCAGGAGAGTCCGATTTGAACTAGGTACGCTCGACCCAACCCCCGTGGACCCCGTCATGAGGTCGGCGAGATGGGGGCTCGACATAAACCTCGGGGCGAGCGCTGCCCCCCGAGTCGAACGCAGCGCCTCCGTTCTGGGTCGAAGCCAATCCTGAGCCCGACCTGCCACCGCGCGGCCGGGAGGACAACCTCCTTGGAGCCCGCCCACTCCACGGAAAGTATGGTTTGTAACGAAAATTACTAGGGCATATGGAGACCCCAATCTCGGCGGTTTATGTAGTATAACTTGTTACGACAAGCGGGGGAAACCACCTTGAGTGAGGAACCTCGGAATAGAGTGAGTATGAGAAAGATTGGACGAAAGTCGCCCATCCTGGCGTTGGCCGTAGCCTCCATGGCAATCATGGGGTTTGGCCTCGCTGGGACGTTCATCGTAGGGGCCACGGTGGCAAGTCACCTAGGACCCGCGATGCAGCCGGCGAGGGCCGCCCAGCTTGGCGCCGAGAAGGTCCCGGCGTCGTTGGCGGCGCAGCTGCACGGCTACGGCACGCTGAAATGGACAAGCACCAACTGGGGCGGTTATGCCGCTAACGCGACGGCGGGCACCGTCTTGGAAGCCTACGCTGAGTGGATCGTCCCGGCAATTTCCTGCGCCAGCCACAATCCGTCCCTCGCCGACCAGTGGGTCGGGATCGATGGGTTCAATGACGGAACGGTGGAGCAGGGCGGTACCTACGAGTACTGCGTGTCCGCGCACTCTGGGCCCTACTACTGGACCTGGTTCGAGTTCTACCCGTACGAGTCCATTGTGAGCGTCAGCAGCACGGTAGCAGCAGGCGACCTCATGCAGGCCTACATCCTCTACAACCCGTATATTTCCATCAGTGGCTACTCCGGAGTCTACACGATCGTAGTGGAGGACGATTCGAACAACGCCTCGAGCTTTGCGGTGCAGGGGAACCCAAGCCAGTGCGACGCGTCCGGTTGCCAGAGCGGGCCTGACCAATCCGCCGAGTGTATCTCCGAGTCGTTGGTCGGTCAGGGCCTAAAACTGCCAGACTACGGCACAACCACCTTCTACACCTGCGACGCAGAGATCAACGGATACTTCGCTGGTATTGGTGGCCTGCCGCACGGGGCGCATGCGACGGTCAACGAGATTACGACTGTGGGCTTCGACTCGGGCAAGACCCAACAGGCCGTCAGCAAACTGAGCACGTTCGACTACAAGTACGACTACTTTACCATCACCTGGAAGCGGTACACCTAGGACCGGAAAGTAGCGGCGAACGAACTCCTTCGGGTCACCGGGCCGGACCTTCGGCCCGGTGACTCCTCCCTTTTTCGAGAGAGCTGCGAACAGGATGCGACCGACCCGCGCTTGAGCTCAGCCTCGGTGCTTCGGATCGAGCCTGACTGCGGGAACCCGGTGGGTCTGCCACCACCCGCGGCTTATGGTGGTACGACGCATGCCGAAGCTGGTCAGTGGATTCGGAGCGTGGCTGAGTGCGGGCGATGGTTCTCGACAAAGCCGGCGCACCCCTCCGACTGGAGGAACAAGAGGGAACGCCACGACCCGGCCCGGGCGAGGTCCTGATCCGGGTTGGTGCCTGCGGGGTCTGCCGAACCGATCTCCACATCGTGGACGGCGAGCTCTCCCATCCCAAGCTCCCCCTCATCCCGGGTCACGAGATTGTCGGGACAATCGAGGACGCGAGCTCGGACGTCCAAGAACACCGGATCGGGGATCGAGTGGGGGTGCCCTGGTTAGGATGGACCTGCGGGGAGTGCGCCTTCTGCCGTTCCGGGCGAGAGAACCTGTGCGACCAGGCCCGGTTCACTGGGTATCAGTTCGATGGGGGGTACGCGGAGTACGCGGTCGCGGACGCCCGGTTCACGTTTCCGATCCCGCCGGGGTTCGCGGACGTGCCGGCCGCCCCCTTGCTGTGCGCGGGGCTGATCGGGTTCCGGGCCCTGCGTCTCGCGGGTCCCGGCGAAAAGGTTGGAATCTATGGGTTCGGTGCGGCCGCCCACATCGCCGCGCAGATTGCCCGATACCGAGGGCAGAAGGTCTACGCCTTCACCCGACCCGGTGACACGCGAACGCAGGAGTTCGCCCGGAGCCTTGGTGCGGTCTGGGCGGGCGGTTCGGAGGAGAGCCCTCCGGAGCCTTTGGACTCCGCCCTGATCTTTGCGCCGGTCGGGC
>JBKQNC010000015.1:0-13493 GCA_052326445.1 Thermoplasmata archaeon
TGTTGAGTACGGGTATTAGTTCCTCTACTTGATGGGAGGGGGTTGGGGGGAGGGCCCTCGTCCTTCACGCCTCAGCTCCCATGCTCTCGACCTGGCGCAGATGCAGGCCGAGGAGGACCTCGGCCGGTAGCTTCCGCTGGAACGCTTCCCTCGGTGTCTCGAACATCTCCAGCCACAGCGCGTCGTGGATCTCCCCGTTGTACCAGTCGATGAACTCCCTCAGCGTGGCGAACCGCCACCGGTGCCGGTCGTACTCGTACCACAGGCGTTCCAGCTTCCCGTTCGTCTGAGGATTCTGGACCCGACTGACGACGTGCCGGATGCCGTGCTCCGTCAGGAACTGCTGGAACTGTCCGGGGGAAGGGTCCGGGCGGTCGGACTTCTTCGAGACGAAGAACTCCGTTCCCCGGTCGGTGTTCACCTCCCGAATCGTGAGGCCCCAGCTCTCCGCCACGGCGAGGGCCTCCTCGAGCACCTCGATCGCGTGCTCGCTGCTCTCCTCGGGGAACTCCCCTCCACTCAGCACCATTCGGCTCGCGTCGTCCTCGTAGAGGATGACGTGAGGGTGGTTCACCGAGGTTCGGTGGAAGTCGGTGTGGAGCAGTGACCCAGAGTGCTCCCGTTCGTAGCGGCAGCGCCCCCGCGGCCGCTGCTTGCGGGGGTTGGGAACCGACCACCGCCGACTCTTGGCGTAGAGGTAGACCTTCTGGTGAGGGATCTGGATCCCTCGCCTGGCCAGGGCTCTCCAGAGCTTCGTGGCCCCGCGCGGAGAGCGCCGGTGTTCCTCCTCGATCTGGCGCTTCTCCTCCTCGGTCAGCGGCGGGGCGGGGGGCCGCCGTCGGGGGTTGAGGCGGGGCACGACCCCCGACTGGCGCCACCGCTGAAGGAGTTTCCTCAGCCAGCGGGGGGTGACGCCCCAGCGGGCGGCCAGCTGGCCCACCGTCTCGGGGGGACGGGCCTTCCCCTGGGCCTGACGGATGAGCCACTCGATCCGAGTGTCGGTGAGCTTGGTCACGCCGGTGGAAGGGGAGCGCCCCTTCAACGGCCGCCACGAACCGAAAGTGGTCCCTCCCCCTGACCCCCTCCTTCCAGTGGAGGGCAGGTCGGGCTCCTCCTCCTTCTGGCACGGAACTAATTCCTGTACTCCAGAGTCCGAGGTAATTCAGGAAAGCCTTAAGGGTCGAACGTTCGTCGAGCGTCTCCGAACGGATGGGCGACCAGGACCTTTCGACCGAGCTGGCCGGCCAGGGCTACCAGCTCGTCGGAAAGCACAGTGCGGTCAAGCTCTGCTACTGGACGAGGGAGTCCCTCGAGCGCGGGCGGGACTGTTATAAGGGCCGTTTCTACGGGATCGAGAGCCATCGTTGCCTCCAGATGTCCCCGGCGATCGACTCGTGCAACCTCCACTGCCGGTTCTGCTGGCGGAACCAGGGGTGGGAGAACGACGCCGTCATGCCGGAGTACGACGACCCCGAATCGCTCCTCGACCGCTCGATCGACGCGCAGCGGCGGATCCTCTCCGGGTTCAAGGGCGACCCCACCGTCGCCCTCGAGCGGTGGGACCAGTCACAATCGCCCCGGCACATCGCGATCTCCCTGACCGGGGAGCCAACCCTGTACCCGAAGATGAACCGGTTCCTCGAGCTCGCGCACGAGCGGGGGATCACGACCTTCCTCGTGACCAACGGGACGAACCCCGACGCGCTGCGCGCCCTCGACCCCCTCCCGACCCAGCTGTACGTCTCCGTCACGGCCCCCAACGCGGAGGTCTTCCGGCGACTCACGCTTCCGGCGCAGGACGACGCCTTCGAACGGCTCCGGGAGTCGCTCGCGATCCTGCGCGACCTAAGGACCCGCCGCGTGGTCCGCCACACGCTCGTCAAGGGCTGGAACCTCGGCTGGGTCGACCAGTATGCCGAGCTCGACCTCCTCGCCCGACCCGATTTCATCGAGCCGAAGGGGTACGTCTACATGGGCCGGTCCCGCCAGCGACTGGGAAGGGACCACGTCCCGACGCACGAGGAGATCGGGGCGTTCGCCGGACGCCTCGCGGCGCGGACGGGGTACCGGGTCCTGGACGAATCCCCCGAATCCAAGGTCTATCTTCTGGGTCAGAGCGAAGCCGGTCGGTATCTGCCCGGTCGGGAACCGGCCACCGACATCGGGCCGACCGTGCCGGTCGTCGCGACTACGTGAGACGCCAGTTCAGGATCTCGACTAGGAGGGCGGCCGCGATGCCGAGACTGATCACGATGTACGGGTTGATCTTGAGGGCCCGCGTCTCCTCCATGTCGTAGTACTGGATGAGACCGGCCGCGCTCGAGAATCCGGAGCGTTTGCTGTCGGGCATGGACGGTCGTGCGAGCCCCCCACGGGTATATAATCACCCACGGGCCGTCGTCGACGGCGCCTCCGCGGGGCTTACCGGCGCAGACCCCAGCCGCTCACGTCGAGGACCGCGTCCTCGACCGCGTCGTGGAGTCGCCCCGAGATCCCGCCGCTGAACCCTGGGCCGCCTCCGTTCAGCAGCCGGTCCAGGAACGGCCGCGGGGGGGCGATGCGCACCGCCTTTCGAGCCGAGACTCCGGTCGCCTGCGCGAGCGCCTCCATCGCACCCTCCCGGTCCGAAAGGGCGTCGATGAGCCCGAGCTGGAGCGCCTGGCGGCCGGTCCAGACCTCGCCGGTGGCGAGCGCGCGTATCTCCTCGACCGGGCGCTTCCGCTCGCGGGCCACGAGGCCGACGAACTCGTCGTATCCCTCCTGAGCGAGGCCGAGCATCTTCGTCCGCTCCACATCGGTGAGTGGGCGATACCCCTGGTAGGCGTCCTTGTGTTCCCCGACGTGGAGGAGCTCGACCGAGATCCCGATCCGCTGCAAGAGCTCGCGGACCGCGATGTGAGGGATGATCACGCCGATCGAGCCCACCGCCGACTCGGGGTAGGCGAAGATCCGACGGGCGCCGAGCGCGGCCATGTACGCCCCCGAGGCGGCCATCGACCCGACCGCGGCGTAGACCGGCTTCTCTTGGTCGAGTCGCTTGACGCCGAGGTAGAAGTCGGTCGACGCGATCGACTCGCCTCCCCCGCTGGATATGTCCAAGAGAATCCCTTTGAACCGCGAGCGCCGCCGGAGCTCCTGGAAGATGCGCAGGTAGGGCTCGACCGAGCGCTCCCGGATCGTTCCCCGGAATGAGACCAGGGCCAACCGCTCCCGCATGCCAGCCTCCCTCCCTCGCGAGGCCGAGGTCGGATATATCCCCGACCGGCACCGCCTTCAGGGAACGGTTCAAGTAGACTGGGTCCCGAGGGGCAACCGTGCGGATACTCCTCCCCCGCTCCGGGCCCGTCTGGGCGCTCCTGCTCTTGGCCCCTTCGATCCCCGAACTCTTGACCGGGTCGACCCCGGTCACAGAGATCTTTGTGAGTCCGTGGGGGTGGCTCTTCTTTCTCGTCAGTTTTGCCGGGATCGTTGGGCTCTACGGGGGCGGCGCTCTCTTGATCCGGGAATTCGTCACCTACTATCACAAGGGGTGGGCCTCGGTCCTCTTGTTGGGGGCTGCGTACGGGATTGGCGAGGAGGGTTTCGCCGTCCACACTTTTTTCGAGACCTCCGGTTCACCGGTGAACGCGTTCGCCACGTACGGGCATGCCTTCGGCGTCAACTGGCTGTGGGCCTTCGGCCTATCGATCTTCCACGCGACGTATTCGATCGCCCTGCCGATCCTCCTGGTGGGACTGCTGTATCCCGCGAGTCGCGGGGTCCGCTGGCTTGACGGGGGTGCGGTGGCCCTCACCGCCGTGGTCTACCTGTTTGTCGTGGCGCTCTTTTCCGTCGTCGTCGGATACGGTCCCTCGGTCGCGACCTTCGCGCTCTTCCTCGGGATTGCCTTTGTCCTGATTGCCCTCGCCGGGTGGGTCCCCCGCGACCTCCTTCGGCCGCTCGCCGGCGCGGCCCGCATTCCCCCCTGGGGTATCGCCGTCGCCGCCTCGCTCCCCTTCGACTGCTGGACAGTGCTGCTAATCCTGTCAAGCCACCCCGTGATGCCCGCCTGGGCCGCGGGTGGGTTTACGGCCTTCGTCGGATTCATCGCCCTTGTCATCGTGGTCCGACGGAGCGGAAGTGATCGACCGGAGTGGACCCAGTTCTACATCGCCACCGGGATGATCGGGGCGTTGGCCGTCTGGGACGTCATCGTGGAGTTCTCGGAACCCTTCATTCTGCTGGTGACCGCCTTCTTCTTGTACTTGTTGATCCGCCTGCGACGGACGCTGCCAGCCCGGGACGCGGATCCCCCCGTAGGGGCCATCGGCCCGCCCCCGCTCCGTGCCTGACCGACGACGCTACCGATGGCGGCCGAGGAAGTCGACCAGGGTGGAGATGTACCGTTGTCGCTCCTCCCAAAAGGCGAGGTGGGAGCTCTCCTCGAAGAGGCGGAACTCGGAGCGCGGGATCCCCTGGTGGATGGAGCGGGCGACCGTGGGCGTGACCTCGTCGTACTTCCCGCACGTCACGAGGGTCGGGACCTGGATCTCGCCGAGGCGGCGGGTGACATCCCAGTCCCGCATCGTCCCGATGATGGTGAATTCGTTCGGTCCGTTCATCCGACCGTACTTCGGGAGGCTGACGTGGTCTAACGTGTACTGGACCTCGGACGGCCACGGGACCAGCCGGCATACGTGGCGATGGTAGAACTCCATCACGGCGGCGAGGTACTCGGGGTTCGAGTACTCCCCCAACGCCTCCCAGCGCGTGAGCGTGTCCCGGATCGGAGCCGGCAGCTCACTCTTCAACCGCTGCATCTCCCGTACCGTGAGCGGAACGCTGGCGAGGCCGCTCGCACTGATCAGCGTCCGAAGTCCCTCGGGATGCGCGAGCGCGTACGCGATGCCCAACAGGCCGCCGTAGCTTGACCCAAGGAGGTGGACCCGTCCGAGCCCGAGCGCCCGCCGAAGCAGGTCCAGGTCGTCGACGTCCCGGTCGATCGAATATTCCGCAGGGTCGCGGGCGAGTTCGGAGTTCCCGCATCCCAGTTGGTCGTAGTAGACGACCCGGTACCCGTGGCTCGCTAGATCGTTGAGCGCGAGCAGATAATTGTGACACATCCCGGGACCCCCGTGAAGCGTCAACACCGTGCCGCGGGTCCCCGGGTCCCCCACGCTCTTCCAGTAGAGTCGGTACCCTTGGATCGTCGTGAACCCGTCGTGAATCGGAGGAATCGGGGACGCCACACCCCGGAAG
Organism: Thermoplasmata archaeon; assembly: GCA_052326445.1. GTDB lineage: Archaea > Thermoplasmatota > Thermoplasmata > Lutacidiplasmatales > UBA184 > Lutacidiplasma. The sequence continues at coordinate 5,239 of JBKQNC010000015.1, forward strand.
GGCGTCGGCCTATTTTGGGAGCGCGGTGGAGGTCCGTGATTTCCAGTCTCCCCGAGAGGCCACACGGGCCCCGGGAGGAGCGAGGTGCCGGGTCGGGAGCTCGGGGTCCCCCCCTCGGGTTGGGGTCCTCTGTCCGCGGGGCGCGGTCGTTCGGAGAAGTCGGGCGTATTCCACCGGTTCTCGAAGGGTAAAGGCGTTCATCGAACGGGAGTAGGGGTGGCGGGAGCATCCCCCGAACGCACGGTGAACGGTCACTTCCGGTGACCTCCGGAAGCGGTTCCTCCGGAGGGAATGGCTATCGCGTTCGCTCCGTTTGGGGGTCGTGGCCGCACGCTCCGGTGAGGTCGACCCCAGGTCACCGCCCGTTCGGCTCGACGATCGGATCAATTGGTTCGGCCGGGTTAGCGACCGACTCGTGTTGCTGGAAGAGTACTCCCTCCCCGACGTTGCCTACGCCGTGGGCCAGATCGAGGTGAGTGTGAGGGATCACTTGGTCCGGGCCGCCGGAGGACCTCCCGACCCGCCCAGGGGGGACGAGGCACGCCGCCGATTGGCGGCGATCCTGCGTTCCGACCACCTCATTTTCTCGGTCTCGGTCGAACAGCTGCGCTGGTTCCTCCAGATCGTGGAGCACGAGGACCACGGCGGGCACCGACAAGCCCTCGGCCAGTACGGCCGGGTCTTCGTCGAGGCCCTCCGGCGACACCGGGACGACGAGCGTCGATTCGGCATCTCGGGCCCGAACCGGCTCGTCCGAACGCCGGTCTCCCTCGCCGAGAAACCCTAAAGAGGCGCTGTCGGAAGGGCGACTCGGAAGGAGAATGGCGAACCGAGCGACCGAGGCCGTCTGGGTAGAACGCCACAGACCGACCTCCCTGGCCGACATGGTCGGTCAGGAGTCGATCGTCACGCTCCTCCGTGCCTACGCCGAGAAGCGGTCGATGCCCCACCTGATGTTCGCGGGGCCGCCCGGAACCGGCAAGACGACCGCCGCCCTCGCCCTGGCCCGGGACCTCTACGGCCCGAGCTGGCGCCAGAACTTCCTCGAGTTGAACGCGAGCGACGAGCGCGGCATCGATACCGTGCGGACCACGATCAAGCAGTACGCTCGAACGTCGCCGCTCGGCGACGTGCCGTTCAAGCTCCTCTTCCTGGACGAGGCCGACAACCTGACCTCCGAGGCCCAGGCTTCGCTCCGGAGGTTGATGGAGCGCTACTCGGGGTCATGCCGGTTCATCCTCTCGTGCAATTACTCGTCTCGCATCATCGACCCCATCCAGTCCCGGTGCGCGGTCTTCCGATTCCGATCCTACTCTCCGGAGGCGATCCGTCAGCAGCTAGAACGGATCGCCAAGGCGGAGGGCAAGAAGGTCGCTCCCGAGGCGTACGAGGCGATCCTCGCCGCGAGCGCCGGGGACATGCGACGGGCCATCAACCTCCTCCAGCTCACCGCCACCCACACGGACCACGTAACGGCCGAGACCGTGCGCGAGCACGCGACCATGCCCCTCCGGCGTGAGGTGGAAGGGATGCTGGCGGCCGCGTTGGCCGGAAACTTCCGAGAGGCCCGCAGCCGCCTGTACGCCTTGTTCACCGACCGCGGCGCCGCCGGAGAGGAGATCCTGCGGGCCATCCACAGCTACCTCCCGGACATCGGCGACCAGGTGCTACCCCCCCGAGAGAAGGTCCGCCTGGTCGAGTACCTGGGCGAGATCGATTTCCGCCTCGCCCAGGGGGCTTCCGACCGGGTCCAATTGGAAGCGGTCCTCGCCCATATCGCCGCCGGGGCGCCGCCGGCGAAGTGAGCCGTATGGTCCGTCAGGTGGATGTCGGTGGGAAGCCGCAGGTCGCGCGGCACGCCGAAGTGGTGGGCGAGCTGGCGCTCGGTCCGCGGACCCGGACCGCGATCCGACGGGGACAGGTGCAGAAGGGGGACCCCCTCGTCACGGGAGAGCTCGCCGGTCTCTTGGCGATGAAGCGAACCCCCGAGCTGATCCCGCACTGCCATTCGGTCCCGCTCACGTCGGCCGCCGTCGACCTCCAGGTCTCCCGCCGCGGGGTCCGGGTGCGGGCGGAAGCCGAGACCGTCGATCGGACCGGGGTCGAGATGGAGGCCCTCGTCGGGGCGACGGTCGCGCTGCTCACGGTGTGGGACATGGTCAAGTACCTCGAGAAGGATGGCCGAGGCCTCTACCCGCGTACCTCTCTCGGTCCCGTCCGGGTCGTGCGAAAGAGGAAGGGCGGCCGGAGTACCTCATGACGGAACCCCATCCGAAACCTGACGCCACGAGCCGACACCACCTGGGAGGGACCCGCCGCCTCTCCTTCGGCATCCTCTCCGTGTCGGATACCCACACCGAGAGCGACGACCCGTCCGGCCATCTGGCCCGGGACCTGGTCACCCAGGGCGGTCACGAGGTACGCCACTACCGTCTCGTCGCAAATTCGGTCGCCGATGTCCGGGACGTGCTCGAGCCGTGGCTCGCCGAGATCCCCCTCGAGGTCGCGATCACCGTCGGGGGCACCGGGGTCAGCTCCCGCGACCTGACCGTCAACGCCCTCGAGGCGATGGGCGGAAAGAAGCTTGACGGGTTCGGCGAGATCTACCGGTCCCTGAGCTTCCAGGAGGTTGGGCCGCTCGCGATCATCAGCCGCGCCGCCCTCTACCTCGCCCACGGAAAGCCCGTGTTCGTCCTGCCGGGTAGCGAGCGCGCTGTGCGGACCGCGGTCGAGAAGCTGATCTTGCCGGCCGCGATCCATTTGGTCGAAGAGCTCGAGCGTTAGCGCGGGCCGTCCGGACGCATGGCGAGGGCGCCCATCGGAGGCGGACCCGAGTCCAGCATCTGGGCCGGCAGGCCCTGGGTCCGGCAGAACGCGCTCCACGCCACGTTGGTGTCGACGTGGTGGGCCAGCAGGATGCCGCGGGGCGACAGCCGCTCCCACGCCGCATGGAGCTCGAACCGCGCGCGAGCCGCCACGGGTCCGTTGTCGTAGAAGAACAGGTCGACCTGCTCGAATCCCGCGAGGATCTCCCGGAGGCGCGCCTCCGTGTTCCCGAGGGCGAGCGTCCAGCGCGTCCTCAGGTTCGGCGGGACGAACTGGCCCATGGCGACCTCGTGCACCCCGGCGGAGCGGCCCGCCGTGGGCCCGGGACCGAGGGACGTCAATTCGCCGGACCCGTTCGCTTCGAGGGCGGCGAGGATCCACGCGGTCGAGTAGCCCGGTCCGACCCCGGTCTCCAAGACCACGGCGGGCCGTTGCGCCCGGACGAGGAGGTAGAGGAGCGCCCCCTGGGGGAGTTCGCTCGTGAAGGCGACGCCGGCCCCTCGCTCGAGGAGCTGATCCGGAAGGTCGGCCGCGCGGAGCTCGCGCCGATACTGTTGTAGCTCGGACAGGGGCGCGCCGGTCATGGCGGAGATCCGGTCGAGCGCGGATTGGCGGAAGAGCAGCATCCGGTGGCGGATTCCCCGTCGGGCCGCGGGAGAGATGAGCGAGCGACGGCGAGCTCCGCGGTCGACGAACGGCACCGATTCTCCAGGAGTCATTTCCATCGTTTCAACCTCGCAGGGGCCCGAGGGAACGGGCCGTCCGCTATCGCGTACAGGATGGGCGGCTCCCTACAAAGTATGTGCGTTGCCCTCCGGCACCACTCGGTAGCCAATTCTTCCGCGTACGATTTAATATTCCAACAGCGTCGGGATACCTACAGGTGGGGAATGCCGGTGCAAGAGGTCGGGGGGACGAACTACGACAAGTTTTCCCAGGAGAACGGCGCGGCCGTGATCGATGTCTGGGCTCCCTGGTGCGGACCCTGCCGAATGGTCTCTCCGATCGTCGACCGGCTGAGCGAGAAGTACCGGGGCAAGGTCGCCTTCGGGAAGATGAACTCCGACGACAACGGCGAGAAGGCAGGCGCCCTCGGCATCATGAGCATCCCGACCCTCCTCTTCTACAAGCAGGGCAAACTCGTCGACCGGATCGTTGGGGCCTACCCCGAAGAGGTCATCGACGAGCACATTCGCCGCTTGCTGTGACTCTTCCGCCCGAGGGACGGGCGCCAGACCCGGCACCGGGTCGGCCCAACGGGCGCGGCTGAGGCCGCTGCTGAACTGACGGATCCGGAGGGGGCATGAGCACCCCCCCCACCGACCCGCAGCTCCTCCGTTACACGTTCCAGCGGAAGCTCGACGAGATCGCCCAGTGCCGGGGGCGTGCGACCGAGCTGATCTCGCTGTACGTCTCCCCGGGAAAGCAGATCTCTGACGTGATGGGATACCTCCGGAACGAGTACGCTCAGAGCTCCAACATCAAGAGTCGGACGACCCGAAAGAACGTGATGTGGGCCATCGAATCCCTGATGGGCCGGGTGCGCGGGTTCAAAGAGCCGCCGGCGAACGGGGTCGCCTTCTTCGTCGGCAGTAAGGCGATCGGGTCGGACAAGTCCGAGCCGGTCACCTTCATCGTCGAACCGCCGGAGCCGCTCCACACGTACCTCTACCGCTGCGACTCGAACTTCTTCCTCGAGCCCCTCCTCTCGATGGTCCACGAACCCGATCTGTGGGGCCTCCTCGTGATGGACCGGGCCGAAGTGACGATCGGTCTGCTCCGGGGGAAGCGGACCGAAGCGTTGCGGAACCGTCAATCCCTGGTCCCGTCGAAACACGGGCGGGGCGGACAGTCCCAGCACCGGTTCGAACGGATCATCGAGCACGCGGCCCACGACTTCTTCGTCAAGATCGCCGAGATGGCCGGTGAGATCTTCCTCCCGAAGAAGGAGCAGCTGAAGGGGATTCTCCTCGGAGGGCCAGGGGCCACGAAGGAGTACTTCTACAAGGAGGCGTACCTGCACTATGAACTTCAACAGAAGGTCGTCCAGCCGCTGTTCGACACGGGATACACGGACGAGTACGGGCTCAAGGAGCTCGTCGAGAAGGCGACCCAGACCCTCCGCGGCCTCGAGCTGACCGAGGAGAAGCGACTCGTCCAGCGGCTTCTGGGTGAGGTCCGCAAGGCGGAGGCGGGGCTCGCCACCTACGGCGAAGTCGACGTGAACCGGGCCCTCGACCTCGGGGCGGTGGACGTCCTCGTCATCTCGGAGGGCCTGCGCCGCCAGCGGGTCACGTTCCGATGCACCGCTTGCTCGAAGGAGTTCATCCGGACCCTTCCCGACGAGGAGGTCGACCCCGTGCTGGACGCGCCGTGCCCCAACTGCCAGCAGCGCCAGGTCACGGAGGCCTCCTCCGAGGACTTCGTCGAGGGGCTCTTCCGGCGCGCTACCGAATCGGGGGCCACCGCCCGCCTGGTCTCGGGAGAGAGCGAGGAGGGAGAGATGCTGACGAAGGGGTTCGGTGGGATCGGGGCGATCCTGCGGTATCCGATGCCGAGCTCGGTCGCGCTGCGTCCGCGCACGTCGACCTAGCGACGACCTGCCTTCTCAGCTCATGCCGTTCCCGAAGGGGAACCCTACCAGAGGTTCCCGAGCGGGTCGTCCTCGGCGGGCGGAACCTCCGGTGGGGTGGGTCCGCGGCCGGTCGAGGGCCGGACCGAGTTGCCGGGCGGATACAGCGAGGAGTTCGGGTAAGTAGGGGGCGGCATGCGACGCCGCTCCACGACCACCGCGATCAGCCCGACGACCAGGACTACGACCACGCCCGCCGCGAGCAGACCGACGATACCGTGGAAGCCGGCCGGCGTGCTCGAGGACGGGCACCCGGACCCGGTCATGAGGCACGACTGCGCGGTGCTGCTCTGCGCGGTCGACTGGGGTTGGCCTTGGACGACGGTCTGGGGCGCGACTGCGGGCGCCGCCCCTCCGCCCGCGAGGTCGGTGATCCCGGACGAGGCCGGGGCCGCGCTCGTGGGCTCGAGGCTTTCGGAATCGTAGATCCATTCCGAAGCCCCGAGGCCGAAGTGGCCCTGGGCGACGGGGCGGACGTCCAGGTAGCTCATTCCGACCGTTGCCTCGCCGGACGCGTTGGCCGACCACGGGAGACTCGAGCTACCCGCGAACAGGTCGCTCGCGGTCGGCACGAGGATGAACCCCTCCCGGACGGAGAACGGGCCGAGGATGGTCAGGCCCACTTCGGGATAGGTGACCCCTCCGAGCACGATCGAGTTGGCGGGGGTGGAGCTGCCAAGGACCGTGACGTTTCCCGAGCGCTCCACGGGGAAGTAGCCGTAACCGGTGAGGTTCCAGTTGGCGAGCGGGCCTGAGTGGGTGGCGAGGTAATCATACGAAGCGTTCGCGACCGCCTGGAATGGGGCGGAGGAGTTCCAGTGTTGGGCCGAAGAGAGGTTGGTCGGGAATAGGCCGAGAGGGGGGCCGAACGTAATCGAAGCCGAGGCGCCCACTTGGGCGAAGACGTGTCCCGAGCGGGTTACTCCGATACCCAGGACATTGGGCAGGTAGGAGTGGGTGGCCTCCGTAAAGTTGGCCTGTTGAAGGGTGCTGGAGTTCATGAGGGCAAACGCGGGAACCGCGGCCCCGTTCTCGTTCACCGTACCTGCGTTGGTGAACCCCGTGGTCGCGTTGATGTTCTCCCACAGTCGGTCGGAGAGCGTCGAATAGTACTTGGGTGAGGAACAGGTGGGCGAGCAGTACTCCACCGCGAAGGCGGCGCCCATCGTGCGATCGACTGTGAGTTCGAACTCGGAACCACTGAAGTTCGTCTGGTGAATCAGCACCGTATAGCCGTAGGTCGCGTTTCCGGTGTAGGGGACGCCCGAAGCGGTGGTGCCGTGGAAGCTGGTCGAAACCACGTTGCCGTAGGCCCAGGTCGCACCGTCGGCCGCCGCGGCGGGAGCCGCGGCACTGGCGACCCCGTTCGGAACCAATACAACCATCAGGGCGACCACTACGAACGCGGCAACGACCACCGACGGACCGGATCCGAAAGTCGACGGTCGAATCCCCACGGTTGCGCTTCCTACGAAGAACGATGCGGAACGGCACTCTTAAACGGGTGTGCCGAACCACTCTCCTTGGGTTGGACACCGTGCTAGTCCGTCGCAACGGGAGGGCGGGTCACCCGTGCGCGCGCTGACGGAATCCGAAGCCCGGGTCATTTCCGTCCTCCTGGCGGCGCGGCCCGACCGAGAGCGCGAGCGACTGCGTCAGGTTCAGATCCCGCGGTCCACGTACCACGCGGTGCGTCGGCGCGCCTACGAAGAGGCGTGGCTCCGGGACCGGTATGTTCCCCACCCGGTCCCGCTCGGACGCCCGTATGTGACCTTCGTCCTGGCCCGCCCCTATGCGGACCGGTTCGAGGAGTTCGCGAGCTCCGCCTCCGCGGACCCCGGGAACGTGGCGCTCTGGGCCGGGACTCAGGTCGCGCTGGCCATCTTCTTCCAGGTCAAGGCGACCGACGCCAAACGGTGGAGCGCGCGCTTCGAAGAACAACGGTTCGGACCCGCCCCGCTCACGATCAGTGTCCACGCGGACGGACCCACCGTGCCGGTGTATTTCGACTACGAAGGGCTCTGGTGCCACCTCGTCGGTTTACCGGGGACCCTGGCGTACCCCCACGGCTTGGGCGGCGCCCTGCCCGAGGAGGAGGGCGGGACGGTTCTGACGCCCCACCGGCGCTGGGCGATCTCCGAGCTGTTGCAACGGCCCTTCCATGGGGCCGAAGAGGGGCAGGGGCCCCACCTGGTGGGACCGTTCGGACTTCCGTTCGCACAGCGAAAGATGCTCGCCCGAGGGTGGGTCGACCATCGTACGCTGCTCGACCCGGCTCGCTTGCCGCCATATCAGGGCAAGAGCCCGGACCAGGTCGTGCTCCTTTCCGGTGCCCCCCGGTCGGGAGCACTTCCCGAACGGCTGTTCGCTACCCTGACTCGCGAGTGTCGGGTCTTTCCGTTCCTGTTCGTCGTGGGTTCGGACCGGTGGTTCCTCGGAGCCCTCGGGGCTTCGACGCCCCCGCCGGCGACGGAAGTCGGACGCCGTCCGGTCCTCGCAACTTTCCGGGAATTCCTCGAAGGGATCGAGATCGTCCAGGAGCCGGCGGACCGATTTGTTGCCCGCGTCGACCACCGATACGACCAATTGCTGCCTCCCGCCATCGAGGCCGCATCGGCGAAGGTCTGATATTTCGCCCCCCGTCCCCTCCCCCGTGCGGGCGCGTAGCCTAGCCTGGATAGGGCACCGGGTTCCTAACCCGGCGGTCGAGGGTTCAAATCCCTCCGCGCCCGATTCGCACGGTCGGCGGTAAACGGAACCAATCGGGACGGCCCTCTCCCCGCATCGATTTCGTCGG
>JBKQNC010000016.1:0-3861 GCA_052326445.1 Thermoplasmata archaeon
CCTTCAGGTCCCGAGCGGCCACAGTGCCCTCGGGCACCGAGGTAATGGGTTCCCGGATTTACAATTTGGGTACGCGAGGAACCGGGCGAAACTCAAGCGGTCACTGACCAGAATCGTGAGCTGTTACTCGAGCTTCACGTGTGGAGGCGGAAGGAGTTGGAGAACTACTTTCTGGCGCCTGAGGCCATCGCCCGTGTCATCAACGGAAGGTTTGGAGCGTCGAGTGGAATCCCTCCTGCCCTTTGAGAACGTACTCTTTGGCGATTTTACCTCCGGCGCTTCCCTCGACTTCATACCCCCGGGACTAATGCGGCCCCACAATGGAGAGCCCCCATCAGGGCGAGGCAAACGCGGTGGAGAAGACGAAGGGCCCCCCGGCTACTCGGGCGAGTCTTCTCGCCAACCTCCAGAAGTTGGGCCCGGTGGAGGGCGCGACCGTCATTGTCCACTCCTCACTGAGCGCGCTGGGCTGGGTCGTCGGAGGCGCTGAGACCGTCGTCCTGGCGCTCGAGGACGCTCTGGGGAACGGTGGAACTTTGATGATGCCCGCCTACTCGATGAACGCCCCCGAACCTTCTCTTTGGAGGGACCCTCCGGTCCCCGAGTCCTGGTGGGAGACCGTCCGGAACGAGTGGCCGCCCTTTGATCGAGACCTCTCGCCGGCCATACGACTCGGAACAATCGCTGAAACGTTTCGGCATCAGCGGGGGACCGAACGCAGCGATCATCCGAATCACTCGTTTTGCGCCCGGGGACCGAACGCGCGAAGCCTCCTCGGGAATCACTCTCTCGACGACAGTATGGGCGAGAGCTCCCCCCTGGCAAGGTTGTACGAGCTTCACGGACAGGTGCTGCTCCTCGGCGTGGACCATTCGTCGAACAGCTCCCTGCACCTGGCGGAGTATCGCGCCCGCTGGCCGGACAAACATGCTCGGCGTCCCCTCAGGGCTCGGTTGCTGCGGGAAGGGTCTATGACCGAGGTGGTGCTTCGCGACCTTGAGTTGAACAGCGATGACTTTGGGAAGCTCGGAGAGGACTGGGAGACCAATCCGGGTGCTGTTCGAACAGGTCGTGTGGGTCTCGGAACTGGACGCCTGATGGATCAGCGGGCCCTGGTCGACTATGCGGTTCGCTGGATCGAGAAGCACCGAACGCACGGATAGGGCACTTGTCCTGTCTTTCAAATGGAGGTTAGGCAGGGGACCCGCTGGGAGTGAAGTCCCCCTCTCAGGGCGCGGCATGACCGCCGTCATCAACCGTGGGGGCCTGCTCGAAAGGCTGCAATGGGTCTCGGAGGGGGCCAGTCGGAAACCGCGCCATCTGGAAAGGTTCCGGCACGTCCCTAGGGCGGGGAACGCTCCGCAAGGCGACCGTTGACGGAAGCCACGCGCGGTCGATGGTCCAATCGCGAGGAGTGCACGCGACAGGCGGGAAGCTGAGGGCCTTCACCTCGCGCGGGAGCTGCCGCTGGGCGGGGGACCCGACTGCCCAAGGACCACCGAGAGAATCCTCCGCTCCGCCTTGAGACGATGGTCGACGAAAGTCGAGCTCGAAAGACCCAAGGCTCGGGCGAGGGCCCCGGAGCCTGTTCTCCGAGGACGATCGTAGTATCCTTGCTCGTAGGCCGCCAAGAGGACCCGCCTCTGCTTATCGGTGAGAGCAGCGAGGGGGGAGCTTGGCGAGATTCGCAGATCCGTCAGAGAGATCGTCCGGTGGTGGGGGGACAGAACGTTGAGCCGATCAAGGAACTGCCGAACCTGGGGGGAGGATCCAACAAAAGTGATGCGCGCTTTGTCATTTGAGATTCCGAAGGGCGGGACGATGTACCCGTCGCCGGCCTTCAACCCGACCCGCTCGAGCGCGGAAACCTGCCGGAACACGAGAAAGCAGGTGTATGTCCCCGCAGACTCGTCCAGGACCTGGCAGTCCACGTGACTCCCGCGGAAGAATGCCCCGGGGGTCAGGGCAGGATTCTTGAACGCGAGGCGGACGATGGCAGCCGAGTGCCCCGGCCCGCTTCGAAGCTGGTTGATCGATTCGAGGGTCCGCACGTTGCGGTAGATGTTCTCCCCACCCTTCAGTCGGCTGAAATCGTCCACGGGCATCTCGACAACGATTCGACGCATTGCGAGGACAAACTACTCTTCGGATATGGGGTTTACCTAATACCGAGCATATCCGTGTGTAGCCTCATACCCTTCCCAGAGTTGTGGTCTACAAGCCCGAGAGGGCAAGAGTAGAACATGAAGGTCTTCGTGACGGGAGCGAGTGGGTTCATCGGCAGCGCGGTCGTCCAGGAACTGATCCATGAAGGCCATCAGGTCACAGGCCTCGCCCGCTCGGAAGCGGCCGCCAAGGCGCTGGCCGCTGCAGGCGCCAAGGTCCACCGAGGCGACCTGGAGGACCTCACCAGCCTGAAGAGCGGCGCCGCAGCCTCCGATGGGGTAGTCCACACCGGCTTCGTCCACGATTTCTCGAGGTTCAAGGAAGTCTGCGAGATCGACCGCCGTGCCATCGAAGCCTTGGGCTCTGGGCTCGAAGGCTCGAACCATCCGTTGGTCATTACTGCCGGAGTTTCACTCGTCACGCCCGGTCGCATGGCCACCGAGCAGGATGCGTCGTCTCTCGACTCCAAAACGATGCCACGCGCTGCCTCGGAGGAGGCGGCAGCCACGCTTAGCAGGCGCGGCCTCCGCGTCTCGACAGTGCGTCTCGCCGTGGTATACGGCGAGGGTGATCCCCCGCACGCCCATTTCGTTCCCACCATCGTCAGTATCGCGCGTGAGAAGGGGGTTTCAGCGTATGTGGGCGACGGGCGCAACCGGTGGCCCGCCATGCATGTTCTCGATGTCGCGCGGTTGTACCGGCTCGCCGTCGAGAAAGGCGATGCCGAAGCTCGGTACCACGCGGTAGGCGAAGAAGGAGTCCCCTTCAAGGACATCGCAGCCGTGATCGGCCGGCGCCTCAACGTGCCGGTCGTTTCGAAGACCCGGGAGGAAGCGGCCCAGCACTTTAGTTGGATTGCACTATTCGCGGGAGGGGACGGTCCGGCTTCGAACAAACTGACCAGGGAACGCCTGGGTTGGCGCCCCGTGCAACCCTCGCTGCTTAAGGTTCTTGAGGGACCCTATTATTTCAAGAGCTGACGCGACGCGATGTCTCGCGGCAGCCCCGGACGGTCGTGGTCCGCGGCCTTGGTAGGGCTGAGGGGGCTCGGCGTTCGTGGCGCGTGAGGCGCTCATCACGTTCATCGACACGGAGTGAGCGTGGAAGCCGCCCGAGGAGCGATTCGAGCGACGAGGGCGGCCGGGCCGTCATAATGGCCGCGCGGGAGACGGCAGACGCGCGACCTTTATGAACGGCGCGCGCGGGCTATGGGGGGAACGCGAGGCGATTATCGGGACCTCGGGAAGGACGACGGCCCCCCTCGTCCGGAAATCCACGCGTTGGGGGCAGTACCGGGAAGATCGATGCTGGATCCAAAGGCAGGAGATTCGACGCATGTCCATGGTTCGCTTTCTGACGGTAAACGAACCCCGGGGTCGCGTCGTAAGTGCTCACTTCCCTTCCGGCGACGTGGACGAGCGCAACGTGTTCGGCCCATCCAAACAGGGGACTGGTGAATCTTCGGCGAGTCGTGTCCGTATTCTCACCTGAGTTAGGGAACAGCTCGTGAGCAGCTCCTGTGCCCATTACCCCGGACGACGATGGTCAAGAGCTGACCCTAATCGACCCGTAACTGTTCAGGCAGTTGAGGCGCCCCTCGAAGACTGACCGCTCAAGATTCGGGTCAGCGCTCCCATCACGACCCGCAGGAACTCCTGCCCCTTGCGCTTCGCCGTTTCGTGTACGGTCTTCAGT
>JBKQNC010000017.1:0-233222 GCA_052326445.1 Thermoplasmata archaeon
CTGAAGACCGTACACGAAACGGCGAAGCGCAAGGGGCAGGAGTTCCTGCGGGTCGTGATGGGAGCGCTGACCCGAATCTTGAGCGGTCAGTCTTCGAGGGGCGCCTCAACTGCCTGAACAGTTACGACGGACCTTTGGCCCGACCAGCCGGACCCGCAACACCTCCATCGGGAACTCCTCCGATAACCTACCCACTTAGATTGGATAAGTATCCATGGTAACAATTCGAATTAGAACCATCCTCAGATTGCCTCTCTGGCCTAGACCCAACCTGAGTGATTATAGGCCGCGCATCTCAGCCTCAGGAGTCCAGTACTTAATTCTCTGAGCCAGGACCGTTATCCGTCGAAAACCATCGCCGGTCGGGATTCCGTCGAACGCTCCCTGCGTCATTCAAAGAGCGCTGTGGGTTTTAACTAGTTGGGGACCCCATGCCCCAATGTGAAGAGACTTCAGCGCAAGCCACTTCTAGTTGCAATCGGCATCACGGTGGCCGCGGTGCTTGTCCTCTCGGGGACGAATTGGTTCTTCTCAAGCCAGGCCGTCGGACTTGGGAACTCCGGCCTCCAGATAGCAACCAAAACTATCGCGGGCTTCGAATCTGCATTCTGTCTCGCACCGTCTGGGACCCCCACGTACCACACCGCGGGATACCAAACTTACAACCAGACCAACCTGATGCCGGCATCATCCAGCTGTCCGTACATCCACGTTGGGGAAGCTCTGGTGGTTACTAACTCAACGACGGGAGCGTTGATTTCGAGCTTGGTGATAAACTCGAACGTCACGAACAATACGCCGAGGGCCGGGGATTGGACCCAACTCGTGAGTTATGCTGCGGTCAGCGGGACGCTCTTCCCGGCGGGAGCAAAGCTACGTGCGGATTACTGGGTCGCTAACAACAGCACCTCGGTTACCTGCGTTAGTGCATGCACCCCTCCCGGTGGTGCAGCACCGGCATCGGGCTGTTACTCCTGGTGGACGTCACCGGGCTACCCCTACTTCGAGCGTCACTTCAGCGAATGCGCAACAAATCAGATCGAGGCCTACATGACTTTTTGGTTTGCCTTGGTCGCCACCGTCGCCCAGTGGGTCGGAGGCGGCGAGCTCCTTGCCGATGTCGGTGTTATCGGTGCGCTGACCATTGCAACTGTCGTGGCCATTGACGCGTCCGGAGGGTTCAACGGGGTCTATGTTTATGGATACACGTCACATGGTTGCATCTTCTGGGGATGGTGGTGCTGGACCAACTACAACGGCATCTACCTCTGGCACAACTGACGCAGTTGGAGTGATCCGGGGGAGCGAGGTGGAGCGGCGCGCCACGTTCACCGTCATCCGATTCGGGTGGTTTGCAACCCAGCTCCTGTTGTTCACGACTCTCGTCGTTGGAGCGGCCGTCTTGTTTGGTGTCCCCCCCAACAAAGCGCCGTTCGGCTTTGTGGTCGTGCTAGGCCTGATCACATTTTTCTCGCTCTCCCTTATGATTGGGTTTACCCGCGTTCATGGATTCTCTGAGGATCTGCGCAGACTCGGGGGGTGGCGAATGCTGCTCCCTTGGACCAAGATAGATTATTGATTGGGACCCTAGCCAGTACTTACCGAGTGCCAAGGTTGGCCCCGCAGTTGAGCGACCGGCCCGCTTGCCGCCAATCGGAGTCGTTGTGCAACGAGGGTAGAAGGCAGGGCTTGGTCATGAGATGGGGCCGGCCGCCGACAGGGGACGCGGGCTCGCCTCCACACCCCAAGCCCGGATGCCCCGAATTGTAACTGTCGCATCCAACCGTTTCAGATGCCCCGAACTTTAACAGGACCATCACGGAAGCGATTTAGTTACAACAATCGCTGAGCGAACTCGATTTAGTTACAGCCGGTCGATTGCGGCACAAGTTCCGCTGAACGCAAACGTTTATCTATCAACCCCCCGAGTGCTCCCCCAGAGCGTATGACGCTCGTCTGACAAACAGGATGGGGTACAAAACGATGAAGTCCATCATCCAGGAAGCAATCGCAAAGCACCAGGAGAACCAAGCCCTGGTGGACGACAAGAAGCCGACCGCGCCGGCCTACGGCAGCGCCGATGACGCGGAGCTCGCGAAGTTGGCGGAGACGCTCCGGGTGAACATCCGGATCATCGGCTGCGGAGGCGGAGGATCGAACACGATCAACCGCTGCGTCGAGGAGGGGATCCAAGGCGCAGAGATGTGCGCCATCAACACCGATGCCAAGCATCTGCTTTCGATCCACTCACCGCGCAAGATCTTGATCGGCCGCCGGGCCACGAAGGGCCTCGGCGCCGGCGCGCGCCCCGAGATCGGCGAGGAAGCCGCTCGGGAGAACGAGGAAGAACTGCGCGCGTTCCTGAACGGCGCGCACATCGTATTCATCACGGCAGGCATGGGCGGCGGCACCGGCACTGGCTCCGCGCACCTTGTGGCCCGACTCGCGAAGGAAGCCGGCGCCTTGACGATGGGCGTCGTTACCCTGCCGTTCTCCGGAGAGGGAGCGGCGCGCATGGAACAGGCCAAGGACGGCCTGGAACGCCTGCGCCGCGTCTGCGACACCACCATCGTGATCCAGAACGACAAGCTCCTCGAGCTCGTCCCCCGCATGCCGCTCGACGCGGCGTTCAAGCTCGCGGACGCCTGCCTCATGACCGCGATCAAGGGGATCACCGAGATCGTGACGCGGCCCGGGCTCGTCAACCTCGATTACGCCGACATCCTGACCGTCATGAAGGACGGCGGGGTCGCCCTCATCGGGCTCGGCGAGAGCGAGAGCGCGACCGACCGGGTGACCGAGGCGGTCACCGAGGCGCTCACTTCTCCGCTGCTCGGCTCGGTGGAGCTCAAGGACGCTACCGGCGCGCTCGTCCGCGTGATCGGCGGCCCGACGATGACCGTCAGTGAGGCCGAGAAGGCCGCGGCGCTCGTCGGCGGGAAGATCTCGAAGCGGGCCCGGATCATCTGGGGCTGCTCGGTCGAGAACTCCCCCGAGATGGAGAACACCATCAAGGTGCTCCTGATCATCACGGGCGTGCGGGCAACCAGCCTCCTGGGCCAGAAGGGAGGCTACGCTGCCGGTGAGTCCGAGGAAGTCATCGACCTCGTCCGCTAGGCGTTCGGACGCCCCGCGTCCCCGCTACCTCGGTCTCGAGGTGGCGGGGGAACACTTTCCCCCTCCCACCCCCCGCGGCTGGGAGACGTTGCTTCGAGGGTCCGGCGGGCCCGCTTCCCTGCGCCTGATCCGGTCCGAGGGGAATCGTGCGATCGTCGAGGTCGGTCATCGCTCGGCCGCGTCGGCTCGGGCCGCGTGGAATGGCCCCCTCCCGGAAGGAGTCCGTCTCTCGACGGTGCGGACCTGGGGCACCCTGGTCGGCGCGAAGCGGTGGTTGAACGGCGGCCGACGAGGCCGCCCGGGCGGGTCCTCTCGACCGGCTACTGGATCGAGAGCGCGAACAACGCGACCGTGACCGAGAGGCTCACGAGGCTCGTGGTCGGCACGGACAGGACAACCGTCGCCAGCGCGCCGTTGCCGTTGTACGGTCCGGTGCACGCGACCGAGGCCGCGGGGGCGCACGAGTAGGTGACGCCGGGCAGGTTCAGACCCGCGTAGTAGGACATCCACGCCGGGGCGAACTGGCTCGTCAGGGTGAGCACGACATTCGACCCCGGGGCGAAGCTGAGCTGGGTGGCGCTCGACACGACGACGATGTTGACGGAGATCAGACGGGCCACGACGTTCGCGGTGTACCCTCCCTGGACACTGGGAATCCGGTTGATGAACTCGGGCAGCCAAATGTGGAGGGCCGTTACGGCGCCTCCGCTCGCAGTCGCCGTCACGTCCGGAGAGTCCGTGAAGATCGGGGTCCCGCCGATCTGGGCGAAGACGACCCCGCCGTAGGTGTAGGCGATGTCGGCGATCGGGGAGTAGGAGTTCTGCATGTGCACGAGCATTCCGCCGACGAGCGGCACCGGGGTGTGCGACGCGAACGTCGTGGTCGAGTAGTTGACCTGCGCCAAGCTTCCGTTGACCGTTGTGCCCGTGTAGGCCGTATCGCTCGGGGCGAACGGGGGAACCCCCCCCGAGCCCAGGGAGACCGGTTGGGTCAATTGGGCGCCCGTCGCGTAGTTTGCGGAGGCCGTCTCGAGGAGCGCGTCCAGGCGGGCCAGCTGGTTCTCGACGGCGAGGTCGTGGTTCAGGTCGTTGACGGCCATCTGGTTCGGGACCTGCGTGCTCAGGTAGTTCGCGATGAACGAAACGACGAGGAGCAGGCCGAGGAGGGTGGCGACGGCCGCCACCTGTCCTCGACGCGCGCGCAGGCGCCAGTTCCGATGAGCCTTCCGGTGGAACAAAGAGACCCCACGCCGAGGGTACAATTTACCCCCGGTGGGCATATTTAGTCTTGTCGCGCGCGAGCGCGCTCGGGTTCGGGAGCGGTCGCCGAGAAACTTATCCCTCCCCCTCCCTCCCCATTGGGGGTACGATTCGTGGCGTCCGAGACGGGTCCCTCGGTCCGGATCGAGCGTGCCCTCCTATCGGTCGACGATAAATCCGGGCTCGGGGAGCTCGGTCGGGGCCTGGCCGAACTGGGGGTCGAGCTCTGGGCCACCGGCGGGACGCGCACCGCGCTCGCGAAAGCCAGCGTGCCCGTGCATTCGGCCGAGGAGCTGACCGGGATCGGAGCTTGGTTCGGTGGCCGGGTCAAGACCCTGCATCCCGGCATCCTGGGTGGCATCCTCGCTCCCCGCACGGACGCCGGTCGGGCCGAGCTCGCGGAGCGTGGCCTGCGCGCGTTCGACCTCGTGGTCGTCAACTTCTACCCGTTCGAGCGTCACCTCCTCGAGGCGCCCCACGCTACGGACCGTGAGGAGTACGTCGACATCGGCGGGGTCACGCTCGCCCGGGCCGCCGCGAAGAATCATGCCGGCGTCACGGTCCTCACGGACCCGGCCGAATACGAACCCCTCCTCGCCGAACTTCGAGGCGCTTCCGGTTCCGTCAGCGCGGCAACCCGGACCCACCTCGCCCTTCGGGCCTTCGAGCGAGTGGCCGCGTATGACGCGGCGATCGCCGGTGGGCTCTTCCCTTCCGAGCCCGGCGCGGACCCGTTCCCGGAGACGATCGTGCTGCGGCGGGAGTCCCTCAAGCTGCGGTATGGAGAGAACCCGCACCAGCGGGCCGCAGTTTTTGGCTCGCTGCCCGGCGTGCCGTCCGGCTTCGCCGCCCGCCCGTTCGAGGTCCTGAAAGGGGACTCGCTCTCCTACACGAACCTTCTCGACATCGACACCGCCCTTTCGATCGTCGCCGAGTACCCTCTTCCGGCGGCGGCGGTCGTGAAGCACGCGACCCCGTGTGGCGTCGCGGAGGGCTCGACCATCCGCGAGGCCCTGGAGCGGGCGATCGCCACCGACCCCGTGGCCCGGTTCGGGTGCGCGGTCGCGGTCAACGCGCCGCTCGGACCGGGGGACACCGACGCGCTCCACGGGGTGTTCGTCGACCTTCTGGCGGCGCCCGCCGTGGCGCCCGAGGCGCTCGAGGCGCTCGGCCGCCGGCCGAAACTGAAGCTGGTTCGTACCGCCCCACCTCCGCCCGACCGCCCGAGTTGGGAGGCGAAGACCTCGTTCGGACGGGTCCTCGTGCAGGAGACGGACCGACGCCAGCTCACGCTCGGCGAATTCCGGCCGGTGACCTCCCACCGCGCGACACCGGAGCAGCTCTGCCACCTCGACTTCGCCTGGCGGGTCGTGCGTCACGCCAAATCGAACGCGATCGTGCTCGCGTCGGGTCCGCAGACGGTCGGGATCGGCTCCGGCCAACCGACCCGGGTGAAGGCCGTCCAGATCGCCTGCGAGGTCGCCGGGGAACGGGCGCGCGGTTCGGTCCTGGCGTCGGACGCCTTCTTCCCGTTCTCGGACGGGGTCGAGGTCGCGGTCCGCGCCGGCGTGGTCGCGATCCTCCAACCGGGAGGCAGCCTCCGGGACCCGGAGGTGATCGCCGTGGCCGAGAAGGCCGGGATCGCGATGTACTTCACCGGGTGGCGGGTGTTCCGCCACTAACCGGCGGACGCGCGGCGAAGTACCGCTTCAGGGTGGCCCGGAACTCGATCGCCTCGAGCGGTCCGACCTGACGTCCCTTCTCGTGGCCCGCTTCGAGGAAGAGGTACGTCGGGACCGCGTGGATCCCGTAGGAGCGGGTGACCGAGGCCGCGTCATCGATGTTCACCTTGGCGAACTTCACGCGGCCGTGGAGCCGATTCGAAAGATCATCGAAGACCGGTTCGGTGAGCCGGCACGGGACGGACCAGTCGGCGTAAAAGTCGACGACGACCGGGAGCGAAGACCGGATCACCTCGACCTCGAAGGTCTGGTCCGTCACCCGCACCGGTACGCCCAGCTCGAGCACCGTCGGTCCCCGGGCGATTCGATTTCATCACCCGCTTTAAGCCCTCGGTTCCTCGCGCCGTCGCCGGTGAGGACCAGGGCGAAATCCCCCACTCCGTCGACCGTCCCCGCCTCCGTGACCCACGTCCTCCGGACCTGGTTCCGCGACCATCGGCGACCGCTGCCTTGGCGGGTCGACCGCGACCCCTACCGGGTCTGGGTCGCCGAGGTCCTTCTCCAGCAAACGCGCGTCACCCAGGCGACCCCGTACTTCGAGCGGTTCGTGCGGGCGTTCCCGACGGTCGAGAGGTTGGCCCGCGCCCCCGAGGGACATGTGTTGAAGGTCTGGCAGGGGGCCGGCTACTACGCTCGCGCCCGTCACCTCCACGACGCCGCGCGGCGCATCGTCCGGGAACGGGCGGGGCGGTTCCCTACGACCGTGGATGGGTGGGAGGAGCTACCGGGCGTGGGCCCGTACATCGCTCGGGCGGTCGCGAGCCTCGTCGATGAGACTCCCGTGGTCGCGTTGGAAGCGAACGGGCTGCGGGTCGCGGCCCGCTGGATCCGGGAGGAGGGGGACCTTCGGACCCCGGTGGTCCGGGATCGGCTCGAACGGGTCCTCGCGAACTTGTTGCCACGCGACGCGCCGGGGGAGTTCAATGAGGCGGTGATGGAGCTCGGCGAGACCATCTGCCGGCCGGTCGCGCCCTCTTGCCCCGACTGCCCCGTCCGCTTCGCCTGTCGGGCCAGGAGGGAGCTCGCCGACCCGGGTTCGATCCCGGTCCGCTCCCCGACCGCCCGCCGTCCCCACGTACGGGCGGCCATCGCCGTGGTGGGGTGGAACGACCGACGACTCGTGCAGCGTCGGCCCGCCGGCGGCCTGCTGGGTGGGTTGTGGGAGTTCCCCGGCGGCAAGATCGAACCGGGGGAGCGACCGATCGAGGCGGCGGCCCGGGAATTTGCCGAGGAGACTGGTCTCCGGACGCCCGCGCTCGCTCCCGTTGGGGTCGTTCACCACGTCTACAGTCACTTCTCCGTCACCTTGCACGTGTTCCGGGGGAGTTTTCGAGGACCCCGGCCCCCGGCGGTCTCGGGCCCGCGTCGATGGGTCACGTCGGCCGAGCTCGGGCGGCTCCCGCTGCCGAAGGCGACCGAGAAGATCCTCGAGCGGCTCGACCCGGCGGGTACAGCTTCCCGGGGTTCAGGATCCCGTCCGGGTCGCACGCCGAGCGGACCGCGCGGAGGAGCCGCACCCCCACCGGTCCGAGCTCCCCCTCCAGGAAGGAGCGCTTCAAGGATCCGACGCCGTGCTCCGCGCTGATTGTGCCCCCCCACCGGAGCGAGGCCCGGTACAGGGCGGCCCGGATGCGGGTCGCGGCGGGGGACGACGGGTCGACCACGAAGTTCGGGTGGAGGCTCCCCTCCCCGAGGTGCGCGAAGAGGTGCATCGCGACGTGCTCCCGCCGAGCGATCGCGTCGATCGCCCGCAACATCTCGTCGAGGCGAAGCAGCGGCACCGCGATGTCCTCCCGGATGCGGTGGCCGAGGTGGTCGTCCATGACCCGGCTGCTCTCGCCCCGCAGGTCCCAGAGCCGGTTCGCATCATCGAACTCCCGGATTCCCCGGGCGGCCCTCTGCGGCACGAGCGCCGCCCGGACCCGGCCCACGCGACGGTCGGCCTCGTGGGGAGTGTCAGCTTCGACCTCGAGGAGGAGCAGGGCGGCTCCCTCCTCCCACGGGGCGGCCCGGTCCTCCGCCAACCCTCGGGCGGAGTACCGGTCGAGGTACTCGATCGCGGAGAGTCCGGTGCCCGGGGCGTGCGCCAGGTGGCGGACCAGGCGGCCGAGCCGGACTCGCGGGGGCAGCCGAACGATGAGCCCGCGCCGCACCGCCGGTTCGGGCTCGAGCCGGACCGTGACCTCGGTCGCGAACCCGAGGGTTCCCTCGCTCCCGATGAAGAGCGGCAGTAGGTCCGGCCCGACCGAACGCTTCTCGACCCGGCTCCCGAGGTGGACCGGCTCCCCGGTCCCGAGGACGGCCTCGACCTCGCGGACCCATCGGCGGGTCGGCCCGTACCGGTAGGAGCGCGGACCGGAGGCATTGGTCCCCACGTTCCCGCCGACCGTGCAACTCTGCCAGGAGCCCGGATTGGGGGGAAAGAAAAGGCCGTGTCGATGCGCCGCCTCCTGGAGGCGAGCGTTGACGACCCCGGGGTCGACCCGCGCCCAGCGACCCTCGGGCGAGATCTCCCGGATGCGGTTCCATCGGGCAAAGTCGACCACGACCGACCCGGACACCGGGACCGATTCCCCGTCGAGGGAGGTCCCGGCGCCGCGGGCGACCAGCGCGACCCCGTGGCGCCGCGCCCATCGAACGAGCGCGACCACATCTGCCGCATCCGCCGGTGCGACCACGGCGCTCGGGTCACCCACGAGGTGGGAGCCGTCGTGGGCGGCCTCGTTCCGGGCCGAAGGATCGTTCCGGACCTCTCCGCGGATCGAACGGGGCAGGGTCTCGAGCGGTCCACGAGCCACGGCGGGTGAGGAGGCCGGCGACCTTACCGTTGTCCGGTATCGGACGGGAACCGTTCCTCGCCGCGCCCCACGGTCTCGACGGCGGAGATGAGTTCCCGGATGGCGAACGGGCGGCTCAGGATGCCGCGGATCCCGGCGGCCCGGGCCCGGGTGACGAGCTCGCGCTGGATCTCGGGGACGATCAGGAGCGGGAGCAAGCCGGTCTGCCGCTCGCGGGCCACCGCCAATTCGCCCGGCCAGGTCTCCTCCTCGCCGTCCGACACCAAGACGAGGACCCGGCGACGCATCACGTCGTCCGCCGGGTCGAGCTCCTCCGCGGTTCGCGCCTCGCCGAGCACGCGGTACCGGTGAAGACGGAGGAGGCCCCGTAGGAGAAGGCGGGTCTCGTCGTTGCCGCCCACGATCACGGCGTCGACCGGCGGGTCCGGCCGACCGGCCGACACCTCCGTTCGCGGCGTACTAGAATGGTCCGTGGCCATGGCCCGGCGGGCCCGGTCCCGCCGCAGTGTATCAGGAACCCGGAGCTTAAGCGAGTATGGGTCCGCGGACCGATGCGCCGAACCCGCACATCGCACCGTTCAGGGGGCCCCGTCAACTATATAGTCGGGCCCGCACTTCCGGTATTGGCCTCGGGCATCGGTAGGCGCGAACCTGGGTGGCAAAGTCCACGGACCCGGAGACGTGCCCACCGGTGCCTTCCCTGTTCCTCTCGAGCGACAGGTTCTTTTAGCGTCCGGGCGGAAGGCGGGCGATGGCCCCGCTGTTTGGTCCTTCCGCGTCCGACCTCGAGCACCTCCGATCCACCGTCCGTGCCCTCGGCACCGCGAGCGTTCCGGGCCTCTCGGCCGCGCTCTCCTGGCGGGAGCACAAGACCGAGAAGCTCCTGGCCCACGAGCTCGCGCGCCCGGACAGCCCGCTCGTCTACGACCCCGCGCGGCGGACCGTGCGGTGGGCGGTCGCACCTCCGGAGATCCCGGCCCCCCCTCCCCCGACGCCTGCGACGATCCCGAACCCCTCCCCGTCCGCACCCCGGGCCCCCGCCCCGGTGTACACCCCCATCGGCCTCAGGACCCTCTGTCCTCACTGCCAAGTCGCGCTCCAGTCCACCGGCTCGAACGGCCTCGTGGTCTGCCCCGAATGCGGCCGCCTGTCCAGTGCGCGGAGCGGCGCTATCGCGGCCCCCGCGTCCCCACCTTCCTCGGTGGCTCCGAACGTCCCCGCGCCCGGACCGACCGCGACCGTCTCGGTCGCGGACCGCAAGTCCCAGGAGCTCTTCGCCGCCTGGGTCACGAACCAGCCAATCCCGTGTCCGAAATGCCGCACCCCGCTCCGCCATCGGGGGATTCGGGTCTACGGATGCCCCTCGTGCGGACAGCAGGTCCGCTTTCCGGAACCCGCCACGATGGCGGCTCCGCCACCCCCGCCCGAGCCGCTCCCGGCGCGCTGATCAGAACGGCACGTCGGCCCGGACCTCGCGGAGGATCGCCCCCGAGGCGATGGCCTCCGCGACCCGGGCGATATCGTCCGCGGGGCTCCGGTCGCGCACCCACGGCGCGACCCGCGTCCGCAGGGCGCGCAGGGCGGCCTCGCTTCCCTTCCCGCCGGTTCGGGGGTGCCGCAGTTCGAGCGCCTGGCCGGCCACGATCCACTCGACCGCGACGATGCGTCGGGTGTTGTCGAGAATCCGACGGAGCTTGGCCCCCGCCCACGGCCCCATGCTGACATAGTCCTCCTGGTCGGCCGAGGTCGGCAGGCTGGCGGCGCTGGCCGGGTGCACGAGGGTCTGGTTCTCGTTCACGAGCGCCGCCTGGAGGTACTGCGGGACCATGAATCCGGAACTGACGCCCGGGTGGGGTGCCAGGAACGGCGGCAACCCCCGGTTCAGGGCGGGGTGCAGGATCCGGGAGGTGCGTCGCTCCGAGAAGCCCGCGACGTACTGCGTGGCGATCGCGAGCGAGTCGAGGGCGAGCGCGAGGGGCTGGCCGTGGAAGTTCCCGCCGCTGATGAACTCGTCCCCGTCGAAGACGACGGGGTTGTCGGTGACGGCGTTCAGCTCCCGGCGGACGACCTCCTGGGCGAAGACGACGGCGAGGTCGACCGCCCCGAGCACCTGCGGCAGGCACCGGAGCGTGTAGGGGTCTTGACCCGACCAGGTGGTCCGGGGGCCGGAGAGGACGCTGCCCGAGAGCAACGTCCGAAGGGTCGCGGCGACCCGGCGGTGTTCCGGCGAGTTGCGGAGCTCCCCCAGCCGGTCGTCCAACGATTCCGGATTGCCCTCGAGGGCGTCGAACGAGATCGCGGCCGCTACGAGCGCCGCCTCCAACAACGACCGCAGGTCCGCCACGGCCAACGCGAGGTACGACGCCATCAGCGCCGTCCCGTTGAGCAAGGCGACGCCCTCCTTCTCCGCGAGGGCGAGCGGGGGGATCCCCTCCCGGCGCAGCACGTCGGCGGCGGATTCGGGTGCGCCGCCCGGGCGGCCGACGAACGTCCCTTCTCCGATGAGAGCGAGCGCGAGGTGGGCGAGGGGAGCGAGGTCGCCCGAGGCGCCGACGGACCCCTGCTCGGGGATCCACGGCACGAGGTCTCGGTTCAGGAGGTCGAGCAAGCGTTCGATGACCTCCGGTCGGACCCCGGAGTGCCCCCGGGCCAGCGAATTCGCCCGGAGAAGGACGACACCGCGAACGACGTCCACCGGTAGGGCCGGCCCCGTGCCGCTGGCGTGGCTGCGGACGAGCGACACTTGGAGCTCCCGGGCCTGGTCGGCCGGGATCGTCTGGTGGGAGAGGCCGCCGAACCCCGTCGTGACGCCGTAGACGGGGCGCTGGGCCTGGACCGCGCGTTCCACCACCGTCCGGCTCGCGGCAATGCGCGTCCGCGCCGCGGCATCCAGGGTGACCCGGGCCCCGTCGCGAACGATGGCGAGGAACTCCTCCAGCGTCAGGGAGCGCCCGTCCAGGGCGAACGATCCGGTCATGGCCGGGTCGTCCGGGTAGGAGGGTCGCGCGAGAACGGCACCCGATCCCGCCCTAGGCCGGGACGACGAGCTCGCCGCCCGGTTTTTGCATGGAGGGGACCCGATGGCTCTTCGCGCCCTTCGCCTGCCAGAAGATCTCGGCGAATTCCTGCACTAGCTTGAGCAGCTCCTGGGCGTCGGCGAGGTTGGTGCCCTGCCGGGTCTTGGAAGCCTGCTTCAGGATCTTCCACGTCAGCTCGTGGACCTGCGGGAACTGTTTGGCGTGGTCCGGGGTGAAGAAGTCGCCCCAGATGACCCGGATCTCGCTCTTCACGCGCTCCGAGTGGGTCTCCTTCACGGCCGTGTAGCGGGCGAGCTTGGAGATGTAGGCGGCCCGGTCCTCGGGCTTCGCGTCCATCGCGGGCGCGGCCAGCTCGCCGATGAGCTGGTCCATGCGAATCACGGTCAGGGCCGCGATCTGGGCCTCGTGGGGGTCGTAAATACCGCAGGGAATGTCGCAGTGGGCGTAGACGGCGCGGGGTGGGAGGACGGCATCCAAGAGGCGGCTCGCGATTCCCTTCGACCAGGTAGCGGCGGACATGGTCCCGCAGTCTCGGACGGTCGGATAAGGATGCCGGAAGCGCTCCCCGGGGGATCCGGCACGACCTCCGCTCGTCCCCCCCCTTGGTGGGCTCGATGGCGGAGTCGGCGGGTCGTCGTCCACGACGAGAGCATGGTCCCGACACTGCGGTCGGGGGACCGGTTGCTCGTGGACCCGAGCGCCTATCGAGATCGACGTCCCGCGGTCGGCGAGATCATCGTCCTGTCCGACCCGGAAATGGCGTCCCGCTGGCTCGTAAAGCGGGTCGCGGGAGTCGGGCCGGGGGAGTTCTGGAAGACGCGCGCCGGACTCGTCCCGCCCGCCCCCTTCGCGCGGGAGGGTACCCCCCCGCCCGAGGCCGTCGAGATGGTCTCGCTCCCCGAGCGGACCGTCTACGTGATGGGGGACGCCTCCACGGTGGCCCGCGACAGTCGACAGTTCGGGCCGGTTCGCCTCGATTCCCTGGTGGGGCGGGTGTATCGATGCTACGCCCCCGCCGAGCGGCGTCGGGACTTTTGAGCGGTTCCGAAATTCCGCAAACCTTTAACCGATGTGGGATTCCCACACATCGATGGCCTCCAGGGAAGTTATCGCCGTGGTGGTGATCCTCGTGGCGGCGGCGGCCGGCGGTCTCGGGTTCGTCGGCGGGTACGAGTACAAGTCCGCGGGCTCGACGTGCGCGGGCGGGCCGGCGAACACCACCCTCGGCGTCTGGGGGGCCGGGACGCTGGACACGGTGTTCCCGCTGCTCGCCGGTCAATTGCAGAACCAGACGCCGTGCATCACGGGCACCGCTCAGGTCTACGAAGGGTCCCTGGACATCACGACCGCCATCACGACGCTCGGCCTCAAGGCCGACGTCGCGGCCGTGGCGGATTACCGATTGATCCCGTCCCTGCTCGAGCCGACCTACGCGGGCTACGAGGTGGTCTTCGGAGCCACGTCCGAGGTCCTGGTGTACAATCCCGCGCTCCCCGCGTTTGCCGGGGTCAACGAGTCGAACTGGGCCGAGAAGCTGATCACGGACGTGACCACCTCGGGCAACCAACCGATGGCCGTCTGGAACGCGTCCACCGACCCGAACGGATACAATGAGATTTTTTCCCTCGAGCTTCAGGGAATGCTGTACGACGGAGGCACGAGCGCGTACTACAGCCAGCTTTACGGCGGAGCGCCGGGCACGCCGGCCGTCCCGAATTCGGCGCGCACGATCATCGAGCACGAGTCGCAGGCTGCGACGCTCTTCAACTCCGGGGTCGTATCCGCGTTCATCTCGTACCGCGCCTATGCGGTCGTGAACCACCTCCCCTACGTCTCGTTCAACCCGATCGTCGGGCTCCAATCGAACAACTCCACGGCCCTCGCGGACTACGCCGAGCTCTCGACCACGCTCTTCGGCGGCTCTCCGGGGACGTTCACGACGGTCGTCCCGGCGCCCATCCTGTTCGCGACCACCGTGCCGTCGAACGCGCCGAACCCGGCTCTCGGATTCGATTTCCTTCACCTCCTGCTCTCGCCGCAGGGGAGCGCGATCCTCTCTTCCGGGGGCGCCTTCGACCCGATCTTCCCGGCGTGGTCGGACCACCCCAGCGCCGTCCCGGCCGGGTTGGCGTCGGACGTAACGGCTCTCCCCAGCTGGGCCAGCGCACTATTGACATGAGCCGCGGGGTAGTCGGGGCCCCCGCATCCCCTCCGCGGCGACCCTGGCGGACGGGCCCGCTCTGGCTCGCCCTCCAGCTCGTCCTGTCGGGGTCGCTGCTGCTCCTCTTCCTGTTGCCGATCTACGCCCTCTTCACCTACTCCCCGATCTCGAGCCTCCTCGCGAACGCCAACAACGCCGGCGTGCGCGATGCGCTCTGGTTGACGTTCTTCGCCTCGGGGATCGCGGTCCTCGCTGCGGTCCTCTTCGCAATCCCGATGGGCTACCTGCTCGCACGTCGGAGGTTCCCGGGACGCACGATCGTCGAGTCGCTCGTAGCGCTCCCGGTCGTTGTTCCCCACCTGCTCGTCGGGCTCGGCCTCTTTTTCCTCATCATCCCCGGCACGCCCGTCTATCGATTCACGCAGGCGATCGGCTTCCCCATCTACGACACGATCTGGGGGGTCGTCCTCGTGATGGTGTTCGTGAGCGCGCCCTACACGGTGCTCGCGAGCGAGCTTTCGTTCCGGGCGGTCGACGGGCGGGTGCTCGAGGCGTCCCGGTCCCTCGGGGCCGGGCCGGCGACGGCGTTCCTCACCGTCACCCTCCCGCTCGCCTCCCGCGGGATCGTCGCGGGCCTCCTCCTCACCTGGGCCCGCGCCGTCAGCGAGATTGGCGGCCTGCTCATCCTTGCCGCCTTCGTCTATCCGGGCGGGCCGTACAACGGTCCCGTCACCACGACGGTCTCGGTGTACATCTTCAACCTGTTCACCGTGGGGGATCTGGCCGACGCCGCCGCGGTCAGCTCGTTGTTCCTCATCATCGCCTTCACCCTCTTCCTCGTGGTCCGCCTCGGGGAGCGGTCCGGCTGGCTCCCGTGGCGACGGGGGGAGCTCGAACCGTGAGCGAATGGGTCGTGGATGGGCTCCAGTCCGAACTCGACCACTTCCACCTCGGCCCGGTCGACCTGACGTTGACCCCGGGTCGCGCGGTCGCCGTGCTCGGGGCCTCGGGGGCCGGCAAGACGACCCTCCTCCGCACGCTCGCCGGATTCCTCCGGATCCGGCGGGGCCGAATCCTCCGCGACGGGACGGACATCTCCGACTGGCCACCCGAGTCGCGCGGGCTCGGGTACGTTCCTCAGGGGCTCGGGCTCCTCCCGCATCGCACGGTCGAGCGCAATGTCCGCTACCCCCTCGAGATTCGCGACCGGCCCCAGGCGGCCCAGCGGACGCGCGAACTGCTAGATCGATTCCACCTGACCCCACTCGCCCAGCGCTATCCGGCGCGGCTGAGCGGCGGCGAACTCCAGCGCGTTGCGATCGCGCGCGCGCTCGCGGCGGAGCCGGGGCTGATCGTCTGGGACGAGCCATGGCAGGCGCTCGACGTCCTCGCCCGCCACGACCTCGGGGTCGTGCTCGAGGAGATGCGGGAGACCGAGCCGATCCCCATGGTCATCGTGACGCATGACCCCGCGCTCGCGTTCTCGGTCGCGGACTCGTTCGTCGTCCTGCACGGGGGTCAGGTGAGGAACCAGTGCGACGCGGTCACGCTGATGCGCGCCCCCACCGACCCCTTCTCGGCCCGGTTCGTCGGCTTCGAGAACGTCTTCGAGACGGCCGAGCTCGAGCGCACCCCGTCCACCGGGTTGAGGGCGTGGCTTCTCGGCCGGGCGGGGACGGAGGGGATCGCCTTCCCGACCCCCGCCCTGCCGACGGACCCGGGCGTGGCGCCCCAATGGGAGGGGACGGTACGGAGCGCCCGCCCGAGCCCCCACGGCCTTTCCGTCGAGGTCGCGACCGATGGGCTCTTGGTCACCCTCCGGATTCCCCCGTCCGTGACGTCCCCGCTGCCCACCTTGGGCGTCCCGGTCCGGTTCGGGCTGGAACTCGCGTCGCTCCGGCCCCTCGGGCTCGGGTCGGGCCGGGTGCCGGGAACGTGACCATGCGGGCGCGCAGCGTGAGCGACACGGACATCGCCCTGCTCCGGACCCTCGCCCGGGAGCCGTCCGTGGTGGCGGCGAGCCGGCGGGTCGGGATCTCCCGCGACCGCGCCACGTACCGGCTCGCGCGGCTCGGGGAGGCGTTCGGCGGGCCGGTCGTCGCCAGCGTCCGCGGTGGACGCGGCCACGGCGGCACCCGCCTCACGCCCCTCGGAGACCGGATCGTGCGGGAGGGGTTCGATTCCGTGGAGCTCCTCGACGCCCGTCCCGTCGCGGCAGCGTTCCGTCCGAACCTGATCCAGGGCACCTACCGCCGGGCCCCCAACCCCGAGGTGGAGGTCGGGGGGGGCGTCCGACTGCGCGTTGCCTTTGCGGCGGAGGAGGGCGAGCTCGTCTCCCTCCTGCTCGACCCCGAGTCGGTGCTCATCGCGCGCGGGAAGTTCGCTTCCAGCGCCCGCAACGTGGTCCGGGCCAAGGTCGAATCAGTGACGGCGAACCCGGACGGACTGGGCTCGACCCTCCTCGTCCGGGCCGGCTCGCTCCGATGGAAGGTGGCGATGACGGACGAGCCTGTCCACCAGCTCCACCTCGTTCCCGGCGCCCAGGTCTGGCTGTACGTGAAGGCGACAGCTCTCCGTCGGGTGATCCGTTCGGCGGAGCCGGGGCCTCGCCCGTCGCGGCGCCCGCCGGCGTCCCGTCGCGGGAGCTAGCTCCGGAACCACCGATGCAGACCGAGGAGGCTCCGGACGCCGAATGGGTCGCTGGCCTAGCCGATGTCTCCCTCGCCCGCGCCCAAGGGGCGATCGCGGCGGCCGAGAGCGAACGCGCCCTCTTCCGGCATCTCGCCCGGATGCATCGGACGGGAGGACGGACCGGCTACGTCGAGATCGATGCGCCCCTCGAGCTCTACGCACTCGTGCGTCTCCTGCGCCCGGTGCACGTGGTCGAGGTCGGAGTCGCATCCGGGGTCTCCTCGGCCTACCTCCTCCAGGCGATGGAACGGGTGGGTCGGGGTACGCTCCATTCGGTCGACCTCCCCAAGCTCGAACCGCGCGGCCCCCGAACCCGCTTTCCGTCGTGGGCCCTCCCACCGGGCCGGTCCTCCGGCTGGGCGGTCCCGTTCCGGCTCCGCAAGCGGTGGGACCTTCGCCTCGGGGACAAGCGGGAGGTCGTGCCGCTGCTCGCAAGCGAGCTTCCCTCCGTCGGCCTCTTCGTCTACGACGTCCCGCACGTCGAGGCGCAGGCGGCCCGGGAGTTCGCCGCCCTGGACCGACGGATGCGGACGGGAGCGGTCGCGATCGCCGACCACGGACCCGGGGGTGGGCTCTGTGCGCCCCTGCGTCGGTGGGGGGCGACCCGGGGGGCCACCGCGGCCCTCCGGCGCGACCTCGGGCTCGGCGGGTTCCGGTGCACCCGGGCGCCGGCGCGGTCTACTCGCGGATCCCCTCGCCCGTGAGTGAGAAGACCGCCTCCCCCTCGGGGAGGTTCGGCGAGTCGATCAGGCGCGCGATCCGCTTCGGAGGCTTCGACTTCCTCAGGTAGACCCGATAGGTGGCGGCGTGGGCCACGATGTTCCCGCCGATCGGGCGGGTCGGGTCCCCGAACAGGATGTCGGGGCGCGCCGAGACCTGGTTCGTGACGACGATGGCGGCGTTGTACATGTCCGCGAACCGGAGGAGCTCGTGGAGGTGTTTGTTGAGGAGCTGCTGGCGGGGCGCGAGCTCCGCGCGGCCGAGGTACTCCGCTCGGAAGTGGGCGGTGAGGGAGTCGACGACGAGGAGCCGGATCGGCTTTTCGCGGGCCAGCTCCTGGGCCTTCTGCACGAGGAGCATCTGGTGGTTCGAGTTGAACGCCCGCGCGACGTGGATGTGCTGGAGGGTCTCCTCGGGGTCGAGCCCCACCCCCTTCGCCATGTCGACGATCCGCTCGGGCCGGAACGTGCTCTCCGTGTCGATGTAGACGACCTCGCTGAGCAGACCGCCTTGGGCGGGCGGGAGCTGGATATCCACCGCGATCTGGTGCGCGAGCTGGGTCTTGCCGCTCCCGAACTCGCCCGAGAACTCGGTGATCGCTTGCGTCTCGACGCCGCCGCCGAGCAGTTCGTCGAGCGATTTCGCGTTGGTCGTGACGCGGCCGAGCTTCTTGCGGCGTTCGAGCAGCGTGCTGCCGCTCTCGAACTGGCCCACATCGGCCCTCCGCCGGGCCTCCCCGATGATCTTCTGGGCGCTGGCGGTACCGATCTCCGCGGCCTCCGCGACGTCCCCCGGCGAGGCGACGGCGAGCTCCATCAGGTCGGTGTAGCCGGCCTCCCGCAGCTTGTCGGCGGTCGTCGACCCGATCCCGGGCAGGTCCTCGAGGGCGATCTCGGGTTTTGGCTCGGGGGGCGCTTCCGCAGTCCCCGGCCGGGCAGTGGATTTGGGCGGCACGAGGAGACCGACGGGATGTCGAGGGATAAGGGTAGGGGAGGGGTCGCGGAACGGTGGGCGGTGCCGACTACTTCGGCGCGGTCTCG
The DNA here is from genome assembly GCA_052326445.1 of Thermoplasmata archaeon. Lineage (GTDB taxonomy): Archaea > Thermoplasmatota > Thermoplasmata > Lutacidiplasmatales > UBA184 > Lutacidiplasma. Next base: position 18,568 of record JBKQNC010000017.1, read on the forward strand.
GGAACGAACGGCGCCCCCGTGAGGCGCTGGTAGACCGTCGTGTAGAGTCGGCTCACTTCGTCGACCAAGAGGGGTGGGAGGGGCGGGATCTGCGGCTCTTCCGATTGCGCGTCCCGGGCCATCATCAGCTCATCGTAGTACCCGGTGGAGCGGTAGTGCTGCCGGACGAACTCCTTCGAAAAGTCGACGTGCCGGCCCCGGTCGTACGCCGCCCGGTCCCAGAAACGGTCCTCGTCGGCGGTGCCGAACGTGTCGACCACCATGAGCGTCCCGGTGGCGTCGATGCCGAACTCCTTCTTCCCGTCGACATGGATCAGCCCGCGGGGGCCGATCTCGGCCTGCATCGCGGTGTCGACCTTGAGGGCCATCTCACGGATCGCGGTCATCTGGGGGCGGTCGAGCGCCGCGAGCTCGAGCGCTTCGTCGAGCGTCAGGAGCCGGTCGATTGGCTCGAGCTTGGTCGTGACCTCGAAATGGGGCTCCGGAAGCGGGATGCCGTACTCGAGCTTCTTCCCGGCCGGGAACCCGAGGTCCTTCGGGCCGACCTTCCCCTTCTGGACCCGGTCCCACATCGAGCCGGCGAGGTAGTACCGGACGATCACCTCGAGCGGAACGAGGTAGTCCTTGGGGTGGGGGCCGAGGGTCCGGGGCTTCGGAACGACACGGACCCGCTTCACCCGCATCGAGGTCGGGCTCGAGAGACGGAGGAAATGGTGTGGCACGCCCAGGCGGGAGCAGGTGGCGAACCAGAAGGCCGCGGTCCGGGCCAGCGTCTCCCCCTTGTGGGGGATCTCGCTCGGGATGTGCTTGTCGAACACCGAGATGTCGTCCGTGAATCGGAACTCGAGCTCGGTGGGTGAGACCTCGTAGACTTCCTTGACCTTGCCGCGGCGCAGGTACTTGGGGGCGAGCGCCGCCCCGGTCGTCGGGGAATGCGTCATCGTCCGCCGACGGAGGCCGGACGGCTTAAGGTTGCGGGGCCGGACGGCTCACAGGAGGCGGGCGTGGCGGGCGGTGATCGCCCGGAACCCGCGCTTCGCGTAGAAACGGACCGCGATCTCGTTCTGGGCAGGGAACTCGGCGATCACGACCCCCGCGCCCTTCGACTTCAGCGCGGCCGAGATCTCCTTCAGGATGAACTCGCCGACTCCGTGGCGCCGGTAGAGGGGGAGGAGGTAGATGTCGACGATGACGCCCTCCACGGGCGGCGCGTAGAACGGTCGCTCCCGCAGCACCGCGTTCACGAACCCGACGACCTTGTCCTTGTCCGGACCGACGCCCTCGGCCGCGAGGAGGACCGATTTCGGGTCGGCGATCGTCGCCTTCAGTACGTCCCGGGCCTGGCTCTCCGCGTCCTCGCGGACCCGGAGCAAGGGGTCGAACTCCTCGTTCAGGCGTTTAAGCCGCAGGAGGAGCGGGACGAGCGCGGGGATGTCGGCGGCTCGCGCCGGCCGCAGGTGGATCGGGATGGAGGCGGAGTCCGCGGACCCGGGGGAGGTCGGCGCGGCGGAATCCCCCGCGGCCGTCATGCGACCCTCCGGCGGGAGGCGGGCGTCGCGCGGGGCATCGCGGCCGTGAGGTGCGAGCGGACCAGGGCGCGGACGAGCCGGGCCGAGCGTCCCATCCGGAGGCGCGCCCCCTCGAGGAACTCGTCGTGGCTGTGGCGGAGCCGCGCGATCCCCTTCGCCACGGCGGCGTCCGCGACGGCGGCCGCCACATGCGGGAAGACCTCGATCTCCTCCATGGTCGGGAGGAGGTGGGTCGTGGAGAGGCCCCGGTCCTCGGCGTGATGCGCGAGCTCGCGGGCGGCGGCGAGGACGATCTCGTCCGGGATGGAGCGGGCCCGGGCATCGAGGACGCCGCGGAACACCGCGGGAAAGATCAGGGAATTGTTGACCTGGTTCGGGAAGTCCGAGCGCCCGGTGGCGACCACGGCGGCCCCGGCGGCCCGGGCGACGTCGGGCCAGATCTCCGGCACCGGGTTCGCGAGCGCGAAGACGATCGGGCCGTCGGCCATCCGCTCGATGTGGGCCGGTCGGATCGTGTTCGGGTCCGGGGTCGATGCGGCGAGGAGGACATCGGCCCCTTCGAGGGCGGCCGCGAGGTCGCCGGTGCGGCCCCCGCCGTTGGTCTTGAGCGCGATCTTGTACTTCCACGGGTTGCGGAGCATCAGCTCGTCCACGTCGGCCCGCTCGGCGTGCAGGACTCCCTTCTGGTCGACGAGGGTGAGCTTATGCGGGTCGTGGCCGAGGGCGAGGAGGAGCCGGGCTGTGGCGATGTTGGCCGCCCCGGCCCCGAGCAGGACCGTCCGCGTCTCGCGGACCGCTCGGTGCGTGAGCTGGAGTGCGTTGATGAGACCCGCGATGGTCGCGGCCGCCGTCCCGAGCTGGTCGTCGTGCCAGACCGGGATCGGGAGACGGTGCTGGAGCTGCTCCAGGACGCCGAAACATTTCGGCGACGCGATGTCCTCGAGGTTGATCCCGCCGAAGGCGGGGGCGAGCCGCTCGACGGTCTCGATGAGCGCGTCCGGCGAGCCGACCCGGATCGGGATCGGAACGGCGTCGACCCCGCCGAGCCACTTGAACAGGAGCGCTTTGCCCTCCATCACGGGGAGCGCGGCCTCGGGCCCGATGTCCCCGAGGCCGAGGACGCGGGAGCCGTCGGTCACGATCGCGATCGTGTTCCAGCGGCCGGTGAGGTTGAACGATTCCTCCGGGTCCGCCTCGATCGCCCGGGAAACGGCGGCGATCCCGGGAGTGTACCAGAGAGAGAAGTCGTGGAGGGAGCGGACAGGGACCTTCGGAACCGTTTCGATCTTGCCCGCGTAGAACCGCGCGAGCTCCACCGCGCGGCGGCCGAGCTGGTCGGTCTCGTCCTCCCGTCGGGCCGCGGCGCGGTTCTCGCGGGAGCGGCGGCGCGATTCCCGACCCGCTTCGACGGGCACCGGAACGCTCTCGGCCATGGGGGGGATTGACCGAGGGGGCCTTTATTAACACTTTCGCGGAGACGACCGGAGAGTTCGTCAATTGTCGGCCTTGGCCGTCTGAGGGACCCCGGGGTGGGTTCGGCGCTCAGTCGGCCCGCTAAGTACTTCCGCCGCTTTTCTGGATGAGAAAATCGATGGCGGACCTCGGGGCCCCCCTGCCGCACCCGTATGCGCGACCCCCCCGGTCCGGGGCCGTGCCGCTCATCGCGCCGAAGGACCTGGCCCGCCTGCTCCGTTCCGAGGATCGACCGCTCCTGATCGACGTCCGGCCCGCCCCGGAACGCCGCCTCGCGACGCTCCCTGGCGACCGCTCCATTCCGCTCGACCGGCTCGAACGGGACGCCGGAAGCCTGCCCCGCGACCGTCCGATCATCGTGTACGACCATCTGGGGTTCCAGGCCCGCGTGGCCGCCGAATTTCTGCTCTCCCGTGGCTTCCCCCGGGTCGCCGCACTCGAAGGCGGGATCGAGGAATACGCCCGGGTCGCCGAACCGCACATCGGTCGGTATCCTGCCGACATGCCGACCCCCGACCTCCTCCTGCGCCAGCTCCCCCGCCCCGACACCGGCTGTCTCACCTACTTTGTGGGGGACCCGGCGTCCCGCCAGGCCATCATCATCGACCCAGGCCTCGACCCCGCCCCCTACCGCGCCCTGCTGAAGGAGGGGAAGTGGAAGCTGGTCGCCATCGTCGAAAGCCACACGCACGCCGACCATCTCGCCGGGCACTCCCCGCTCCATACCGCGACCGACGCCCCGATCTACCTCAGTCACCGCTCCCCGGCGGTCTACCCGCACAGGAAGCTCACCGAGGGCGAGGCGCTCTCCTTCGGCTCCGGGGAACTGGTCGCGATCGAGACCCCCGGCCACACCCCGGACCACCTCACCCTCCGGGTCCGGGACAAGATCTTCACCGGCGACACGCTCCTGCTCGGCTCGGTCGGACGGACCGACCTCGGGGCCGGGTCTCCGGAGGCCCTCTACGAGAGTCTCACCGAGAAGCTCTTCCACCTCCCCGCCGCGACCGAGGTGTACCCGGCCCATTTCGGCGCGCACCACGCGCTCCCGGAACGGTACGTCTCCACGCTCGGGTTCGAGCGCGCCACCAACGAGGCCCTGAACCAGGGCTCGCGCGAGGGGTTCGTGAAGTACATGACCGAAGGCTGGCCCCCGAAGCCGGACAGCTTCGAGGCGATCGTCCGCGCCAATCTCGAAGGATAGGGCGCGCTAGCCGGGCGGACGCACGGAGAGGACCTCGGGGCCGTTCGCCCCGACAAGCACGGTGTGCTCGGCCTGCGCCACCAGCCCCCGGCCCGTTTCGAGAAAGACCGGGTACGTCTGGAGCTGACGGCGGGCTCGTCGGAGCGCCTCGCGCTCCTCGGGGGCCGCGGCCCATCGGACCGTGAAGGGGAGCGTGCGGAAGCGCCCGTACAGGCGGGCGAGGACCGGGTCCTTCGGCCCCGGGTCGGCCCGGAACCGTTGGATGTTGCCGAACGGGCCGTTCTCGATGTGCCCCTCCCCGTTGGTCGCGAACGGCTCGATCGCGATGATCTCGCCCTCCGTCAAGGTGTCCGAGCTTCGCCCGGGGACGTTGGGGATCGACTTTCCGGCGTGGAGCAGGTACCGTTCGATCGAGTGGCCGGTCAGGTCCTCGATCGGTTTCAGTCCCCGCGCCCGGATCGCCGCCGCGACGGCCCGGCTGATATCATCGACCCGCCCCCCCGCCCGAACCTGGGCGATCCCCGCCCGGAGTCCCTCCCGGGCAGCGCGGATGAGGTTCTCGTGGCGGTGGCCTCCGCCGACCTCGACCGTGTCGGCCGTGTCGGCGAGGGCGCCGTCCAGATGGGCCCCGACATCGACCTTCACGAGGTCGCCCGCGACGAAGACCACCGGGTCCTCGGGGTCGGGGGTGTAGTGGGCGGCCTCGTAGTTGCGCGACAGGTTCGTGGGGAACGCCGGTTGGGCGCCCGCCTCCCGGATCAACGCCTCCACGGCCTCGGCCACGTCGCGTCGCCGGGCCCCGGGAACGGTCAGCCGAAGCCCTAGATCCCGGGCCCGGGCCGCGATGCGGGCCGCCTCGCGCCACCGCTCGATGTCCTCGGGGACGGGCGCCATGGTCACCGCCGGGCGACCGGCCGGGGCCGGTCGCCACGCAGGTCGACGAAGGACGAGGGACGACCGGAGGGGGTAGGGCCGCTCGCGACGTACGCAGCCACCCGCGGGCCGAAGGCGCGACGGGCTTCCGCGAGCGTTCGGCACGGCGGCTGGCCGTGGTGGTTCGCGCTCGTCGCGACAATCGGACCGGCCTGGCGGGCGAGCTCCCGGGCGGCCGGGTGGTCGGGGATCCGCACCGCGAGGGCCCCGCCGGCGGGGACCACGGTCGTCGGGAGCGTACGGGCGGCGAGCGCCGAGGGCCGAACGAGGACCGTGTAGGGCCCGGGGAGGTGGCGACGGGCCCAGCGTCGAGCGGGGGGAGTGAGGTCGGCCCACGTCTCGAGTTCCTCGAGCGAGCTCACCGCGATTGAGAGCGGCTGGCCGGTTCGGCCCTTCGTCGATTCGAGCCGCGCGACGGCCCGGCGGTCGGTGGCCCGGGCCCCGAGCCCGAGGAGCGTGTCCGTGGGGTAGACGACGAGCCCGCTGGCCATGAGCGCGCGCGCCGCGGCGGCGACGGCGGCGCCCATCGACCTAGAAGTACTCCTCGCCTACGCGGGAGTACGCCTGGTACTCGGCCGGGGTGAAGTAGAGGGCGAGCTCACGGGCGGCCGACTCGGGGGAGTCGGAGGCGTGGATCAGGTTCGCCGTGATCCCAAGGCTCCAGTCGCCCCGGATCGTCCCGGGCGCCGCGGTCTGGGGGTTGGTGGCGCCGGTGAGGAGGCGCACGACGGCGATCGCCGAGCGACCCTCGAGCGCGAGCGCGACGACCGGTCCCGAGGTGATGTGTTGGATCAGGGAAGGGTAGAACGGCTTGCCTTCGTGCTCGGCGTAGTGCCGCTGGGCGGTCTCGGGAGTGACCCGGAGCGTTTTCGCGGCGATGATCTTGAGGCCCTTCGCTTCGAGGCGGGCGACGATCGCTCCGACCAGACCACGACGGACCCCGTCCGGTTTCACGAGCACGAGGGTACGCTCTTCCTTGCCTTCCGCCATCGACCGGAGCGAGTCGAGCGGGCGCGTAAAGCTTTCCTTCGTCCCGCGTCCCGTTTCGAACGGGGGTCGGTATGGGGTCAGGAACGAGCGCCGCCCGCACGACCCGCTTGATCCGGACGTTCGACCGGAGCGCCGCCCTCTACGAGCGGGGGCGCCCCGGCTATCCGCCGGCCGCGGTCCGCTTCCTCGGGCGCACCTTCCATCTCGGCCCGGGTTCCACCATCGTCGAGCTCGGTAGCGGGACGGGCAAGTTCACGCGCGCGCTCCTTCCCCTCGGAGCGACCCTGGTCGCGGTCGAGCCGATGGCGGGGATGCGGCGCGAGTTCCGGCGTCGGGTGCCTACGGTGCCCGTCCTCGAAGGCTCGGCCGAGGCGATCCCCCTTCCGGACGGCTTCGCGGATGCCGTCTTCGCCGCCCAGTCGTTCCACTGGTTCCGCGGCATGACCGCGCTTCGGGAGATCGCCCGGGTCCTCCGACCGGGAGGGGGTCTCGGCCTCGTGTGGAACGCCCGGGAGGAGCGGGCCGGTTGGGCCCGCGAGTTCGACCAGCTCCTCAACCGCCACGGAGGCCACGGCCCCTCCCGGCGCGGTGGCTGGCGAGCGCCGTTCGGCCGGTCCACGAGCCCCTTCCGCGCCCTCCACCACCGCAAGTTCCCTTACGCCCAGACCGCCCCGGCCGCCACGTATCCCGCGTGGGCCCTCTCGGTCAGCCGGATCCAGGCCCTGCCCCCGGCGACCCGGCGCAAGGTGGCCCGTGAGGTGAGAGCCCTCCTTTCGACCCACCCATCGACCCGGGGTCGCGCCGTGGTCAAGCTCCCGTACCGGACGTCGGTGTACTACACTTCCTTGCGGGGATCGCCCCGACGGTCTCCCCGTTAGACGGCGCGCGCGTCGCAGACGTCCCGCCAGGGGCAGTGGGCGCACCGCGCGACCGAGGGCGTCGCGCGTCCGTCGTAGGGTCGGAACAGCTCGGCCCGGAGCGCGAGCAGCTCCGTTCGGGCCGGCCGGTCCCAGGCCAGCCGGAACTCCCCTCCGTCGGAATAGCGTAGGATCCCGAACGGGGGCGCCACCCCGGTGGTTTCCTCGAGGAGGAGACAGTAGGCCCAGACCTGGATCCGATGGGACCGCGGAGGGCCCCCCCGGGGCGTGGAACGGCTCTTGAGCTCGACCGGGACCTGCCGGCCGTCCTGGAGCCGACGGACCTCGTCCGGTCGACCCGCCATCGAGTAGCGTTCCGACCGCAGCAGGGGAGCGCGCCCTGGACCTTCGTCCACCGACACCAGACGGCCGAGGTGCGCCTCGCGATGTCGCACCACGAGAGCGCGGACGCCGCCGAGGACCGCGACCGCGCCCACGACGACCGCCGCGAGGGCGAAGAACGTCAGAAGAGGAACCAAACGATCCCTCCCACCGCGAGCAAGAGGACCCCGACCGCGATCAGCCACGCGTAGGCGACCCCGAACTCCGACCGGACGCGCGTTCCCCGCAGGGTCTGCTGATGGTACCGCTCCCCGCTCGCCGACCGTCGTTGGCCGTCCTTCGACGGCCCTCCCTCGGGGGGATGGTGACGATACCAATGCGAGCGAGGGCAGTAGGCGTAGTCGGCGAGGTCGGAGGGCGAAGTGCCCGCCGGGACCTTCCCCTGCATGCGACCGAGGGGCGGGCCCGCCCACACTTACCCATTTGGTTCGAGTCGCACGAAGGTGGGTCGGGCGACTACTTCGAGGCGGCGGCCGGCGCGTCGTCGACGGCGGACTTCTTCGCCCGGGTCCGCGGCTTCGCCGGCTTCTTGGCCGACGTCGCGGGAGCGTCCGTGCCGTCCTTCGTGGTCGGAGGAGCCTCCTTCGGGGCGAGGTCGGCCACGGCCTTCGGCGCGGGCTTCGCTTCCTCGGGGGCCGGAACGGTCGGCGCCGGGGGAGGAGGGCTCGGACGGTTCCGTCCGGATCCCTTCGCGGGAGCGCCCTCGGGCTTCGGGGCCGCCCGGGCCGTCGCCGCCGAGCGGTCCGCGGCGCGCTTCAGCGCGTGGGCCCGCGTCCACTTGAGGCGGTGACCGACGCGACCGAGATCGAGCTGCTGCTTGCGGCAGGAGCCGGTATCGAAGTGGTAGATCGTGCCGTCCTTCTTGACATACATCGCGCCCGTGCCGGGCTCGATCTCGGCGGCGCAGAATGAGCACTGGCGTTTCACGACCATGGACGCTTCCTACCGCACCGAGAGTTTGCGGGCTTCCCGGGCGGTCTCCCGGAGGATGAGAACGTCCCCGAGACGGATCGGGCCCGCGACGTTCCGGGTGATGATCTTTCCGCGGTCGCGTCCAGCGAGGACCCGAACCTTGACCTGGGTCGCTTCCCCGGCCATCCCGGTGCGGCCGACGAGCTCGACCACTTCGGCGGGGGAGCCCTTCTCTTCTGCCACGGTCGGTCCCCTTCCGGTTGCCTCGTTACTTCTTCAGGTTCGGGAACTGGGCGGCGATCTCGTCGAGGAGCCCCTTTGCCTCACCTGGCTCCACGACCGCGACGCTCGCCGCGGACTTGGAGAGGCCGGCCGACTGGCCGAGCCGGGCCTTCTTCGGGACGTAGATGTAGGGAATGCGCTTCTCCTCGCAGAGCATCGGGATGTGGACGAGGATCTCGACGGGGTCGACGTCCTCGGCCATGACCACGAGCTTCGCCTCGGAACGCTCACTGGACTTCGTGACCTCGTTGGTCCCGACCCGGATCTTTCCGGTCTCGCTCGCCACCTGGACGAGCTGGAGGGCCTTGTCGGCGAGGTCGTTCGGCGTCTCAAATCGTACGTAAATCGGTCGCGCCATGGTTCACTGCGTCAGCGGAACCCCCGGTGCGGGGGGTCCTCGGCTCACGGGTCGGGGCCTAGGGTCCACGCTATTTAACGGTGCGTGGGCGCGGGCGGGCCGAGGAACTCGAGCCGGTTCCCGAACGGGTCCCGCGTGTAGAACCGCTCCCGTCCCGGGTACGGTTCGTCCTCCCACGTCACGACCCCGGCGGCCGTGAGGCGGGCGCGGAGGCTGGGAAGGTCGTCGACCTCGAACGCCGGGTGGGCCTTTTCGGCGGGCCGGAACTCGTTCTCGATCCCGACATGCAACTGGGTCTCCCCGAGCTCGAACCAGACCCCGCCCCGTCGCTCGAGGTTCGAGGGCTTCGGGATCTCGCGCATCCCCAAGAGGTCCTGGAAGAAGGCGCGGGCAGCCACCTCCGAACCGGGGGGCGCAGCGAGCAGGACGTGATGGAGGCGGAACGAGGGCATCGCGTCCGCGGGAAGGAGGCGCGCCGATATCCCCTCGTCGGAGAGCCCGCCGCCATCGCGTGGGTCAATCTCCCGTCCGGCCCGAGGAGCCTGAGTCGAGCCGGGCCTCCGCGTGGGAGGGAGGGTAGGCGAGGGAGAGGACCATTCCCCCCAGCGCCACGACGCCGACGACCAGGAAGATGCTCGTGGCGCCATAGGTGGCGTAGACCACGCTGATGAGGAGGGGACCCACCAGCAGGCCGATGTCTTCGAACGAACCGAAGATACCGACCGCCGTGCCCTGCAGCGGTCGGTCGACCTCCCCGAGGGCGAGAGGCAGGAGGGTCGCCGACAGCCACCCCAGCCCGACCGCGAAGGCGAGTGTCGCCCCGACCATCTCCCCGTACGAGGCCGAGAACAGCGTCCCCATCGCACCCAGGGCGAGGAACACGAAGCCGAACGGGGCGGAACGTCGGGGGCCCCAGCGGTCGACGACGATCCCGAGCAGCGCCCCGACCACGTAGCTCACTCCTTGGGCGGCCCCGATGACGTACCCCGCCTCGGGGGGGGTTCCGTGGAAGCGGGCCACCGAGTAGTACTGAAGGAAGTTCCAGACGAGCGGTTTCGCGAGGTAGGCGAGGACCACGAGCGTGGCGGCGAGGGCGAACGTGCGGTTGAAGACCGTGCGCAGGTGGCGGGTGAACCCCGGTACCGGGGCGGGAAGGTTCACGCGACGCCAGGGAAGCACGACCGTGAAGCCCACGCTCCCGATGTAGACCGCCACGACCACGATGGTCAAGGTGGAGAACCCGAACCCTTCGTAGAGCAGCGGTCCCAGGGTGGTGCCCACCACGAGCCCGAGTCCCGAGAACAGTCCGTAGATCCCGGCCCCGCGTCCGCTCGTGCCGGGACCCAGTGCGGTCAGCGACATCCATCGGAGGAGTGGGACCTGGAAGATGTACAGGGCGCCGAGCAACCCGAGGGAGAGCGTCAGCGCGAGGAACGTGGTGGAGATCCCGATCGCGCCGTAGACCACGACGACCACGGCGCCGAGAGCGACGATCGTGGGGACGTTCCCGATCCGGAACGCGAGCGCCCCCCAAAGGCTCTCGGTGAGGAGCATGCCGAGCGCGAGCGCCGCGATGGCGACCCCGTACTGGACGACGGAGAGGTGGAGCGACTCGAACCGGAACGGCAGGACTACGGCGAGCAGCGCCCAAGCGGCCCAGGCGGCGGAGGTCGAGGCATAGACCAGCCCCAGCACGACGGTCGGCCGAAGACGCGTCGTCGCCTCCGGGGGTTCGGCCATCCTGCGAACAGGGGCTCGCGCCCCCCTCCGCCGTCGGACGGGCGACCGCTCGCTTTAGCTGATGGGAAGACCGGGGCCCTCCCCTCCGGCGAGTCCGAGGGAGGCGGTCGTGAGCTCCCCGCGCGGCGCGCTGCGGGACACCGGCCACGTCGGGTGAGTCGCCCGTACGTCAGGCCGTCGATGCGTGACCGAACCTCCGGGTGAGACGGTGCGGCTTCAGGTCGTGGGCCGCGAGTTCTTCCTTGGTGGCGAAGGTCCGACCGCAGAACGCACAGGTGAGCCCAGCCGTTTGCGAGGCCGGGTTCATTGCGAGGCTTTCGGCCGGGTTCTTGTCTGGATGGGCCTTCTTGGTGTGAGCGACGAGGTCGGAAGGCGACCCGAAGGTCGCCCCGCAGCGGGCACATAGTTCGGCCATGGTACCGATCTTCCTCCTTGGATGACGGCCCGGCTCCCATCCTACTTGAACACCTGTCCAACGCCGGACGAAACATCCGGCGATTGCCGGAGGGCCGGGGACCGAAGTTCCCCGATTGTCGAACGGATCCCACGACGCGCGCTAAGTTCGAGAGGGGAGAACGTTCCGGAGGGCCGACTGGATGTGGTGGGCCAATCGAAGATTGCCTCCCCCTCGGGCCTGCGCCGGGTCGACGTCTGTCAAATCTTGTCACGCAAGAACTGCGCCCTCGTCGAAACGACCTAACCTTTAAGACCAGAAACTTGCGAACTTACTCAAGTGTCCGGGCGGAGCGGTACTCCAGAGCGTCCCCGTTCCCCGGCCGGGGAGGACGCCCCCGACCTCTCCTTCTTGATCCCGGACTCCCGGGCGGCCGCGGACCTCCCGTCCGACCCCGCCGCGCCTCCGGCGGCACCCGTCGCCCGCTCGGGAACTCCGCTGGGCGAGATCCATGGCATCCTCGAAGAACTGGACCGTCTCTCCGACGACCTGCGCCGACGCCCCAGCGCGAACGACGAGACGAAGGAGTCCCGGACCAAGGACTCCGCGACGAAGGTCTCCCCGACGGAGGAGTGGGAGGAAAGCGCCGTCGCGTCCCCCGAGGCGTCCCCCTACCTCGAAGAACGGCTCGCCGTGGCTTCCGCTTCGGTCTCCGCCCTGAGCCGTGAGTTGCGAGACCTCGGGGATCGCTGGCAGGGATTGGAGGAGGCCGCCCAACGGCTCGAGCAGGAGATCGGGAACGCCAACCGGGAAATGGGATTCCTTCGGTTGGCGGAAGGGGGCGTTCCCGAAACTCGCGGGCTCGCGAGCCCGGTCCCGATCGCCCGGTCGAAACCGGATCTGCGGCCCACCCCGCACGGACCCGCGCCGTACGGAGCCTTCACGATTGCTCGGTACAACTCGACCATTGGGGGCGTGAAGGCGCGCCGTCGCCCGCTCGCCTGGTGGACGGTCGTGCTCGCGGCCGGTATCAGCAGCGTCCTCGTGTACCTCGCGTTCGTGGCGCACGAAGCGATGCCCGCAATCTGGCTCGCCGCCCTTCCGGTCGTCTGGATGATCCCGGTTCCGTTCTTTATCCTCTCGTTCCTGGCCACCCAGCGCGTCCTTCGGCGGAACCACCTCGACCTCGCCGGGGACCCGTGAGGTTCCCGACCGTCATCTTCCAGATCACGGCGATCGGGAAGAACCTCCACGCCCTCGAAGCGAGCGCGCGCTCGGTGCTCTACTGGGTGCGTCACACCCCGAGACTCGCGTACCGACACCGCCTCTGGCTCGTGGTCGAGCCGGACGGCTACCGGACGAACCCGACGCTGTACGAGTCGTTGCGCGCCGAGGGGGCCGAGGTCTGGGTGGTCCCGAAGGAGTACGCGACCCCGCTCGGAACGACCGGCAAGGCCCGTGCCCTCCAGTTCGCCGTCGAACAGCGCCAGGCCTTGGGGGTCTCGAACGCCGCGACCTGGGTCTACCACCAGGACGAGGAGACGTGCGTCGGCCAGGACACGCTGCTCGGGATCTCCGACTTCGTCCAGGACGGCCGCGGCTTGGTGGGGGCGGGGATCATCCTCTACCCACTCGACTGGGCGGCCTCCCCGAGCCACATCCAGGAACTCACCCGGTCGTACGATGACTTCCGGGTACTGGACTCGATGACCCTTCCGGGCAACCCCACCCTCGGTTTCCACGGCTCGCACATCCTGGTCCGTGCGGACGTGGAGGATTCGGTGGGGTGGGATTCGGTGGGGTACGCTCCCGCGGAGGACCTCACTTTCGAGATCCGGGTCCGAGCGAAGTACGGGTCCGTGTTCCGCGTGCTGAAGGGGTTCGCCTACGAGAAGGGAGCCTTCTCCCTGCGCGACCAGATCAAGCAGCGCCGGCGCTGGGTTCACGGCGTCATCTTCGCCCTCTTCCACTCCCCCGAGCTGAGCCGAGGCCGGCGGGTGAGCCTGCTGTACTCGCTCCTCACCTGGTTCTCCGCGCTCCCCTCCGTGACCGTGCTCGTGGCCAGCGCCGCCTTCCATTACGGCCCGCTCCTTCTCTACACCGGCCTGTTCACGGGGTTCGTCTGGGTCTCGATGGTCACCGGATACCTCGAAGGATTCCGCCTCCACTCGGAGTACGTCCACCGCACGATCTCCCTCCCGCGGTTCATCCTCCACGGCTTGGTGGGAGCGCTGGTCGACGTAGTGGCTCCGTGGTACGCCCTCGCGACCCGGCCGTCGCTCGGGGACTTCATCCCGAAGGACCGGCCCGCGGACGCGATCGTCCCCGGGCGGAGCTCGGCCTAATCGGGGAGCTCGTCGGAGATCCCCTCGGGCGCCATCAACCCGAGGGCGAACGCGGCGCGAAGGAGCCCGATGTGGGTGAACGCCTGCGGGTAGTTCCCGAGCGGCTGCTTCGTCTCGGGGTCGGCTTCCTCGGGGAAGAGGAGGAGGGGACCGGCGACGTCCAGGAGCGCCCGCCAATGGTCGAGCGCCCGTTCGGTCTGGCCGCTCTTCGCGAGGGCCTCCACGAGCCAGAACGAGCAGAGGAGGAACGCCCCCTCGGGTCCGGCGAGCCCGTCCTCGCCGTCGTACCGCCGGACGAACGCCCCGCGCGCGAGCCGGCGCTCGACCGCATCGATCGTACCCAACACCCGAGGGTCGGTCGCCGGGAGCAGGCCCTCCAGCGGGATGCGGAGTGCGCTCGCGTCCAGCACCGGGTGGTCGAACGCTTGGACGAAGGCCCCGACCCGCTCGTCGTACCCCCGGGAGAGGATCGCCGCCCGGATCTCCTCGGCGACCCGAGTCCACCGGTCGACCGTCTCGACTTTCCCGAACTCCCGGGCGAGCTGGGTCGCCCGGTCGAGCGCCACCCAGCACATCAGCTTCGAGTGGACGTAATGCCGGGGCGTGGCCCGGCTCTCCCAGATCCCGCTGTCCGGGGAGGCCCACAGCTTCGTCGTCTGGTTCGCGAGGTGCTCGATCGTCGACCACCGGTCGCGCACGAATGCGGGGTCGACCCGCTCGATGAGGTACGCGAGGTCGAGGATCTCCCCGTAGATGTCGAGCTGGCGCTGGTCGGCCGCCGCGTTGCCGATACGGACCGGGCGGGAGCCCCGGTACCCTTCGAGGTGGGGGAGCTCGGTCTCGGTCGGGGGCGCGCGGCCGTCGACCGAGTAGATGGTACGGAGCTCGTCCTCGCCCTGCAGCTCCGCGGCCCGGTCGAACGCCCACGCGACGTACGCGCGGGCCTCGGTCACGTGGCCGAGCAGCAGGAACACCTGGGCCGTGAACGCGGCATCCCGGATCCACACGTACCGGTAATCCCAATTTCGCCCGCCCCCGATCCATTCCGGCAGCGAGGTGGTCGGCGCGGCAACGAACACGCCCGATTCGGCGTACGAGAGCAATTTCAACACGAGCTCCGAGCGCTCGACCCACGGATGCCAGCGAGCCGCCACGCGGCGGAGTGGGGCGTCGGGCGGCGAGACCCAGCCCCGCCAGTAGGCATCCGTGACGCCGAGCAGCGCGGCCACGGTGGGCTCCGGGCGCGGGGGGGAGCCCCATCGGACCTGCACGAACAGCGGGGTCCCCGGGACGACCCGACCCTCGGAGACGACATCGGAGCCGTCGACCCGCCAGGGCCAAGGAGTCGTGCAGGCGAGACGGTCAGCCTCGCACTCCGCGACCGCGACGTCCGACTCGACCCTCCAGCGAGGGGGCCCGCGCCCGTAGTCGAACCGAGGCGCGGCCTGCACGAGAACGTCGATCGGACGACCTCGGGCCAAGAGTCGGCGGGCGATACGGGGATCCCCACCGATCCCCGTCCCAGGAGGCCCCATCGGCATGAAATCGGTGAGCAGAAGGCTTCCTCCGCGGCGGAGTTCAAAGAACGTCGTGAGCACGTTCGTGCCGGGTACGTACTGTTGGTGCGAGATGTACGGTTCGCGCGGGACGACCTGGTGGAACCCCCCAGTCCGCCGGTCGAGTAGCCGCGCGAACACGCTCGGGCTGTCGAACCTGGGCAAGCAGGCCCAGTCGATCGACCCGTGCCGTGAGATCAACG
The DNA here is from genome assembly GCA_052326445.1 of Thermoplasmata archaeon. Lineage (GTDB taxonomy): Archaea > Thermoplasmatota > Thermoplasmata > Lutacidiplasmatales > UBA184 > Lutacidiplasma. The sequence continues at coordinate 33,746 of JBKQNC010000017.1, forward strand.
CGCCGGTCCGTTCGTTCCCGATCAGCCCGTAGTCGTTGAGGGTCGACCAGGAGAGCCCGGGTTCGGGCTCCTCGGTCGCGGCCCCCGGAGGGGAGGAGCTCGCGATGACCGGTCGGGTCGCGGTCGAGGGTGGCTCGCCCATTCCTAGTGGACCCTCAGAACTCGGCCCGGGGGGCCTACGGGCTCCTCCGGAGCAATCCGTAACTAGGCCCGGGTTCGTGGTCGGTCGGTCTCATGGTTCCTTCTCCTCTCGCCCCCAAAAGGGCCCGCCGTCCCCTTAGCGGTTCCGAGCGCATCCCACCTCCGGGATCCCGCCCGCTCGCCGCCTTTGTCACCGACCTCGATCGGACGCTTCTCCGGCCGGGAGGGCGACCCACGCAGGTGGCCGTGCACGCCCTCCGGACCGCGCGGGCCTGGGGACTCCGCACGGTCCTCGTTTCCGGACGCGAGTATGCCAAGCTCGGACGGCTCGCTCGGGGGTTCGGGACCTGGGATGCGCTGGTCGCCGAGGATGGTGCGGTCGTGGAGGCGCCCTTCGGAAGTGCGCCCCGGATCGTAGGACAACACACGGTGGCGGAGATGCGACGTCGGCTCGCGCTCCACCCGAGGCTCCAGGCCGCCTGGGGGGAGGTCGTGTTCTCTGTCCCCCGGGGTCACCGGCGACGGCTCGTGCGGATGGTCGCGGGCCTCCCCGTCCACGTCACGGCCAACGTCGACCGGCTGATGGTCCTACCGGCGGGGATCTCGAAGCTGACGGGAACGCGCACCGCCCTGGCCCAGCTGGGCCTGGCTCGTCGGGCGTTCGCGGCGATCGGCGATGCGGAGAACGACGTGGAACTCCTCCGCGGCGCGGCCCTCTCCGCGACGGTGGCCAACGGACGACCCGAGGTCCGCCGCGTCGTCGACTATGTGGCCTCGCGCCCATTCGATCAAGGGGTCTGGGAGTTCGTGGACGGTCCGGTGCGGGCGCGGATGCACCGCGGACGAGGGTCGTCCTAGCGACGCACTCCCCGGACCCGGTCCAGCACGTCGGTGAACCGCTTGTTCGCCTCGGCGGTAATCGCATCGCGGTCCTCCGGGTGCCGGAGCATCAGCGTGAGGACCAGGTCGGTCGAGGTGGTCGACCGCGCCTTGGTCGTCAGCACCGGCGGAAAGCGCGGGTCGAGGCGGGTCCGCAGCTTGACGAGCGATTTCAAGAGCTCGCTCTCGAAGGTGGCGAGGTCGACGTTCCCCCCGAACGACACGGGGATGGTGACCTCCTTCCACGCCTGGGGCGAAGTGTTGACCACGACGTCGCGGATCAGCAGGTCGTTGGGGACCGAGATCAACTGCTCCTTCTCGGAAAGGAGGACCGTGGTCATCGGGTTGATCTCGATGACCTTGCCCGAGTAGCCGTGGACCTCGATCGTGTCACCGACCTTGAACGGCGTGTAGAGGTCGGAGAAGTACTTCGCGCCGTAGTTCCCGAGCGGCTCCCGGAGGGCGACCAGGGCCGTCACCCCGAGGAGGAAGATGACGAGGAGGAGGATGTCCGGGCTCACGCCGAGGGCCTGGAGCGCGAGCACGCTCCCGATCACGGCGATGACCACGACCGTGAGCCGCCGGGCGGCGACCGACATCTGCGGCGTGCTCGGGACCATGAGGCGCCCCGCCACGAATCCCCCGACCCAAGCGAGCAGGACCGTGAGCCCGATGATCACGAGCGCCGGGATCACCGGCGCGAACCAGGCCCAGATCACTCCGAGGGCAACCACTTCGCCTCCGTGACGCCGGCGAGCATCTCCCGTTCCGACTTCTCCGCCGCGTCCAGAGAGCACTTTTTCGCCGCCCAGCGGCCGTAGCGAACGAGCTTGTCCCGGAGGCGCCCTTGATGGTCGTCGAGCAGCCGGCGCATCTGGTGGGCCAGCTCCTTCGGCTCGTCCGGGTCGAACAGGAGCCCGTGCACCCCGTCCCGGATGAGCTCGGCGATCCCCGCCCGCTCCGTCACGATCGCCGGCCGCCCGTGTAGCCAGCTCTCGACCGCCACGAGCCCGAACCCCTCCCGCACGGAGGGGAGCATCGTGAACCGGCACCGTTCGTAGAGCGCGTCCAGCTCCGCCTGGGTGACGTGGCCCGTGAAGATGACCCGGCCGGTCTGGCCCGCTTTCTCGACCATCCCCTCCAGGTGGGCCCTCCATCGACCGGACTTCGTGAGGCCGAGCCCTTGGCCCGACCCGGAAAAGCTCCCGTTCCCGACCAGAACGAGCTTCAACGTGGGGTACTGCGCTGCGACCGCGGAGAACGCATCGATGGCGAGGTCTTGGCCCTTCATCGGGTCCATGCGGGCCACGACCAACGCGACCTCGTCTTCGGGGACGACGCCAAACCGCTCGACGGTCGCCGTGACCGTAACGTCGTCCGGGCGTCCGTATTCGTCTGGGTCGACGTACGGGTAGATCCGCTGGACCTTCCCTTTCGGCTGGAAATGGGAGAGTGATTCGGCGTACCGACGCGCGCTCACCACGATCACGTCGTAGCAGTTCAGGTACGTTACGAGGATCGACCGCCATTTCTCGGGGATCGCCGCGGCGTCGAACGGAATGTGCCAACGGAAGATCTTCGGTTTCAGCGTACCCAGCATCTGCCCGACCGGGAGCTGCTGGAAATCGTGAATGTAGAAGGCGTCGAAGTCGAACTCCCGGTCGAGCCGCTGGATCAGCTCCGCCGAGACGCGGTTGTAGTAGGCGTACTCCGAGAACGCCTCGCTCCAGAACAGTTCGTCGTGCTCCTCTACGGGGGCGACCTCGTGGATCCGGCCCCAGATGGCCTCCTTCACCTTCCCGTATCCGGCCATCCGCTCGCTGTCGATCGCGACGTTGTGGAGGGTGAGGCGCCCGATCCGCACGGTGCGGGGGCCATGGGGGTTCAGGGCCACCCAATGCGCGTCCTCGAGAACCTCGTCGTGGAGGAATTTACGGACCAGGGGGTACACCATGCGCGTGACCCCCCCCGGCGAGAATCGGTAATCCACGCCCTCCTTCAGGGTCGCGAGGTCGGTCCCTTCGGCGGGCATCAAACCGGGGCTCTCGGCGAGGAACTGAACGAGGGGGGTTTGAGTGTTGATACAAATCGACAGCGGAGGCACTTCCCCACCTCCCCGCGGAGTTCCCCTAGCTAACTCCCCCCATATTATCTTCCGGGGAAACCGAAGGACGACGGACTCCCGGTCCGGGGCGAGGGCCCGTTCATGAGCGGTTTCCGGCGCCGTTGAAGGATTCGACAATCGTGGGTTTTCGACCTCCGGGCCTCCGGCAATGGACGACGTATCCTCGCCGACCGGGCCACCTCCGGTGTCGATTGGACAAACCTTCAAGTGGGAGGAAACGGACCGTTCGGTCGACAGCCCGTCCGTGTCCCCCTGCGGGGTCCTTCGGACGGAGCGAATTTCAAAGGAGGTGAGAGACTAATGGAAAACACCACAGAGCGCACCCTGGGCCACGTCCTGGGCCTGGTCGGCGGGCTCCTGATCCTCGTCGGGGGCCTCGTCGCCCTCGTCTTCGGGACCCTGGACCTGGCGCTCGGACGTTGGGCCGGGGCCGCCAGTGCGGTGAGCGGGGCGATCGTCCTGTTCGTCGTCGGGGGCCTCATCCTCCTGTTCAGCCACTTGGGCGAACACGAGTGGAAGGACCGGGCGTTGACGACCGGCGTGATGCTGGTCGTGCTCGCGGTCATCGGTTGGGCCGCGCTGGGCCTGGGGTCGAATGTCGTCGCCATCGTCGGCGGCCTATTCGCCTTCCTGGCCGGCGTACTGTACCTGATCGAGCCCACGAAGCACGCCGCGTCCACGCTCGTCGCGTCCAGCTAGGGAGGCCGGATTTCCCGGCCGTCGCCCCTCCCTCTCCTAGGGAGGAACCCCTTCCGAGCCACCGGCGCTCCTTCCGGACGGCGGGGGTCACCCCGTCCGCAGCCAGTCGGCCAGGGGCAGGAGACGTTGGTACAGTTCGGTCCCCGGGCGGGTCAGCGCGTACGCCTTGACCGGCCCCCGGGGCCCCTCGGTGGTCACACGCCGGATCAGCCGCGCGTGCTCGAGCGAGCGCAGCGTGGAGGTCAACGTCGCCGGGCTGACTCCTGAGAGGCACTGCTGGATCGGTCCGAACCGGACCGCCTCATACTTTCCGAGAAGGGAGATCACGCAGACCGCCCACTTCTTCCCCACCACGTCGATTAGCCCGATGGGCGGACACGGGCACTCGAGACCGCACTCGCTCGATTGCGACACTCTGTCCGTACGTAGCGGCGGCTTATGAGCACTTCAACTATTGAAGCGACCGAGGTCCCCATGTCCCAATCGTCCGCCCCGGCGCCGTGCTGCGACCCGTCCGACTGCAGTTGCTGTTGCTGCTGCTGCCGCCCGAAGTGCTGTTGATGGCGGAGAAGTCGGTCCTGTTCATCTGTGTGGAGAACGCCGGCCGATCCCTCATGGCCGAGGCGATCTTCAATGCCAACCCACCGCCCGGGTGGCACGCGCTATCGGCCGGCACTCGGCCCGCCCCTGCCGCGAACCCTCGAACCGGGACGATGTTGGCCGAACTCGGCCTGACCCCCCCCGACCACCCTCCCCAGCTCCTCTCGAATGAGATCATGGACCAGGCCCGGGTCCGAGTTACGATGGGCTGCCTCGACGACACCAGCTGTCCGGCGCACCTCAAGAACCTCGAGCTCCGGGATTGGCGCCTCGACGACCCGACAAAACTGGACGATGCAGGGTTCCGACGGGTCCGGGACCAGTTGGTCGGCCTCGTTCGGGGGCTCCGGACCGAACTCGTCCTCTCGGACCGAAAGACGGCCAGCCTCCGGGACACGGCCAAGCGTTGACCGGTTCCATCGCCGCTCGGTTCGTCGGAGAGGTCGCCGGAACGGCGCTCCTGGTCGGGATCGGTACCGGGACCGTCGTGGGGGCCGCCCGCATCGGGGGAATCCCGCAATCCGAGATGGCGGTGGCGTGGTTCTTCGCGGTCTTGATCCCCATCGTCCTCTTCATCGAGCTCTCCGGCGCCCACTTCAACCCGGTGGTGACGTTGGCGCTCGCGGCCAGTGGTCGGATTGCCTGGCGGGAGGTTCCTCCCTACGTGCTCGGCCAGTTCGTCGGAGCCTTCCTAGGAAGCGGGGTCGTGCTCGCCGTCCTGGGCAACCACGCCCACCTCGGCGCAACGGTGCCGACCCAGGGGGACGTGGTCCGCGCCTTCCCGCTCGAACTGGCCTTCACGGCGGCGCTGATCGTCGCCGTTTTCGTCCTGGCGGACCAAGGCGAGGGACGGGGTCGGTGGCGGATCCTGCTTCCGCCCGCGGCGGTCGGACTCTCCACCTACATCATCGGGCCCTGGACGGGGAGCTCGCTCAATCCCGCCCGGACGCTCGCTCCGGCGATCCTCTCCGGAACGTACACCGACCTCTGGCTCTACCTGGTGGCGGTCCCCGTGGGAGCACTGCTCGTCGCCGTCTTCTGGAGACCGAAGGCCGTCGATCGGTTGGACCGGGGCCCCGGCCGGCTCGACGTGAGGACGTAGCCCGAGGACCCTGGGTCCGCGTCGCCCTCCCCGGATGAATGAGGAGTTGCCCCTACCGTTCCGCGATGGGGAGTCCCGCATGGGGGGGCGAGCCATCCCACGGAAGAAGCCGGATGAGGAACTTCCCGCATCGGGGACAGTACCGGACCGCCCCACTTCCTTTCCAGGCACAGGCAATGCAGAGCCACTCCGCGCGGGTACGGGGGTCCGCCGGTGAGCTGGGGGCCGGTGCCGAGGCGCCGCGTCGTGCGGCCTCCGCGGTGAGGGCGGCCGACCAACGGAGCACGAGGGTCTGGATCGCGATCCCCACCGCGACCAGGATCACGCCGCCGACGGTCAGCGGGATCGAACCCCGAATCACTCCGATGAGAAGCACCGCGGCTCCGACCAGGATGAACGCGTGGTAGGCGAGGAGGGGGAGCAGCACGCGACCCGGGTCCAAGGTCGTCGGGGATTCCTGGGACGGCGTCAGCGTGGTCAGGGTCTCATCCTCCGGGGGCGGGCCACCCGAGCCTTGGCGCGGGTTTGAGCAGAGCGCCTGTCCGACCCGCCGTGGGCGAGCTTCCCACCCCCGTCAACCGGTGGGTTCGGGGGCAGGAGCCCAACCCGAGCGGATTTCCTGTAGCAGACCCCGGGACGAGAGGGCGAGGTCCCCGGCCGGGGTCCGAACGCGGGTTAAGACTCCGGACCAGTCGTCGTGGCTGCGGGCGATACGACACGCAAGCCCGTAGGCCCGAACCAGGTGTATAGGTCGAGAAGGAGGAGCCCCCGCCGTATCGCGGCATCCTTCTCGAAAAGCCCCCGAGCGTGCTCGACCGAATCGGTGGAGAAGATCATGAACCCCCGGAGGTCGGTGTCTTCCAGGAAGGGACCCGCCGTGATGAGCTCCCCCCGTTCGGTGAGCTCGCGGATGTTCGCCATGTGCTCTTGCTGGATTCGGTCGGCCTCCTCCTCGGAGAGCACTGGGCGATCCGCCACTCGTCGGAACAGTCCGCAGACGTAATGGGTCATTTTGGGCAGTTTGTCGTACTCGCTCATGGGCGAGCCTGCCCCGCAATTCGCAGGATCGCTTCGGTCGACCGGTCGACGTCCTCGGCGGTCGTGGCCCACGAGCTCACGCTCACTCGCAGGGCGGAACGGCCGTGCCAACGCGTTCCCCCACACCAGCAGGTCCCGTCGGCCTGCACCCCCGAGATCACTCGAGCGGTCGTCGCGTCGTCACCGAACGAAACGAGCACCTGATTCAACTCCACGTTATTCAGCACCTCGTACCCGGAGGCGCGGAAGCGGTCCGCCATCGCGGACGCGTACTGGCAGGTCCGTTCCACGACCTCGGCGAGACCTGCTCGACCGAGGGAGCGGATGGCCGCCCAGGCCTCGACGCCCCGGGCGCGTCGGGATAGCTCGGGGGCGAAATGGGAAGGTTCCCGCTGACCGCTCGGGACCAGGTAGGCCGCCGAGCCGATGGACATGGCGGCCTTGAGGTCGTCCGGAGATCGAACGAAAACGAGGCCGCTGTCGTACGGGACGTTGAGCCACTTGTGACCGTCCGCAGCCCAGGAATCTGCGAGCGCCACTCCGTCCGTGAGGTGGTGCCGGGCGGGCGCGACCGCGGCCCACATCCCGAACGCGCCGTCCACGTGGACCCACGCGCCGTCCTCGTGAGCGCGCCGGGAGATCTCCCCGATCGGGTCGAAGGCTCCGCTGTTCACGTTGCCGGCCTGGACCAAGACAATCGAAGGGCCCGAAAGACGCGGAACAGCCTCCGGTCGCATTCGGCCTTGGGAGTCCACAGGCACCCGGACGACGTTGCCCCGCCCTAGTCCGAGCATGGAGACGGCTTTGAGCACCGAGTTGTGGGCCTCCTCGCCGGCGATCACTCGGATCGCGGGGGCTCCAGTGAGGCCTTGCTCCTCCACGTCCCAACCGGCCTTTCGCAAGACCGCGTGACGAGCCGCGGCCAGCCCCGTGAAGTTCGCCATCGTGGCGCCGGTGACGAAAGCGCCCTCGCTTCCTGCCGGAAGTTCGAGGAGTTCTCGGCTCCATCCGAGGGCGATCTGCTCCAGCCGGGCGGCCACCGGAGAGGTCGCGAACATCGCGGCGTTCTGGTTCCACCCCCCGGCGATCCAGTTGGCCCCGACGGTGACGGGGAGAGCGCTGCCGATGACGAAACCAAAGTAGCGTCCTCCCGCGGAACCCATCGTCCCCGGGGATCCCGCTTCATCGAGGAGACGAAGGACCTCGAGCGGGTCGGTCCCCGATTCGGGAAGGGCCCCGCCGAGACGGTCGAGCTGTTGAACTTCGGCGGGCGTCGGAGAAACCCTCCGTCCGTCCGTCTCCCTGATAAAAGCGGATCCCGCGTTCGGCGGCGTCCCGGAGTACGGGCTCGATTCCGGGTCCCGTGGCCGGACGAGCCTTCTTCGGGTCGGGACCCAATTCTGGTGGAGAATAACCCATGGAGCGGATGCCTTCGGTCAGGGATGGAGGAGTGGGCTTCAAGGTGGCGCTCCGGGGGAGGTCGCGCATCCGCCCTTACCTCCGGAAGGCGAAGGGGAGCGCCGAGTTTATCCGGCACGACCCGTTCGGGATTACCGATCGCGGTGAAGAAGAACGGGGCCCCTCGGATCTTTCGGATCCTTCTCCACGCCAGGGACCTCGACCAGTCCCGTAGGTTTTTCGAAACGCTGCTGGCCATTCCCGGACGCCGGGTCCATGGAGGGCGCGTCTACTTCGATGCCGGTCCGGTGATCCTGGGCCTCCTCGATGCCTCCGCCGACGATCGCCCTCTTCCTCCGCCTCCGACCGAAGCCCTCTACTTTGCCACCCGCGACCTCGACGGCCTCCACGAGCGGGCGCGCCGGTTGGGATGTTTGTCGTCCGAACTGATCCATACCGACCCGGCCAACCCCGCCGGAGAGATGGTCGCACGTCCCTGGGGAGAGCGTTCCTTCTATGCGGAAGATCCCTCCGGGAACCCTCTCTGCTTCGTCGACGACCGGACCCTGTTCATGGGAACCCTACGCCAAGTGGCCACCCTGGGCCGGACTACCCGTCCCCGAACCGCTTCTCGCCCCAAGGTGCGCGCCTCCCGGACGCACGCTCGACCGCGGACCCGACCCCGCCCTTGAAACCGAGTTACTCGCTGGGTCGTGGACCAGAACCGCTCCCTGAAGCCCGAGAGCTAAGCGCGTCCGAAGTTGGGCGTAGGACGCGAGCTGGTAGGCCCCCCCGAGATCCAGATTTCGTCTCCGGGGAAACCCACCCTTAAGCGCCCGAGAACGGCGATTGAAATAGTTTCCTACCATGGTCCCATTCCATGGCCGGTGCTCCCGAGCCGACACCGCCCACATCTACGTTCTCAGACTCTGCCCCTCCCGCAGCTCAAGGGTTGCCTTACACGCCTCCTCCGCCAAGCTCCGTGCCTCTTCCAATCCCACCTCCGCCACGGCGCACGCTCCTCGTAGTCATCGTCGCCGTCGTGGTCGTCCTCCTCGTGGTGGGATTCTTGGCACTGACCGGGGTCTTCACGCCGGGCAGCGGCCACAACGGACAGGGATTGACTGAACCACCGGTTTCCTACAGCCAGGTCGCCTCGGTCGGCGCAGACGCAGTTCAGGGCGAGATCGGCGGGCCGTGGACCTTGGTCGCAGTCGAGGGTTTCGGGCTGAGCTCCTCTGCCTCCGGAGCGGTGGTTTCTGGGACGCTGGATGATGGTTGTACGGCGTACCCCGCCCCCGGGGCTCCGAGCGCAGGTACGCTTCCGGCGACACCGACGGGATCGCCTCCCGGGACGAGTGCACTCTGGATGTTCCTGGCCACGAATGACTCGGAAGACGTGCTGATCGTCGCGGTCACCTGGAACGCCTCGGCTCCCATCTTCATCATCTCCGGATCCTGCACCGGCCAGTTCACGGACCTCGGAAGCCTCGCGGGACTCTCGGTCGTCAACTCGACTCAGGTAGCACTGGCTGCTAATGGCGATGGAGGGAGCACGTTCCTGGCCGACAATCCGGGGGCCTTCCAGTCCTTCGTCCTGCTCGGCCCTGGTGTTGATGGGTCCGACCTTCCGTACTGGGCCGTGGAGTACAACACCTGTGGACTCGCAACCACGGGCACTGGGAGCCAGATCGTTGGGGTCTATGATGCGGAGAACGGCGCCGAGGTAGCCGCCCCCACTACCTCGTCGGTCGATTGTTGAGCCGCGACTCTCCCGGCTCCCGTCCCGGGCTATTTCCGAGTGTCGCGGACCGCGATCCAGCGGCGGGTGAAGGTTAGATTCTCCTCAAGAGTAAGGGAGCCCTCCCAACGACGCAGCGCGCGCGGGAGGGGTGCACCGGCCGGCGCTCCCGCCGCCGTGACGATTCCCGAGAGGTAGTCCCGGACCTCCTGCATTCCTTCCCTGTTCACGACCGGACCGTGTCCGGGAACGATATGTTCCGGGTTCATGCGTTCGATCTGGTCGAGGACGAGCGGCCAATGGTACGGGTCTCCCGAACCCATGCTCGGCTGTAATCCCACGACCACGAGGTCGCCCGCAAAAACCACACTTTCCTCCGGCAGGAACAGAAGGGCATCCGCCTCCGTGTGCCCGCTCCCGAAGCTGAGGAGCCGGGCCCCTCGGCGGCCCGGCAACGTGAGTTGGTCTTCGAAGAGGTAGTCCGGTGGGGCGATCTGGAGCTCCTCCACCTCGGCGAGAAGGGCCCGATTGATCCGGAGGATGAATTCCAGGTCGTCGTGGGCCCCTTCCGACTGCTTCGTCGCACGCTTCCCCTCCAGTTCGCGGAGGTCCTTCTCGAGTCCCTCGCGGGTCAGCTCGGCCATGAGTTGATCGTGCTTTTCGAGCAAGATCTCCCGGGTCCGCCGCGTTCCCCAGATCGGTGCCGCCGCGAATACGGGATTCCCGAGGGTGTGGTCGAGATGCCAATGACTGTTGACCGCGAGCGACGGGAAATGGCCCAGTATCACTTCGGCCGCCCCCCGCAGCTCCCGAGCTGAGCTGGGCGTCAAACTCGTGTCAAAGACGAGGGTGTCCCCGCCCAGGTCGATCAATCCTGAATTGCAGATGCCGTGGCCATCGGGGCGCGCGAGGGCGGCATGGATCCCCTCGCCCAGCTTCTCGAAAGTGTAGTTCAAAGACCCGAGAGGCGACATGCGGGGACCCGTTCGCCTACCGTCGGGTTCCGATTTTAGGTTGGCCAAGACGCGGCGACCCCCGCGCCCCGAACCCGACGGTGCAGCGGTCGATGCACTCGCTTGCGGGCCGTTACGTCGAGGGGACGCTCTCGCCGTACGGGTAAGTGCGGAACGATGATACCAGGAACGCCATGGCCGTGATCAGGACCAACGCGGCCGCGACCGCGAAATACCATCCAGGCCCGGGTCCCCACGTCATCGACCACCCATTGATGGTGCAGGTGCCATAGAAGTCGGCGGTGGGCCCCGGCGCTCCGCAGTACCCTGACCCGACCGATCCAAACGCGTACGGTTGCTCGCCGGTCACCAGTAGGGGCATCAGGATCGCCACGGCAGTGGTGCAGATCGCCATCAGGGCGGTGACGTACCGGTACACCCGAGGTCGTACCGCACGCAGCGACCCAAGTCCGAGCAGGCCCCCCACGAACGCGACCACGAGGACGATGATGCCGGTCCAGAGCAGGGTTCCATACAGCTGACCCAGCTGGGTCATCCCGCCGGCCGATTAGGTTTGGGTCCCGGAAAGGATCCCGATGTTCGCCGAACCGGTGGCGATGTAGGAGGAGCCGGGGAAGAACGAGACGGACTCCGAACCCCCTCCCCCGGTGGCGGAAAACGTCCACCACGCTTCGAACATCGACACGGTGAGCAGGATCGCCCCGGCGAGAAGGCCGACGTAGCCCCCGACCTGGTCCCACAGGCGTCGCCGATCGTAGACCCCCTTCGAAGGGAAGCCGATCGGTTCGGCGGTAGCCACGCGAGAAACAACCCGCTCTGTCTCCGTAGAGACCGAGGTCGCCGACCCTGCCATGGGACTCCAGTGGGGTCGAGCGGGAGAGTCCGATGGGGAGGAGAATTAGGTCTCGTCAAACTCTTTTGACCTATTCCTCAGGACACGACCCTCCATGGGCAGGGGTGGAACGCTCGTTGCACCTGCCCCGTACCGGGGTCCCTCCGGCCTTCATCTATATTGGCCGTCTCGCCTCTGTCCCTCCTCAACCCTCCGTGAAGCCGAAGGCGACGCGTCCGGTCGGGACGCCCGTATCGCGGGACCAAGTGACCGCCTTCCGACTTCAGCGCCATCACTTGCTGGAGCGGGCGCCTCGATGGGCTCTAGTGTCGGTCCTCGGCGAAATGGGAGGGGCCCAGGCGCAACTGTTCACCGCGGCCCAGACCTCTCTCTGGGCACGCACGCGGGATCTGGGGGCGGGAGACGTCGAGCAGGCGCTCTGGAAGGACCGCCGCATCACGAAGGCGTGGTGCATGCGGAGAACGGTCCACCTGCTTCCTTCGAGGAATCTCGCCACCTTCGTCCGAGGGACGACGCGACGAGCTGAACGGGATATCCGATGGGCGCTCAACCGGGGGATGCCGAAAGCGAAGTTGGAGGAGGTGCTGGCGGTGGTCCTCTCTGTACTGGACCGCCCGATCACCCGACCAGAAATTGCCGAGCGGGTCAGCCGGGCGCTCAGCATCCCGAGAAGTTCGGCGCAGTACGCCGGCTGGGGAAGCCGGCGGGAGGTCGCGTGCGTCGTCGTGGCCGGCCTGACCTTCCCCGCGGATTTTCTCCTGCACCTCGCGGCCGCGCGAGGGGTCGTCTGTGCGGGACCGGGCGAAGAGGGGGAGTCTACGTACGTTCGCGCGGACGCCTGGATTCCCCACTGGAGTGACGCGGCGGTCGAACGGGCCGAGGAAGAACTGCTCCGCCTCTACCTTCGTTCGTTCGGGCCCGCGACCCCATCGGATTTCAAGGCGTGGACCCAGATGCTCCTCTCGGACGCGCGGGGCATCTGGGCCCGGGTCGAGCCCGACTTGGCTCGGGTGGAGGTCGAGGGGGACGCCGCCTGGCTCCTCCGATCCGACCTGGCCCAGCTTGAGCGGTCTGAGCTGGGCGGGTCGTCGGTGCGGCTCCTCCCTTACTTCGATTCCTTCCTCCTTGGCCACGAGGGTCGGAGGCACTTGCTGGAGGTTCGCCACCATCGGAAGGTCTACCGGCCGGCGGGCTGGATCGCGCCCGCGCTCCTCGTGAACGGTCGGGTCGCCGGAACTTGGGGTCACACGCAGAAAGGGCGCCGACTCGACGTCTGCGTTACTCGCTTCTCACCGTTCCCTGCCGGCGTAGTTCCCCAGGTCCGAACCGAGGCGCAGGAGCTCGGACGATTCCTCGGGGCGTCGGAAGTGACCGTGTCCATCCGCTGAGCGGACCTCACGTTCGCGAGGTGCAATGGTGGTTGCACCCAGAACGTGTTCCGGACCAGTCCCTGCGTTTACGCAAGTGACCGGCCCGGAGGGTCGGAATCCGCCTTACATCCCCGGGGCGCCGGGCCTTCCCTGGAAAAGCCCGATGGGAACGTCACCAGGAGCGTGGATGACGGCGTGCCATCCCATTTGGGGAATCTCCGTCTTCGGAAGGATCACGCGAGCGCCCTCCTTCTGGGCGGTCTTGAGCGACTCCTCGAGGTTCGCAACGGTGAGATACGCAATCGTGACGGGCATCTCCCCCTTCTCGAGTCCCCGGACACCGGTTCCGGACCCGCGGGCCACCTTGTCGTTGCGCATTCCATAGCCGCCCATCGCTTCCATCACGTCAAAGTGGAATCCCAGCACCTTCTCGAGGAACTTTCGCGTGGCTTCCGGGTTCTTGGACGCATACTCGACGTGGTCGGTTGTCACTGTGTGCTGTGCCATGTCTTCTTGCCTCCCGCGGCGCGGGCGAGGTTGCAATCCGGCGGGTGGCATAAGCTACGCGAAAGCAACGACCGACCACGACGGGGTCGACCGAAGATTCCGTAGAGCTCCGCAGTTCCGGGGTTGCAACGTGGTTGCACCCTCACTCACCCCGATCAAAGTGCATACATGATTACACCCACTGGATCCGCGGCTTGAATGCCGTCCTCCCTCGCAACCAGCCCCACTCTTGCCCACGTGGGCTGACCCAGTGCACGGGCTGGGAGAGACCTACCTCCGGCTAGTTTGAACCAAAAAGTTCCAGGTGGGCCGGCTAAAAAGGGGACCCCGCTATAACCCCATGAATAGTCGGCGAGAGGATGATCCTCCCAGGTCTGATCTCGGTTGTCTTCTACCGTAAAGCCCCGACCGCGACTCAACTCACATTGGGGTTGGTGTTCACCATCGTGATTTCCGGGCTCCTTGGCTTCTGGCAGGACTACGGAACCTCACGGGTGTGGGAGAACACGATTATTGCGATCATCGGTGGCGTCATCCTCTACGTTGCAATCCTCGCCTACCTCGTGTACTACTACTTCCCGAGACACGCAGTCGTCCGGGTACAACCCAATCTCCCTCCTTCGGCGCCCCCCCCGTGAGGCTCGACCGGAGATCCAAGTCTGGTCGATTTCCATCGAGCGAGGACGGGCTGTAACTCCCCCCTCAGACCGGCGTTTGGGCTCCCTTTCTGGTTGAGTTGAAACGGGCAATCTGACCTTGCTCTTCAGGACGTAATACGGCACAAATAGGGGCTTGGGTTCGCCCCCCTGCCATGAGCAAAGGCCCCTCGTCTCTCGAGCGCGCCGCCGCCCGCAACATCGTGACCAAGTACCTCAAAGTCCGAGCGGGAGAGAACGCGATCATCGAGTCATGGGACCACACGATGCCCATGGCCTCGGCGATGGTCGATGAGGTCCGCCGAGTGGGCGGCAAGGTCCTCCTCGTCCAAAACGACGAGGACGCGTGGTGGCGCGCGATCGACCGGGGTCAGACCAAGCTCCTCGGCGAGTCGAGCGCCCCGGAGTGGGCGGCGTTGAAAGCCGCGGATGTCTACGTGAATTTCTGGGGTCCGGGCGACGCCAACCGCATCGAGAAGGATTCCGAGGACGCCCTCGACGATGCGTTCGCCTGGAACTGGCCCTGGTACGCCGTCGCCCGAAAGGCGGGGCTCCGCGGAGTGCGAATGACCGAGGGGTTTGCGACGGAGGGACGGGCCAAGACGTGGGGCCTGGACCACGCGCGGTGGCGGCAAAATGTGGTGCAGGGATGTCTCACCGACCCGGAGGAGATGGCCGAGAGCGGGGCTCGGCTCGGCAAGGCGCTCTCCCGCGGGAAGAAGGTGCGGATCACGCACTCCAACGGAACCGACCTGGAAGTCGCCCTGGCCGGTGTCACTCCACGGGTGCTCGACGGTAGAACCCACCCATATCACAAGGGAGACTCCCCATCTGGCATGCTGCAGCAGATGCCCGCCGGGACCCTCGACGTGGCCCTCGACTCCAAAACCGCGGAGGGGAGCTTCCACGCCAACCGGCGGACCAACATCTGGTGGAACTGGCACTCCGGGGGAACGCTCGAATTCGTGGCCGGTAAGCTTACCTCATACTCCTTCGAGTGCGGAAAGGACCAGTTTTCCCGTCGGTACAAGAAGGCCTCGGCGGGCAATGACCGAGCCAGCGCTCTCAAACTCGGCTTGAATACGGCCGTCAAGGATGTCCCCAACTTGGAGACCGTCGAGGGGGGCTCCGTTTCCCTGCAAATCGGGAGGAACCAAAATCTCGGGGGCACCAACGGCTCGAATTTCTTTAGCTGGTTTTCGCTCGCCGGCTCCGAAATCGCGATCGACGGAGTTCCAGTCATCCGCGCGGGGAAGATCCTGTAAGTTCGCTGGATCCGTCCCCGCCTCGCCTGCTCGGCACGACCGAGGTGCAAACATCGTTGCACCTAGATTCAATGCAGAACGTCAACCCTATTCGCCTCGACCGCATGGCGGACCGAATGCTGGCAAGGCGCCGTCATTGACCGTACCGTCCTCTGCTTCCGAGACGTCGACGTCGGCTCCCATGGGCGAGATGGCGCCGCCCTCCGCCTCAGATGGCAGAAGGCGACGAGGTAGGCGGATAGTCGTCGTCGTATTCGTGATCGTGATAGTCGTAGTCGCTTCGCTATACGTACTGACCCAGGTCCAACTGGTTCATGGTACCTATTCCCTGTCTTTCAAGACGGTTCCTGTGTAGGTTCTCAATACGGGGAACTCCGCGAGACATGGCCTCGCGATAAACGGCCCCCCAATCGTGGTCGCAAATGACATGGGGGAGAGTTGGCTCAACGTCTCCGCCCTCACTGCCGTCTCCGGCACCTGGTCGGTTTCGAACGACACACCAGTAAGTGTCATCATCCTCTATGGGACGGACTCATACACGAATAGCAACTCCGCCACGCAAGGCAGCTTCAATTTTAGCGGTCCGCCGCCATTCGAGGGGGAACCAGGCACGGGAGACTGGGTCAACGGGTGGTTTGTGGTGATTTCGACGTACCCAGTGACGATCACGGTGCAGGGCAGTTACGCGAGCCCCCTTCTCTGATACGACGGTGTGCAAGAGCCCCCAGTGGCCCGCACCCTAGTTGCAAACATGGTTGCACCCAGGAATTGGCGAGATGTGTGCAAAGTGAATTGCACCCCTAGGAGGTCACTCTCGCCATCATCAGTAGTCGACCACCTGCACACCCATGGCTCTCGCCGAGGCAGCCAGAAAACGGTCCCTCGTTACAAGAGTGTGCCCGGCGGCCAGTGCTTGCCCGGCGATCATGACGTCCGGGGCGCCTGGGGACTTCCCAGCGCGAAGCAGCTCAGCTCGCAATTCCCCGGCTTTTCGAGCGGCGTCGAGGTCGAATCCCTCGAGAGGAATCTGACGAAGGAGGAGCTCCAGTCGAACCCGGTCCGCGCGTGACTTGGTAAACTCCACCCCCGATAGGGCTTCGAAGACCGCCACCGTGCTGAGCGTGGAAAGCAGGCCCTCCCGCTCAAGGCCCTCGAGAAGAGCCTGGGTGCGTCGATCGCCCCGAAGGAGATCGATGAGGACGCTAGTGTCTAGAGTGATGCCCACTGCCTTGCCTCAGCGTGTCGAGGTGCTGACGTTCCGCCGAAGCCTCGGCCTGCCTCATTCGTTCGATCGCCCGACTGACCTCCTTCGCCTCTGACCGGGTAAGGAATCCGGCGAGGGATCGATATGTCGGTCGGGTTCCTGCAAGTATTCGATTGATGGTCACCGAAAAACTCTCGCCCGATAGTTTCGCCGCCTTCAGACGTTCGTAAGCAGAGTTCTCGAGCGATACCGTCCTGCTCCCCATCAGTCTACACATCTACACAGACATATATGTAGATGCCCCTGGCCCAGAGCCCGATAGTGGTGAACCCCCCCAACTGGCCGGAGCGTGGGTGCAAAGTGAGTTGCACCCTGGGAGCGGGTTGGCTAGTTGATGTCGAATTCGTTTCCCTCGGGGTCTTGCATCTGCACCGCGTAGTGGTCGATCTCGGTCTCGTCCCACGCTTCGAGTAGCTTCGCTCCGAGTCCGACTAGCCGCTCCGCTGCGGCATTCACACGCTTCTTGCGCAATTCGAGCGGAACATCCCGGCCCCCACTCTCACGGAGGTCGAGATGGAGGCGGTTCTTGACGACTTTGCCTTCCTCGACTTGCTGGAACCAAATATCCGGCCCAGCTCCCGTAGGGTCTTCGAGGCGGTCATCCCCGCCGCTTTCGACTTCCTCCTTGGGGAAGCCCTTCGACACAAAGTAATCTGTCCAAGTTGAGAACGGAGCAGGGGGAGCTTTGATCCGATAGCCCAGTGCTTCAGCCCAGAAGTGGGCCATTCTGTCCGGGTCCGCGCAGTCGATTGTGAGCTGAAACCTGACCACCATGAGATCTCCCTCTCCCGGGCGAGTGCCGACGAGTTAGAAACTTCCACCCCGACGGTGGGTGCAAAGTGGGTTGCACCTACCGAGGCTCGGCCGCCCAGCTCAGAGCGCAAATCGGCCGGCTGCGACTAGAACGGAAAGCGCGTCCGCGGTGACCCACTCGTTCATCCCGTGCCAGTTTCTGCCCCAGAGGACCGAGTCGGTTCCTCGCCGAGGGCGCTCGCCAGGCAGGTCGTAGTACCGGCCCTCGGCAGGCCATCCACCCCCGGGAAGCTCCTTCGATTGGAGCAGGTCCAGTGCGTCGGTGCATCGGGAGTCGCGGACCCGTCCCATCGCGGCCATCGCCTTGAGACCGCCCAGGAAGTCGTAGTGCCAGTAGAGCGGGTAATGGAGGCGGGCAAACTCCCAGTGGATCACCTTACCGTTCGAGATGCGGCGAAACAGTTGTCGGCGAAGGAATACCTCGCTGGCGCGATTCGCGGCCTCAACTGCGTCGGCGTTCCGGTGCGCTGTCCCGTACGCGTAGAGGCCCATCATGGTGACCAGCGTCTCGCCGAACGAAGACGTGTCCGCCGTGGGATTCAGGTCGCAGTTCCATCCGCCGTCGGGCCATTGCCAATGGACTAGGCGTTCGGCGAGTCGCCTGCAGGCTTTCGGGGAGAAACCCAGCGTTGTCGTGTACAACAAAGCGTTCCCTTGTTGCGAGGCGCAGCGCCGGAAACGGCCCTCCAGACATGGCACCCCCCAGGGACCCCCGGTCGGCCGCTTCTGGATCCCGGCGTCGTACTCCCGGAAGTAGTTGGGTCCGAGCCAAACATTGAGGGCTTGGTCGATGCGGGGTCGGAGTGACTCATCACCTGTGGGATAGCCGAGATCGGCGAGGTGAGCGAGAGCCCAGTGAATCCCCGTCCACTTCCAGTAGACCCCAAGGGGGACCTTTCGAGGTCCCGCTCGGGTGCGCTCCTTCAACAGCTCCCGGGTCCGCGCGCCCCGACGGACCTCCTCCTGCAGGCTGAGGATGGATTCGGAGCCAGAGTCTTCCCCGAGAACGTGGATACGCGTCTTCCAGCGAATCGACGGTTCGTGTGACCTCAGAAGACGAGCTACGACATCGCTCCGGGGCATGGGTTCCGGACGGGCCACCTCCTCTTTTCGATGCCGCCTCCCGATAAACCGCCCTGGAGCCCCTGCGGGACAATATTCACCGGGAGAGTGCGAGCGACTCTCGACAGACCAAGTGGGTTGCACCCCCCTCCGCCGCCCGAGCCACTCTCCAGTCTCGTCCCGGAAGACCAACGTAATGTGACCCAGTACCGTGCTTAACTATGACATTTAGGTTATGACTATTTATTTAATTCAATAGTTACATAGCTTGCTATGAGCGAGGACGAATGGGAGCGGGGTCGGAGTCCGATTTCGCCGAACGAGCGGGGCCGTAGGGGAGCCGCGGCACGCCAAAGTGCGGTAGCGGAGTACGCTGCGCTCGAATTCCCCTGGGAGAGCGTTGCCTGGGTGGTGAACTCTCAGGCCCATCCGAAACCGGCGGGTCGGGCCAAGGGTAGATCGAAGAACGAGCGGTCCGCGAAGGAGCCCGCGGACCTGTTTTGGGGTGTTTGACTCGGGGCCGGCTACCTGAACAGGATGGGGGATAGACCACCTACCGTCTCGGGCGCCTCCATGGGGACAACTGGGTGCAAACTGGATTGCACTCACATACGCCGTTTGAGAGAGGCGTTTGTTACGGTTTGCCGATGAGGAGGGATTAGGTGATGAAGGGTCGAGTAAACCGTGTCACGGTGGCCAAACACCACCATGACCACATCGCCCCCATCAATCGCGTAGATACCGCGGTACACGTGGATTCTAAGGGTCCAAACATTCTGGTATCCGTAAAGCTGATGGGCGTCAAGCTCCCGAGATCCCTGCCGGGGATCCTTTTCTAGGATGTCGAACGCCCGATCGAACTGCCGTTGGACCCTCCGTGGCAAGGAAGAGAAGCTCTGGTCCGCGGGGGGCGAAAAAGAGAGGTGGAATTTCATCGGCCCTTCAACCGATGCCGCTTCCGAAACTCCTCGAGGCTGAGGCGAGGGGTCAACTCGAGTGCGTTGTGCAGGTCCCGTCGGAAGTAATCCGGCGGGACTTCGTCCATGAGATCCGCGATGGCATTAGCCGCACTCTTGCCACCTACCTGGTAGTCGCGCAGTCGGCGACGAATCGAGGCAGGAAGAGTGACAGTGGTAGGGGGTTCGACCTCCGATTGCACAGGCTTTCCATTTACTTAATAGAACTAATAGATTTCTGCCACGGTGGGAAGTGGACCAGCCCGTGCTTCCAGAGTTCACCCCAGGCGCGACCGAAGGATTGTGGGTGCAAACTGCGTTGCAACCCGCCACCCGGCGGTCGACCGGGTTACGGATGGTGGACCGCCACCCGCCCGAGCCGATCCAACTGGGCCTCAAGATTCTGCTTACCCAGCGTCGCCCAGTGCGGAGTTCCTTTACCGCGACCGACCACCGTGACACGTGTGCCGCCCTTTTCCGGCTCGAGCTCCAGACTCGTGCTCATCGGCACCCCCGCCGCAGCCCTCCCGATCTCCAATGTTAGGTCGAAGGTAAGCCGGCGATGCTCGACCATCTCCACAAACTTCCCTCGAAGGTCGAAGGCAATCGGGACTCGGGCGTCCCTGAAGGTTTCCGCCGTGGTCGGGGAAAGGAGAGCCGGCACGTATCTGACATGGAACGCGATGACTCCCCCAGGGTGGACCTCGAGGCGGCGCACTGAGGTTCGTAGGTCCTCGGGACTCCACCATTGCTCCAACCCCGCCTTGGTGGTGCATGCGACCCAGACGACATCCGGCGGCGCCGGGATCCAGCGTGTAGCCGAGAGCTCGAGCTCCGGTTCAGCGTCGACGGTCATGGCTCGTATCCGGTGCAGGCCCGCCGTCGAAGCCGACGAAAGTTAACTCGATGCCGGCTCGCTCAGCCGAAGGAACCGGACGAGACGGTCGTTGCTCTGGCGTCCTCCCGACTCCATTCCGGACTGGACGAAGGCTTCCAGGTCCTTCACAGAGCGGAAGACGGTCGTATTGACTAGTTTAGTCCCTCCCTTCCACTTACTGAAGAGGGTCGCCACCTCGGCCGCTCGTTTCGCAAACGGTTCCACGTCGAACGCAAACGTAGAGACCAGTCGAGAGGGGGGGTCGATCTCTCGGTAGATCCCCTTGAAGGGGTACTCATGCCCGTCCGAGGAGCATTCTACAAACCGCCAAGCGCCGCCCGGGCGGAGGTCGACCTTGCAGACAACGAGTTGGGACCCCTCCGCGCCTCCCCACCATCGAGCAATCTGCTCCGGCTTGGTCCAGGCGTCGAAAACCCGCTGGGGAGTGGCGTCGAAGAAGCTCGTCATGACCACACTACGGTTCGTCTTGTCCACCTCGAACGTGGTGAGGTCCTTCCTGCGCTTCGTCGAACTCGCCTTCGTCGTGTGGCTCACGCTTGCTCCCTTCTGTGCGCTCATGGTTTTCTTTCCACTTCCCGGGCGAGTCGACCGAGCCGATCGTCCCAGAGGATCCGATAGCGCGTCAACCAGCCGAACGCGGCGCTCATCGGAACGGCATCGATGTGGCACCGATGCACACGCCACTCCGGCGTGATCTTCAGTAACCCCGCTTTCTCGAGCACACGCAGGTGCCCAGAGATCGCGGGAAGGCTCACCCTGTGGGGTTTGGCAAGGTCGCTAACCGAGGCGTCTCCCCCGGCCAGTTGCTCGATGATAGCCCTCCGAATGGGGTGGGCCAACGCCGCAAAGACGACGTCCAAATCAACCTCGGGCTTGCTTCGTTTAGGCATTTGCCTAAACGACAAGGCGGGTTGTTATATAAGCATTTACTTAATCGAGAGACTCGGGCACGCACGCGAGAGAACCGAGGAGACGTGGGTGCACAGTCGATTGCACTTACCGCCGAGTCGGCGGGTTCGCTTGGGGACTCGGGGATCCAGCATGCGGGGGTGGGAGCGGTCCGATGTGATGTTTCAGGCCGTATTGTAGGAACGCCAGGAGGATGAGCGCGGAGTCCTCCCCATGGGTCGTCAGGCGGTACCGAACTTCACGCCCAACCACGTCGCGTTGCACCAAGCCTTCATGCTCCATCTCCCGAAGGCGTCGCGAGAGAACTCGGGCTGAGAGGCCAGGATTGTTGCGTCGGAACTCCCCGAATCGAGAGAGCTTCAGGAACGCCATGTCCCGAACGAGGAGCAAGACCCACTTTCGACCGAGTCGCGACACGCTCTGGCGGATCGGGTCGTGCTGGTACAGCAGTGCGGGAAGTGGCCGGGACGTGGCTAAGTCCACTTTCCGGTGCCGTGGCATCGGTATCCCGCAGGTCCCTATCCGGAATAAGTAGTGTCCAACAGATACCTCGGCCGAGCTTCGCCGCATGTCCGAGAAGAGCGACGATTCTGCCGAGGTTCCTCAGACCGCGATGGCCTTCACCGAGATGGCCAGCGAGGACCCCCGGGCGACCCGCCTGTTTCTCGAGCGAGCCTTTCGGTGGTCCTTCCGGTCCGTCCAGATGCCGCAGGGCGAGTACCTTTCCTTCGATATTCCCGGCGGGGGCCGGGGCGGGATCCGTCCGACCCAAGCCACCGAGGCTCCGTCCAGCCTGAGCTACATCCGGGTCGACAACCTCGATCGAGCGAAGGCCCGGGTCGTGCAGGCTGGGGCAACGGTCGTCCTACCGCGGGTCGACGTGCCCGGGAGGGGGAGCTTCTTCTGGTTCAAGATTCCCGGCGGTCCGATACTCGCCTGCTGGGAGGATGCGCCGCCCGGGAACGCAACTATTCGGTGAGAAACATGAGCGGGGCAAAGGACGTCGTAATGGGATTCCAGGCGGCAATGGGGAAGAATGACTGGGCGGCGGCGCGGAAGCACCTCGCCGACGGGCTCCAGTTCGTGGGACCGTTTGAATCGTTCTCGAAGGCGGACGACTACCTCGCTTCCCTCCAGAAGCTGCACCACATCGTCACCCGCGTCGACCCCCACAAGATGTTCGTCGACGGGGACGACGTCTGCCTCCTCTACGACTTGGTGACGAATACGCCGGCTGGAACCGCCTTCATCGCGGAGTGGCACCACGTGACCAACGGTAAGATCGACCGTGTCCGGGTCGTGCTCGACCCGCGACCGTTCGCCCCGATGATGGGCAAGTGACGGGGCCGAACGCTCTCTATACCCGCCTTCCCTGATCCGAACGAGGGGCGACGAGCATGCCGAAGGGAGGGACCGGAGCTGCGTTCTTCACACCCGACCTCATGGGCTTCCTCCGAGACCTCGCTCGCCATAACAATCGGCCCTGGTTCCAGGAGAACAAGACCCGATACGAGGGGTCGGTCCAGGAACCCGCCGTCCGTTTCATCGATGCGATGGGTCCTCGGTTGTCAGCACTCAGCCCTCACCTCGTGGCCGACCCCCGACCCTTCGGAGGGTCGCTGATGCGGATCTACCGGGATACTCGATTCTCGAAGGACAAGAGCCCCTACAAGACCCAGGTGGGGATCCACTTCCCCTACGATGGAGCCGGCCACGGGCAACACTTTCCCGGATTCTTCCTTCATATCGGACCCGGAGAGAGCGAGCTGTACGCCGGGATGTGGCACCCCGAGCCCCCGCACCTGAAGAAGATCCGGGACGCGATCGTGGATTCCCCGGCGGCGTGGGGGAAGGTCGTCGGGAAGCGAATCCAGATTGGAGGGGAGACGTACGCTCGGGTTCCCGCGGGCTACGACCTGAACCACAGGTACGCGGACGACCTCCGACACAAGGACTTCTTTGCCGGCCGCTCGATCACCGATGCTCAGTTCGTTTCCGCCAAATTGGGAGACCTCTTCATCGCACTTTGCCGGGAGTTGGATCCCCTGAACCAGTTCCTGGCCAAGGCGATCGGCATTCCCTGGTGACGAACCGGGGGCCGCTCGGGGGCGGGGCTCGCCTCACTTGAATCGGAGGTGCGCACTCGATTGCACCGCTGGACCCAAGGGTGCCAGCGAAGGGCCGGGCCGATTTTGTAGCTCCCGAATACCGGGTAAGAATATCTACCCGTGCGACGGTGTATCATGCAGGACCGTGACCCCTCACACCTCCCGGATGGCTTCCTCGCCGGCCCCCTTCCGGCCCGGCCTCAGGGATAGCAGCGGATCCCCTTCGGCGGGCCCCCCCGGTCGATAAATTTCCAAGAGGAAAATATGGCGAGCGTGAGTGAACCCCCCTCCCTCGGACCTCTTCCCAGCGGCGTGCCGGCTGAAATGATGGACTTCGCGGCCCTCCCCGGTTTCCAACCCCTCATCATCCGTGGACCCCCTGGCGCGGGCAAGACGACCATCGCTCTCACGATGGCGGACGCATGGGACGGGCCGGTCATCTACGTCTCCACGCGGGTCTCCAAGGACGAGCTCCTCGCCGAATTCCCCTACCTTCGGTTCGACGGGGGTCGGGACATCACGATCATTGACGGGCGGCAATTCGAGCTTTCGGCCGACCAGGCCGTCCAATCACTGTCGGGATTAGGCGCGACCCTGATGGACGGAGAGGGCTTGTCGACCGTTCGGGATTTTCTCTTCCTCCCCGGACCCCTCCAGGAGATGATGTCCCGCCTCGTGCCGGGCCGGCGGACGATGGTGATCGTGGATGCCTGGGAACCTATTCTCGAGGGATTCCTGGGCTCGGGCGGTGGGAGCGGGCCCTCCAAGATCGACCGCACCGAGGTGGAGCGACTCCTGCTCAAGCTGTTCTCCCGGGAGAACATCGTACTGTGCCTGCTTCTCGAACGGTCGGACCCCAGCCCGCTGGACTATCTCGTCAACGGGGTGGTGGTGGCGGAGCGCGAGCAGAACGGAAGCGAGCTCATCCGCTGGATCTATTTTCCCAAGTTCCGAAACGTGGCGATTCGCAGCGACCGCTACCCGTTCACGCTGCACGGCAAGCGGGCCCAGGCAATCGTGCCCTACCGGCCCAAGGGGCGACTGGAGTCGATACGTCCCGATCCGGAGCCGAGCTCGGTCGCGGGAGCGCTTTGGCCCGGTTCCCAGTCGTTCGCGGACGCCTTCGGACGGCTACCGTTCGGCAAGTACTCCCTCCTCGAGGCGGATGGGGATGTCCCCGAGGAGGTCGTCTCGACCCTCATCGACCCGATCATGCTCCATACGATCCACTCGGGGGGTCGCGTGGCGTATGTGCCCTTCCCGCTCCGCAGCCCCTCCGAGGTCTGGGCGGCCCATCACCCGTACGTGAGGGCCGTGGACTACGTCCGCCAGGTACGCATCCTCCGCTCGACGATGAACCCCAACCACGTCGGGGAGATCCTCGACGCGGTCCAGGTGGTCCCGTCCTCGGAAGCGGGACTCAAACCCGGCGAGGTAGTCGCTCGCGTGCTCGACTTCGTCCTGGCCAAGGAGGCCGCGTCCCACCCCAACCTCGCCGTGATCTCGACGATGGCCCTCGAGGGGATTGCGATGCAGGAGGGACTCAGGAGCCTGACGGCCAACCTGCTTCCGACCGTCCTCCAGGACGCGATCGAGGGGCGGCGCCTGCACGTCCTGCTCCTCCGCCGGAGTAACCGAGCTTCCCAGTTCGGGGCCGAGCTTGGGTACACCGCCGCCACTCACATTCGTCTCAACTACATCCACGGCCGACTGATCCTGCACGGGATCCGGCCGTACACGGGCAACTACTTCCTCAAGCCCCGACAGGGCGACCTCGCGGTCGAACTCCTCCCGCTGGTCTAGCCGCCCCTACGCCCGGGGGCGGGTCCCGGCCGGCCGCCTACCCTTGAGGCATTTTCTCTCGAGAGAATGCGCCCCCTGCGCGCCCCCAAATTCAATGGCCCACCGTCGACCATTTGCGCCAGCAAGGGGTCACTCGAGATCCTTTGCCACGGCGAGCCGCTTCCAGGATCCAGAGTCGATCCGAGCGAGTTCCCGGGCGCGCCTGGCACGGGACAGGGCGGTCGACCGATGGGCAACTCGTTCCACTTGAATTCCGGTGTAGTGGAGCATCGACGTTGTCCGTCCTGTGGGTACAATCTCGTAAAGGAACTGGGAGTGTCGAGTCGGTCCGGTAATGTGCGTGGAAGTCCAGGCCTTGAACCGAGGCAGGAAGTGAACTAGCTTGACTTTGACCACCCGTCCGCCCGGTTTCACTCCGAACGGATCGGAAAGGAAGGAGTCGGTGAGCAGGACGGAATCTACCGCGAGCACCCGAACCCTCCGGCGGGCCCGGAACCCCATCAGTTCCAGGTCGTCGGCCCGATAGTCGGTGGCCCAACGGTAGGCTCGATCGGAGGAGACCGGCAGTCGCGTCGTGAATTGGTAGGTGATTCGTTGAAGGGGCATCGCCGCAGGAACTGAACGCCGGGTCGGTTAATGACGAGCATGGTCCAACCTTCCGAAGGCTCGAGTCTTAGTCAGACCCGGTTGAACTGGCTCGGGTGCGCGGATCGCATCGAACCGACCGCAACCCGGGGAAGGCTGGTTTCGGGGGGTGGAGCCGGGCTCAGTTATTTCCGTCCCTTAGGAGAACGGGGGATGTGTTTCTCGAGGATCGACGCGACGGGCTTGATGTCCGAAAGGCGGTGGGCCCTTCCGGAGGCGAGGGGTCCGGTGGAGATCCCCCGCTCGCACGTGACCGTCGCGTTTCGCCAGTCGGCCGAACCGCTTCCCTCCACCTGGAGAAGGACATCAAACATCGTCGTATGGGTAGTGGCCGCTTCGGCCCAAAGCGCGATCTGGCACGTTCCGGACTCTAGCATCACCTTCATCAATGGGGCAATGCGCTCCACCGAGAACACTGTGGCGAGGCGGTGCGCGTTGGCCGTCACCAGGATCGACGGCGCGTCCGACCGACCCGTGCTTGAGATCAGCTTCTGGGCATGGGACGGCATACGAAGGAACTCCACGAGTCCTTCCAGTGAATTCGGGGTCTCATCGGACTTGAGCATGGTGGCCGCGGCGGCTTCGGCCTGACGGGCTCCCTGGTCGTCTGGCTGAAGTTCCTGGGGGAGGAGGACATACAACGCTTCCTCCGGGATCGCATGGAGGGTCATCGGGTCGAGCGGGTCGAGAACCTCTCCAGGAAGTCGGACGTCGGTCCAGTAGAC
Source organism: Thermoplasmata archaeon (assembly GCA_052326445.1). Classification (GTDB taxonomy): domain Archaea; phylum Thermoplasmatota; class Thermoplasmata; order Lutacidiplasmatales; family UBA184; genus Lutacidiplasma. The sequence goes on from JBKQNC010000017.1 coordinate 60,277, forward strand.
CCGCGAGGAGTAGGGCTCGAGAGCAGCGAAGGCGAACCACTTCAGCAATGACCGGCTGGTCCCGGAAATGAGAACCGCGGAGGGTTTCGCGAATCCTCCCGGGAACAGCTCTTCGGCCGGGGCCCCGCTCGCCACGGGTAGTTTGAACTGCGACCCACGATAAGAACCCCGCGGCTACACGGGGGCCCCCTCAAATCGGGGGTCGAACGGCGATTCGGGCCTCATCTGTTCGGCAGAATCGATGGGTGAAAAACGGACGTATTCCGCTCCATCGATGCGGCTCGTCCCCTCATCACCTCCCACCTAAGCCAATAGGTGTTAGGGGGAGCCGCCCCTTCCATGGGAGTTCTTAACACCGGCTCCCATCCGGGGTCTTGTTTAGCTATCAGAAGATTCATACGACGGGGAAACCGGCCGTGTTGGTAGGAACCGGTTGAGCATGCCGTCCACTCCCCTTCGCTACAAAGCCAAACGACCCTATGCCAAGATCGCTGCGGTGATCGTGATCGTCTTCTTGCTCATCCTGATGCTTCCTCTCCCCCTGCCTTTCAATTCGACCCTCGTGACGAACGGCGTCAGCTCGACTCGCGGTCAGATCGGCTCGATCGATTGCCTCTGGCTGTCTGGGAGTTGGTCCACGGTGGGCCCCGTTCCGTCGACCCTGCAGATCGTCAGCGCCGACGGCTCCGTCGCCTACATCAACACCCTGGGGTTTGGAACCTTCTCCTTCTACGCCCCCAACGCCCCGTACACTGCGGTGATTTACTCCTCGCAGCCGGACACGATCCAGATCAGTGGGACGGCCTGGGGACCGCTCGTTCCGGTGGGCCTCCCGTAACGTGGGCGCAGGCGGGATGGCTTCCGAGGCCGCTGGTTACCAGGACGTAAGCGAAGATAGACCCGCTCCGAGTGGGTGACCTCCACCGAACCTCCATGACCGGATCCAGTAAGTCCAGTGCCCACGCTGCCCCGAAACCTCTCCTCGTCCTCGTCACGGGCGTCACCGGCCAGCAAGGCGGTCGTGTGAGCCATCGGCTCCTCAAGCGAGGGCACCGGGTCCGTGCCCTCGTTCGCGACCTGAAAAGCCTGAAGTTGGAACCCCTCCGGTCGAAGGGGGTCGAGTTCGTGCAGGGCAGCTTCGACGACGGAGCCTCAATCGAACGGGCGGCCCAGGGGGTGGACGCAATGTTCCTCATGGGAACCCCATTCGGAGGTGGCGCGGAAGCAGAGGCTCGCCAGGGGAAGGCGGCCGTGGATGCCGCGAAGCGCGCGAGCGTCCCTTGGCTCGTCTACTCCTCGGTCAGCGATGCGGATCACCAGACCGGAATTCCCCACTTCGAGAGCAAGTTCGCCGTCGAGCAGCATCTTCGCCAGTCCGGTGTGCCCTTTGCGATCAGTGCTCCCACGGCCTTCATGGAGAACATCCTCGCCCCGTACTCCCTGGTCTCCCTGCAGCAGGGGAAACTCGCCTCCGGGACCTCGCCCCTCCGGGCGGTGCCGATGGTGGCGCTCGACGATCTCGGTGCGTTCTCCGTCCACCTCCTCGAGAATCCCTCCCGGTTCCGTGGGAAGAGAATCAACGTAGCTTCCGACGCGCTGAACAATACTGAGGCGGCCAAGATTCTCTCCGAGCTAACGGGCCGGAAGATCGAGTACCAACAGATCCCGCTCGAGGTCATGCGAGCCCAAAGTGCCGACTACGCGAAGATGTTCGAATGGTTCGAGCGCGTGGGGTACTCCGCCGACATCGACGGGCTACGTCGGGATTATCCGGAAATCGGGTGGCACCGCTTCAGTGAGTGGGCCGCGCATCAGAACTGGAACCCGCCCAAAGCCTGACGAGTTACCGCCATATCGCTGCACCCGGCGGCGCCCTTTTCCATGGCGCCCTAGGGGACGGTTGCCGAATTCAGAACATCGGGATTCAAGTAGCCCTAAATGGGTCGCCGCTCCATGTCGGCCTCCGACAACCGCACCGAACTCGAACAGGTGGAAAAGTACCAGTTTACAGTCGCCTTCGCCGAGGCACCATTTCCGGGTCTGACGGTCGATGAGCCTCCCCCCGCAGGAGGAGACAAGGGACCGAACCCTACCCAGGCGCTCGCCTTGGCGGTCGGCCATTGCATGAGCTCCACGCTGGTCAACACCCTGAACCGTGCCCACGTCCCCGTCGCCCCGCTCCACACCACGGTGCGAGCCACCGTTGGTGTGAACGACCAGGGGCGCCGCCGCGTCCGTCACCTCGAGGTGCAGATCGTCACCCATCCGCTTGATGAAGCCGACCGAGAGCGATTCGACCACTGCGTCGAGATCTTTGCGGATTTCTGCACCGTCTCGGGGGCCGTCCGGGAAGGGGTCGCGATCGACCACCGAGTCCAACCGGCTTGACGGCAGTCAGTTAGTCGGAGGGGGGGCTTGGGCCCCTTCCTCGACCGTCGGGGCGGTCGGTGGGTCGAACTTTTTCGGGTCGTCGGGGCTCGACTCGGCTAATCGCAGGAGGTTGGACAAGGCCTTCCTGCGCCGTCGCTCCCAATACCAAGCCGTGGTGAAACGGAACGGATTGTAGCGGATTCCTGGCAGTCGGGCGGACTGTCCGGAGAGGGTCGCTGCCCTCACCGTACTCTCCTCGCACACCCGGGTGCCCGACGGATCCTGGAGGAACGAGTATCGGAAGATCACGCACCGCCGGACCTGGGCCCCGGTCAGGTGGGCGTGGATCGTGGCCCGGACGTTGCCTTCGCGCCAGCCCACCACCGCGAGTACCGAGCCTCCATCGCGAGGGGTAACGGCCACTCGGAACCCGTAGACCCCGATCTCCCGGAGCAACTCCCGTTCCTGGTCCCGGAACATCTCCCGGGAAGCATCGGAGAGGATGAGCCGGGCCAAATGGTCGGCGCTGGTGGGCGAATGGACCTCGACCCACCCCTCCGCAAGGGGGAACGTCGTGACCTCGGAACACACCGGTTCCCGAATCGGAAACTCGACCATCTACTCCTCCGGTACTCCGGTGCTCCTTATTCATCTGGTCGAGGGCGGGAAGGGCAGCGCGGTCAACATCGCCACTCGTGCGTGGGGCTGGGACTGAACAGCGCGAGGGGAACCGCAGGAAACCGCCGGTGCGCCTCGGTTGATCCAGGAATCGCCCTCTACCCTTGACCGGGGCGAGCTCTCCCTCGCCTCGACGCACGGATCAGGGCCAAGGCCACCGCCTCGAGCTTGTCACCCACTCGATGGAAGTGGGGGAGCCACTCCTTGTCGGTCAGCACATCGCTCACCACCAGGACCGACGCCACGTGGAGTCCTCGGTGGCGGCCGAGGATGAAAAGAGCGGACGCCTCCATTTCGACCGTGAGGACCCCCTTACCTCGGTAGTGGCGGAGCTCCATCCCGGTCTCCCGGTAGGGAGCATCCGTGGTCCAACTTTCCCCCGTCTGGAACGGAAGGTCCGCTTCCGAGAGCGCTTGCGTCACCCAGCGAGTCAGCGGAACCGAGGCGCGAGCAGCCACGTTGGGGTGAGCGTAGTGGTGGGACGTCCCTTCATCGCGGATGGCCCTGTCACACACGACGACGTCCCCCGGGTGAAGCGCCGCCGAGAGAGCGCCGGCGAACCCCACGCCGATGAATTCGCGGGTACCGACCGCCGCCATCTCTTCGCACCGGATGACCGCGGCCGGTCCGCCGACCCCGCGAGGGTAGGAGATTCCCACGGTAGGGGCCGGTCCGGGCAGCAAGTACGTGTCGCTGAACGGAGGCAGACTGCGGGCTCGGAACCGCCGGGCGAGCTGCCGGGCGAAACCGGGTCTCCAGACCAAGAAGCACCGCGACGGTGCTCGCACCCCGCGGAGATACTGCTTAGCGAAACGTTCCGGGTCGATCAAGGACGGGTGTCGGTGCTTGACGGAGAGTCGCGGAAACGTCGATCTTGGCGCCATGAGCTCGCCCACCCGAGCACGGGCCGCGCCTCAAGGTTTGTTCCCGCTACGGGACCACACTTTAGGGGGGCGGGATCGCGTGGGTTGGAGGGCGAGAGTAGGTGCGATCATCATTGCACCCACCAGTGGGAATGGGGGCACTAGGCGCCGAAGAATCGCTCTGCGCCGTGGAGCAGTGTGTGGAACGAAAGCCCCGCGCTGTAGAGCAAGAACGCTCCGACGAGGATCACGCCGACCCCCAAGACAAGGTCGAGTGTCACGCCACCGCGATTCGTCTTCCGGAGTCTACGACCGACGTCCATGGAATCCGCCTGGACCTGTTTCTAGCGCGGTGGTTCAATAAGTAACTAGCACCCGCCGGTTATACTTCTCCTCGAGAAAGTGATGTAAAACTGCAGCCGAGGCAATCCGGTCTTAGACCGACCGAGGCGCGATCCGAGAGTTCGATCGACCATCGTGTCGACGGGCCTGATACGGAGTAGGGAGGCCCTGTCTGGGAGAGGCTGGGACGGGGCGAATCCCCTGATTGCACGGGCCGGCGGAGGCGGACCCATTCGATGGTCAAGATAATCCGTGGCGCAGAATAGGCTCGCCCACCAGGGGGCCACCGATTGGATCTCTTTACCCACGTCATCTTCGCGTACCTCCTCTCGTTCATCATCTGGGGCCCGGCGGCTCCCCAGTTCATCGCGGCGGGGGCCCTCGCGGGCGGCCTTCCCGACGCGGATATCCTCCTCTTCCCACTCACCCGGTGGTTCCCGTCGCTCCACCACCGCGGCGCCGTGCACACGGTCGTAGGCGTGACCGTCATCGCCGCCGTCGGCAGCTTCCTCGTGCCGTATCTCCCGTACTTCACGCACGCTTCGACCCTGCTCTACTTCGTGGCGATGGAGATCGGCGGCCTCTCGCACCTCGTCTTGGATGGCTTCACGAACTACGCGGTCCGACCCCTCCTTCCCTTCTCCGGGCGGGCTCTGCGCCTGAACGCCGACGTCGCGGTCAGTCTCGTGACGGTGGCCCTCACGGGGGTGACCCTGGCGGTGCTCATCCTGGAGCACGGGACGGTTCCGTTCGGGGTCTGGGAGGAGACCGCCTGGATCCTGGTCGGAGTGTACGGAGGCTACCTACTGCTTCGGGGGCTGGCCCGTTGGAGAGCGGGGATTCTCCGACGTCAGTTCGGGTACGCCGAGGTGCTTCCAAGTACCACTCCGTGGAAGTGGCTGCTGCTGGACGAGACGGACACCCCCGAACGGTATCACATTCGCTTCCGTCGTCTCTCGCTAGGTTCGGGGATGGAGGGGATCGACCGAAGCCTCGATGTGCCGATACGCTCCCCGGTGCCGGGCCCGGTATCCTCACCCCAGGAAGCGCTCGAGCGTACCTATCTCCCCGCGATGGCCAAGAGCGAATGGCTCTCCCGGAGCTACCACTTTGGCGAAGCGGTCGAGAAGGGACCGGTCTACGAGGTGTGGTGGTACATCGTCACGCAAGCCACCGGCCGTCGTGCGTACGGGGTGCATGGCCAGATCGACCGCGCTACGGGAACGATCGAGCTGCGCTCAGGTTTCCTCCGACACCCGTCCGTCGGCCCGATGTGAATGCGAGCCGCGTGCGAAGTGCAACGAGCGCGCAAGCAGGATCACACCCAACGCGGTCAGCCGCGTCGACCGAGTTAGATTCGCTCCGGGTTCGGCAGCGTGTGCTCGGTGCGGACATTCCCCGTGTTGAGCGTCGTCTTGGGTTCGAGGAGCAAGACGTGGGCCTCCTCCTCGGCGACGGGCCGGTGCTCCACTCCTCGCGGGACGATGGCCATTTCCCCCTCCTTCAGTAGGAGGTCGCCGGTCTTGATGCAGAGACGGAACGCTCCCTTCAACACGAGGAACAACTCATCCTCCTTCTCGTGGTGATGCCAGTCAAAGGCTCCCTGGAATTTCACCACCTTGACGTACGAGTCGTTGACATCCCCGACGATCTTGGGGCTCCAGTATTCTTCGAAAAGGCTCAGTTTCTGGACCAGGGAGACCTTCTCCACCATGGGACCGCGATAGGTTGGGCTCCAGAAAAGCATGGACCCGCCCGGTTCGGAAGTTCGCTGCCGATCCGATCGTCATCCCGTCGGTTTTCGAATCTAGATGTAGGGCGCCAAGTTGGACGGACGACCCATCGTGACTCGAAGCCGGGAGGCGAGGTGTTCGACCTCAGCCAAGGTCCCGCGCGGAGCCTCCGGCCAATCGTCCACCGCGAGTCTCACGTACTCCCGGGGTAGGTTGGGGTACCGCGCGGTCACGATGAAGTGAACGTGGCGGTACCCCTCGGTGAAGCTGATCGCATAGGTCCACGCAGCCGGCGTGCAGGAATTTAAGGCCCGACTTGTTTGACGGATCAAGGTTCCCAACTGCTGCCCCTCCCGGTCCGTCAGCTCGGCGAGGCTCGTCACATGACGTTTTGTCTGAAGGAGGAGGGACCCGAGGTACGTCGGTCCATCCTCGGTCAGTTGGTGCGAAACATGGTAGGCCTGGTTCTCGAAAACCAGACGTGCCTTGAGGGAGGACGGATTTGCCATCCGCTGGCAGAATAGGCATTCTGACTCGAGTTCCGTCGGCCCCCGTTCAGTCGGGGCGCTGGTCTTCTCGGGGGCGCGCATCGGCAGGGCTTGGGAGGAACAGACAGGCCCCCCATTAAGCGGACTCTACTGCTGGACCCCCAACGTGAAACCAGCGGCAGTTCCGCTCTAGTAACTGGTCCAGCCCCCGCCGAGACCCCGGGAAGGTGCAAGCCTGATTGCACCCACCGACCTAGGCGAACGCCTTCGCCGGGACTCGCCACCGATTCCGGGTAGTGACGGCCCCTGTCGATCCATCGACGTGGGCGAGAACGCCCGCGAATCGGCCCCAGAAGTTGAATTCGAGCGAATACCAGAACACGTCGAAGCCCGTCGGAGTAGCTCGGACTTCGGCGAAGTGGTGGGTCTCCCCTAGGGTCCAGCTGGACTTGAGCGCGGAAGAGTAGCTGCGGGCCAAGGCGCTCGACGGATCCGGGGCCGGGGCAGTCGCGGCATTCTCGATCGGGAACTCTACCGACCTCGGCGAAGAATCCAGCCCCCGGAGCAGGTTGTAGCGAGCGTTTCGCAACCGGAGGCGTCCCTCGGTCCGGTCCTCGCCCACGAACATGAACACCAGCGGGTTTCCTTGCGGGATGGTCGCCGAGTATCCCTCCCGTTTCTGGACAACGCCGGCCCGCCACCGGCCCGTGATGCGGATAACGAAGTAGACCAGAACGGCAATCAGCAGCCCCCACGTGGTGAGGTTCCACAGTTCGAGCGGCACTCGACCTCGTTCGTAGAGCATGAGCGCGTAGGCGATGACCGTGAACGCCATGGACCCGACGTTCACGATCCGGTCCACATCGAAGTGGTACTCCCGAGGGGAGAACGGAGCGAAGATGGGCACGGACCAGTGATCCAGGGAGTCGAGGAAGACGTGCGAGAGACCGCCGACCTCGAGAGCGACAAAGAACGCAACGATGGATCCCTGGCCAAACGCGGAACCCAGACCCCACGCCATCAACGGGGGCACCACGAAGCATCCCACGATCGCGATCACCGTGACCCCCAGGATGGAGTGGGAGATCCCGCGGTGGCGGAGGAGGGGAAATCGGCGGGAGAGCGGGAAGAACACGATGTCCAGGTCGGGGAGCGCCCCCGCGATGGCCGCCGCCACGACGTATTGAAGGCCGGACGGACCCCAGATACCGAACCCGAGCAGGTATCCGAGCAGAAGGTGGCTGAACGGGTCCATCGACGCAGTCTGCAGCGGGTCACACGAGGTTAAGACTCGTACTCCTCCGGCCCAGTCGATGGACCCAGGCCCCCGGCTGGCGGGGACGTCCTACACTAAGGTGTAAGTCGAGTTGCACACACCGTCAGGATGACCGAGGTCGTTACGTCAGTGCGGAGCTCGTTCCGGTTCGAGCCGGAGGAGGAGGCACTTCGGTCCGAGGGGTCTCGCTTCCAGGAACTTCAGGTTCATCGGTTCGACCGTGGCCTCGAAGAGGGGTCGCCCCTGGCCCAGCACGACCGGGACGACCCCGAGCCGGTACTCGTCGATCAGGCCCTGCGCCGAGAGCCGCGCACCGAGGTTCGCGCTGCCGAACAGGAACAGGTCCTTCCCGGACTCCTTCTTCAAACGGAGGACCTCCTCCTTGATCTTGCTCTTCACGAGGCGGGAGTTGCTCCACTTCGCCGAGTCCAAGGTTCGGGAGAAGACGACCTTGGGGATCCCATTCATGAAATCCGCGATCGCGCCCGTCTGAGTCGACCAGTAGCTGGCCATTCCCTGGTAGGTCACTCGACCGAACAGGAGGGTTCCCACGGTCTTCGACTGCTCGTGGATGAACGCCTCGAGCTCCGGTCCCCACGCATACTGGTGAAATGCCAGGTCCCCGCTCGTCGCTCCCTCGAAGTAACCGTCAAGGCTGACGAGGTTCCACATGATGAGTCGCGCCATTTCCGACCGTCCGTGAGTATTCCTCTATATGTGCCGAGCGCCACTTGAACTGTGGCAATTCACCGGCCGGCGGGGAAACGGGTAATGCGGTGGCGCTGCGCCCTCATCGCGTCGCCAGCAAGATCCGGTTCTCGAAGTCTTGCCAGACGATATCGGCATCGTTGAACCCCGCCTGACGAAGGGCTCGGAGATGAACCTCGAGAGAGACGTCCCGGTGCTTGGGATGCTGAGACTGTCGCTTCTCCCGCTCTTTGAAGTAGGGTTGGAGCGCGGGAACCTTCTCCGCGGCGCTCCACCATTCCTTCCACGCCTGCCATTCCGAGTCGGGGCTCGCCCCCTTGAATCGTATGGAACGGACCGATTCGGCGAGGTGCGAAAGGTACCGGTGCTCGGGCGCCCAAGGAAGGTGGTCCCCGTCCAGGAACACCCCACCGCTCCTCATTCGGCCATGGAGGTCTCGGTAGAGCCGTCGGACGCCGGGCGCCGTCAGCCAGTGGAGCGCGGTCGTGGAGAGCACGGCGTCGTACCGCCCGGGCGGCAACCGCTCGGTCCAGCCAGGTTCACCGAGGTTGGCGTCCACCCACTGAAGGCGCCCCCGGACGGACCCAAGGGCCCCTTGTCCTACGCGGAGGGAAACGGGATCGTAATCGACCGCCACGCAGTGCGCCTGCGGGAACCGACGCAGCAGTCGGATGCTGAGCGAACCGGGCCCGGACCCGAGGTCGAGCGCCACGAACTTCCGTCCCACGGCCGCCTCGACCACGTCGAACATGGCGGAGAATCGGCGCTCCCGGTCGGCGTTGAAACTCTCCTGCTGCTCGTCCCAACGACGCAGCCAGTCCGCCCAGTTGGGCTTCGAGAGCCTTCGAGTCACGACTTCGCCGTACCTCGCGGGAAACAAAAGACTTCGGTGGGGATTCGACTATGCCCTTCGCTCTCGGCTCGGATTCCGGTCGGAGGGCCACTCCGGGGGCCGTCACGGTACCTCAGCGCCGCACCTAGGGCGGCAAGGGAGAGCGGACGATCGCGAGCTCCCGTCCTCTCCAACCACGTCGTTCAAAGACCGATCCGAACCCGAGCTCGGCGAGCGTCTTCCGCATATCCGCCGTGCGGGAGAACTCCCAATACACGAGGACCCCTCCGGGCGAGAGAACCCGGCGGATCTCCCTCAGTGCCGTGGGTCGCTCGACATAATCGAAATGGTGCGCCTCCACGTGATGGAGCATCCCCATCGCGAAAACGCAATCAAACGACGCCGGTTCGTAGGGGATCTGCTTCGCATCCACTCGCTGGAGCTCAATCGACTTGGGAAGAGTACCGAACTTTTCGGAAAGGTACGTCCGTGCGGTCTCCAGTTGGTTCGGGTCAAAGTCGGAAACCACGAGCCGCCCGGGTCGATACTTTTCGTAGAGCAGGTACGACAATCCCCCGCGGCCCGCCCCGAGTTCGAGGATCCGGGAGGACGGAGGGAGGGGCAGGTGGGGACCGATCGTGGCCAGGGTTCGAGCCGACCGGCGCGCGTTGCCCGAGTTGACGAGCCACCGACTGAACCAGTTCATTTCCGCCATGGACGACTTCCGACCCTGGGCGGAGGTCCTCGGCGGACACCCCCGGCCACCGGACCCGGTGCGTCGGGGAGACAACGCGGGAATATCAGGACACGCGGACTGGGTCCCGCTTCATTCCAGCCGGTATACGTACATCCGGTCCCCCCGCGTCTCCGTAGCGGCACCGGTGGACCGGTAGAGGCGTTCCGCCGCCTCGTTGGCCGGGTCATCGGTGAACACGAAGACCTCCTCCAAACCTCGGGACGTGCAATGCCGGAGCAGTTCCCGGACCAGATTCGCGCCGACTCCTCGACGGCGGTGTCCCTCGGCCACTCCGACCTCGTAGAGAAACATCGGACGACGAGGGGACTTCAGTTGGAGAAGTTCGGTACCCCGAAGGAAGCCGACGGGCACGTCTCCCTCGGAGGCGAGCAGGAAGACATTGCGTTCGTCGGCGAGGTAGGATCGGACGGCCTCGGGCTCCGGACCCTGGTCAAAGAGAGGGCCGGCCCGCAGCACCTCATCCATGTCTTCGGGATGGAGTCGTCGAACGTGCATCGTGTCCCGGACGGGTTATCGGTACTTGGTCTCTCGGGGAAGGGAAGCGGCAAGATGCATTCCCCCCACTTGGACCCTCTCGCGGCCAGAGGGGGAAGGCCGGCCTTCGGCTCGTCGCACGCCTGGATTCGACCGGGGTGGGAGCAGTTTCCGCCGGTCGGCCGCTCGCGCCGCAGGAAAACCCCGAACGACGTCCTAGGGATACTGCCCAATACTCGCCGCCGTTCCCCGTGTGGATCTCCCGATGACTACGGCCAAGACCCTCGCTGCTCACGAGGTCGTCCGGGCGGCCTACCCGCGGCCGGTCACTGAGAAGGATGAGATCGGGATGGCCGTCGGAAAGGCTATCGACGAGACCCTGTCCCGATACAGCTACGAGTTCGCCCAGTCCCGCCGACCCACCCGGACCGCCATGAACCGGTTGGCGACTGAAATTCTCGACCGGGAGCTCGAGGACGCGGACCTCCAGCTGACCGAAGCGGACCGCACAGCCCAGCGGGCGGCGATCTCGGCGGTCCTGCAGGCGTTCCGTTCGAGCGAAGTGATGGGGATGACCCGCCCCCGGAGCCGGCTGATCTTGATCAACGAACGTGTGGGGGTCTATGCCCAGCCCGACTACTGGGATGGTCGCGAGCGATTCTACGAGATGAAGAGCTACCACGCGACCCCGACGCCGCCCGACGTGTGCCTTCAACTCCAGCTGTTCCAGTGCGCTTTTCCGAAGTTTCGCGCCTTCCTGGCCTGCTTCGACCGCCACTCGAGCCCCGTCACGACCACCATCGACGAACTCCCCCCGATCGAACCCGGGGTGGCGGAGCAGGTCCTGAAATTCGCCTACCGAACCGGCCTCGAACTCGGCACCGACAAGGTCCTCGAATACGTGGACAGTCCCACCGTTCGGTACGTGATACCGGAGTAGCCCCCCCTCCTGCGGCTTCGACACTCGCTCCGAAACCCTCGTGGGGGTGGCTCGACCCGGGATTTGGGGCGCGGTATGGAGAAGGTGCTGGGCATTGGGGGTCGGTTCACTCGCGCACGCGGTCCGGCGATGATGGGGGGCCGGTACCAGGACCACCTGGGGGTCACGGTAACTCCGACGAGCTATGACGACCCACCCTGGTGGCAGGAGGCCGGCCCGAGCGTGTTCGGATTCTTCCGTTCGGACCCCTCGTACTTCGGACCTCTGACCGAGGCGTGGAGGGTCAACTTCCGCGTTCGGGACCTAGATGGGATGGTGGACCAACTGCGGGCCGCCATGACCGTGGTCGAAGTGGATCCGGAAACGTACCCGAACGGTCGACTGGCCTAACTGCACGACCCGGAGGGAAACCCGATCGAGCTCTGACCGCCGATGGAGCACCGGGTGCGTAAGGAACGGGACGGGCCGTGTCCCCAAAACGAGCCTTCTTAACGATAGAGATCCCCTTCCGCTTGCGTGGGATGAACGCCCCCAGAGCTGAGGAGCTGATTCCGGGAGGCCTCATTCGCCCCACGTCCGTCTTTGTGGCCGGGGCCAACCCCGTCCTTGCCCACTGGGTGACCCTCGCATTGCTCAAACCCTACCCCTCGCGTCTCTACTGGACCGCCATCCAGCTCCCGGGGGAGAAATTCGACCCACGGGATCCCCTCGGCCGTGGCGTGATCCCAGCGGACCGGCTCGAGGTCGTCCGTCCGAACGACCTGCGACGGGAGGAGCAGGCCGGTCGCCAGGCCGAGGCAGCCGCCGCCACCATCATTCGCGCGGACGAGCATCCGGAATACCTACGCCGGCTCACCGAGTTCCTGCGACTCCCCACCCACAGCCAACAGTTGATCTCGTCCGTGACCTCCGGCCACCCTGAAACCCCTATCCTGGTGCTCTCGAATGTGGTCCGGATCAACAGTCTGTACCCGAATTCGGCCATCCTCCCGACCGTCCAGGCCTTCCTCCATTCCGGCGTCTCCTTGGTGCTGCTGTGGTCCGGCGAGCTCAGCCCGCGGCGCAAGGTCTTCGATATCATCCTCCACGTGGAGGGGACCAACCTCGACCGTTGGAAGGAGGCGACCCTCTGGTGCGAACAGGGGATCCCGTCGGGGCCGTTGAGCGCCGGAAGGCGACCCCATCTGAAGGAATTGCCCGCGGTCGCGGCCTTCCTCGAGAAGGGGATCCCCACCAAGGCCCAGCACTAGCCCTCACGGTATTTCCCCCCAAAGGCGGGGTGGGGGTTCCGGGTCTCCGACCGGGGCCGGCGGGACCCCGGCCGGAGGAAAGGGTTGGTCGGCCGGTCGACCTCTCTGGGCCTCGGTGGGTCCTACCGTCCCGATGGGATGAGGGACTCCTTCCGGGGAGAGACCACCGGCCCGATGCCGATGCCCTCTAGGACGGGGCTGGGGCTCTCGAGGAGCTCCCGCAGGAACCACTCCATCTTTTCGTGGATCTGGACCAGGCGAGTGCACAGGTCCGCGGTTCCGAGGTCACCCTCCTGGTCGGAGAGCTCGTAGCCCCTCTTCAGTTCTCGAATCATGAGACGGTGGGAGAGGACGAGGTGCTCGACCATGTCCTTCGGTTGGACCGGCAGCTTCTCCTCGGCCATCACGGTCGCGGAACGTTGCATCTGCTTCAGGGTGTAGTCCGCGGCCTTCCCGAGGATCCGCTGACGCTCGGCGAGCTCGTCCACCGTCTCCAACACACGGGCGGCATTCTCGTCGAACATCGTGTGAAGATCGTGGAACAGCGGGCCGCTGACATTCCAGTGGTATCCCTTGTACTGTAGGTATAGTTGGACGGAGTTCGCCTGCTCCTGCCGGAGGCAGTCGATCACTGTCATTTTCTCCTTGCGGTTCATGGGCCATCCCCGACTGGCATGTTCTTCGTGGCGTATGCGTGTTCAGTCAACTCGAATTGACCCCGCCGACGGGCAGGGGAATCCATCCACTACTTGCAGAGCCAGGGCACGGTCCACGTCGGGGCCGGGTGGCCGACCGTCGCCGACACGCTCGACGGCGCCGGAGGGCACACAATCCGCTCCCGGGAGATCCCCTCCCACCCGGGACGGACGGGGGGGGTGTCTTGGCACGCCCGGGAGCCCCGAATCGCCCAAAATTGGCCCGAACCACGCTGGAGGAGGGTTTTTCTCCCATGCCCGGCACTACCCTTGGGTAGCGATGCCATGACGACCTCGTCGGAACGTAAGCGGATGGTAATGGGAACGAGCCTGATCCTCGCCGTGGGCATGCTCCTCGCGGTGCTGCTCTCGGGTGCCTTTGCGGCCCCGCCGGCGGCCCATTCGGAAGCCCCCCTGACTCTGGCGGGCGGTTCGACCCAGCAGTGGGCGTTCGGTGGCACGGCCTCGGCCTCTTACAACTGCCCCACCTCGATCTGCAACTCCACCTCTGAGATCCACAGCCTGACCCTCCGGTACTACGTGGGGTGGGTCGTCATCTACACCGCCACGACCATCTCTTCGACCCAGACCGAATATGAGGTCCAGAGCGCCATCAACGCCTCGGTCTCTCTCTCCCTGGCGGGATGTGTCAACGAGTCGGTTTCCGGCCCCTGCTCCCCAATCTCCGCGAGCGCCAACCTCGCGGGCAAGGAGACCGCCGTCGGCTTCTCGAACGTCACCAGCACCGGCACCGTCAACATCGTCGAGGGACCGGACGCGGGAACGAGCGTCGCTGCGCTCGCGCTCATGAACGCCCAGTCCAACGAGGCGCTCAACTTCAGTGGGTCCTACAGCGAATCCCTCCCGGTCAACGGGACGACCGAGACCGCCAACATCGGCTTCGACTTGGGCGGCAACGAGACAACGACCGTGAACTTCCCGACCCCGCTCGGGATCGTCCCCATCTCGCCCCAGTCGGGCCAGGTGTGGAACTCGAGCGAGCCCTACTCCGCCACGGGATCCTACACCAGCGGCTACACCGTCTCCGCGACCGTCAACGGCCACACCGAGAGCGAAGGCGACTGGACGAACCTGGTCGTCTCTCCATCGGGGACCCTGACCGTTAACGGGACCGACCTCGGGCCGTTCACGCTCTGGGACAACTACACCACCCCGGCCACGACCACGACCGGCCAACTGGTCGTCCTCACCTTCTCGAACGGGGAGTTCAGCGGCACGGACGGCTGGCTGATGACCCCGACCGGGATCTATGATGGTGCCGACGGCTTCCTGGGTGGTGTGACCCTGATCGCTTCGCAACACCCGGCTCAGGCCACCGTGTCCGCGGGCCCTGAGGCGGTCTACTACCAGCAAGGCCCCGGATTCGTGGGCGTGGATGAGAGCGTCAACTCGACCGCTGCCCTCGGAACCGCCGGTGGCCCCCAGGTCAGTCTCCAGGCCGGTCCAGAACCGTTGAGCGTGGCCCAACAGCAGTACTCCGGGATCACGAGCACCGGCGGCTCAGGCTCGAGCGGATTCCCCACGACCATCCTCATCCTCGCCGTAGTGGTCGTAGTCGTCGTGATCATCGGCGTGCTCGTCATGGTCCGCCGCCCGGCACGCCGCCGACCGGCCCAGGACGCGGGATCGCCGATGCCGACCGGCGCGTACGCGGGATGGGTACCCCCGACCCCGCCGAGCCCGCCCCAGGGAGGGGTTCCCCCGCCCCCGCCGCCTCCGGGCGCGTAAAGGGCGACGGACGTCGCCCTCACGACAACCCCTTCCTCCTTTTCCAACACCCCGTCCTGACGCAATGCCCGGGCCCCACTCTTCATCCTGAAATCGACGCGGTAGCGGGGCTCCCATCTTCGGGAAGGCCCCTCAAGCCCAGATGCTAACCTTAAGGTCGGGGCGGGTTGGAGCGCGAGGCCACCATGACCGCACCCACGACCTCACCGCCCCCGTCCCCCTCCCCGCGGACCCTTTCTCTCCGGATGGTCGCGATGGTGCTCCTCGGCCTCTTAGGGATCGAACTGGTCCTCGGGGCGGTACTGGACGTTGCCGTCACCTTGCCCATGGGGGCCAGTGTGACGTCGGTGCTCTCCTCCCAACCGGTGCTCGACCTCCACATCCTGGTCGCCCTCCTCCTGATCGGACTTTCCGGCCATGCCGTGGCCCGTTCGCGACGCGAACCGACCCGCCGCCTCCAGCTGGCTGCCGCGCTGGCGCTGCTCTCGGCGCTCATCGCGTCGGCCGGTGGCTGGGAGTTCGTCTTCAACGGACAGAATATGGTCTCCGCCGCCGTGATGACGCTCGGGTTCGTGGGCGTCCTTGTCGGAGCTGTCCTGATGCGACTATGGTCCTCGGGGGACGCCGCCCCGACGGCGCCTCGCCCCGCCTCGTCGTGAATGGCGGTCTCGACCCGAAGGGCGCGACCCGTTCGCGGCCCTAAGGGGCCGGAACGCGTGACGTCTCGGACAACCGTCGGGCCATTTCGGTCAGGATCGACCGTAGGACCTCAGGTTTGTCCGAGGCGAATCCCCAGAACTCCCAGCGCGAGAGCACGACGACCGTCGTGGGCTCGGTCGCGATGACGTCGGCCGAACGGGGCTTGTCCTCGAAGAGGGCCAGTTCCCCGAAGAAGTCGCCGGGCCCGAGGCGGGCGAGTACGGTCGAGCCTTTCCGGACCAGGACGCGGCCCTCCAGGATGACATAGAACCCGACGCCCTTTTCGCCCCGCGTGACGACGACCGCATCCTTGGCGATCTCCCGCACCTGGGCGTGGCGGGCGAGCAGCTTCAGTTGACGGTCCTTCAGGCCCGACAAAAGCGCCGATTTCCGGAGTTCGGCCGCGATCGCCTTCGAGTCGTCCCGCGCGATGGGGGTCATCGACCGCGTCAGACCCTGTCGAGATAAAGACCTGTGGGGAGGCCTTTTTCCCCCTCACTGCCTCGCCGCCCGAACCGTGACCGAGACGAGCTCGTCCCGGGAGGTTACTGGCCATACTCGAACACGGCCTCGGAGCTCATCGAGTGAGCCGGGTCCTCCGCCGGCTGCGGGGTCGATGCGGGCGAATCGACCGACGAAGCAGAGGTTAGTCGGGCGGGAGAGCGACGTATCTCGACCACCCCCCAAGCCTTCGGCGGTTTCCCCTCCTCTCGCGCCTCCACGTGGAGTCCCTGTCGAATGGCCTCGGCCCGGAACGCGGCGGCCCCTTCGATGGTGATCGCCGCGTCGAGACGGCTTCGCTTCATCCGCGAGGTCAGCAGGATGGTGCCCCGGGAAAAGTCGCTCGCGCCGAGGTTGAGCAGGTCCAAGGCGAGGTCCGGGTCCGTCCACGCCACTTCCCGGACCTGCCCGTCCAGCTGGTGAACCATCAGCCGCTGTTCGTCGAACGCGATCCGGTTCGGGACTCGACGGAGCGTGAGGGTCAGGGCCAGCCAGCAGCCGGGGGAGAGGGTGAGCAGGGCCCCGACCGCCCCGAAGTAGACGATCGATGGAAGGGCTCCTCCGGACCCCCGCAACACGAGTAGGGAGGCCCCGACGAGTCCGAGTCCGACGAGGGCCGTGACCAAGGTTCCCGCCAACCGCATGAACCGCAGGTCGCGGATCCGGTCGGTCGGGTCCTCCTCCACGCGGGTCGCCTCCCCCCACGGGGTTTCCTCGGGGTGAGGGGCGACCGAGAACATCGCTCCCACGACGGAAAGTCCGGCATATGAAGGGCGAGGACGGTGTCTCCGTGGGGGACAGGACCGGAGCGCGGGGCACCGTAGGCCTATACAGTCGCGCTGGCCGAGGGATCCTCGTCTCCCAGCGAGATGGCGCGGAGCCGGAGGGCCTGGCTCCCGCCGACCGCAAGGCAAAGCGCCCCGAGCAGCACCAGGAATAGGATCGCCCACCAGTACCCGACCGGGGAGATGGATGTCAGGCCGAGCAGCGAACAGGCGAGCAGCGTGCCGCCGGCGACGAAGACCGCGACCCCGTTCTCGAATCCGGCGAAAGTGAGGACGAGGAGCCCGAGGAATGCGGCCAGCGCGAGGGCGATGATCGCCATGATGGTCGGCTGGATGTTGGCCCACTGATTGAGCGAGCCGACGCTGAAGAGAATCGCCCCGTACAACGCGGTGGCGGTCCACCAGGCCTCCGACGTTTCGTAATCGGAGAAATCCCGGGGGTCCCAGACGACCGGGGGCTCCTTCGCGCGGGCTTGGGCCGCCTCGGTCAGCGACGCGGTCCGGGGATTGCGGTCCACGGGCCGGGGGGCGGAGTCCGACCCCGGGGGGCCCTCCGAGTTCGGGGGGGCGGAAATGAGCTCCATGGCTACGACCCCAGCTTGCGGGTCGCGACCCTGGCGGGGAGTCCCGCGCTCTTCGTCGGCCGCGTGTAGTGGTAGGTGTTCACGAGGCCGACCACGAGCGCGAATCCGCCGAGCGACACGAGCGCGGAGCTCGTGAGCACCCAGGAGGTGACGACCCCCCGGTTGAGGAGCGCGCCGGCGACGATCAGGAGGAGCGCCGCGACTCCCGCCGCGAGCGCCCGCTCCTCGCCATACCACGCATACAGGGGAACGACCAGGAACAGAAGGACGCACACCCCGTAGGTCTCCAGGAGGAAACCGCCCCCGACCGTGCCAGATAGGAACCCGAAGTACTGCGTGAACGTGAACAGGTTCGTGTCGATCGCGGTCGCGACCACGAGGATCGCGCCGAACAGGGCCACGGCGCTCCAGCGGTTGATCAGTCCGTCACGGTCGCCTAGGTCGTCCGCATCCAGCGTCTCCAGGAGGGAAGGCTCCGGACCGGCCGGCACGGGAGCCTCGGGGAGCCCCCGGGGCTCCAAGTCCGACGACTCAGGATGGGAGTCGACCCCGGAATGGACCTCCGGGCCCGAGACGGCGGATCAGAGCGGCATCGACCTCTTCTGGCGCGAAGTACGGGACCCCGCTACTTAGGGCTAGTGCTCGAGAAGGGTTTAAGAATGGGTTCTTCCCGGGAAGGGACCCCGGTCGGTGGTGGCGCGGAACGGCCCGCGGTCCTACGCGTTCCGGATCCGCTGGACCTCGTCGGCGGTGAAGGCGCGAAGCGTGGTCGTCTCGAGGTTGCCACTCTCTCCCGCCGCCCCGAGATACTTCATCGCGAGCTCCTCAGAGGGGGCTTCCACGATCGTCACGACATCGTAGGGTCCCAAGGTGTCGTACGCCGTGAACTTCAGGCCCTTCTTCCGGTACTCATCCCAGAGCTTGTCCCGCATCTTGAGGGACTCCGACCGGTTCCGCTTGGCCTGGTGGGTCAGGTGGGCGAGGACGATGTACGTCGGCATGCCGGGTTCAACGATTCCGACCATATAGACGTGGCTGAAGTGGGCCCCGCGAGGCCGCCCCGTCCGTTGGACCAAGGTCGGGGTTCCCGGGGGAATCGACGACCCATGCGGGGAGCTTTCTTCGGACCTCCGAAGGGTTGATGGTTCTCGAATCCCTAGGGTGGAGGGGGTCCAAACCGATGGTCGGATCCACTCCGTCCCCGCCGACCACCCCTCCGCGACGTCGCTACCCCACGGCGATGGCCCTGCCCCTCGTCGTTGCGGCCGTGACGATGATGCTGGAGGGGGTCTACTTCGTCGCGTACTATGCGGGTACTCCTTCCTCCGCATTCATTCCGTCGGGGTCGCTCGTCCCCTCGCTCTACGTGTCGGGCTTCCTCGTGTTCCTGGAAGGGGCCTTCATCCTCGGTCTCGCGCTCCTCGTACTGACAGGCCCCAGCTGGAACCGGCTCGTGGGGATCGGCGCCATCTCGCTCGGCCTCTTAAGCCTCTTTTCCGGAGGGGGCTTCCTCGTGGGAGCCGTCCTGGCCTGGTTCGGCGGCATCTTTGCCATCTACTACATCCCGTCCCCGACCCCGGCGACCCCGGCCCGACCCGAGGCGGAGGTCCTCGACGACGACCCGGTGATCGAGGCGGACATGATGGGCTCCGAGACCCGATTCACCGACCTCCGATAGACCCCGACGCGGCGAAGACGCCCCGGGCGGGCGTCGCCCGAGGTGCGGGCGAACCCTACTTCGGTTCCTTCTCGCGGTCGATCAGGATGGCGAAGATCAGGGCTCCAAGCGGGTCCACGGGGGCGACCAGGTCGAGGTTGTACGTGTCCCGAACGGAGGCCCACGCCTCGTGGATCTTGGCGAGCTCCCGACCGGAAGGGTCGAGGATCGAGAAGTTGTGGTGGATGAGGTTGCCCTTGGTCTGAAAGAGGGGACGTCCGTCCGGAAGGACGGCCGTAGCGGTCAACCCTCCGACCAGTCCACGGTCGACGTTCACGACCAGGATCGGGCTGCCGGCCGTATCCGCGAGCGTCGAGGTCGCGTGATATCCCGAGACCTGGAACGTGATGTTGGCCCGGAGGGCTCCCGCCGCGTCGTGGACGGTCCATGCAAACGTCCGGTGGTTGAACGCGGTCGACCCGAGGCCGAGGGCTCCGCCCTGGTTGCCCAGCATCCCGCCCATGAAGTTGGACCGCATCTCCTGGCCAAAATTCTCCTTCACGGTGAAGAGATGCCGTTTCTCCGGGGTGAGGATGCGGTAG
Source organism: Thermoplasmata archaeon (assembly GCA_052326445.1). Lineage (GTDB taxonomy): Archaea > Thermoplasmatota > Thermoplasmata > Lutacidiplasmatales > UBA184 > Lutacidiplasma. Next base: position 80,260 of record JBKQNC010000017.1, read on the forward strand.
CTGCGACCCGCCGCCAGCAACTGGTGCTGCAACAGGAAGCTCCGGCCCCCCTCCAGGCCGAGCGCGGTGGCCAGAGGCGGTCCCGACGGAGGCGGCGGGGGCGGGGGGGGAGGAGGGGGAGCGGAGGGGTTCGGTGCGGCGGCCGGCACAGCGCCCGCCGCCGGAGTTCCACAGCCCATGCAGAACTGGGATCCCGGGGGCAGCGGTTGGCCACAATTCATGCAGAATTGGGAGCCCATCGCGAAGCCACCGGTAGTACGGGGTAAAGGAGTTGTCGACCCGGTCGGCCACGGAGAAGCGGGCCGGACGGATGGCCCGGCGCACCCTCGGTGACCGCTCCGGCTCCCTTCGAGTCCGGGAAACCATGTATATCGACTTCCGCTGGAGGAGATCGTGACTCCCGCTCCGGTCGATTGGCAAAAGATCGCGGACCAGCTCACGCAGCAACTGGACCTCGAGATGCCCCCGGTCCAGGTCTCCTACCTCGAGGCGCCCCCACGGGCGTTCCGCAGCACCCCGGCGGAGTCCCCTCCGTCTGCACGTTCTTCGCGTTCGGCGCGGAAAAACCGTTCTACGCCGCGCTCCCCCAGCACGAGGATTGCGAGGTCGGGGCGTTCGTCCTCGGAATCCCCCCGGCGGGAGAGGGTGGGAGCCGATTGACGGCGACGATCGGGAAGATGCAATCGGAGGGGTACCTGAATCCGGGAGAGGAGGCCCGGGTGCCCCACAATGCTACCCCTCCCAAGTACGTCGCCTACGGGCCCCTCGGTTCCCTACCTGTTCCCCCGACCGGAGTCCTCCTCTTCACGAACCCCCGGTCCGCGATGCTGGCCGTCGAAGCGGCCGGTGCCGGAACCGACGCGCAACCGGTCACGATGAACGGACGACCGATGTGCGCGATCATGCCGCTCCTCAATCAGGGCACCCCGGTCGGGATCTCCCTCGGCTGTACCGGCTCCCGTATCTACATGGACCTGGGCATCGACAAGATGGTCGTGGGAATCCGGGGTGACCACCTCGCCCGATTCGCCCAGAAGCTCGACCGGATCCTCGAAGCCAATGCCTCCGTCGCCGCCGAGGATCTCTCCCGGAAGCGGTCCGCCCCGCACGCCTACCACGTCGGGTAGGATCGCCGGAAGCTCTCCTCCGCTGGAGCGGACGGAGACGGGCGCGCTGAATCCTTAAGGGGACCACCGGGATTCCGACCGCGTGGACGCCCGGGAGCGGGAGTTGCTGACCGGAATGGGCAACTGCTACGAGGCCTGCGGCGCCGATTTCGAGGGGACGGTCGAGATGGTCGCGAGCTCGCGCCATCGGACCGTGGAGGACGTCAAGGCGACGCTCGTCCGCATGCGCGACCAATTCCACGCGGACGCCGACTACCAGACCCTTCGCCACCGCCTTCCCGAGGCCTTTCTGCTGTAACGGGTGGGGGAACGCGATGACCAAGTGTCCCGCCTGCCTGCTCCCCCTGGGCGAAGGGGACCTGCCCGCCCTCGCGAGCCACCTGGTCGACCGGGCGGGCGAGAGCGACATGGACCATGTGCGCTTCCTCAACCAGAACCTGACGCGGACGAAGACCGAGGCCGCCGAGCTCGTCCCCGCTCTCGAGCGGATCTACGCGTTGGGAGCGGGTGGGATCAAGGGTTGGATCAAGGCCCGATTCATCGCGAAGTTCTACGGGAAGAACCCCCACCCGTTCGTGCAGGCGCTCCAGCACCCGACCCGGGCCACCCTGCTCGGCTACGTCGTCGAGCATCAGCACTTCCTCCGTCAGTGGGTCCGATCGTGCGCCTTCATCATGGCCCGGACGGACCAGCCGAAGGTCATCCTCTACGAGCTCGACAACCTCAACACCGAGTTCGGGGGCTACGGGCCCCAGCGCGTGGCCCACTACGAACTGCTCCTCCGCATGGGGGAGAGCCTCGGGGTGGATCGGGCCCAGGTCCTGGCGACCCCACCCCTTCCCGCCACGAGCCGGGGAGTGGAAGGGTGGAACGAGATCGCGACCCACGAGCACTGGGTGTCGGCGGTCGCCGCGATGCACAGCCTCGAACTGATCGCGAACCGCAACCTCGTCGACGAGGGCGCCTCGATGCGATACTTCGACCCGGCGATCCTGAAAGGCTCTGAGGTCACCGACGCCGCGAAGGACTTCCTTCGGGAAGGATACGAGGCGGACGTCACGCACTCCGACGAGGCGCTCGACCTCGTGGCGGAGTTCGCGACGGGGACCGGGCTCATCGAAGCGACCCAGTCGGTCTTCCTCCGGTCGATCGACCTGTTCGACGACTACCTGCTCGCGCGGCTGGAGAGGGCCGGACAGTTTGAAGCGTAACTACACCGGCTGCGCGATCTGCGACTCGACGTGGGGGAACGTCTGGGCCGAGGTCGAGGGAGAGCGGCTGTTCTTCTGCTGCGACCTGTGCGTCGTCCAGTACCGGGGGCTCATCGACCGGGTCAAGCAGGAGACCGGGTGGGGCGGCCTCGATTCGATCGAGATCGCGGGGGATCGGCGGGGGCGGAGCTGCGAGGTCACTTCGGGCGACCGACACGAGCGCTTCCTCTTTGCGTTCAACACGGAGGGACAGATCCTCCGCTTCCGGCGGGTCGAATCCCCCGCCTTGTGAGTTCCGCCGGGGTCAGGGGCGGTCGCGCCACCGAGGCAGGAACCGACCGGTTCGCGCCATGTAGGAGTCGTAGGCAGCGCCGAAGGCGTCCGGGGAACGAAGCAGGGCTTCTTCCAGCCGTGCCCGGTAGAAGGCCAGCCCCACCATCATCAGGGTGATCAGTCCGAGGGGCAGGCTGAGCAGGAAGAGCGTCTCTCCGAGCGCCGCTCCCACGATGGCGGTGTAGACCGGATGTCGGATGTATCGGAAGGGCCCCGTCTGCATCAGCTGGTGGCCCTCCTGGACCTGGATCTTGGGGGTCATCTGCCGTCCCATGGTCCGGGCGGCGCGATAGAAGAGGACCCCGCTGGAGGCCCCGAGGACCAGCCCGGCCAACTGCACCATCCCGGAACCCGGGAAATCCGGAAACTTGGGCCAGTGGTACGCGTACTCGGGAGCGAGGAGGACCCCGACCGGCCACAGCACCGACACGACCGCCCCGAGGACCCAGGCGCCCTCGGTTCCGCGCGCGGGAGAGCGCGTCGCCACCACGCGGACCGGTCCCCGGGAAAAAGGGAACGGGGAATGCCAGAGGAGAAAACCGCCGAGCAGAGCGACCAAGCCCGCGGCGGCGAAGACCTGGACGAGGAGCAGGCTCAGCACGAGCTCAATTCTCCGCCCTGAGGAGGCGCTCTCGGCTCCTTAACCTGACCTCAGGGGCAGCCCCACCGTCCTCGACCCCCCCGTCGTGAGGATACGGACCGACTAGCGGCCTCGCCGGGATCCTCCGGTACCTCGCCTCGTGGGGGGAGAGGGGTGCATCAAACGGCGGACCGCTGGAGGTACTCGCGCGGGGCACGTTCGATCAGGTTGTCGAGGAGCGCGGGAAAATTCCGGGTCACCGGAACCCCATGGCCGGGCAGGAGGGTCTCCACCTCGAGGGCGTGCAGCGTGTCCAGCGACCGTATCGCCTGCTCGAGGTTGCTGCCGTAGTTCGCGGCTGGGAGGATGAGGCGCCCTTTCCGTTCGACCACGGAATCCCCGGCGAACAGGATCTTCCGTTGGGGCTCGTAGAACGCCACCTCTCCGGGGGTATGACCCGGCGTATGAACCACGGTCAGTGGCCCCACTCGGTCTCCGTCCTTCAAGACCACGGCGACGGGCGCGGGGTGAGTCCGCGTGAAGAGGCGCATGAGCAGGGGCATCGGAGCCTTCTCCCGGCCGTCCACGAAGGGGGCATCGTCGCCATGACAGGCGAGGGGGGCTCGCATGCTCTCAAGGAGGAACGCGGCCCCGCCCATGTGATCGACGTGGTGGTGGGTCAGGAGGACCTTGCCGACTTGGTCCAACGGCACGCTCGCGTTCTGGAAGGCCCGGACGATTGGCTTGGCCTTTCGGGAGAAACCGGTGTCGATAAGGAAGGTCTCCGCGCCGGCCTGGAACGTGTAGCTGTTCACAAATCCCGGGATCCGGCCGACTCCGTCGACGACGAGCTCTCCGACCAACCTTCGTGGATTCGTCGCCATGGGGCTTCGCGCTCTTCCGACCGGAGCGGACCGGAACCGGCCACTGAGCGGGTTGGAATTAGCTTACCCCTCCCTCGGACGGTCCTAGGACGTAGCGTTCGGCGGGACCGCGGCGGAAGGTGCGGAGCGTTACCTCGGCTCGCTAGGGGGACTTGACCGGGGGACCGCGGAAGAATCGGGAGGTCGGTCCGAAGGCTCCGGTCTGGCGGATGACGAAGACCTTGACCTGGTCCACCACGAGGGCAATCCCGGCGATCGTGCCGAGGAGGGTCGCAACGAGCACCGCCGGAATCGGCGTCATCAGAGTGCCGGTGACGGCGAGCAGGGAGACCGTGAGCACGTCGGCGACGATCGCCACCAACAGCGTCGTGCTGGGACGGGAGTCCCAGGCCCGGCCCCTCTCCCGTACCAAGAGGACGGTGCCCTGCGAGGAAAAGACGAGGTAGAGGAAGAAGAGCGTCTGAATCTGCCCCAATCCGAGATGCCCCACGTTCAAGGCCCACCACAAGAGGGAAAAGGAGAACGCGAGCCATGCCCCTCCGACGACCGCTGCGATGACGGCGATCTCCTGGATGTTCCATCGATCCGGTCCGGAGGAGATCCGCGCATTGTCGCTGCCGACCGACATCGAGACGAAGTCGTTCGCAAAGACCATCATCAGGATCAAGAAGGGCGTCGTGACGAAGAGGCCGGTCGCCACGAACCCGACCGTGAGCAGGAGGACGAGCTCGATGTTCTTCGAGACCTTATTCAGCGTCCAGGTGAGCATCCTTCGGTAGACCCGACGGCCGGCTTCGACCGCCCCGACGACCCCTTGGAGGCCGGGGCGGGTCAGGACGAGCCGACCCGACGCCCGGGCGACGTCCGTGGCGGTCGCCACGGCGATTCCGACCTCGGCCTGCTTGAGCGCGGGGGCGTCGTTCACCCCGTCCCCGGTCATTCCGACGACGTGGCCCTCCGCCTGAAGGGCGCGGACCAGTTGGTACTTGTCCTCGGGGTAGATCCCGGCGAACCCGTCGTAGGAGGACGGGTCCTCGAGGAGGTTCGACCGTTCTCCGAACCGCTCGCCCAAGCCGATGGAATGGGCGACGGCCTGCGCGGTGGTCATCGTGTCGCCCGTGAGCATCACGACACGGATCCCCATCCCCCGGAGCGAGCGGACGAGCTCGGCGGCATCGGGGCGGGGGGAGTCCGACAGGGCGAACACACCCCGCACGGCCAAGTGCCCCACAGGGCCGGCGGCGACCGCGAGCACCCGAGCCCCCGAGCCCGACAGACGGGCGACGGTCGGAGCGAGGGTCGGAGGCGGCTCCGCGCTCAAGCCGGCGACCACTGTGGGAGAGCCGAGCACGACCCGCCACAGCTGCCCCCCGACCGCGACCTCCGCTTCGGAACGTTTGAGGGCCGGATCGAACGGGAGGAACTTCGACCGCGCGAGGGGCGCGACGCCTCGCTTCTTGGCCTCCGTCAGGACCGCCAGGTCCACCGTGTCCTGGGAGGAGACATCACAGGCGGCGCCGGCCAGCTGGAAGAGCTGGTTTTCATCCTGCCCACCCGACGGAACGACCTCGCCCAGGGTCTCCTGCCCGTCGGTGAGGGTCCCGGTCTTGTCCGCACAGAGCACATCCATGCTGGCGGCCTCTTGGACCGCGGTCAGGCCCGTCACCAGTACGTCGCGGTCGACGAGCCGGCGCGCCTCGACCGCGTTCGCGATGGTGAACGTGGCGGGCATGGCCACGGGAACTGACGCGATCAGGAGGATCAGCACGAACGGAAGGACGGTCGCCACGGCGACCCCCCGGAAGAGAGCGACCCCCAACACCAGCAGCGCGAGGAGCACATCCAGCGTCACCAGGTAGCGGACCACTTGGAAGAGGAGCCCCTCGAGGTGACTGACCGTGCGGGCGGTGCGGACGAGCTCGGCGGTCTTCCCGTAGAAACTCCGGGGTCCGGTCGCCGTGACCTCGGCCGTGGCCTCGCCGCGTCGGACGATCGAGCTGGAGTAGAGCGTCGTTCCTTGGGCCCGCGTCACGAGGGCGGATTCGCCCGTGATGGTGGACTGGTCGACCTCGATTTCTCCGCCCGAGACCTGGCAGTCAGCGGGGACGATGTCCCCCATTCGGAGGTGGATCCGGTCTCCCGGGACGAGCTCGCGGGCGGCGACCGTTGTCCAGTTCCCGTCCCGACGAACCCGGGCGGTCACGCGCAGGCGGTGCCGCAGCAGGCGGAGCGCGTCCTGGGCCCGAAACTCCTGGACCTCCGCGAGTACGGCGTTGAAGAGCAGCAGGGCCAGGATGATGGCGGCCTCGGGAACCTTGTCCAGCGCGACCTCGAGCGCCAGGGCGGCCTCCAGCATCCACGGGATGGGTCCCCAGAAACGAAGGGCGAAATCGCGGACGAGGTGGGGGGGTTCCTCCGGGACCTCGTTGGGTCCCGCCGCCGCGAGGCGCGCCTGGGCCTCGTTGGAGGTGAGGCCACCTCCGCTGGCCGTCGGGTCCCCCTGCATTCCTCGTCCCTGCCTCGATCCGCTCCGCCGAATCGGGAGGAGCCAGCGCACGGGATACCTTCACTCTGTTCGGCCCCTCGGCGGGAGGCGCCCTCCCGCTTGGGGGAAGGTCGATGGCCCAAGGGTCGGTTGCCCGGCGATTACCTGGGCGGGGGAGGAACGGTCTGCCCCTGGACGTTGATCACGCGCTCGACCGGGCGCTTCCAGACCGCCGCAAGGATTCCCCCGATCAGGGCGAGAAGGAACCCGATGATGAGGCCGCCGAGCGCGAACGGGAGGCTCACGACGGCGAGCACGACTGCCAGAATGCCCCATACCAGGTGAGCCGAAGGAACCGCCAGCATCAGGACGCCTACGATGATCGTGAGGAACCCGACGGCCGCTCCGATGAAGAAGAGCCCGCTAAAGAATCCCAGGAATGCGAAGAGGGCTCCGAAGGCCGCGATGACGAGTCCCACGAGGAGGATAAAGATTCCGCCGATAATCGTCAACACACCGGCGGCCACGGGTCTCGGCATGCCCTTGGTTAAGACGGACGTAGAGAAAAAGGTGCTTCGGCGGTCAAACGGACGAGGGCCGAATACAAGGGGCCTTGGAGCCCCGATCCGGGGGTGGCCCTCCACGGGACTTGTTGCGCCCTCCTCTCCAACTTCCGACCGACTGCCCTACGCGGATCCGTCAACCGGGAAGACGATCAGGTAGCGTGAGACAGTGGCAACAATTGGATGAGATCCGAGCCACCCGACCTTCCGTTGTCCTTGCACTGGGGGGCCGTGGACGGATGACAGGTGGTCGTCGAATTCGTGGTAGTCGTTGCCGGGCTATGCGCGACACCGATCGCGTTCAGCACGACGTAATTCACGGCGCCTACGATCCCGACGATCGCGATCAAGGCCACCGCGACCATCGCGGGCGTAACGGCGCGTCGGCCGGATGCCTTGGGAAATGCGCCGAGACCTTCCTTCTTGGGTTCGTTCATGTTTCCTTGACCTCCCGAGGGAGATGGAGGCTAGAAGCCACGGAAGGGCGGATATACGGTCGGGAAATTTTCCCCGAAGGGAGTATACACTCTACTGGAAGCGCGCAACTCACCCGGGGATCGATCCTCGAGTCCGCGCCCCCGAAAGCGGTCGCCCGTCCGTATTCGTTCGCCTTTTATCCTGCTCCTATACCCGGCTCGCCAGACCCGGAGCTACCGTGAACGAGGATTCGTCAGATTCTCCGGTGACCCCGGCCCCTCGCACGGCCAATGAGGCGCAAGGGACGGTCTCGACGCGCTTCGAGTTCTTGGTGACCCTCGGTATCCTCCTCGCCCTGCTCATGGGAGCGCTCGATAACTTCGTGGCCCTCACCGCCCTTCCGACGATTCTCTCGCAGTTTCACGAGACAAGCAGCGGCACGTTCGTCATCAGCGCGTACGTGATCGCCTCGACCACCAGCATTCCGATTTTTGCTAAGTTATCCGACCTGCTCAGCCGACGGAACGTGTTCCTGGCCGGGCTCGCGGTGTTCATCGCCGGCTCAGTGCTCTCCGGTCTGAGCCAGAACCTTACGGACCTCATCATCTTCCGAGCCGTCCAGGGATTTGGAAGTGGGGGCTTCTTCCCGGTGGGCATCGCGATCGTCGCGGTCGTGTTCCCTCCGGCCACCCGGGCCCGGATCATCGGAGCGCTGTCCGGGGTCTTTGGAATCGCGGTGGTGGCCGGGCCGCTGCTGGGGAGCGCGATCGTGGACTTCACGTCCTGGCGTTGGGTGTTCTACGTGAACATCCCGTTCGGCGTCCTCGGGTTCGTCGTCATCGCCACGGTCCTCGGCCCCCTCCGCCCCGAGAGGGTTCGACCGTTTGACGCGGTCGGCACCGGCCTCCTGGTCGGGTGGGTGGCGGCGCTGATGTTCCCGCTGTACCAGATCGCCGATAGTGGATGGACCTGGACCGACCCGAGGGTCGACGCGCTCTTCGTGGTCGCCGCCGCCCTGGTCGTGGTCTTCTCGTGGTGGGAGCTCCGCGTGGAGAATCCGCTCGTTCCCCTGCAACTCTTCGCGCACCGGGTCATGACGGCCGGCGGTGGAGCGACCTACTTCATCGGGATGGTGTTCTTCCCCGTCGCGACCTTCCTGTCGCTCGTCGTCGGGATCGCGCTCGCGACGGGGGGAAACGCGGCCAACACGGTGCGGGACATCCTCTACTTTCTCGTGATCCCGCTCGTCTTTGGCGCCGTTCTGGGGGGCCAACTCCTCACCAAACTGGCGTACCGCACCGTCGCCGTGGCGGGACTCATCATCGGCCTCATCGGGATGTTCGGTCTCGCGGAGATCTCGACCTCCACGCCGCTCTGGACCTTTGCCTTCGGCTTCCTACCCGTGGGAGGGGTCGTCCTCCCGTTGATCCCCCTGGGGTTCGGGATCGGCGTCACCTTCCCGGTGTTCCTCTTGGCGGCTCAGAACGAGGTGAGGATGGCGGATGTCGGAGAGGCCGGGGGACTGATCCAGTTCCTCCAATCCCTGGGAGGAGCCGTGGGCCTGGCGGTGCTGGCTTCCTTCCAGCAGACCCGCCTGACGGCACTCGACCCCTCCCCCAGCGCCGCATGTTCGTCGTACCCTCCCCCATTCCCACTCTGCGCGAACTACCTGAGCTCGCTCCCCGGAGCGGTGATCACTTCGTACGACCAGACTTTCCTGATCATGGGCGGCCTCCTCCTGGTCGCACTCGGATTCGTGCTGCTGTTGCGGGGCCGACTCCCCAGCAAAGTGGCGCAAAACGGCTCCAACGCCGGTCCCATTCCCACGTCCGCGACGGAGGGGGCCCCCGACCGTGCGCTGGACAGTGACCCCTAGACGTCAGCGCTGGGGCGGGAAGGCCCGTCCGGACCGACGCCACCCCGAACTCCCGGCCCGGGGCCGGGCGGATTGAACCCGCCCCAACGGTCGCCCACCGAAGCTTTACCGCGGCGTATCCCTAACGACTCGGGAAGCGATGTCCGCGTACCTCCTCGCAGAAGTCAAATGGCATGACCTCGCGATGCGGGACGAGTACGTCGACAAGATCGGGCCGACCCTCGAGACCTGGGGGGGTCGGATCATCAACCTTCCGAGTGTCGAACCGTTGGCCCTCGAGGGGGAATGGAATCCCCTCCGCCTCGTGATCATCGAGTTTTCCACCATGGACGCGCTGAAGGGTTGGTACGATTCCCCGGAGTACGCGCCCCTGAAGCGCCTTCGGGAGCACGGGGCCCGGTCCAACCTCGTGGCGGTCGAGGGAAGGCCCTCGGTGGCCAAGGAGAGCCCAATTTCCCCCGCCCCCTCCCCCGGAGGTCCCTCCACCAGCCCACCCGAAGGCCCGGGGATCCCCCCATGAAGGAATACAAGATCCTCCGGGAGCTCGAGCCGAACCAGCCCCCGGCGGCGGGAGAAGGTACGCGCGACCGGCTCGAGAAGAGGATCAACGAACTCGCCCGGGACGGATGGGTCGTCCAGACGTTCGAGGCGAGCCACGTGCCGGCCGGAGCCGGCTTTGGATTCCGGCCGATTAACGTCGCCTACTTTGTGCTCCTGGTGCGCGACCGAGCCGCCTCGGGGTAGCCCTTCGGGGCCCCCTACGGGGGAGGGGGAGGTGGCGGCGGAGGCGGGGGCCAGCCCCCGGGGGGAGGGGGCGGTGGGGGTGGATACGCACCGGGGGGAGGTGCCATGGGACCGCCGGCGCCCGGAGGGGCGCCTACCGAGGACCCGCCCTTCGGTCCTTGTGGCCGGAACTTGACCACCACGAGCGCCACTACGACCACGAACACCACGACGCCAACGAGGAGATAGTACCCGTCATCCCCGGCGAGGCCGAGGAAGCCCGACGAGCTGCCACTCCCTCCGCCGCCTCCGCCACCGGTGCACGTGAATGCTACGGCGAAGTTCACGGGGGCTCCGGATACCTTGATCGTCCCGGAGCTGGGGGTCGTATCCAGGGTGCACGTCTTCGCGTCGCCGAAGGACCCGAGCGTGTAGGGATAACTGCCGTTCACATTGTTCGTGAAGTAGATCGAGGTTGTCGCCTGGTTTTGGTTCGAGTTGTTGAACGACACATTCCACGTCGCCCCCGAGGTAAGCCCGGTCTCGGTGAAGGTGACGGTGTACGTCCCGGGTTTCGAGGTGTGCGTGATGGGACCGCCCGCGATCACGCTGACGTTGTTCGTATCCTCGTTCGGAACAAATACCTCGTTGTTGGCCGGGTCGAAGACGGGCGTTTGGGGGGCGCCTCCGACATCGATCAGGGTGGTGACCGAATTGGTCGTGGCGTTGATGGCGAAAACCCCGCCGGTCCCGCCGTAGAAACTGTACCCCGGCGCGTAGACCTCCCCGTTGACGGGGTCGAAGGTCGACGGGTGGTTGTAGAACGAGTTGAGGTCCCCGATCGAGATCGTCGTCACGACCGTGTTGGTGGGGGAAAGTACGGCCATCCCACCGGTGGCGTAGAGGGTCACGAACACGTCCCCGTTGGCCGAGTCGACCACCGGCGTCATCAAGTCGCCCGAATCGGCCGTGTTGAACTCGATCGTCTTCACGACCGTGGTTCCCTTGAGGATGGTGAGGTTCGAGGAGTTCAGGCCACCGTCGGGGACGTAGACCTCCTGGTTGGCAGGGTTGTAGACCGGCGTGACCGGAGAGCTGAGACCGGTGATGTTGGCGATGACGGTCTCCGAGGTCGCATTGATGATGCTAAGGTTGGTGCCACTCAGGAAGTTGAAGTTCGGCACGTAGATGTCCCCGTCCGCGGGGTCGTACACTCCCGGGTCAGGGCCATACCCGACCCCAATCTGGGTCACGAGGGCGTTCGTCGCCGTGTTGATCACCGAAACGTTGTCGTTGGTGGCGAACAGGTCCGCGGTGTTCTGGTCGGAAACGTAGAGATATTTGTTGACGGGGTCGTAGACCGGGGGGGTCGGCTCCGACGCGTTGCCGGTGTCAATGTTGGCCTGGATGTGGTCCGTCCCGGAATAGGCCGTGACGTTGTTGACCCCATCCGAGTAGTTCTGGTCGGCCACGTAGAGCTCCTGGTTCGAGGGCACGTAGGTGGGGGTCGCGAAGTAGCCATCGACCCCGAGACTGGCCATGGCGGTGACGGAGTTGGTCGCACCGTCGATGATGGTCAGGTTGGTCCAACTGTTAAGAGGGCTGATTCCCCCCTGAGTGTCCGGGAGGTAGATGTACCCGTTCGTGGGGTCATACGTACCCGTTGTGGGGGAGCTGATGTCCGAAATGGTGGCGATGACGGTATTGGTCCCCCCGGTGGTCGGCTGTAGGCTCAAGACGGGTGCCGGACCGAGGGCCGCCGGTCCCCCGTGCCCGACGGAGGTCGGAGCGGCGAGAGTGCTTCCCCCTCCGAGCTCCAGTACGAGAACGGAGATCAGCAGAACGATTAGGGCCACCGTCGACCACGGGTGATGCGAAGGGGGAGGCGCCATTCTGGGCGGATGCAACGCCCTCGGCAAGAACCTTTGGGTTTCGGCAAGTTTTAAACCTGGACCGCGGGAAGGGAAGGAGCGGACTCGGGCCTCCCCGCACCGAGTGTGGATTGACCGACCCTTCATTCGAGCCGAATAAAAATCATCGCCGGTTCGCATTCCCAAGTGGACCTGCCTAGGTGGCGAGCTGCGTTGCACCTTCAGCGACGACGCGACCTCCCAAGCCGAATGTTTCCCTCCCCCGTCCATTCGATGGACCGGCGTTCAAGGGTTGGCGCGGGGCCGATAAACCCTCAGTAAAGGAAAGTTGACACCCTCACTAAATTTCCGGGGCGGACTTCTTCTCGACGATGACCGGCACTGGGTCCAGCCACGGTGTGCCGACGATAGAGGTCGCGTTGGCGGGTGTGGCCTACCCTGTCGCGCCCGCTCCGGTTCCTCGCGTGCGGATGCGGGCGTCGGTCCTGGTCGGCTTGGTCCTCTTTTTCGTCGGAACGGTCGGGGCGGCCGCGGTGAGCTTCACAGGTGACCTCGGCGACACCATCATTCTGGCCATTTTGGCCGTGGTAGGTATCGCCCTGGTCACCCGCGGTGGCCGACCAATACAAACGGGCCCCGCGTTGGCTGCGCCACCTAGTCTCGTTTTGCCGGCACCAATCCAGATGCCTTCGCAAGGCGGTTCCAGCCTGTACCCTGCCGGAGTGGCGTACTCACCTCCGCCGACCCTCGGGACCTTGGCCGCCCCGGCGCCATCACCGCCGGCCCCCGCTGGATGGGCAGTCGCACCCATGGCACCTTTCTGTACCGGGTGTGGAAAGCCCACGATCTACTTCGCGCAGTACGGCCGGTACTACTGTTACCCCTGTGCGCGGTACGCCTGACCCCCCCTCTAATGGTGTTCCCTTCCCCGAGTTCATTCGGACACTCAATTCGCAGCCCACTTCGCCACCGATGCGGCAACCCCCCGCGGGGCCGGCAACATCACGTCGAGAAAGGGTTCTTCCCGCGGCCGGAAGGGCGGACTCCACCCCGCTACGTCGGGGGAATGCTCTGCCAGACCATCATGAGGTTCCCTTCGGAATCCTTGAAGAACGCGGAGGCCCCGATTGGCTCCCAGGCGATTGGTCCGTCTACTTTGGTTTCCGGGCCCATTTTTTGGGCCCGCTGGAACTTCACTCCCTTCTGTTGCAGTCCCTTGACAAACCCCTTGATGTTCTTGACGAGGAACGTGTTGTACGCCAGGGCCCGCTTCTCTCGTTTATCCGGGGCGATCAGCCAAACATCCGAGGTTCCGACCTGGAGGGCCGCCCAGAAGTTCTTCATCTCTCCCTCGCCCCGGTACAGCAACTTCGCGCCGACCTTCTTCGTGTAGAACCGGACGGCGCGGTTCATGTCGCGGATCGGGATCAGGGTCGCGAGACGGGTTCCGGATGCCATGGTTTCCTTTCCTTCTGTTCCCTCGTCATCGACAGAGGAAACGGCGCGCGACAGTGCCGCCCCTACATTACGTAGGCTCGATGCGGCGGGCCGCGAGGAGTTCCAACTCGGGTCTATACGAAAGTTGGGTGCAATCAGAATTGCGCCTACTTCGCACGCGAGGTCCGTGAACTGCCCCAGATTGTATCTTAGCTGGCCCGACGGAAGGTAGCGAACGGCTGAGAATTCGCGTCCGCCAAGGGATTTCCCAAAATGGATTCCGTGCCCGATGCCTTGGGCACACACCCCAGGTTCGCCAGCGTCGGGTTCTTCACGTGAACTTGGAAGCAGTAGGAGTTCACGGTTCAGTTGTAGTTTCTACCTTCCCGCCGTTCGGTCAACGGGCCGACGGCCGAACCATCAACGTCGTCGAAACGGCGCGCGGTAACTGCAGGGCCGTGGCGATCTCGGCCCACCCACCGACCGGCTCCGGCACCACCAGGATGATTCGGGTGGCGCCTTGCGACCGATGCCATTCGAGCGCCGGGGCCAGGAGGGAGGTCAGCGAGGCCGGAGTCAAGGAGGGGTCGGTCCCGATCGGCAGCACGAATCCGGTCGTGACCGCCTTGCTGTAGAGGGCCCGTACGACCCCCTGCACTCGGCCCCCCGAGGTCAATTTCCAGGTCTTCGGCCGGGCGCGCGACGGGCGGACGATCATCTCGAGATGAATGGGAATACGCGCGGTCGGGGGGAGGGAGTCCCGGATGGCCGCCGGCAGGGTCTGGCGGATCCACTCCAACGTCTCTTTGTCGATGGAGCGCAACTCGAGGGCGGCCGGCTCTGAACGCGCGTTCGTCGGGGGAATGGGTCCCACGTACCAGTCAAACCGCGCCGTCGCGGCATAGCCGAGACGACGGTAGACCCGGAGGGCGGTCTCATTCTCCGACTCAACATCGAGCGCCAACCACGGCTTCCCCTTGGCACGGGTCAACTCATGAGCCCGCTCCATCAGGTGGGTCGCGATACCTCGGCCACGCGCCGGCGCGTCCGTCGCGACGCCCGCAATGTAGCCGGCCTGGGCGCGGAAGGTAAGGAGGGTGGTCCCAACCACCCGGCCGCCCTCGACTGCGACGAGGAATCGAAGGGGGGCGATCCGAAGGGCTTGCAGGAGGCGGACGAGAGACCAGAGCCCGAGCCCCCGAAGGGACTGGAGCTGGGTCCTAGCGCCCACCTCGGCGCCACTGACGCGTTCAACGATCCCCATACCCTCGAGAATGACCTTCTCGAATGACGGAAGGTCCGAGCGACGCAGTTCTCGGTAGTCGGTGGAGGGACTCGGCGTTCCCATGAGGTTCTCCGGGCCGACCCCGTCGGCGCCCCTCCTCAGCTTGGACGCCATATTATCCCTTCGTTGGGGAGGGACATACCAGTTGATCTGTCCCGGCCGTCGGCGTGGACATCGGCTCCCGTTCTCCAGAGAGGTCCGCGCGGTTTGCAATCCCTCTTCCCCGCACTACTAGGCGCGGCATCTAACGCGACAGATCGTAGAGCACGAACACGATAGCAACGGCTCCAACCGCAAGGAGAACCAACCCGGGTACCAAGAACAGGTACAGGAAGAGGGAGGTGCCACATGGCGAGGGTCCTGGTCCACCCCCGCAGGAGGAACCCGAACCGGACATCGCCGCGTTCACGATGCCGTACACCGCCAGTAGAAATACCGAGACGATCAGGCTGCTGATCCCCAGGATGAGGACCAGCCATCGGACAACCCGACCGGGCGGGGGATCTACAGGGTCAACCTGCAATCTTAGAGAACTGAACCGTCCGACCATCCTTGGGGTCGGCCGGGGGGCGGGAAAAAGGGCCCCACATCGTCCGCAGAACTTGCTCCTCTCCGGATTCGGAGTACCGCAGGTCGGGCAGAGGCGCGTCGCCACGAATTGGCGAGGGCTTACTCACCCTAATCTAAGCATGGCCGGGGAGACCCCGAACCCTTTCGACTTGACTTCCACTTAACTCGATCGGCATCCGACCGGGGCGAGAAATCTAGACGTGCGGAGTTCCGTCCGCGCCGCAACCCCGGGAGCGTCGATACTGCCCGAAGACATTGTAGAATCCCCGCAAGAGACGATTCACCGGGCGAGCCCTTTCGGCGACCCTCCGTGCGGGGTCGCCGCCTAAGAGCCCAACCCAAACCGGCATCGCGTCGGGACCGGTCCACGACCTTCCCGACTCCACGATGTGGAAGTAGCCGTAGCGAGTTTCGGAGGTCAGGGATTTCAGGGCGTCATCGGCCTCCGGGCCATCGAGAGGGTAGACCCCTAGGTCGGAGCGGGACAGCCCCGCGGTGACGTGAGCAAAGAACGTGCAGGGCCCACAGCTCGCATCGAAGTACATCGAGCGGAGGGGAGGGGTCGTCACATCCGGTTGATCGGTTGCAGAGTGAAATCATTTGGGGTGGTCGCATCTGCGGGGAGGCCGCTTGCTAGTGCTTCCGCGCCTTCGTGGACAAGGTGGTCGCATATGCTAGCGATCGTTTCACCCACTTCTTCGATTCGGTCCGCTTCTGGAGGATTACCTTGGGCAGTACAACATACTCTTTCATCGCCCGTCCCGGCATCGGTTCAAATAACACACACCCAAGTCGGTTGATTGCCTCGGCCCGATCTTTCTCCGAGAGGCGGACAAACAGGTTTTCCCCGAACACACCCAGGAACATGTTGCCGTTCACGAACGCCACCGGTTGACCAAACATCTTGCGCTCGTTTACTCCAGCGTCGGTGGGGAGGAGCTCCTGGAAGTGTTGGATTGCCTCACTGGCCGCCTTCGGGAACACCATCGGCATGGCACCGCGGGCTAGGTCACTTGGTTCTTTGAGCTCTTGGAACGAGCAGCACGTCCCGCTTCGATCGATCCATTCCGCTCAGCTGGCGAAGACCGATTTCGGACCGTGGGGGTGCCATCACAATTGCAACCACGTGTACGAAGCGACGGTGCGGCGAGAAGCGAGCGCGCCTTCGGACAAAGATGCGTACGCGGGCGCGGCTGGGTGGTTGGGGCAGTTTCAGTCGCCACCGCCGAACTCCTCTTCCTAGGTGTAAGCATCGTGGCCTCGATGGGGCCGCTGTTGACCATGCGGCTTATTTCCAACGGGTCAGGATCTCTTCGCGATGAAACAACCGTCGACACACTTGGAAGAGCAGGAGCACGATCACGGCGAAGGCCGCAGAGATCCAGAGCAAATGGGCCGTATTCAGGGTGAAACTCCCGATCTCTCCCCCGAGGTAGACGAAGATCAGCGGGAGGAAGATGAGTCCGGCGTACTGCTGAGCGCTCCGAGCATCGGTAACGCGGGAGGAGACGAGCACGGAGAACTCGATCGCGTACAAGCACGCGAGAGGGGCCAGGATGAACAGGATGACGGCCATTTCCCAATTCGGGAAGTAGTAATACCCCAGCACGCCCCGGGATGCCCAATCCATGAGGACCTGATAGACCACCGATCCCCCCCAGATCGCGAGGAGAGTGGGCACTAAGGGACCGAGCACCTTCCCCAGCAGAATCTCTCCGTCCGTCGTGGGCGTCGAGAGGAGCGGCTCGAGGCTTCGCTCGACCTTCTCTCCCACAATACCGTACGCGGAGATGGCGGTGGGGAGAATCGCACCTCCGATGACGAACCAGAAACTGAAGGCATCGATGAACCCGGGGAGGACCGATACAGCCGTTGCCTTCGACGTCTGACTGATGATGTAGCCGACCAGAAGTGGGAATCCGACCCCGACCCCCACGGGGAGGGCAACCAGACCGATGAGGATTCCCCTCTTCTGGCGGAAGATGGCCATGTCGTGGCGAGCGACGGTCCAGGCCTGGGAGAGTCTCATGACGCAGCCTCTCCCTCGTGGATGAGCTTCAGGTAAACGTCCTCGAGCGACGACGAGAGCTGCGAGAGCTGCCGGATCCGACCGCCCGCCGTGATCACGGCTTCGGCGATTTCTGGGTTCTCTCGGTCGGGATCGTGGACCTCGACGATGAGCTGGTCCCCCTTGACCTCCACCGTGCGTTCGCTCAGCCTAGCCCGCACCGCCCACGCAAGCTCCTCCGAAACCCGCTCCAGCCGGACGACGGTGCGCATTCCCGACATGCCGGAGCGAAGGGCGTCGGGGCTCCCCGTGGTCAGAAGCTTCGTGCGCAGGATCCCGACACGGTCGCAGACCCGTTGTGCCTCGTCGAGATTGTGCGTGTTCAGGAAGATCGTCCGCTTCTCCTTCTTGAGCTCGAGGATGATCTCCCGGACCATCTTGGCCGCCTCGGGGTCGAGGTTGGCCGTCGGCTCGTCCAGGAAGAGAAGAATCGGGTCGTGGACGAGGGTACGGGCGATGGCGACCTTCTGCTTCATCCCCTTCGAAAATGTGGCGACGGGGAGATCCTTCTTCTCCCAGAGGTCCATCATCCGGAGCAGTCGCTCGATGTTCTTCCGTAGGGTCTCGGCATCCATGCGGTAGAGGCGCCCGAAGTACTCCAAATTCTGGTAGGCGCTGGTGCTCTCGTAGAGCCCCACATTTTCCGGGAGCACCCCGACTCGTTGGCGAATTTTGAGCTCGTCTGCCTCATTCCCTATCTGGAAACCCGCTACCTCCGCGGTTCCGCCCGATTTCGAGATCAAGCTCGCGAGCATCCGGATCGTGGTGGTCTTACCCGCGCCGTTTGGTCCGAGAAA
The DNA here is from genome assembly GCA_052326445.1 of Thermoplasmata archaeon. Taxonomy (GTDB): domain Archaea; phylum Thermoplasmatota; class Thermoplasmata; order Lutacidiplasmatales; family UBA184; genus Lutacidiplasma. The sequence continues at coordinate 98,487 of JBKQNC010000017.1, forward strand.
GCCGAAGACCTCCCCTTCCTTGACATCCAATGAGACCCCGTCGACCGCCGTCAGGGACCCGAACTTCTTGGTCAGCTTCTCGGTGTGAATCATCAGTTTTCGGTCGGTGCCAAGCTCCATACCCTAAATCAGGCTGGCCATCGACTGAAACCTTGGCACTGCCTAACAGAACTGCTCCCCAGAGGGAGGGGGGGTAGGCGCCGCTCTGAACCCTCCCCCGTTGGGTGCCATCACGACCGCAATCACGCGAAGTGAAATCCGGAGACATACCCCCTAACGGGGTGATCCGGTCTCACTCAGGATGGCTTAATGTATTACAAGTAATACATGTAACCGATGACCTACGAGGTCGTCTACATTCAACATGCTAGGCAAAGGATGGTTCTACGGGGGATCTCCCGAGCCGAGGTCGAAGAAGCAATACGCCTTGGAACGAAATCCCGGCGCGAGGATCGACTTGTCTCGACCTATCGCTACTTCTCAGTCGTCTACGTACTCCGCGGACCCAAGTGTTTTGTGATTACAGTTGTTCCCAGGTGGTGAACATGGTCGACCGTTGCCCGGTTTGTGGAAAGGGGGCCCTTCGACCGGGGCGCGTCCGTGAGGAGATGTTCGGGGTCGACGTCGGCACTTACAATGGTGAAGTGTGCGACAACTGCGGTGAATCCTTCCTGGGATCCAAAGCCATGGATGCTCTCGAGGCGAGGGCTAAGGAACTCGGGCTCTGGGGTCTTGGCACGAAGGTCAAGGTTGTGCGCTCCGGCAATTCTCTTGTGGTTCGAATTCCTGCTCCTCTCGCTCGCTACTTGAAAATCAAAAGCGGACAGGATGTGATGGTAACCCCGGACAAGCAGAAGCGGCTCGTTCTAGAGCTGGCGTGATGGGCCACCGCATCACCTTCCTAAAGGCGAGTGAGGTCCAGGTGCCTTTTCCCCCTCCTCAGGGAATGGGCTGATTTTCCATGGCCGCCATCCTCACCGAACGGCGCGTTGCGCCTGAGCCGACTCCCTGGAAAACACGACACACCGTTTCCTCACCCCATCACTGCTTGAGTGTCAATCCAATCTGAATCGCCGCACCCAAATCGTCGCGGCTCGCCCAATGCTCTGTAAATTGCGCATTGACGACCTTGAACATGTGGATATGTTGCACCTGGTAAGCCCGCCCCGAGGGTTTCACATTCGTGAAGATTCCGCTGTTAACCGGAATCATTGGCGCGCCGCCGTGGACACCGGAACAGGTCGTTCGGACCGCAACCCAATCCCCCTCCGCGATCATTTCGTGCAGAATGTGGCGTTCTTGGAGTGTCCGGAGACTATCGTAAACTTTCGAGGGGCCAGCGTGGTCCACTTTCCTCCCATGATTGAGCGCTTCTCGGGCCCACAGCGCCGTCGCGCCGTCGATGTTTCCCTCGTTCAGGTACTCGAACTGGCGGCGTACGACTTCCTTGTTCTCTTCGGCGCCCATACGATCGCCGAGAGTGGAGGCCCTGAAGAATCTTGGGTCGGCCCAGGTAAGCTCCTCGGAGCTGGCTGCAATCTCGGTTGCACCCACATGGGCAGGCGACCGCCATTGCAGGTTCGATGCGAGTCGGGCCCCTACGCTCCCAAGAGAACTTGCTTCGTCAGTGCCTTTCGGACCGTCTCGTAGTGGAGAAGCAATTCCCCGTCGTCAAGAACCTTCGACGACAGGAGTTTGAGGGTGAGCTGATCCTTCATGGGACCCCAGTATTGGGGGCCCTGACCCCAGACCACTGGCTGCACGATGAGCCAGTAGTCGTCCGCCAACCTCCGCCGCATGAACTCCTGGATGAGGCGCGGGCCTCCCTCCGCAATAATGTTCCCGCCCTTCTCGCGCTTCAGTTTCGCTACGATCTGGGAGAGATCGCCCTTCATGATCCGGGAGTTTTCCCATCCGGGGGACTTCAGACGGTGCGATAGGCAGACCTTGTCGACCCCGTCGAGGTACCGCGAGTAATCCCAGAAGAACTGGGGGTCGCTCTCCTTCCGGTGCTTCTCGCTCCAGAATCCTCGGTGGCCGACGAAGGACCGCCGGCCCATGATGACCGTGGTCACATCATCAAACCGGTTGAACCAGAACTCCCGCCAGAAGTCGTTGGGCTCATTCGACGGCCGGTCGGATCCCGGGTACTTCGGGAACCCGCCGCGGCCGTCGAGGGTCATGTAGAGACTTGCGGTGATCTTGCGCGTCATGTTGCTGCCCTCACGCCTCGGCGGGGACTGACGCCGGCACTCCCTCATCCAGCAAATCGTCAACGTTCTCCCACATCGCGGTGACCGCCCGTTCCAGCGCGGGGCCGGCCATCTTGTCCATGTCTTCCGGTCGCTGGTACTTCCACCGGACTGTCAGGCGGGTGAAATCTCCCACCGGCTCGAATTCATCTGTCTCTAACGCGGAAAACCCGGGCAACGCGTCAACCTCGAATGTGTTGACTACCCGTCGGGGAGGGTCCACCTCCCGGTACTCCCCGTGGAGTCGTACTGACGAGCCATCGTCTTGCTTGATTCGGATCGAGTACTTGCCCCCCTTTCGAAACTCGAGCTGCTCGATCGTGACCGAGCGGGGGTCGGGTGCCATCACGTATGGGAGGGTCGACGGATCCGTGAACAAGTGAAAGACTCGTTCGACCGACGCCCGGAATATACGGGTCACTTCCCTATCCACCGGGCTGGGACGGGAGAACGTGATCGGCTCGTGGGGGCGTCTTCGGTCGCTGCTGGCTGCTGACATCGTTCAGCCCCTCCGCGGTTCTCGCTTCGGGGAGTGTGATTCCGTCCCGTCGGACTCGACGAGCTGCTCGAGCCGGTCGAGGCGGTCTTCGACGAGATTACGGTAGTCGTGGATCCACCGGTCGATGTCCCGGAAAGGCTGGGGCCGCAGAGAGTAGAGTCGTCGCTGGCCCTCGGCGCGGACCCGAACGAATCCACCGTTATGGAGAATTCGAAGGTGACGCGAGATCCCGGGCTGGCAGACGGCGAGGGACGAGACGAGTGCGCCTACCGACCGCTCGCCGCCTCGCAGTTGCTCGACAATGCGGAGTCGGGTCGGGTCCGACAGCACCTCGAAGGCCACTCCCGGAGTCGGCACGCCCAAGGCATATGTTTAATAATATATAAGCTAAAACATATGTAAGTCCGCAAGCTGCTCTTGGAGCATCTGGGCTGCTAGAACCAAGCCTCAGGAGTTCAGCCCGATGCTTTCGGCGGGATGGCTTCGGACCGATCGTCGTTCGAGGGTGGGGAACGTGTCCTTCGGCGTCGAACTACGATGAGCACGGTCACGATCGCGGCCACCGCCACAACCCCCGCCCCAAGGATGTAAACCGGCAGGTCGGTCGAAGGTGAAGCGGGCGATGTGACGTTCAAAAAGGCGTGAAGGTCGACGAATCGACCGGATTGATCTGCCACTCCGAGGAACACAAGTCCCAGCCCACCCTCGGTCACTGTAAAATTCCACAAGCCGGGCTCTCGTTCGGTCTGATACTGACCTGGGAGGTCGATCGTGACTTGGATGGCGAGCGCACCGTACCCCCCCGCGGCGGACGCGGCTATGTGCACTGTACCGCCCACCGCCAGTTCGCGCGGCGTGACGTTCAAGGCGAGGGAAGGCAACGGACCGAGGCTCGTCCGGTCGAACTTCCAAGTCTCGGTTGTGAAATTCCCGGAGTATGAGGATATGAAATTTCCGACAAACAGGCAATATCCGTCGTGCGCGTCGTAGGCGAAGTTGCCCCCGCCGTCTCCGAGAAACGGCACGATTGACGGTGTGTTTAGGTAGGACCATTGACCATCCGTGAACTCCCATGTCCGCGCAGGAGTGATGTTCGCGAAATAGCCAGCATCCACCAGCAGCAGCACCTGGTCGGACGAATCGTACGTCATCGCCCCTTCGGCTGCGGGTGGGGATGGGCCACTCACGGCGGTGACGTTGACCCACTGGTCGCCTCGGAAGACCCACGTTTGATTCCAGAAACCCTGAACGGGTCCCGCGGGCTGGATTCCGTCCGCAAACAATACGACCTCTTGGTCCAGGGTCGAGTTATCGAACGCCATGGTTGAGCCGTAGAGGGCCGGGGGAGACGCAGAGGTGTCCAACTGAGTCCAGTTTCCTCCCTGGAACGACCACGTGAGGCTGTTGGCGGTGTGGAAGAGCGTTGTCAGCAGAACGGCAGAGGACTCTACCGGGTCGTACGTGACCCCGGCCATCGGCGTACCCCGAGGCTCAGCGTTCGGACTCAGTTGCGTCCATGTTCCCGCTGAGTACGTCCACGTCTGCGCCTCGGCCGATGTCTGGTCCTGATCTCCGATGTACCCGAACAAGAGAACGTAGCCGCTCGCGACATCGAAAGTTGTGGAGAATTCGGTCAAGTCCTGGTGGGCCAAGCCTCCCGAGGGAGTGACGTTGGTCCAGACCCCATCCTCGAACCCCCAGATCGACGTAAGGCCGGACGTTTCGCTTCCCGCAAAATCGAGGGTTTGTTGCGTCAAGGGGTCGTAGACGAGCACGGGGGACGTGGAGAGATTCGAAGGAGGCAGTCCTTCCGGGAGCAGTTCCGTCCAGGTCAAAGGGGCGGTCGATGCGGGGGACGGGAGGGAGATCTGTTCGTCCAGGGACCCGGGCCCCAAGATCCCCGTTGAGAAGCCGGCCGACGGAGCGATTCGTCCTACGGGAAGCAATACGACGAAGAGTAGCACCACGGCGAGTACGAGAATTCCCGACTTTAGTGGACGGGGAATGCAGCCGGTCCTGTCCTTCCCCCAAACTCGCACGACAGCCACAGGAGTTCGAGCAACATCGACCTTTCGGGGGGGCCCCCGGACCTGCGCACGTCCCGCGAAGTAGGTGCAAGTACAATTGCACTCACTCTTCCCTTGAGGAACAAGCTCTCCCGGGGCGTCGGCTGCAAACAGATTCCCAATATTCATCTACCGGTCGCCGATTGAGGGACCAAGGCCATGACCGAACCTTCCACGTCGGCCGCTCCAACAGGACCGTTTCAGGTGATGGGAGTCACTCAGTATTGTCGCGTTCGCGGGCGTGAAACGGGAGGGGCTTACTCTGTGATGGAACACTACTTCCCACCAGGGACCGGCCCCGCGTTCCTTCACGCCCATCCCGCGCAAGAGTCGATCGGTATCATCGAGGGGAGTTTCGAGTTCTACTCACAAACCCCTAAGGGGAAGACCGCCCTGAAAGGAGAACCCGGCGACATCCACCACGTCGCGTCCAACAAACCCCACGGTCTCAAGAACGTGGGGGACCGGGCGGGACGTGCCTTCATCGTCTTTCACCCGGCCGATGTGCAGGAGCGATTCTCTGAGGAACTTCACGAAGTCCTTCGGCGGAATCCGGGTCCTCCAAATCTCGTGGCCTTGGCGCCGGTTTTCGCAAAGCACGGCTTCGTCATGATCGAAAAACCATCCTAGACGCCCCGGCGGGGTTGTTGCAAGCACGAGTGCACACCATGCACAGAGCGGAATCTGGCTCGTCCGCGGAGGAGAAAGCCTTCCGGCAACGCTTTCCGGCGCGGGAAGTATGAAGCCGCGTTAGGATTGTTAGTCGCTCATGGCGGCAGGCGCGATGTCACCCGCGTCCGCGCACGCGCGGCTGCGTTGGTCGGACACGCCTGGAGCGGCGTCGGGTCGGGGTTCACAGCCACACTAGGTTGAGTCCAGTCCACTTCGAAGGTCGCTTCGAGCCGCGCTAGGATTGCCGGTTCGCTGACGATGATTCCGCATTCACGATTGTCGTCGAGGGAAACGCAGGAGAAGTTCTCGGAACCGATGAACGCCTGCGCGTTTTCCGAGCCAAAGTCGGCCACAATCACCTTCGCGTGGATGTAGATCGGAACACTGCCATTGGAAGTCGAGATTGGGAACGCCTTGCACACTGCTGTCACTCCATGGGCATTGAGGTAGGTGATCCCGGGAGCGTTATCGTTCGGTCCGTTCTCGGAACCATCTTCCGTCAGTATCGCCGCGATGACGCGGACTTCAACCCCTCGCGCCGCAGCAGCCACGAGAGCGCCGAGAATCTCTGGGTCGGAGAGCTCCTCGTTGTAGATCTCGAGTGACTTTGCCGCGCCGCCGATGACCGCGGTCAGTCGGGACCGCGAATTCGAAGGACTCCAGACCAGACTGGCCACGCCAGGGTTGGCCATGGTCGAGTTCCAATCGGCCTCGAAAACTGAGGTGACTTCTGCCACTTCCGCCGGAACTTTCGAGACGATCCCAAAGTCCCGCGTGCTTTCGAAGGACTCGCTGACCAGGTTCAGAGTCAGAATCAGCGCAACGCCCCCGTCGACGACGACCGCTTTCTCATGGGTCACTTCGAATTCACTTGGGGCTGCGCGACACGAAACTCCTGCGCTCGTGAGTTGCCGCACGACCGGGGATATCTCACTCGCCTGCGTGTCTGCGTCGAACGAGTACCAGTTGTAAAGCACCCGAACCGTGACGTTCCGCTTCTGGGCAGCAATCAATCCTGCCACGATCTGCGGATCGCTCAATTCGTAGATTGTGACGTCGACGGTCGTTGTTGCCGAGGCGAGCGTCGCGAGTATCGCCGCTCTTCCATCCGTCGGTTCGACGATCAAGGAGTGGAGTGTGGGGGTGGTTGCCATCGACCCGGCTCCAGGGGGTCATGCTCCGGAGCGCCATATTAGCGGCGGCGCACCCGAGGCCCACGCCACTCGGGAAACTCCACCCGTCAGGGTGGTTGAAATGTGAGCTTGCAACCAGGCGGCACTGTGCTCGAATCCCCTCCGATGGCTTGGCGGAAATCTTGAAGGCTCCCCTTCCTTTCGTCCCATGCTATGACTCATCACGTGAAACCAATACCCGACGGTTACCACACGGCCACTCCCGCGCTCATTGTAGACGATGCGGTCAAGGCGCTCGAATTCTACTCGAAAGCATTCCGTGCCACGGAACGAATGCGATCCGCTGGTCTAGGAGGTGGCAAGATTACCCACGCGGAGTTTCAGATCGGTGATTCCATATTCATGCTGGCCGACGAGATCCCCGAGATGGGGTCCCGCTCACCCAAACACTTTGAGGGTAGTCCGGGGGGTGTCTGGCTCTATGTTCCCGATGTGGACGCAACCTACGGTGCCGCGATGGCGGCGGGAGCAAGGTCACTCTCGGCCCCGATGGACATGTTCTGGGGGGACCGGCATGCCCGAATTCGCGACCCATTCGGCCACGAGTGGTCCATTGCTACCCACACCGAGGATGTTGCCCCGGCGGAGCTCCAGAACCGGGCCAACGCGTTCTACGCACAAATGACGAAACGAGCTCGACCGAATCGCGACTAACTCGGTGCGGTCAGCAATTCCAGTTGACCTCTCGGAGCGTTGGGTACTGGAAGGAAGCGGGCAGGGAAGCTCCGAAGCCGGCGTTTCGCTCGGAGCGATTTGAGCGAAGGGTCCGGGTTCGACCCACCTCCCTCCACGCCACGCGCGGCGCTAGGCAACTTGCTACTCTCACTTCGGCTGAACCAGCGAGGAGAACCACCACTCGTTTCCCCACGAATCTCGGACCCCACCACGTCGAAGCCCGTCCCCGGACTCCCCGGGTACGCGTGCGCTTGTGGCGCCAGCGCCCAAAGCACGATGGTAAGCTGCATCCGCGTCGTCGACGTAGATGTGGATCATCGACGGGAAGGGGCCCCGGCCCGCCGGCGCCTCACCGATCATCACTTTGCCATCCGCAATCATCACTTCGGCGTGCGCAAGTCGCCCGTCAGGTCCCGACATTTCTAGCACCAGTTTTCCACCAATCCCCTTCTCGATGAATTGAATCAAGCCGTGGGCATCTTCTCCGGCGACAATGTAGGGAGACAGCTTTGGGACCAGCGTCGGCTCCATCGCGAATCCTAAGAGGGAGTCATAGAAATGGGGTGCGGCCTTCGTGAATCACCGGCGCCGGGTCCGTTCGCTGACCTTTCATTAGGGTGGGTGCAGCGGACCTTGCACCCTCAGGCGGCAGCTGCGTGATGCGGTAATCACCTGTGGGTCCGTGTCTCTACCCTTTGCGAGAAGAGGCTCGCGTTGATCACAATGTGTAGTCACGTTCTTCAGTCGGCCCAAGGGTGGATGGAAGGCCGATTGCACCCCGGGCGACTTCGAGTTAAATACATTGATTCCATGTACTGTACATGAGTTCCTCTTCGGATCGCCGGACCAGTATCCCAGTCCACGCGACGACCGTCAAGCTCCTCCAGCAGCTCAAGACAGGGGCTCAGAACTGGGATGATTTCCTGCTGTCCGCGTTCGAGGACATGCTCCCACCCGAGACCATTGCAGAGCTCGACCGTCGGGAGAGGGAGGAGACCAGTCGGTCGTTTGCCAAAGGAAGTCGGGACCACGCCAGTCGGTCCAAACACAAGTGAGTGGGCCGTGGCCCACACGTCGCTCAGCGCTTGGAAAGAACAGCTTGACTTCTTGGAGTCAGCCGAACGCGATTTCTATCGCCTTCCAATCGAAATCCAGAATGCGTTCATCGCCTCCTTTCCTGTGTTTGTGCGACACCCGACTCGACCTACGGCGAGTCTCGATGTCGGCCCCCTCCGAGAGCGGGCCGGTCGGTGGCGTCTCAAGGTCGAAGGAGGCCACCGAGGGATCTATCGAATCGTCCAAGGACGTCCTGAGTTCGAGATGTTCCAGACTCGAGACGAGGTCTATGACCGGCTGAGACGATTTTTGGTCTCACGCAAGCACTAGGTCAACCCAAGTTACCCACGATTTCACGCCGGGATGTATCTACACGTGACTGGTCCTTCCCTTCAGTGGGAGGCGGTCGAAGGACATGGACGCGATGGCGGCGACTACCGTCACGCTAGCTGCCGTGACAAGGGGGGCGAAGGGGCGAGCATAGACCATGAGTGTCGCACCAACCGCAGCGCCGGTGAACAAGGCGGCAACCGCCAACCCGCCCCGACGCTGAGCAGGTCCCGCCATACCCAGGGCGGTGAGGTCGACCATGAACCCTGTCAGCGCCACAGTGATGACGGTCGTTGTCAAACCCGGCACGGCCAGGTGACGGGCGGCCGCGTTCTGCAGTCCCATCCCAAATGAACTCAGCGCAATGAGGACGTAGAGCAAGCCCGAGCCCGGCTGGCCACCCGCCGAGGCCCAGAGCCCCGCGAAGACAATCACGCACGCGAGCTCGCCCCAAAGGAGCCAGGTCACCTGGCGTGGCCACGGGCCGGCCGGGCGGGGTCGGACGAGGATCTGGCCGGCCAGTATGACTCCCAAAGAGAAGCCGATCAGGGCACCGACAGAACGTAGAGTTGTGAGGAGGCTTCGTTGGCCCACCGCCAAGGCCAGGAAGACGACGTTCCCGGTCATGTTGGCTGTGAAGATCTGGCCAAGACCCAGGTAGCTCACGGCATCCACAACCCCCGCGGCAAACGTCAGCCCAATGAGGAGTGACTCGCGGAGGCGGTCTGCGTCGGATTCTACCGGCGGCGTGACCGCGGACCCGCGGGCTTCCTCCTGAGCTCCCACCATCTCAGCGAGGAGCAACGTCAAACGACCTTCATCAAGCTCCCTGTCGGGGGGGATTACGAATCCGAAGCGGGGCCTCGGCCGAGCCGCCTAGAAGTGGGTGCAGGAGAGATTGCACCCAGTGGACGCACCCTACCGCCAAAGTGTGGTCTTGGCGAGGTCGATCACCTCGTCCCCACGTCCGCTCAACACCGCCTTCACAACGAACAATCCGAACTTTCGGACAAGGTCGAGGTCGATGGAGGGCGGTAGGACGATTTCCTGTCGGGAGACCGCGACCTCCACGAGGGCCGGTCCGGGATAACTCAGCGCCTCGGTGAGCGCCGGGCGGACCTGCTCGGGCGAGTTCACCGAAAGTCCGAGGAGCCCGGCCGCCCTCGCAATAGCAGCAAAATCAGGGTTCGTGAGGTCGGTCCCAAAATCGAGGAATCCGGCGGAGAGCATCTCCAAGTTCACGAACGCCAAGGAGTCGTTCTTGAATACGACGACCTTCACCGGAAGATGGAGCTGGCGAAGCGTGAGGAGCTCGCCCAGGAGCATCGCGAGACCTCCATCGCCCGACATTGAGATCACCTGCCGACCAGGGAACGCGAGCTGGGCCCCAATCGCCTGCGGGAGTCCATTGGCCATCGAGGCATGGGTGAACGAGCCCAGCAGGTGTCGCCTGCCGTTCATGGCGAGGTAGCGCGCCGCCCAGACGGTGGGAGTTCCGACGTCGCAGGCGAAGACCGCGTCCTCGCTCGCGAGCTCGTTGAGGACCCGGGCGACGTATTGGGGATGAACCGTCGAGCCCGGCGCACCCTCCGAGGCGAGGGCGTCGAGTCCTTCTCGGGCCTTCGCGTAATCGGCGAGCGCCGAGGCAAGATGACGACCGTCCCGTCCCTCGGGGAGATGGGGCATCAGCGACTCCATGGTTGCGGACACGTCGCCGACGACGCCCAGGGTCACCGAGGTACGACGGCCGATCTGCTCCCCCCGGACGTCGACCTGGATCACGGGGGTGTTCGTGGGGTAGAACTGGCGGTACGGGAAATCCGTTCCGAGCATCAGCACCAGGTCGGCTGCCTGCAGGGCCTTGTATCCCGAAGAGAAACCGAGTAAGCCCGTCATCCCTACATCGCACGGGTTCGCGTATTCCACGAACTGCTTCCCGCGCAGGGTGTGCACAATCGGGGCCTTCAGTTTCTGCGCCAGAGCCACGACGGCATCGTGCGCCTTGTCGCAACCCGCACCTGCGAGGATGGTGACCTTGGACGCCGTTCCGAGAAGGGCCGCCATTTTGGCCACCTCCACGTCGGACGGGCAAACGCGCGGCCGCGGGTCGGAGAGGGTGAACCCCGAAGGACCGGCGGTCGCCGCACGCAGGGCCACGTCGCCGGGGATCACCACGACGGCGACCCCCTCCCGGGCCACCGCGGTTCGCATCGCGATCTCGAGAATGCGGGGCATCTGCTCCGGTTGGGAGATGAGCTCGGCGTAGTGGCTGCACTCCCGGAACAGCTGGTCGGGGTGGGTTTCTTGGAAGTACCCCCCACCGATCTCCGGACTCGGTATCTGGGCCGCGATCGCGAGCACGGGGGCGCGACTGCGATGGGCGTCGAACAACCCGTTAATGAGGTGGAGGTTCCCGGGGCCGCAACTCCCGGCACAGACGGCGAGGCGGCCCGTGAGCTGGGCCTCCGCCCCGGCCGCGAACGCGGCACTCTCCTCATGTCGGACGTGGGCCCAGGCGATTTCCTTCCGAGGACGTATGGAGTCCGTGATCCCGTTCAGGGAGTCTCCGGCGACACCATACACCCGCCTCACCCCGGCATTCACCAGAGTGTCGACCAGCACATCCGCGACCCGTTCCGGCGCCATCTCCGTGTGCGAATTGCCTCCCGGTATATGCCCCCAACGGATTCTGACTCCAGACGTCCGCATCCCGGCCCATCATCGTATATTCCAAGAGATGGGTAGGGGTGGGGGCGAGATCCATGGTCGACCGGGTTTACAAGGAAGACCTCCCCGCTCTCAGGAAGACGCTCGAGAAACTGAAGGCAGAGTTTTCAGAGCTCCCCTCCAAGACCGACTGGACAAGACTGCGAGTCGACCCGCTTCTACGGCACGCGAAGCAACTGGAACAAAAGTTGAGGTCCCAAGGATCCGCGCGATTGTCAAAGGGAGTGAGGTTGTTCCATTCGGACCTCGTGTACCTTCGGGAGAACGTCAAAGGATTGAGGGACGTCCTCGAGTCCGAGAAGAAAGCCCTGCGGCGAAAGATCAAGCTACCGGGAAAAAGAGGCGGCTGAACCTGCTCCGTCCGACCGGACTCAACCCCCGCGCTCCGGGTAGTGCGGGCCGGAACAACCTTCCCCCGGCGGTGGGTGCAAAGCGGTTAGCACCCAGGACTCTCCCATGAAGCACCAACGGCCTTCCGGCTGGGAGTTCTTGGTGCACCGGCCCGTCGGCCGGATTACGTCGGCGGCTTTGGCTCCTTAGGGGGGAGGCCGGTCTTTGCGAGGGTCTCGTTCAGTTGCCGTAGTCGCCGCGGGACGAGGACTGCGATGGCGACCACCCCCGCCGCGATGGCGACCATCGTACCCATGAACACGAGGACGAGGATGATCCCGATCTCCAAGAAGCTGCTCGGGAACAGCGAGCTGAGGCTGTTGTTACCTGAACAGCGGGAAGATGTCCCACCTACATCCCTGATTCCAGGATAGTGGGCGGATCCGATCACTTGTTTGTCGGCGAGGATTCTCCCGCCGACCGGCCCGTCTCATGGACCGGCGTCGTTATATGCGTGGGGTGTATGTCCCACCCACTTGGCGATCAAGCGACGGCGACGAGGCACCCGCGTCTACCTCGAGGAGTGGCGCTCCCACCGAGAGGGAAAGAAGGTCGTCAGCAAGTTCGTTCGTTATCTCGGCCCCGAGGGAGGTCCCCAGCAGAAAGGGCCGGGATCCATCCTGGATCGGGTGCAACACCACGATTCTCGCCGGGCCGGGGCGGTTCGGCTGCTCTGGACCCTGGCCGAGGATCTCGAGTTTCGCGAGACGATCAACCGAATTGGGAGCCGAAGTTCGGTCCCGGACTCCCCCTCTCCGGGCACCCATCTCACCGCCTGGGCGATCAACCGAGTCCTCGACCCGGAGAGTGCGACCCAGCTCGGCCCCTGGGTCGCCACCACCGACCTTCCCCTCCTCACTGGGTTCCCGGACGAGGCGTTCACCAAGGACGACTTCCTGAACGCCCTCGACACCGTGTGCCACGACGAACCCGCTCTGGCTCAGGTCATCGACCACACCCGAGACCTCGACATCGCTCTGTCGGCCCGATGGCGGGAACTCCATCCGCTCCCCCGTGGCGAGAAGGAGGTCGTGGCCTACGACCTCACGAATGTGCTGTTCTTCGGAGTGACCTGTCCGATCGCCGAGGTCGGCCACAATCCGGACCACCAGGCCCGACCCCAGGTGAATGTCGGGGTGGTGGTGAGTCGCCACGATCGGACGCCCCTCTTCCACTTCGCCTATCGGGGGAACCGCAACGGCGGCGGAACGGTGCGGAACCTCCTGGTGCAGCTGCAGTCGGCGAAGGTCCCCCCGGGATTGCTCATCGTGGATCGCGGGATCATGGGGAAGCGGTTCGTGGAAGAGGCCCGAGGAATGGGCTGGCATCTCTTGGGAGGATTGTCGAAGGCCTCGAAGGAGGTGCGGGCGATCCTCGACACCACAGAAGTGCCCGAGACCCCGACCAGCTTCGTCAAGCGGTCGAAGACCGGAGGGATCCACGCGGTGAAGGTCCGGGCGCGGTTGTGGGACGCTCCCCGCGAGGTGGTGATCTACACGAACGCCGACAAGGCGGTGGCGGACCGGGTGGAGCGGAACGAGGCGCTCTCGCGGATCGGGGAGGCGCTGACGACCCTCGCGGCGAAGGGAGCGGAGTGGTCGGAGGCGAAGCTGCACGCGGCCATCACGGAGGTCGTGGGGGACTGGAAGGAGTTCGTGCAGGTGCGGGTGAAGCGAGGCGGGGCGACACCGAGGGTAGCGTGGGAGTATCGGGATCGGGAGGTGAAGCGAGCGGCGCGTCAGGACGGGAAGTATGCGCTGGTCTGCACCGACGAGCGGCTGTCGGCGGCGGAAGTGGTGCGGTCCTACTTAGGGAAGGACTTCGTGGAGAAGTGTTTCCGGACGGCGAAGACGTTCGTGGAACTGGAGCCGGTACGGCACCGACGGGAACGTCGGGTCCGGGCGTATCTGTTCGTCTGCATGCTGGCGCTGCGATTGCAGACGGCGCTTCGGTGGCGACTGATGGAGGGAGGGGTCGAGGAGGAGAAGGTCGCGGAGTATCAGGAGCGACTGCTGGAGGATCTCGGAAGAGTGGAGCGGACCGAGGTGCAACTCGGAGGTCAGGCTCGGACCTGGTATCTGAACGTCACGAGCCGGGTGAAGGAGGGCCTGAAACGGCTGAAGCTCCCCGAACTCCTCAAGGAATCCCCGGTGACCCCGGGGTCACCACCGATGTAGGGAGTAGGTGGTCCCGCTGTTCAGGTAGCGAATCCCTCTGTAATCCGGTTTGCTCTTTCAGCCCGCCCCGGGCATCGGCTGACGACGCTCCGCGTCCATAACCCACCCCCACTGGACCGGAACAGGGCACCGGCACCGGGCAGCGGAGCCGAAGGGGAACACGGCTGGATTCTTCGAATCCCCCACCTAGCGGCAGTGAGGCCGCCGAAGCCCCTGTCGGGGAATCCCCTCTTTTCAGAAGGGACCTAGCGAGCCGCCCTCCGGCCTCCTATTGTTTCTTCTAAGTGTCGCAGGAGAGATAGGTTTTCAGTGCTCTCGTAACTCGGTGGACTTCGGGTTTACCGAGAGTGGGTGACGAATCGTTGACGCGACAACCGATTTGTATCGACATCGACAACACGATCGCGGATACGGATTCAGTTCTTCGCCGAATAATTCAGACGGTGTCTCGCGATCGGGTCAAGTTACTGCACGAGGATGTGATTTGCTACGAATACGTGCGATGTAGGGACGCCAATGGACATCGCTTATCATCCAAAGAGTGGCAGGGGGTCTTGTCAGAGTTTCATCGAGAGGGCCTGTCGAACGCTCTACCCCTCTCGGGAATTTCCACCAACCTAGCTCGCCTGAAGGAAACGTTTGAAATCCACCTAGCAACGGCCAGGGACTCCGGGAGCTCAACACTTACCAGAAACTGGTTGAGCCTCCACCAGATCCCCTACGATGCGCTTCACTTCGTGAAGCACGGCGAGAAACACCGATTGCCGGTCGAATTCGCATTTGCGATCGAGGACGATCGCGAGCAGGCCTATGCATTCCATTCGATCGGCGTCCCATCAATCGTCCTGAGTAGTCCATGGAACGTTGTCGGTCCACACTCGCCGTTGGTCCGTCTTCCCGACTGGGAAGCGATTGTGAAGCATCTTCTGAACCGACGTATCCGTACGCAGACGGTTTGAGCGGTCGACTCAAAACCTCTAGGGTAGAGAACGGACGCATTGGGAGCAAAATCCCCATCCCGGAAGCGCCGCGTGCCCGCCGTCATCAACCGTTAGGGCGTGACCGAAGCGCTGCTTAACTGGAGGGCAGGGCTCTCGGGTTCGGCGCGTTCGATTCTGTGACGGAACTAGGAACGGCCGGAGGTTCAGGGGCCGGCGGCAGGTGTCGTCGTCTCACCGCGGGACTCGCTGCGGGTCGAGGGTCGCGCCTCCCTCGGCAGAAACGTGAAGAGACGCTCGTCGGCGCGAATGGGCCGGGGGGCTCCAGCGAGGCGGTGCGATCCCACGGACACGGTGGTATCGGGAATGGCTACGAACGCCAGTTCATCGAACCCCGCATCCCGGAACCACGCTCGGACTCGTGGTGTGAGATCCGGTTCAAACCGACCCCGCGTCCAAATTACGGTGGCATTCGCCGCGCAAAGCTCCGGCAAGTGGTTGATCGTGTCCCGAACATCCGAGTCACTAATATTCCCGAAGACGCCGCAGACCAGCACAATATCCGCCGGTACGGCACCGGCGTAGGCGTTCGTGGTCGCCGCGTCTCCTAGTACAAACTCCACTCCGGGAAGGCCGTCGTGGGCAGCCCGCTCACGTCCCGCTCTCACCAGTTCTGGGTCCAGCTCGACCAGACGCGCCCGTAGGTCGGCAGCCCGAGGATGGAACCGCAGGGCGCCCATCAGGTCGCGACCGTCGCCCGCACACATGCTGATAATGCGGATGGAACCCGGGGGAGAGTTGGTGAGCGACTCCCGAATGAGTTGCTGCACAACCCGAAGACGCTTCGCGTGGGGCTGATCTCCCTCGTACCCCTTGTGCCACTCCACCCACTCCCTTGCCATCTACTCGGGCTTTCCTCCCACTTTCTTCGTTCTCTCGGAACCGGAACAACGCGGCCGGTTAACTAGGTTTCGACGCACCTCCACGGGTCTGTTCGCCGTCAGTGGCTGGACCCTGTGGGCGCGTCGGATGTCCTGACCTGAGACAACGGCGTCAAGTCCAACGGTTCGCCATATTGTCAGACTGCCCGCAGGAAAAACGTAAGGGTTGTGGAACGCTCACGCTGGGCGGGAAGGTCTTCGATTACGCGATTCAAGCGCGCCGCCAAGTCAAAGCACTCTCGAAGGGGCAAAGTCGGGGCAGGACGTCGAGAACCTTGGCAGACTGGTGCCCTCGGTACAAAGCTCGCCGAGCTCGGGCCGCATCTGGACGAGCGAAGTCGCCGGATCGTTTTCGCGGCAGAGGCGAAGGCACTAGGGAGAGGGGGAGTTGAGACAGTCCACAGAATCACGGGGGTCGCACGAAGCTCGATTTCGCGAGGGATCCGAGAGCTGGGGAGCCCCCCACCAACAGATGTCGCACGAATCCGCCGGAGGGGTGGGGGTCGTGTCCGAGCTGCCGATAAGGACCCCAAGTTGTTGCGCGAGCTGCTCACGCTGATAGCACCAAGAGGGGCGCAGGTGCGACCGTCCCCGCTGAACTGGACGCCCCGGAGCGTTCGTTCGGTTGTTCAAGCGCTCAACCGGAGCGGCCACAGGGTCAGCTACCCAACGGTTGCCGGTATCCTGGTGGGATCAGGCTTCGGTTCTGCAAGGAACCGACCGGGGAGTTCAGGTTCTAGACAACTTCAGCGCAGGGCGCAGTTCGAACAGGTCAGCGATCGGGTTCTCGCTCAGCGAAGAGCCGGACTGCCAGCCGTTTGCCTGGACGTAGAAAGAAAGGCTCTCGCGCGAGGTTCCGAGAACGCCTCGCGATCGGAGAACCTCCCGCCTTGGATGCACGTTCGAACCATTCGGGTCCGGCGGAGAGGGGGGATGTCTCCGTATGTGGCATATGAACTCCCAAAGGAGAATGGTTGGGTGAGTGGCCCTATCGACAAGGACAACGCCCGATTCGCTGCCATTGCGATTCAACGCTGGTGGCAGAAGTGGGGGCGAGTACGTTACCCGCGGGCTCGCTCGTTGCTCGTTGTAGCGCCAGCCGGCTCGGGCAAACGTGACCCCGCTCATCTATGGAACACGGAGATCCATCGACTCACTATGCAAACCGGCCTCCAGATTGACGCTTGCGAATTGCCGTATGGCCTCAGCCGGTGGAACGGCTTCGAGAACCAGTTCTTCTTGTTCGCCGTCACAGGACCTCGCCACGGTCAACGGAACGTGGAGGCGGCGATCGTAAGCACGATTCGAGGGACTGGCTCGGGCATAGCACCAACTTTCCTCATGAAGCTCGAGACAAGTATGGCAGCCGGTAGTCGACCCGGACCCGGCGGCAATACCTTTCGACTGCCCGCAGGGACTGTTTGGCACACCCCCTAATCGAGCCGCACTTTCGAGAACTAAATAGAGCGATTATTTCCTAGAGTTGCAAAACTCTTGGGCGGGCTCCGCGCTCAACGATAAGTACTACCCTCCCCAGTTTCTGTGAGGTCTGCCGTGGTCCTCTACAAACGCGTGAGTCGTAATCTCTTTCGTAGGCCGCTGTGGACATTGGGGGTCGCCCTCATTGTGGGCCTCAGCATCGGGGGCTTCCTGATCTTCTCCCAGATCACGAGTGCGATCGACGCGAATGTCAACACGCTCCAGTCTCAGGTAAAGGACCTCATCTCTGTAGAAAGCACGACTTCAGTCTACCATGAACCCGTCAACGCTCCGATGACCGACTCCTCCATCGAAGGGAAGATCGACCAACTCACGGGGATCGTCGCTGTGCAGCGGGTCTTTTACGAGAATTTTAACGGGGGCGCGATCGTTCTCGGCGGATCTCCCCCCGTGGAGGGTATTGACGTCACTACGGGAGGGTCATTACTCAACATCATCGGTAGCGGAACGGCGGCCGGATCTCCGTATACAATGACTGACGGGAGGAACCTGCAACCGTCCGACCAGGGTAGTCTAGTGGCAGTGATACCCGCAGGCTACGCGTCGAGCAACAACATTCCACTGGGAGGCTCTGTTTCTGCGAACGGTACGAGCTTCACGGTGGTCGGTTTCTACACCACTGGCTCCAGCTACGCCAACGCAGCCGGTTCGATCATCGTTCCGTACTCTCCTGCGGCCTCGGACCTTCAAGTCCCCGGTCCGAACGTCCTCTATGTGACGGTAGACACTTCATCAAGCGTGTTCTCCGTCGTGAACGCGATTCAGACTACCCTGGGCTCAGGATATCAGGTGCAGCCTCTCTCCAACCTGGGGAGTGCCGGCAACACGCTGACTTCCATCGCCAACTCCAACGAGCTCGAGGAGTATCTTTCTCTCGTTGTCGGAGTTGGCGTCATCGGTCTTGTGACGTTCCTCATCACATCCCAGAGAAAGCGTGAGATCGGTCTCCTGAAGGCGATCGGATTCAAGGATGGCACCGTTGCGAGCCAACTCACCCTGGAGTCGGTGCTATGGTCTACCATCGGCCTTCCGCTTGCCTTCGCAGTGACCCTACTTCTGGGTCCGTTCGTTCTCCAAAGCGTAATCCAGTCCGCGAATGCCGGCGGAACTCAGGTGATTAACGGGCATTCGGTGTCTACTGCCAGTTCTACCCTCTCTGCGATCACGTTTGGCCTTACTCCGAGCCTGATACTTTTAGCGGTTGCTGTCACTCTCGGAATAGGCGTCGCGGGCGCGCTTTACCCAGTCATACGAGCTATCCGAATGAGCCCGGCGGAGGCGTTGCGTCATGTCTGATGACGTAGCCGAGGCGGAGGTCACGGTGACACCAGACGTTCCAATCGAACCGGCAGAACGGGATTTCGTCCGTGTACTGGAGGTCACCCGTGAATACCCTGCAAGAGGTAAGGTGGGACCAACTGTCGCACTGGAGAGCGTCTCTCTTCGGGTCGCCAAGGGGAGTGTTGTTGCAATCCAAGGTGATAGCGGCAGCGGGAAGACCACGCTTCTGAACCTCATCGGAGGTCTTGATCGCCCTACGTCTGGTGAGGTTATCATCGGGGACCAGAACCTTGGAGACCTCAACTCGCGGGAGTTGGCGTCCTTCCGAGCGAAGACTGTCGGATTCGTGTTCCAAGAGTTCAATCTGCTCCCGGACCTGACGGCATTGGAGAACGTGCTTCTTGCCATGGAGGCTGGTTCTCCCCTGGCTGACGAGGAAAGGGCCGAGCGAGCGTTCCAACTCCTTGAGGCAGTCGGGATCAAGAAGCGGGTGGACTACTTCCCGGGCAGCCTCAGCGGCGGGCAGAAGCAACGGGTCGCCATAGCCCGCGCGATTGCGAACGAACCGCAGCTCATTTTGGCGGATGAGCCTACGGGGAACCTCGACCCAAACTCCCGCCACCAGGTCATGAACTATATTCTCGACCTTTCTCGCAAATCTGGCGTGACCGTGATCGTTGTGACGCACGAATCCCAGATTGCCGACCTCTGCGACAACGTCTTCATGTTCCGGGAAGGAAGAGGACGCCACGAGGGAAAGGTGCGTCTCGTTCGCTGGAGACACTGATTGAGGACGGGTAGTCACCGAGTCCTCAGAGAGACGAAGTGCTCACTGGCCCTGCTCTCCCCCCCACAGATTGTGTTTTGGGCGAGTCTGAATCCAGCACTTCGATCACACCCCCAGGGGGCTCCACGGAGCTGGACAACGGATTCGGTATCGCGGAAACGTAGGAAGCATCGTGCCCGGTGGCAGCGTGGGTGGCCCAGCATCCGCCTCGGTCAACCGCCTGAAGGCGTTGTCCGCGGTTGTCACCACGGAGTGATTGCCGCACCCAGATACTCTCTTGAGCCATGGGTCTCTCTCGCTGCGGCGGAGAGGACTAGTGACGGCCACGGACGGACGCACTGGAATCGCACCATCTGAAGCTTCCGCGCCGATTCCTGCGAGGTCGCCAGGGGAATCCGCCCCCTTTCTTGACCGTAAGGGCATAGTGGTCCTCAACGCGGACATCCTGACCGTCGACCTCGAACCCTCCAGTGTCGACCTAATCGTAACCTCCCCACCGTACGGTGTGGACGTCAAGTACGCGACCTTCGACGATGCGGTTCCCTACGAGCAGTACCTTGCCTTCACGAGTAAATGGCTCGCCCGTTGCCTCGAGTTCATCAAGCCCGACGGCCGCCTATGCCTCAACCTTCCGCTCGACAAGAACAAGGGGGGTCAACAGAGTGTTTATTCCGACGCGCTTCAGGCAGCGAAGCAAGTCGGGTGGAAGTACTTCAGCACGATAGTTTGGAACGAGCAAAACATCTCGCGGCGAACGGCGTGGGGATCATGGCTCAGCGCTTCGGCGCCATTCGTCATCGCGCCCGTGGAGGTCATAGTCCTGCTTTACAAGGGAACCTGGGAGAAGAAGGGCAAAGGGGTATCCGACGTCACGCGCGACGAGTTCATCGCTTGGACTAACGGCATGTGGACTTTCGGCGGGGAGACCCGAGCTGTCGGTCACCCCGCACCCTTTCCGGTGGAACTTCCAAGGCGCTGCATCAAGCTCTTCAGCTACGTGGGGGAGACCGTGCTGGATCCATTCGCGGGTTCGGGGAGTACACTTCTCGCCTGTTTGGCCACCAGTAGAAGGGGGATCGGCGTAGAGGTGTCCCGCGAGTATTGTGAGTTGATCGGACAGCGCCTCAGGAAAGCCCACCTGCTCGAGAGACGCCTCGACAAGTTGCCCGAAACACAGATCGACGCGTCTCAGTCGACGCCGAACTCAGACGACCAGCGAACCAGGTCATCCGGTAGCTGAGTCAGCCGTTTCACTACACCGCCGAACTTGGTGCCTTGTCCCTCTTCCAAGCCCGGGCACCACTCGGGGGAATTCTCAACGTACACTCCTGCTAAGAACGCCTCAGCTAGGAGGCGGTCCTTCGTGGCGCCAGGCCCGGTGGATCCCCACTCGGACTGCCATCCGGAGCCGCCTTGTCTCCCGCGGTCTGGTGTGACAAAGACGACGCGCAGGTTCTTGACCGCTCGGTAAAGCAGACTGTAGAAGAGCGTCTCCGTCAGGCGGCCGTGCAGGCTTGTCTTACAGCTGATGACTGCGATCGGGACGTCCTGAATGCTCGCGATCAGGTCGATGTCCCCCCAGACTGTGCGATCGTATCGATGATTGACGACCGGAATCTGGAGAACCCGGTAAAGTCTCTCATGGTGTTCGCGAACAACCCTCTCGCTTCCTCCATCGATGATGTCGATCCCATGCGACAGGAGAGACCCGTTCCTGTACCTCCGGAGGAAGTCGGCTACCCGGTTCTCCCACCTGTCTCCCGAACGTGTAACCTGAGACTGCCGCTCGTGTGTCTCCGCAGAGATAGTGCCCCGTTTGCTCGACATGGTCGGACTGTTCAGCCGCCCTCGTGGTCATGAACGTGTCGCGCCACTCAACCCATGTGAGGTTGCGGGTAACCCCGGCGATTCGAACGAGAACCCGCCCGCTGCCGTGCATCGATGGGGAATTTCTCGAAAGGCGAGGCGGCAGCAGATAGGTCACGTCCCTACGGGTAGTCAAGGGGCGAATCTCGGATACCAATCAGCCACGATAGAGGGTCGAGCGCGGACCAACCTTCAAAATCTTCATCGCACTCCCTTCTGTGGGTTCCTGAAACTCTGGCCCCCCTTTTCCCGAAACTATTGACCCACCCTGCGATGGAAGATGTCGGGTGCGATAGGACGGTCCCTTGAAGTGGAGCACCCGCCCGCGCTCCAGCACTCGGTCCAAGATCGCCTCCGCCAGGTCCGGGTCGTGCAACACCTTCCCCCACGCCTCGATCGGCTTGTTCGTGGTGAACACCATCGGCCGCCGATGAAGATGGCGCTCGTTCACCACCTGGAACATCACGTTCGCCGCGTCCGGACCATACGACAGATACCCCACCTCGTCGACCACCAGCACCCCGGGGTGGGTGTAGGGTACTAACGCTTCCCGTAACTTCCCGTCCCGACTCGCCGAGGAGAGCTCGTCAATGAGGTGCGCCGCCGTCACGAACCGGGCATCCGACCCGTGCTGGATCGCCTTGTAGGCGATCGCGATCGCCACGTGGGTCTTCCCCACCCCCGAGGGGCCGTAGAGGAGGAGGCTCCGCCCCTCCGGGACGAACTCCGGGCCGAGATAGGAGCCCAAGAGTTCCTTCCTCAGCCCGGACTGGTAGGCGAAGTCGAACTCCTCGATCGTCCGCAGGAAGGGGAACTTCGCTCGGTGCGTCATCCGCGAGATCCTCGTCTGGGTCCGGTGGGCGATCTCCTCGCCCACGAGGACCTGCAGGTAGTCGGCGTAGCGCATCCCCTCCTGCTCCGCCCGCACCTGGAGGTCGCCCCACAGTCGTCGAACGGTCGGCATGTGAAGACGTCTCAGCATTCCATCCAACTCCACCTCCACGGTCATGTTCGTACCTCCTCGAGCATCCCCCACGGTCGCGTCAACAGCGGCTCGACCAGCTCGGCGCCGTGCCACCCTCGCTCCAGCGCCTGCTGGAACGCCCCGGCCATCCGCTCGGGACCGTGCTCGAGGAGGAGCTCGAACAGTCGACGCACGTCCCCGGCCCATGTGTGCGGTCGTGCGTGGACGAGTTCCGTCAGGAACGCCTCCGCCGAGGGCCCGACCTCGAGGAGCCGCTGGCGCTGGTAGTAGAGCTCCGCCCGACGGCCCGACACCGCGGCGAGGGCCGACGTCGCATGCTTCGGCAGCGTGCTCACGCCGTTGTGGGGATGGCGTGGGTGGCTCACGTCGTGGCGGTCGGTCACATGATCCGCACCCGGTCCCGGTAGAGGAACAGCGTGGCGGAAACCCCGATGGTCTCCGCCGGCATCGAGTAGCGGACACCGTGGAACGTCACCCAGCCGGTCGGTCCCACGCGCACCGGGAAGCGGAGGGCATACTCCGCCGAGGGGATCGGCAGAGGACGCAGCCGCCGTCGCTCCTCGGCGATGCGGGCCGAGGGCGGCACGCCCGTGGCCCGACAGGGGCGCACCTCGTTGACCTCACGATGCCACTGCGCGAGCTGCGCGTCGAGGTCGGCCCGGTCGTGGAACCGACGGACTTTGAAGAACCCGTTCTTCACGAAACCGACGAGGTTTTCGACACTCCCCTTTTCCTGACCTCTCCGGGGAGTGCACAACTCCGGTCCGAACCGATAGTCGAGGGCGGCCTGGGCGAAGGTGTCGTTCCATTGGATCGCCCCGCCCTGCCGGGAGATGACCACGGTCTTCGGGTTGTCGAAGACACAGGCGAGCGGTACTCCGCCGAAGGAGTCGAAGGCGGCGAGCAGAGCTCGGACGAGCGCCTCGACCTGCTCGTTCGGAACGAGCTCGACGTAGACCCAACGGGACCACTTCAGACGGCTCGCGAAGAAGTGGAGGATCTCCTCGGTGCCGTCGTCGTAGCGGACCCGGACGTGGCCGAAGTCGTTCTGGCAGAACTCGCCGACGAGACCCTCGAAGCGGACGAGCGGAGGAGTGACAATCTTCCGGAGTCGACGAACCATCTGGTAGACAGGGTTCTTGCCACCGGCGTAGCCCTGCTCGTGGAGGCGACGGAGGATCTCCACCGTGGGTAGGTCGCATCGCTCGCGGAGAATCTGCTCGACGAGAGTCTCGAAGGGAACCGCGATCGACGGACGGCCGACGGGTCGTCGGCGCGCCTCGATGGGCTGCGTTTCCTCCAGGATGCGCTTGACGGTGTTCCGCGCAATGCCGGCCTTGCGAGCGACCGCGCGAAGCGAGAACCCGGCTCGACGCAACACCTCGATCTCGTGGCGTTTCATTCGGTCGTACAACGGAGACCCTCCCCCAGGGTCGGCAGACGTCGTCGAGAGGATATGCGCGGTCACGAGGAACCACCTCCAACCGGGTGGGGGGTGGGTCCGGAATTTCGGGAAGACCTGGGTCCGGAATTAGAGGAACCGACACCTTCCACGCGATAGATCGCGCCGTGCCTCCCGACACGGACGACCCATCTACCACCGGGATCACGCAACCGTTTAACGCGATAGCCCGGGCCCGACTCGAACGGTTCCTCGGCGAGTTTCTCGAACGTCGACCGAAGCGACTCGATTGCGGGGCGAGGCAGCCGGTACAGCTCGGATTCAGCAGATACGGTAAGTTCGACCCTCAGCGCGGTTCAATATCCGTGCTTCCGTCGGGCCTCTTCCAACGAGATGGTGGGCTCGGTCTCGCGTCGATCCAGCTCCTTGAGTAGTGCTTTCGGCGGGTGGTCGATCAGCATTTCCTCGATGACGTCATCGAGCGTTTCCGCTGAAGGATCATAGCTCCGGAGGGTCTCCACCGTTGAACGACGGAGCGACACCTGGACCCGTTCGTTAGCGGCCATCTATGACCGGAGCCCTCGAGAGGGCATAATCTCTGCGTCGCGAGGGGTTGGGAACTGCGATATTCGCACAGTTTGAGCCGGTTCCGGCTCAAATCCCGACCAGTCCATTATCCCCTCTGCCGCACGGAGCCTGGATTTGAACCCCCCGGGGGACTGGACTCGAGCAGATTCGAACCGTCGGGGGGTGTGACCCCCCTGGGAGCTCGAGTTCGGGGCCAGGTAGGGGACGATCCTTCGGGTTCTCTACCCCGGGCTTGATGTGGCACGCGCGCGGCCCAGTCGAGGGGGCAAATTCAGCCTCCGCGATCGGACGAATCTCTTGGGTTCGTTCAGAGACGCGACCGAGATGAGCGCGCACGCGACCGACGAAGGGGTGCGCGCGAGACGGCAAACCCCATTATTCATCTGCCCCGTCCCCCACTTCACATGGGTTTCCCGAGATTCTGGCGAGCATACACTCCCCGAATTCGGTCCGCACCGGGGGCGGCCGGCGCAGAACCCATCGCATCGCTCGAAACGGTGAAGATCGGGGGGATTCCCCAATGGGTTCTGATCCGGGGCCGAGATCGACGAAATCCGGTCGTGCTGTTCCTCCACGGAGGTCCCGGCAATCCTTCAATGTACCTCGCCCACCGTTTTCAGCGACCGTTAGAGAACGATTTCGTCGTTGTGCAGTGGGACCGACGAGGTGCCGGCAAGACGTTCACGGAGGACACGCCGCCAGGTTCGATGTCCGTCTCCCAGGAAGTGATGGATGCCGTTGAACTGGTAAGACACCTTCAGACTCGATTCGGGCAATCCCAGGTGTATCTGGTCGGCCACTCCTACGGGACCTATCTCGGGATGATCCTCGCTCAACGGCATCCCGAATTGTTCCACGCTTACGTGGGTATCGGGCAGCTTGCTTACGACGGCAAGCGAAACACCGACGTCCAAGACCGCTGGATCCGGGAGCAGGCAGAACGGCGTGGCAACCGCAAGTTGCTGGCCGCCCTGGATAATCGTCGTCCGATCGACCGAGAGAAATGGCTCTTTCGGTTCGGGGGGGCGATTCACAACAGCCGGAGTTTCACGACGTTGATCTGGATTGGCTTGATGGCCCCCGAATATACTCTCAAGGAGGGCCTCGACGTACGGAAAGGTGTGCGCTTCACGCATCAGAACCTGAAATATGACGTGATCGAGGGGGCGTTGGCCGACGCAGTCCCCCGAGTTGACTTGCCGGTCTACTTCTTCACCGGTCGATTCGACCTTACCGACCCGTTCCAGAACACGATCGAGTACGCAACCAAATTAGAGGCTCCTCACAAAGAGATCGTTTGGTTCGAGGAGTCAGCGCATTTTCCGTTCCTCGAGGAGCCCGAGAAATTCGCACGGGAGATGAGCGGGGTGAAAGCGGCAACCCAGCGACGAGGTGTGACGTCGCACACGGCAAACTGAGCGCCTGCCGTCTGGAGGTGGGGCACGCGCGGCCGATGACAGCGACCGCGAGGACCGCACGAGTCCCTGAGCGGTGATGGCGGAGACCCTCGGGCGCGCGGAGCCAGATTCGACCTGTCCCCATCGGAAGCGATTTCGAGCGATCGTTCTCTCGCGAAGAACGAATCCAAGGGGCGGGCAATGAGGGCGAATCCGCCCAGGATTCGAACCCCCGGGGGGTGTGGACGCCGACCAGTCCATTATCCATAGTGTCGCGCCGGGCCTGGATTTGAACCCCCCGGGGGACTAGACTTCTGCCCGTCCTTCGGTGCGGGCCGGCCAAGTCGCCAGGGCGCCGGGAGGGAGCACGTCGTCGCGAAAGGGAACCACGTATGCAAGCCTTCCTTTCGTCAACTGTTAGGATTCCAAATTCCCAACCCCTCGCTTGACCCGTCGAGCTCAGGTTCGGTTAGAAGTCGGTTGGGTGATTCCTGGGCGGAGCCTAACCCTCCTCGATTGGACTAAGGGCAGCCCGGGTCCGGCAATCAGCCGCGATACAGGGTTGATCGCGGCCCGACCTTCAGGACTTTCATGCCCTTTCCTTCCACACAATAGATTGCGCCGTACTTTCCGACACGGACGACCCATCGACCGCCGGGATCACGTAACCGCTTAACGCGGTAGCCGGGACCAGATTCGAACGGCTCCTCGGCCAGTTTCTCGAAGGTCGACCGAAGCAACTCGGCCGCAGGGCGAGGCAATCGATACGGTTCAGACTCGGCCGATATGCTCAGGCGGACGGTCAGCACGATTCAATATCCGTGCTTCCGTCGGGCCGCTTCCATGGAGATAGTGGGCTCCGTCTCCCGCCGGTCCAGCTCCTTCAAGAGCGCCGGCGGTGGGTTGTCAATCAGCATCTCCTCGATGACATCATCGAGCGTCTGT
Organism: Thermoplasmata archaeon; assembly: GCA_052326445.1. Lineage (GTDB taxonomy): Archaea > Thermoplasmatota > Thermoplasmata > Lutacidiplasmatales > UBA184 > Lutacidiplasma. The sequence goes on from JBKQNC010000017.1 coordinate 125,154, forward strand.
GCGGAAGGATTGTACCGACGGAGCGTCTCCACCGTCGAGCGACGGAGCGACACCTGTATCCTGTCGTCGGCGGCCATCCAATTCTACACATCCCGCCGGGGCATAATCTCTGCGACGAGGGTGGATGGTGATCACCCTAGTTCTAGACTGCGGCGGTTCCAGCCAGCCCCCCACAGGGTCTTCGCCTCAGGCGACGGTCTCCATCTGGGATTTGAACCCCCGGGCGAGATGGACGCCGACCAGTCCATCCAACTGTTCCCGGCGGGAAGTACGCGCCCTCGGGTGGCGACCGGGTGGATATCTAGCCCGGGGTTATTGGTCGTGCCGGGCAGCATCACTCGCAGCCGGCGTGCCCGCCACGCCGCCTTGTGCTCCCCCGGATGGGCTCGAAAGAGGGATGTGATGGGGCAGAGTTTCCCCGCAGCGGGCGGGCGGTGGGCCACCTTCATGGAAATGCGAGAGCAGTCTCGACCGCAAGGGATGGGCCGTGAGTGACCCGGTCCCGCCCGGACTCATTTCCGAGCGGTCGTCGGTGACCAGCCTCCTTTGGAGGTTCGAGGTCAACCGGAAGAGCTTCGACGATCCTCGGTTGGAGTGGCGGAGACTGTTCGCCGAGGTCCTGGGGACGTTCTTTCTCGTCGTCGTGGCGGCCGGTGCGGGGGTCGTCGACGCGGTGAGCCCCGGTTCGGTGAGTCGGGTCGCGGCGGTCGTCGCGCCCGGCATCATGGTGATGGCCATCATCCTGTTCATGGGGGCCGTCGCGGGAGCTCATCTCAACCCGGTGGTGAGCATCGCCTTCGCGGCGCGGGGCGACTTTCCCTGGCGCCGCGTGCCGGGGTACATCCTATCCCAGTTGCTCGGGGCCACGTTGGCTTGTGGTTTCCTCTGGCTCGTTTTTGGCCGGGTCGCGATGTTGGGAGCCACCGAACCCGGTGCGGGGATCTCGGACCTCCAGGCGTTCGCCATCGAACTCGTGCTGACCCTCGGGCTCGTGAGCACCATCCTCGGCACCGCCTCGAAGGCCCAGAACGTGGGGCCCATCGCGGCGATCGCCGTGGGGGGCTACATCGCCCTCGCGGGCCTTTGGGCCAGCCCCATCAGCGGGGCGTCGATGAACCCGGCTCGTTCGTTTGGGCCCGACCTCCTGATCGGAAACTTCGCCCACTACTGGGTCTTCCTCGTAGGACCCCTGGCCGGGGCGCTGTTGGCGGTGGGGGTGGCCTACGTACTTCGAGGCCCCGGGGGCGATCTTCCCGCGATCCAAGCGGCTCAGGGCCGCCTCGAGGAGTTCCTTCCCCTTTCCCCGAAGCCGGGGATTGCGAGGCCGCCCGCGGAGGGTGCGGGGAGCGGTGAGCCATCCCCCCCTCGTTCCCGCGAATAGGGGACCCGGGTTCCTCACGACGGGTCGCTCCCGCCCGGGACCTAGATGGATAAGGGAAGGTTCCGCGTTGGGAGCATCTTCCGGCGGGAGCCGTGTTCCCGCGACCCCTAAGTCAGCCATCAACCACTTCCGTGCGAATCCCGCTCCGCAGTACCCGGCCCGAGAACCACTACCCCGTGGACGCGCAGCGCCCCCCGCGGTCCGGGCGCAGGGCCCGGAGCCGGCCTCGATCGAGGAGGCCATCCACGCGACCCTTGTCGGGGATCACTTCGAGCCCATTTCCTCCACCGATCCTCCGGATAGGCCATCTCCCGCTGGAGGGTACTACCGAACGCCAACGGATCGGCCTTCAGCGCCTTGAGCCGTAGGGTCCGGAAAGCTTCCCAATCCGTGGAGAGGAGTCGACGTATCTTCACGTATCGCGCTCAAGTAGTGAATCAATTGAATGGCACATCTGATTTGCGCGCCACCCCCCGGCAATCGCCAGGAGCGGACCTTCCCTCAGCTATCCCCCGAGAACCAGACCAAGCGTGGAGGGACACGTGGGCCCACTTTCTTGGGTCCCTCCGCCCCACAAGACAGGGAATCCCGACCCGTCCGTCCGGCAACTCCTCGGTCCGTGCCTGCGGGCAGTCGAGCCGCCCGAATTGCTCAAGGGGTGACGGCAACCTGCCCTCAGTGCATCCCCCCGGAATACCCGCGCGTTCAGACCCGTTGAGCCCGGAGTTTTTCTCGTCCAGTATCAAAGAAACTGTCATTTACGAGGGTACTTGACCGGGGAGGGGGGGAGTCGTGGGCGGGAATCTACTGCTCGAAGGCCTGGTCGTCTTCGCAGTAATCGCCGTGCTCCAACTTCCCGGAAAATCGAACTTCGGTGTCATCACGCTCTCGACCCGCCATCCGTATCGCGACGTCTTTATCGGCGCCTCCATCGGGCTCGGATTGGCGACCGTGGTGTCGGTGACCCTCGGATATGGTGCGGAGACCGTTCTCGGCCCGTACCTCCCCTGGGTGAAGGCGGCCGGAGGGGTCGTGCTGCTCGCCTTCGGCGTGCGGGAAATCCTGAGGACCCCCGCTCCGATCCACGAGCCCGGCGAAGGAACCCCCGCCGTAGCGCGCACCGCCGGACAGGTTCGGCTCGTGTCGCTCGGACTGGCGTTCCTTCTCGAGATGGGGGACAACACGCAGATCCTGGCCATCGTGTTCGTAGCATCGACGGGCAACGTCGTGCTCGTCTTCATCGCGGCGGCGTCGGCATTGGTGATGATCACCGCAATCTCGTCCCGGGGAGCTCGATACCTTCACCAGCACGTTTCGGAGGAGCGCCTCCGCGTGGTGCTCGGAGGTTTGCTCATCGCGGTGGGCCTGCTGACGATCCTGTTCACCGCCGTTCCCTCGTTGCTCCCCTTCGCGGGGTGAACGACGGACCACCGGGACGGTTGCCCCGGGCGGGCGCTCAGCCGCCGCTTCCGCCGGTATGCACCTGCTGGGGCGAGAGGGCCGCGCCGCAAGAGGGGCAGGCCGTGGCGTCGCTCGGGACCGGTCTCTGACAACTCGCGCAGGTCACGGTACTCGTCATCCCCCTTCGGAATCCGCGGGGGCTCTTGAGGGTGCCGAAGGAAATTCTTGTTTTCCGCATCGGTGGGGCCGCCGACAACGGGCCCCCCCGCGGGGGGAGTCCTCCATTTCCCACCCTCGCGCCGGTGGAGCCCCGTTTCATCCCCTCCCACGGAGGGCTATACCCCCTGAACTCCTGCCCGGTCCGTCGTGACGTTCTCCGGACCCGCTCCTCCCCTCCTCGGGGTGGAGCCCGCGGCCGGGCTCTCGTGGAGCATTCCGGGCCTCCGCGAGGACCCCGGCATGTGCTTGCGTTGCCGTTCGGCCCAGCTCCTCTGTGGAAAGCCCGTGTGCCCTCTCCTCCTCCGATACCACGCGTTCGAGCGGACGCTGCCGATGGTCCAGGGAACCGAGCTCTCCGGCTCGTCCCCTCCCGGGGTGTTCGTCGGTCGGTACGGGTATCCCCGGGTCTCTTTCGGCCCCCTGCTCAGCCCGGAACACGGGTCGACCGAGATGCTGGACACTCCCGAGCACTGGGTGGGGCGCTCGGTGGCCGAGGTCGTCGGATTCCGTACCGGGCTCGTGCGAGGAACGAGCCCCATCCGCGTCACCGACGCCGAAAAACCGATCCCGATGCTCGAGCAGATGCAGTTGCTCGGACTCGCGTCCGAATCCGCGGAGAGCGAGACCCGGTTCCGCCGCCCCCCTCGGGGTCATATCACGCTCTCCGATTCGGCCCCTCCCTTCGGACTGTCCGCCCCGATCGAACACATCCGGCTCGATATCCGAAGGGTCGACCCGCACCTCGACCGGCTCTCCTCCGATACCGCCGCGAACGCCCGAACGGCGGTCACCGAGCTGTACGCGAGGGGTGTCCGGGTCAGCCGGATCCAGCGGGCGTTCAGTGTCGGGACACTCGGGCGACGGGGTCGGCGCAAGCTCGTGCCGACCCGGTGGAGCATCACCGCGGTCGATGACGTCCTTTCCAAGCAGAACCTCGACCGCGTCCGGGAGTTGCCCGAGCTCGGAGAGATCCGGGTACATCGCCTCACCGCGCTCGACAATCGTTGGGTGATCGTCCTACTTCCTGGAATCTGGCGGTACGAATCGATCGAAGCCTGGTACCCCGAGACCCTGTGGAACCCGAGTCCCACCCAGGTCATCCTGTTGGGGGACCACGAGGGGCACGACGGTCGGACGACGTACGCATCGATCGGAGGATGCTACTACGCCGCCCGGCTCGCCGTCTCGGAAGCGCTCCTCCGGCTCGGTCGGCAGGCCGGGGCGACCGTCCTGCGCGAGGTGCACCCCGGCGAGATCCTCCCTCTCGGGGTCTGGAACGTCCGGGAGCACGTCCGGGCGGCGCTCCAGGAACCCTCCCTGCACCTCGGCTCGTTGCCGGAGCTGAACGAGGTGCTGCGGGCGACCTTCTCCATCCCCCTCGACCGATGGCTGGCCCAGAGCGCCGTCCTCCACGAAACCCGCACGCAGCGGCGGCTGGACGACTGGCTTGGGACGGCGAACTAATCCGGGGCGAAACGGGCCCCGCAGCGCCCGCAGAAGGTGTCCGCGGGGGCGCGCGGCTCGTTACAGGAGGGGCAGCTCAGGGAGGTCCGCGGCTTTCCACAACCGCGGCAGAAGACGTCGTTCGACTGCATCGGGTAGCCGCACGCCGGGCACCGCTCGGACCCGGCCACCCGTTCCGCAACCCCGGTCGCATCGTCCGAAGGGCCCCCGCCGGCCGTCGGGGCCACGTTGGGTCCGGGAGCGAGGGTCTCGGCCCGTCCGAGGGCGCGTCGGCCCTTGAGGGAGAGCCGAAAGGCCTCGGTATAGTCCCCTCGGTCGAACGCGGCCTGGCCCTGGGTCCGGAAGCTCGCCGCTTCGGTCTTGGACCCCGAAGCGGGCGCGGTGTCGAGGTCCGCCTGAAGGAGCCCGAGCTGGAAGTGGGACTCGGCCCGGTTCTTGGGAGGAGGAACGGCCGCGGGCGGTGCGGCCCGTAAGGTCGACGTTGCGACCGCCGCCGGGCCCGATGAGGAAGTACCGGTGGGGGCGGAGGATCTCGCCGCCCCCCCCGGGACCGAGGAGGGAAGGGCGGAGCGTCCCCGGGCGTTCACCAGGCTCTCGTGGGCGGACTGGGCGAGCTCGTAGGAGCGGGGGAATTGGCGAAGGTCGAACGCGGCCTGGGACTGGGCGATCAGGTCCTGGGCCCTCGAGAGGTCGGTCCCCGTCCGGCCGAGGATCTGCGCTTCGCGGCGGGCCATCTCGAGACGGTTGAACGCCCGGTCCTGGATCAGCTCGGGCTTGGTGCTGAGCTCCCCGAGGATCTGGTTGCGCCGCGCCCGGAGCCGGTTCGCGAGGTAGAGGAAGATCGCAACGACCGCGACCGTGAGCACGACCGCGAGGACGATGACAAAGACCTGCGTGCCTGTGAGCGAGACCATTCGAACGACCCGGCCGGCCGGGGAGGCCCCTGCCGAGGATTATACTGCGTGGGCCCCCTATTTAGAGGCGGTCCCCGGCGGAGGCGGGGGGATTCCTTGCGGGGCGGACCCGGCGGGCCCACCCCGGCGGTGCGCGACCTAGAACACCGTCAGCTTCCCGGTCAGGAGAAGCTTCGGGATGGTGTCGACCTTCTCGAACCAGGAGTTCGCGACCGCTTCCGCCGTCGGCTTGACCTGGGCCAGCTTGACGCCGCTCGCGGGCAGGATCTGGAGGCTTGCGACCTGGGGCTCGTCGACCGGCTTTCCGATCTGGGAGAGGATCCGGACGTGGACCTCCTTCACATTCCCGCCGGTCTCCTTCACGATGTCCCCCGCGATCAGGTTCCCGAGCAGGTTGTAGATCTTGCCGACGTGGTTGACCGGGTTCTTTCCGGCCGACGCCTCCAGGCTCATCGGGCGGCACGGGGTGATGAGGCCGTTGGCCCGATTGCCCCGACCCACGGAGCCGTCGTCGCCCGCTTCCATGGAACAGCCGGTGACCGTGAGATAGTAACGGCCGAGCTCGGGGTCGTCGGCGGTGTTCACCTGGATCTGGACCTCCCGGTGCGTCAGCTTCGTCGCCTGGTCCGCGAGCTTCTGCGTGATCTCGTCGCAGACGTTCTGGTAGGCATCGCCGTCCGCGATCTCGCGGTCGACGAGCGCCGCCGCGACCGTGAGGCGGATCTGGTCGCCCGCGCGGTAGCCCATCACCTTGACATCCTCCCCGAGCGCGGGGAGCTTCTTCTTCAGCTTCAGGGTGAGGAACCGTTCGCTCTCGAGGACGAGGCGCTCGAGATCGGAGAGGGGCGCGAACCCGACGCCAAAGGAGGTGTCGTTGGAGAGGACCTTCTTCTGTTCGAAGACGCCGCGGAGGTCGATGGAGCCCGAGCCGATCTTCGAGTCGAACTCGACGTCGTGCTCGAGGTCGATGTGGGAGCAGATGGAGGCGACGTACTTCTTGGCCGCCTCGATGGCGGTGTCGTGGATCGGCAGCTTCTCCTTGTTGACCTCGGTAGTCGCCCGACCGACGAGGAGCATGTAGATCGGCTTCGTGACCTTCCCGCCGCCGAACTTCGGCTCGGAGGCCCCGCCCACGACCTGGGTCTCGTCCGTGTTGTGGTGGAGGATCCGGCCGAACTCGTCGAGGTAGAGACGGCAGAGCGCTCGGCTGACCGATTCCGAGACCCCGTCGGCGATCGAGTCGGGGTGCCCGAGCCCCTTCCGCTCGACCAGTTCCACGGCTTGGTCTTCGATATGGACGGTGCGCAGCGGCTCCACCTGAACGTTTCGGGCCATGGGGGTCCTCGGGGTCGGCCGAGACGGGGTGGGGTTTAACCCTTGCGAAGGCGCGGGAACGCACCGCATTTGCGTCCGGTGAAACTCAAGACCCGGCCCCCGCCGGGCCGCATCGGTCAGACCTATAGGTGGCCCGGTTCCTTCCCCCGACGTGGAGATCGCGGGCTGCCCCCTCCCCGAGGACCGGCTCTACGACCTCGAGCACGACGTCTGGTGGTCCCCCGAGGGGGACTCGGCCCGCATCGGCGTCCTCGGCACGCTGGCCGCCTTCGCCGGACCGTTCGTCTCCTTCTCCTTCCGGCCGATCGAGGGGTTCGTGGCGCGCGGCCGGAGCATCGCGACCGTGGAAAGCACCCGGTATACAGGGGCCGTCCGGGTTCCGGTCGACACCCAGGTGCTCGAGCGAAATGCGGTGCTGCGTGAGCGGCCCCGGCTCCTGAACGATGCTCCCTACGGTGAAGGGTGGGTCGCCCGGGTCCGACCGACCGACCCGGAGGAGGTCCCCCGATACCTCGAAACGGCCGCCCAAATCGCGACCCGGCTCGAGGAACGGATCCGGACGCAGCGGATCCGCTGTTGGCCCGCGACCCCCGACCTCGAGCTCTACGAGATCGGGATCGAATGCTCGGCGGTGCTCACCATGCTGAACGAGGAGCTCGCCAAACGGGCCCCCGGGTCCCACATCCTGCTCGTCACCGACGACCCGACGAGCCCCATCGAGATGGTCCGCTGGTCCGACCAGACCGGATATCCGGTCCTCGCCCGGCGGGACGAGGGGACGCTCCACCAGTTCCTCGTCCGCAAGGTGCCGGACCCCCAGCCACGACGGCGCCCCGGCGTATCGCGCTGAACGGAGGAGGGCTCCCCCCAGTCGGGGGAAAGGGAGGGGAAGGGGTTCGGAGGCCAGTAGGGGTCTACGGCTTCTCGATCGGGGTCCGGATGAGATTCCCCCACTCGGTCCACGAGCCGTCGTAGTTGCGGACGTCAGGGTATCCGAGAAGGTACTTCAGGACGAACCACGTGTGGCTCGAGCGCTCCCCGATCCGGCAGTAGGTGATCACCGGGTGGGCCCCCGAGACCCCCTTACTCCCGTACAGAGCGTCTAGCTCCTCGCGCGACTTGAACGTGCCGTCGTCCTTGACCGCCTGCGCCCAGGGGATGTTCTTCGCGCCCGGGACGTGGCCGCCGCGCTGGGCGTGCTCGGTGGGGTACTCGGGGGGCGCCGTGATCTCGCCCGAGAACTCCTTCGGGCCGCGCACATCGACGAGCGAGCACTTCCCCGCCTTGACCTCGGGGAGCGCCTTGCGGACGTCGTCGAGGTAGGCCCGGAGCTTCGGGTCGGCCTGGCCGGGCGCGTGCTTCGAGGGGGTGACCTTGGGAGCGTCCTTCGTGAGCGGACGGTCTTCCGCGATCCACTTCTTGCGGCCGCCGTTCAGGAGCTTCAGGTTCTTCGCACCGTAGTAGGTGAAGACCCAGTAGGCGAACGCCGCGAACCAGTTGTTGAAGTCCCCGTACAGGACGACGGTCGTCCCGTCCTCGACCCCGGCCCGGCTGAACAGGTGGCCGAACGCCTCCGCGGAGAGGATGTCCCGCGCGACCGGGTCGTTGATGTCCTTCCGCCAGTCGAACAGGACCGAGCCGGGCAGGTGGCCGAGCTCGTAGTTCGCCGCGGGATCGTAGTCCACCTCGACGATCCGCACCTTCGGGTCGTTCAGGTGCGCTGCCATCCAATCGTTCTCGACCAAGACCTCCGGGTGCGCGTATGCCGCCATGAGGGACTCCATCCTCGCCGAGGCGCCGACGGTTATACGTTTCACGTCCGCCACAATCAGCGCCTAACATGCTCGTTTCTGCGCCGATTCACCCCTCAAACACGAGGGTTGGACGCGGAATCGGTGCGCTTACCCGCGTCGGCCGCGCTTCGGGAGCGCCGCGTCGGAGATCTCGATGGTCTCCGGGTCGAAGCCGAGCTTCGCGAGCTCGTCCCGGATCCGGGTGCGGTGGTCCCCCTGCAGGTAGACCTCTCCGTCCACGACCGACCCCCCCGTCGCGAGGCGGTTCTTGAGGGTCCGCGTAGTCTCCTCGAGGTCGACCCCCGGCGGGAAGCCCGAAATGACGGTCGCGGGCTTGTTGTAGCGGCGGGGTTCGGCCCGGACGCGGATACGCGCGGTCTCCCGGTCGAGCGCGGAGAGGATCTCATCGAATTCGTCGTTCGGCATCGTTAGGTGCTCCTCACGGGACGCCGGACCCCGGCGGACCGGATTGAGGAGAAGAAAGGACGACGGCCCCCCGGCCCGACACGGACCCTACGAGCGGCTTGTTGCGGGGGGGCACCGGCCGCTCTATACCCTGCACCCCGTATGAACGTTCCGGGCGCCCGGGGCTCATAGTTCCCCCCAGCGGTAGAGCCGCAAGCACAGCACGACCCCGACGATGGCACAAAGCGCCAGCAGTCCCGCGTACATCGCCAGCTGATCGGGCGTCGCCGGCGTGATCCCGAGGGCCCCTTGCGCGAGCAGGGCGGCGTAGGTCGTCGGAAGGAACCGCGCCACATCCTGCCAGTACGGGGGGAGGGCCGAGAGCGGGTAGTACAGCGGCGACAGCATGCCGAGCATGGTGAAGGTGAGGTTGCCGACGGGCCAGATCTCCCGCTGGCTCCGCACCCGGCTCGAGATTGCCATGCCGACCGCCGAGAACAGGATCCAGAGCGTGAACAGGCTGCCGACGAGGGCGACGGCCCCAAAGAGCGTGAGGGGGTGGCCGTGCGCGCCCCCGACCCACGCCAGGAGGACCGTGAGGATGGCGAGCGCGGGCAGCATCGCGATCAGGTTCGAAAACGCGATCCCGAACAGGTAGCGGATCCGGCTGAGGGGGCTCGCGACGAACATGTCCTGCAGCGAGCATTCGATCCGCCACGTGGCGCTGTCCCCGAGCACCCAGGAGCCGATGTTCTGCATCGTGAACAGCATCGCACCGACGATCTCGAGGGAAAGGAGCGAGGGCGGCGAGATCAGGGAGAGGAAGTACAGGAAAATGAACGGGAGGAGGACCGGAGTGATCGTGACCGCCGGGTTGCGGCTGATCCATCGCCACCCGACGAGCGCGAACGCGGGCAGCGCCCGACCCTCGGTCGGAACGTTCGGGAACTGGGTCTCGAGACTCGTCGCCATCGACCTAGGTCCCCCGGACCGTCCGGCGCGCCCAGAAGACAGCCAGCGTGAACACCGCCGCCGTCTCGATGAGGAGACCCCCGAGGGCCAGCCAGAAGTCCCCCGAGGTGAGCGAGGCCGCTCCGATCCGCGACTGAATCAGCGCGGCCGCGGCGCTCGGGGGCATGAGCAGCGCGACGGGGCGCAGCGCCGCCGGGAAGAACCCAAGCGGGTAGAACACCGGTGGCAGCACGCCGAAGATGTTGAAGAACAGGCTCGCGTAGGCCCAGATCGCCCGGTTGTCCCGGAAGAACGTCGAAAAGATGTACCCCGTGGACGCGGAGAAGAGCCACACGACCCCCGCGAGTCCAGCGAGGGCGAGGCTCGTCAGGAGCGTGAGGTGGCCCACGGCAATCGCGAGCCCGCCGAGGAGCATCACGGGTGGCAGGTAGACGACGAGGATCCCGGCCGACATGCCGAGGAAGTACCCCTCGGGGCTCAAGGGCCCGGCGAGGTAGAGGTCGTTCATCTTGTGGTCGATGCGGATGTACGCGGCCTCGTTGAGCACCCGCTGGCCCATCGTGAACGTCGAAAAGAGGGTCGCGCCGACGAGCGCGACGCCGAGGAGACCCGGGTTCAGGATATAGACGAAGACGAGGATCACCGACTGGGTGACCATCGACGTCGCCATTGCGAGACCCTCGTGGGCCTGTACGAGAGCCTCCGTCCACAGGAAGGCCGCCGTGCCCCGGAAGGCCCGCGACGTCCCTTCGGTCGTCTCAATCCTCATCGATCGACCGTCCTACGACGCGGAGGAACGCCTCCTCGAGCGTCACCGGGCCGACCGTCGCAGAGATGCCGGCCTGGACGGTCAGGGCCATCACCTCGCCGAGGCGCTCCGGCGACACGATGACCGTGAGCACGTTCCCGTCCGAGACGAGCTCCCCGAACGACCGGAACGTCTCCTGGTGCGCCGCCCCGCCGGACATCGAGACCTTGAGGGTCCCGCCGACCGACCGCTTCAGGTCCTCCGCGGTCCCGCTGACGATCACCTTCCCGCGCTCCACGATGTACAGTCGGTCGCTGAGCGCGTCGGCCTCGTCCAGGTAGTGGGTGGTCAGGAGGATGGTCGACCCCTTGGTCGTGAGGTCCCGGAGGGAGGCCCAGACCTCCCGTCGTGCGAACGGGTCCATCCCGATCGTCGGTTCGTCCAGGAACAGGAGGGGCGCCTGGGTCGCAATCACGGTCGCCACCATCGTCCGCTGACGCTGGCCGCCGGAGAGAGTGATCGCCAATCGGCCGGCGACCTCGGTGAGACCCATCCGCTCGATCGCGTCCGCCGTGCGGTCCTTCGCCGTCTCTCGGGACAGTCCGCGGGCCCGCAGGTAGGTGTAGATCATTTCGCGCGGGGAGAGGTGGAAGAACGGCTTGCCTTCCTGCGGGACGACGGCGATGTACGGCCGGGCCTTCTCGGGGTGCTCGTCGATGTCGAACCCGAATACCCGGATCGAACCCGACGTTGGCCGGAGGAGCGTGGAGGCGATGCGCAGGAACGTCGTCTTGCCGGCCCCGTTGCGGCCGAGCAGTGCGATCCGCTCTCCCGGATGGACGTTGAGGGAGACCCCGGCGAGCGCCTCCACGGCGGGCGCACCCTTCACGGGGTAGGTCTTCCGGAGGTTCTCGCTCCAGAGCGGCTCGGCGCTCATCGCGCCCCGCTACGCGGGACGGTCCCCCGCGGGAGGCCCGAATTTCGGGGCGGACTCCGGTGGTCCCTTAGTGACCGCAGCCGCACCCGCCGCCGTTCTCCGAGTTGCTGCCGCAGGAACCGCAACCGCCGGACTTGCCGGCCGCGTCGGGCTCCGGGAGCGTGGGGTTCGTGATCTTGAAGCCGGATTCCTGGAGGCCCTCGACGTAATCGATGACCGCCCCGTCGACGAACTTCGTGCTCGTCGGGTCGACGATGAGTCGGTAGCCGTCGCCCGCGATCACCTCGTCGTCGGCGCGGGGCTTGGCGAAGGCGAGCCCGAACTGGACGCCGCTCGACCCTCCGCCACAGCAGCCGCCGCCCGAGGGCTGGGCGTACACGCGAACCCCGACTTCGGGGCTCTGGCCCCGGATGAGGGCGATTACCTGCTGGGACGCGGCGGGTCGGATCTCCACATGGATCATGGTCGTGGCCTCGAGGAGACCAGCGAGCCATGGGGCTTAAGCTCTGCGAAGCGAGCGCCGCTACAAACTCGCCCGGTGGGGTCAGTTTTTCGGAACAAAACTTCGGTAGCGGAGCAGGATACAAACCGTGCTGAAGTGACTCACGGCCCGTCGGCATGGCCTCGTCTCCGTGCGGCGACCTCCTCAAGGGAGGGGACCGCCGTTCTCGCCGGTTTCCGGAGGCGGGACCTCTTCGGGTAGGGTCGGGATCTCAGGGAACTCCCGCGTCCCGGTGAAGGGCTCCGGAAGTTCGGTGGACCGGAGACCGGGCGCCCGAGCGAGGTCCACGGGGGCCAGACCGGGGGTGCTCGTCCGCCAGGTGATCCGGGCGGCTCCGTCGAGCACCCGACGTGGGATGTTGAGCGAGCCGCCGATCCGGTGGACGTCCTCTTTCGTCAGTTCCCCGATCCCGGCGAGGATGAAGAAGTAGACCGTGAAACCGATGAAGACCGCGGAGAGGAGTTGGTACCACGTGCTCACCGGGAAGAGGTGGTAGTGGTTCAGGAGGTAGAGGACGGAGAAGGCGCCCGCGGCGCTCGCAGTGATCCCGGCGATCGAGGGCGGATGGATGTGGACCCGGATCAACGTCTCCATGAAGTATGTGTTCAAGGCGAGCGCGGCGAACGAAGAGGCGAGGATCGCGACCGACCCGGCGACGATCCCGGGGTGGATCTGGAACGGCCCCCAAGGGGGCATCAAGAGGGCGATCCCGGCGAGGAGTACCAGGATCTGGGTGCTCGTAATGTACAGCTCGAGCCGCTGCCGGCCGATCGCGTTGATGCTCGACTGCATGATCTGGCTCAGCGCGAGCGGCAGGGCGCCGATGACCAGGATGGCGAGCGCGATCGACCCTTGACCGGCATACGAGGAGTTCGCAAACACGTTGAGGAAGTTGTATCGGTACACGACCAGGCCGACGACGCCGGGTACGAGGAGCATCGCGGAGTACCGCAGCGCCTGCCACGTTCCCGTACGGATGGATTCGTATCGTTGCTGCCGATGCAACCCGGCGAGGTATGGGAACAAGGGGGTGACGACGGCCCCCGGCAGAGATAGCACGAGGACCCGCCAGCCGTTGGCCGCAAGGAACACTGAGAACGCGCCGGCGCTCACGCCGATCTTGATCAGGAGCGGGACCGTGTTGGTGACGAGGTAGTTCAGCATCAGGCTCGCCATCAAGGGCCAGGCGAACCGGAATAGGCGGAGCCCTTCGCCCACCCGGAACGCGCGTAACCGGGGCAAGATGGACGGGAGGCTGAAGACCGCCGAGGCCGCAGCTCCCACTACGTAGGCGATCGTGATCCCGAGGATCGTCGGGTCGTAGAACGCGACGTAGTAGAGCACGGGAAGTCGTACGGACGCTTCGACGAGGGAGGGATACTGGGCCTTGAGCGAATTCCCCTCACCGATGAACATCTGATTGTAGACCGTGGAGAGCGACCAGAGGATCGGGAGCGAAACGAACAACCCGAACGCCGTGAGCTCGGTCCCGGTCGAGGCAAGCTGGCCCCCGCCGATCGTGATCGGGGCGATGATGAACAGGAGGAGACCGACGGACCCGACCATAGCGGTACGGACCAGGAGGTACGTCGTCGTGTTGTCGGTCGCCGGCTTTCCCCGAGCGAGGAAGTAGGTGTACGCGGTCCCCAACCGCAGGTCGCCGACCCCGTTGATGGAGGACCCGATCAGGAGGAAGAATTGCGCCGTCCCGAGAAGCGCCTGGCCCGCACCCGGCGTTCCGATGTGCTTGTAGAGCAGCAGGCTGCCCGCGAAGCCGATCAGCTGGACGAGCAGCCCGGCCCCGAAGACCGCGCCCGAACTGAGGGTGAGCGAGAACGCCTGTTTCGGGACCACGACGGGGGGTGCGGTCGCACCCGTCACCGGTCCAGAAGCCACCACGCGGAGACCCTCCTCCGAATGACGGGCCCCCCCTCTTATCCCCGCTGGTCCACCCAGCCCGGGGTCTTTCCCTGCCCCGGGTCCTCAGACGCGGGGACTTGGGGGAGCGTCGAAGGACTCGGACGACGCTCCGTCCAGCGGGTGGAGAAGGGAGGGGACCAGGGGACACCCATCCTTTCCCGAGGCACTCGATTCCACTCCGCGGAGCACGAACGGGTCTGTCAGGGTCGAGTCCGGCGCAGAGCACCCGGACCCCCAGGGGAGGAATCTCGCCGCGAGGGGGCGGAGACCGTTCGATCGACTTATTAAATGAGTGTCGTCTCAGTTAAAACGACGGTTTCTGTGGCTCGACCGAAAAGCGAAGATAAACGCAACGCCATTCTGGGGGCTGCGACCCGGGTCTTCGCAAAGGATGGGCTGGGGGCCCCGACGTCGGCCATCTCCCAAGCGGCGGGGGTGGCGGAGGGCACCTTGTTTACCTACTTTCCCACCAAGGACGACCTGGTCAATGGCGTCTACCAGGACATCAAGGCCGAACTCTCGAGCGCGGTGTTCTCGTCGTATCCGAGGAAGAAAGGTGTCCGGGTCCGCCTCCGACACGTGTGGACCCGCTACGTGGATTGGGGGGCCACGCACCCCGAGGCCCACCAGGTCCTCAAGGAGATCGAGCTGTGGGGGGGCCTGACGGGGGAGTCGAAGGCGAAGGACTCGGCGAGCCGGGCCGAATTGACGGCCTTGGCTCGGGCGTTACGCGAGCAGCGCCTCGTGCGAAAGGACCTGTCGGACGAGTATATCGGAATAGTCGTCAACGCAGTACAGGAAATGACCATCTCCTTGATGATCCGAGACCCGACCCACGCGGCGCGCTACCGGACGAATGGCTTCGAGGTACTCTGGGCCGGCCTGGCACGTCAACCCTGAACCCCGACATAAATGAGTGAGTAAACACTCAAATACTCCTGATCCCTTGGGGGGAATCATGCCGACATGGAGCGAGGCAGACATCCCCTCTCAGAAGGGCCGATTGGCGATCGTGACCGGTGGCAACAGCGGACTCGGATGGTGTGCCACCCTGGGACTTGCGCGCGCCGGGGCCGACGTGGTCGTAGCTACCCGCTCCGCGGAACGGGCGCGGGAGGCGATGGAGCGGATTCGTTCCGTCGTGCCCGACGCCTCCCTGCGGCTCGAGGCTCTCGACCTCGCCAGCCTCCCATCGGTCCGCGCCTTTGCGGACCGAGTGGGTCGACTCCCGAAGGTCGACCTCTTGGTGAACAACGCGGGCGTCATGTTCGTCCCACAGCGGCAGCTTACCGAGGATGGGTTCGAACGCCAGTTCGGTACCAATTATCTCGGCCCGTTCGCGTTGACCTTGGGGCTGATGCCCGCTCTCCTTCGATCGCCTTCTCCGAGGGTGACGACGGTGTCGAGCGCCTCGGCCAACGGTGGAAAGAAGCGGATCATGTTTGAGGATCTCCAATGGGATCGTTCGTACGCTCACTATGCGGCCTACTGCCAATCGAAGCTCGCCGACCTCATGTTTGCGCTGGAGCTCGCCCGGCGTTCGGAGGCCGCAGGGCTCCCGTTGATCAGCACTGCCTGCCACCCCGGAGTGGCCCGAACCAACCTTCAGTCGAGTGGCCGAGGTGGCCCGCCCAGTGTCGGATTCCGGCTGATCCTGCACTTCATGGCCCAAGACGCCGCCTTGGGGGCCCGGTCCATCCTGCGAGCGGCCACCGACCCGACGGCGACCTCGGGAAGCTACTACGGGCCCGAACGCGGGATGAAGGGCGACCCAGTACCTTGCCCCGTCTACGCCCCGGCTTTAGACCTCAAGGCGAGCGCGCAACTTTGGGAAACCTCGGAACGGCTCACGGGGGCACGCTGGGAGTTCGTTTCAGCCTCCCTCCACTGGGCGACCGCGCGGCCAACGGCCACCGCGTAGGCCCACGACCTTGAAGTCGACCTTTGCCCCGGCCGACGGGAACCCGGCACTCTGCGACGGGTCCAAGACTTGGGGTTTCCCCTGCGATCCGTCGGGTGGCCCGGGACCTCTCGCCGTAGGGGAGAGAGACTCGCTCGCTAGGTCCATGGGAGCAGGGGGATTTGAACCCCCATATGCGGGTCTCTCCGCGCGCTCCAGTCAATCGTCACGGGGGCGGGGACCGCCCCTCCGCAGACCCATTGTATCACAGGGGGCTCGAAAGCCACCCTGACTGGAGCCCGCTGGTCTACCAAGTTAGCCTATGCTCCCTCCGCCTTTTCCCAGTGGACGGGCAAGATATCCTTTGCTGAGGGGCGCCGCCGCCACCCTCGCGCGCCGTCCCCGTTCGGGAACCTTTATGTTCAATCGCATTTGCCTGGAGTATAATGTCATTGAATTCTACCCCGGACGGTCCACGGTCCGTCACCGGAACCCTGGTGGTGGTCGCGATCCTGTTGGCCGCGGGGGTCGCGGTGATCGCGACGGCGGCGTACTACGGGGCCCGCGGAACGACCACCGTGGGCACCGTCACCGTCGTGGACGACCTCGGTCGGACCGTCACGGCCCCGGCCGATGCGAGCCGCATCGTCGTGCTCGCGCCCAGCGTGATGGACATCGTCTATCGCCTGGGGCTGCGCGACCGGGTCGTCGGCATCGGGTGCACCCCACAGCTGTACGGAGGGATGTTGGACGAGTATTCCCCGAACCAGACCACGGCGTGGAACCTGACGAGCTCGATGTGCGTGACCGACTTCCCGACCTTGAACACCGAGGAGGTCGCGACCCTCGCTCCGGAGCTGGTCCTCGCGTCGACGCTCACGTCCGCCACGGATGTGGCCACCCTGACCACTACCTACGACCTCCCCGTCATCCTCCTCGCCCCGTCCACCCTGGACGGGGTCGTGGGGGACGTGAACCTCGTCGCCGAGCTCTTCCCGAGCGCACGGTCGACCGCCAATGCGCTGGATGCGACCCTCGCAGGGAACCTGGCGAACGCGACCGCGTTCGACAACCTCCTCTCGGACAACGGAACCCGGATCCCCTCGGTCCTTCTGACGTACTACTTTGACGGAGGAGGGTACTACACCTACGGTCCGGGGACGTTCGGACAATCGCTCGTGGACCTCGCCGATGGCTCGAGCGTCTCCGCCGGCGTTCCCCTCGAGTACGCCGAGATCAATGCGACCGTCGTGCTCGCGGACCAGCCCAATGTCGTGATCTACGGCACCAGCTGGAACGACCCCTTCCTCGTGTCGAACGAGACACCGTCCGTCTGGTCGAGCGCTCCCTACTGGGGGCAGCTGAATAGTTCGAAGATCCCGATCGACGTGACCCTGCTCACCGAGGCCGACCCTTCGATGCTGCTCGAGCTCCCCTGGTTCCTTTACTGGCTGCACCCGAGCCTCGCCCCCATGCCGTCGGACTGAGCCCGTCGTCAGGAACGCATGGTGGCGACCCTCCCGGCCGTGGACGGGGGGCCTCCCCTCCTTTCCCCCCGCCGCGGCCGCCGATGGCTGGTGCTGGGGATCCTCCTCGTCGGTCTCGCACTGCTCGTCGTCTTCTCCACGATCGTCGGCCCCTTGACCGGCTCCTTGGTGATCCCCTGGCCGACGGTGCTCTGGATCGTGGGGTACCACCTGACGGGCGGTCTCCTCCCGTCGGCCCCATGTCCCCCCTCGCTGAGCGGAATGACGTGCACCATTCAGACCGAGATCGTCTGGGGCGCCCGCTTCCCTCCCCTCCTCCTGGCGGTGCTGGTCGGAGCCGCGCTGGGCATCTCGGGCGGCGCGCTCCAGGGAGTGTTCCGAAACCCGTTGGTCGACCCGTACCTCCTCGGTCTGTCGACCGGGGCCGCCGTGGGCGCGTCCATCCTCTTCACATTCAACCTCGCTCCGGCGGAACAGGCGACGGTCCTGCCCGTCCTCGCATTCGTGGGTGGCCTCGTCCCGGGCACGGTGGTCTACCTCGCCGCCGGCGGCCGCGCGCGGTCGGTCGAGACGTTGCTCCTCACCGGGGTGGCGCTCAACTTCCTGTTCTCCGCGGTGCTGGATGCCCTCCTCCTCTACAACCCCTCGAGTGGCGTGCAGGTCAACTTCTGGTTGCTCGGGGGGCTGAGCGATGCGACGTGGAGCCGTGACGCGATCGTCTTCGGTGTCCTCCTGATCGCCGGGACGCTGATCGCCCTCCACGGACGCTCCCTGAACGTGCTGCAACTCGGGCGCGAGGTCGCGGAAAGCGTGGGCGTGGACGCGCGCCGCACGACCCGACGGGTCATTCTCCTCTCCACGCTACTCACCGCGGTCGCGGTCGCGTTCACGGGGGTGATCGGGTTTGTCGGCTTGGTCTCCCCCCACGTCGTTCGACGCTTGGTCGGTCCCGACTACCGCGTCGTACTGCCCATCTCGGGCCTCTTCGGCGCCGGCTTCCTCGTCCTGGCGTGGGACCTCGCCCAGTCGGTCGTCCCGTCGGTGGTGATCCCCGTCGGGATCCCGACGGCGTTCGCCGGAGCCCCGTTCTTTCTCTACCTGCTCTACCGCCGGCAGGGCCTCGGCACTGGCGGGAGGCCCAACTCATGAGTGGGGACTTCGCCCCACCTCTGCGCGTCGAGGCCGCCTCGGTCCGATACCGCGACCAGGTCGCGGTCCGGTCGGTCAGCCTGTCGGTTCCCCGGGGCGAAGTGCTCGCCCTGGCCGGGCCCAACGGGTCGGGCAAGTCCAGTCTTCTCCGGGCCATCGCGGGTCTCGAACCTCTTTCCGAGGGCACCGTGCATCTGCTCGGTCGATCGCTCGGCTCGCTTTCCCTCCGGGAACGGGCCCGTGTCGTGGCGTGGATGCCCCAGGAGGAGGCGGCCGGCGACAACGTCCCCCTCGTCGACTACGTCCGCTACGGTCGCTTTGCCCACATTCCCCCGCTCGCTCCCGAACGGGCCGCGGACGTCCGGGCGGTCGCCGCGGCGCTCGCGGATGCCGACGTGACCGAGTTTGCGCGTCGCGGGGTCCAGGAGCTGAGCGGAGGCGAACGGCAGCGAGCCCGGCTGGCGCGCGTACTGGCCCAGGAGACCCCTATCCTCCTTCTGGACGAAGCCACGGCGCACCTGGACGTCGGCCACCAGCTCGACCTCCTCGTTCGCATCCGACGGATCGCCCGTCGTGACGGGCGCGCGGTCATCCTGGCGCTGCACGACCTCAACCTCGCGGCCCGGTTCGCGGACCGCGTCGCCGTGCTCTCGCACGGACAGCTCGTCGCGGAAGGTGCGCCGGCCGCGATCCTGTCCCCCGAACTCCTGGCGCGGGTCTGGGGCGTCGTCGCCGAGGTGCGCCGCGACGCGGCCACCGGGCTTCCCTACCTCATTCCCCAGCTCCCGTTGGGCCCGGACCCGGTCTCGGTCCGGCCGGCCCGACGCGTGCGGGTGCATGTCGTCGCCGGGGGCGGAACAGGAGTACCCTTCTTGCGCCGGCTGGTGGAGGAAGGCTACGAGGTCTCGGCCGGCGCGCTCCCCCTGTTCGACTCGGACACCGAGGCGGCCGAGGCGCTCGGCGTCCCGGTGGCGGTCGAGATCCCCTTCGCCCCGCTCGGTGCGGAAGCCCGCGCCCGGAACCGGCTCTTGCTGGCGACCGCGAAGGCCATCGTGGTCGCGCCGTTCCCTGTCGGGCCCTCCAACCTCGCCAACCTCGAGGACCTCGGTGAGTTTTCGGCCCGGGTCCCCATCTTCCTGGTCGATCCCCCGAAGGGTACCTCCCTCGAGTTTGCAGACGGGAGGGCGACCGAGGTCCGAGCGCAGCTCCTGCGCGAGGGGGCGGTGCCGGTGGCCGACGTCCCGTCGCTACTTGCGGCGCTGGCGGCGCGCCTGGGGTCGCCGAGGGGCCCGGCGGCCAACTCCCCGTCGCAGTGGTAGAAACTCGAGACTCGGGGTCTCGGGCCGGTCGAACTGCACGAAGAGCCGCGGCAGGTCCCGGTCCGTCACGACGACGGTCCCATCGACCCCTAGCTCGGTCGCCTCCGCCAGCGCGGACGCAACGCCGAACCGGACGAACGGCCGGGCGGGGACCGCCCGGACCAGCACGTGGAGCGCCCCGAGTCCGAACACGGCGAGGAGCCCCGGACGGGCGGCGTCGAGGGTGGCCCGTACTTCCCGGGGCAAGGCGCGGTCGGAGATGCGGTCGCTGGGGAGAGCGATGACCTGGAGGCGGCCGTGGGGGAGGGGTACGATCCCCTCCAGCTCTCCCACCTCGACCAGCTCCCCGGTCTCGGCGGCCCGGCTGGCCCGTCCCCGGGACCCCCCCGCCGACCCGGGCGTCGCCGTCAGCACCCCATCCCGGATCTCGAGTCGGACCACTTCGCCGGCCCCAATCGGGGCCGCGGCGACCGCGGGGGTCGTACGGACGATGTGGAGCCGGTCGAGACGCTCTGCGAGGTCGTCCCGGACGCTGCCGAGCGCCGAGTGCAGCCAGTCGACGCCCCGGACGGTCGGGCGGTATCTTCCCTCCCGGAGCTCGACCAAGCCGCGGCGGGCGAGGCTACGGAAGGTGTGGGAGGCGGCCTGGACCGAAAGGCCGAGTCGCTCGGCGATGCTCCGCAGCTGGCCGACCTCGCGGGTCTCGCACTCGTACAGGAACAATAGGTCGCTCACGGCGCCCGAGCGGCGGAGGGTGGAGAGGCCTCCCCAGCGGAGCGATTTCGACGGTCGTCGTGGAGGCACGATTCCGGGACACCGGCGCGGGTACAATACGCCGAGGACCCGGGCGCTCGGGCTAGGCCTTGGCCGCTGCCGCCGGTCGGCGGTCGGGCGAGGCCGCCGAGTCGCGTTTGATCTCGCGGATGCGGTCGCGGATCCGGGCCGCCTCCTCGAAATCGAGGCGCTCCGCGGCGAGGCGCATCTCCTCCTCAAGGTTCGCGAGCAGGAGCGGGAGCTTCTCCTTCCACTTCTTCCCGAGCCCCGAGGTCGAGAGCTCGGAGGATCCCTCGGCGGTCCCGAGGAGCGCGCGGACCTCCTTCTGGACCGACTCGGGCACGATCCCGTTCGACCGGTTGTATTCGACCTGGGCCGTGCGCCGGCGGGCCATCTCGTCGATCGCCCGCCGCATCGAGCCGGTGGTCCGGTCCGCATACAGCACGACCTTGCCCCGCATGTTGCGGCTCGCGCGCCCGGCGGTCTGGACGATGGAGGTCTCGCTGCGCAAGTACCCCTCCTTGTCGGCGTCCAGAATCGCGACGAAGCTCACCTCGGGCAGGTCGAGCCCTTCCCGGAGCAGGTTGATGCCGACGAGCACGTCGAACTGGCCCAGTCGAAGGTCGCGCAGCACCTCGACCCGCTTCAGGGTCTCGACCTCGGAGTGGAGGTAGCGGACCTTGAGCCCGAGCTTCGCGAGGTAGTTCGCGAGCTCCTCGCTGGTTCGCTTCGTGAGCGTCGTGACCAGTGCGCGGTCCCCGTCGGCGATGACGCGTCGAAGTTCGCCGACCAGGTCCTCGATGTGTCCCGTGAGGGGGCGCACCTCGATCGGCGGGTCGACGAGGCCGGTCGGACGGATGATCTGCTCGACGACCCCCTTCGACACCTTGTGCTCGAACGGTCCCGGCGTGGCCGATACGAAGACCGCCTGCGGGACGTGGGAGAGGAACTCGGGGAAGGTCAGAGGGCGGTTGTCGCGACAGGACGGGAGCCGCCATCCGAACTCGACGAGATTGTCCTTCCGGCTCCGGTCGCCCTTGTACATCCCCTGGAGCTGGGGGATCGTCGCGTGGGACTCGTCGAGGAAGACCAGCATGTCCTTCGGGAAGAAGTCGAGGAGGGTATACGGCGGCTCGCCCGGCTTTCGACCGGCGAAGTAGCGCGAATAGTTCTCGACCCCCGAGCAGTAGCCGGTCTCCCGGAGCATCTCGAGGTCGTAGTTGACCCGACCCTTGAGGCGCTGGGCCTCGACGATCTTCTCCGCGTCGGCGAGCTCCTTCACGCGCACGTCCCGTTCTTGCTCGATCTCGTGGAGGATGCCGCGCATCCGTTCATCGACGGTCAGGAAATGGGTCGCCGGGAACACCGAGAGCTGGTTCAGGTCCCGTCGCTCCTCCCGGGTGACCGGGTCGAGCTCCGTGATCGAGGAGACGACCCGCCCGTCGAGGACGATCCGGTGGACGGTCTCGCCCGCGCCCATGACATCGAGCGTTCCGCCGCGGACCCGGAACCGACCTCGTTTCAACTCGACGTCGTTGCGCTGGTACTTCATCCGGATGAGATGGTCGATCAGTTCCTGCCGACCGATGTCCTGGCCGACATGGAGCTCGACCACGGAGGCGCGGTAGTCCTCGGGGGACCCGAGGCCGTAGATGCAGCTCACGGAGGCGACGACCAGGACGTCCCGTCGGGTGAGCAGGGCCTGGGTCGCCCGGTGGCGAAGTCGGTCGATCTCCTCGTTGATCGACATGTCCTTCTCGATGTACAGGTCGATCTGCGGGACGTACGCCTCGGGCTGGTAGTAGTCGTAGTAGCTGACGAAGTACTCCACCGCGTTGTTCGGGAACAGCGCGCGGAACTCGCTCACGAGCTGGGCCGCGAGCGTCTTGTTGGGGCTCACGACGAGCGTCGGGCGCTGCAACCGCTGGACAGTGTGCGCCATCGTGAACGTCTTGCCGCTGCCCGTGACGCCGAGGAGCGTGACGTACTTCTCCCGTCGGGTGAGCCGCGCAACGACCTCCTCGATCGCCTTCGGTTGGTCCCCTTGCGGGACCATGTCGGTCTCGAGCTCGAAGTGACCCGGAAGCTCGGGCTCGACCTGGGCGGGCGCCGCCTTCGGGCTCACGCCCCACCCTCCCGTTCCGCCCGTCCCGCCCCGTACCCCCGGGGGTCGATCGTGACGGGGGAGAATCCGAGGGCGCCTACCTCGGCCAGGACCTCGGCGGCGGTCACCGGGAGAGTGAGACGAGGCACCTCGTCCGGGTCGACCTCGATGCGGGCGGCCCCGTTCTGGACCCGAACCCGGACCCGGCGGAACCCCCGACCCCGGAGGACCGTCTCGGCCGCCTCGATCCGAGCGAGCAGCGGCGCGTCGATCGCATCCCCATGGCTGACTCGGGAGGCGAGGCAGGCATCCGACGGTTGGTCGGCGTTCGGCAGGCCCCGAAGGCGAGCGACCCGGCGGACCTCGGACTTGGTCCAGCCCCCCCAGGCCAGCGGATGCTCGAACCCCGCCTCGTTCATGGCCCTCAATCCGGGTCGGTCATCCCGAAGGTCGTCCGCGTGGACTCCGTCCAGGTACTGGAGGATCCCCCGGGCATCGCCGAACTCGCGGAGGCGATGGGTCTCGACGGAGCGGCAGAAGTAGCACCGGTCGCTCGGGTTCGCGCGGTACTCTGCGTTCTCGAGCGGGTTGGCCGACACTACGTGATGCTCGATCCCGATCGTCCGAGCGACCTTCCCGGCGCGCTCCGTCTCGGCCTGGGAGACCGCCGGGCCCGTCAGGGTGACGGCGACGGCGGCCCGGCCCAGTGCCTCGAAGGCTAGCGACGCGACCAGGGCGGAGTCGACGCCGCCCGACAGGGCGACCAGGGCCGGACCGCCCGCCCGGATGCGGTCGACGAGCGTCCGCTCCCCGACCGGAAGTGACGTCGACGGAACCGACTCGACCACGGAGCGTCCGGCACCCGCCCGATAGGGAAAACGGTATCTCTCAGGGCCGTGCGTTAGGCCCGGGAAAGGGTCCGACCATGCAGGCCGTGCGAGAGGGAACGAAGTGGGTGCTCCGACTTGAGGAAGGCCAGGATCTGTTCGAGACGCTCAGTGCCTTCGCCGAGAAGGAGCAACTGCGGGCCGCCGCGGTACTGTTCGGGATCGGGATGTTCCGTCGCGCGACGTTCGGCTACTGGGACGGGACCCGGTACCAGCCCCACGAACTGACGATCCCGCACGAAGTTGTCGCTCTCCACGGGACCATCGCCTGGGCCGACGGTCATCCATCGATCCACCTGCACGGCGCCGTGGCGGGGCCGGACC
This sequence comes from Thermoplasmata archaeon, assembly GCA_052326445.1. Taxonomy (GTDB): domain Archaea; phylum Thermoplasmatota; class Thermoplasmata; order Lutacidiplasmatales; family UBA184; genus Lutacidiplasma. The sequence continues at coordinate 149,089 of JBKQNC010000017.1, forward strand.
ACCATCTCGTGGGCGGCCACCTCATCCGGGCGACGGTCGGCATCCTCCAGGAGGTCGTCCTCGAGACCTTCCCGTCCCACTCGTTCGACCGCCCCCTCGAGGAGAGCATCGGACTTCGCATCCTGGACCTCGAGGCCCGTCCGAAGCACTAGGGCGTCCGACACCCCTTTCCGTCCGCTCCGGGTCACCGCCGCTCCATCCATGGCGTTCGACGTGCGCTCCCTCCTTCCGGGCATCGACCCGCGCCTCGCGGAAGCGGTCGCCCGCCGCGGGATCCGCGAACCGACGGAGATCCAGCGGCTCGCCCTTCCGCTCCTCAACGGGACCGCCGACGCCCTCCTGCTCTCCCCGACCGGGACCGGGAAGACCGAGGCCGCGCTGTTGCCGCTCCTTTCGCGACGGCTCACGGACCCCACGCCCCCGATCTCGATCCTGTACGTGACGCCGCTCCGGGCCCTCAACCGGGACCTCGAGCACCGCTTGGTCGCGCTGGTCGAGGAAGTGGGACTGACCGCGGCGGTCCGTCACGGGGACACGACGCAATCGGCTAGACTCGCCCAATCCCATCGCCCTCCGGACCTCCTTCTCACCACGCCGGAGACGCTCCAGATCCTGCTCGTGGGGCGTCGCCTGAGGGAGTCGCTGCGCAACGTCCGTACGGTGATCGTGGACGAGATCCACGAGCTCGTCGGCTCGGACCGCGGCGCCCAACTCGGGCTCACCCTCGAGCGATTGGACGCGCTCACGGGCCGCCGCGTCCGTCGGATCGGGCTCTCGGCGACGGTCGGCAACCCCGCGGAGGTCGCCCGGTTCCTCGCGCCCCCACCCCGCGCCGTTGAGGTGAGGACGGCCGAGTCCCGGCGCGAGCTCGAGCTGTTCGCCCGCCGTCCGGACGACGAGTACCCCGCGCTCAACCCGGAGCTGGTCAGTGACCTCAAGGCCGACCCGACGCTGCTCGCGGGGCTCCGGGCGGTCGAGGCCGAGATCCGGGCGCATTCAACGACGCTCATCTTCGTCAACACACGGCCCACCGCGGAAGGACTCGCGGCCCGGCTGGGATTGCTCGCGCCCGACCTGACCGTCGCCGTGCACCACGGGTCGCTCTCCCGGGAGATGCGGGAGGAGGCCGAGAAGGCGTTCCGGGACGGACGTCTCCGGGCGCTCGTCGCCACCTCCTCGCTCGAGCTCGGCATCGACATCGGCGGGATCGACCACGTCGTCCAGTTCGGCTCCCCCCATCAGGTCGGTCGGCTCGTCCAGCGGGTCGGGCGCTCCGGTCATCGCTCGGACCGCATCATCCACGGTACCGTCCTCGCGCTCGACAACGACGACCTCGAGGAGGCGGCCGTGCTCGCCCGCCGGGCGGACGAGGGGTTGATCGAACCCGCCGCGTGGCGTACCCGGAACCGGCTCGCCGCCGCCCAGCAGGTCGTCGCGACGCTGCGGGCGGAGGGACCGACGGAACCCGACCGCCTGGTCGAGGTGCTCGGACACGCGGAAGCGGTGCGCGACCTCTCCCGGCCCGACTGGAACGCTCTCTTCGATTACCTCGTGGAACTCCGCCTGGCGAAGCGCCAGGACGACGGAAAGATCGCGCCGGGGCGGGGCACCCTCGCCCGATTCTACGCCTCCCTATCGCTCATTCCCGACGAGCGCACGTACCGCCTGCGCGACATCGCCACGCGGCGCCTGATCGGGACGCTCGACGAGCGGTTCGTCCTAACTCAGATCCTCGCCCAGCCCGAGGAGATCTTCCTGCTGCACGGCCGCACATGGAAGGTCGTGGAATACCGGGACGGCGAGCTCTTGGTCGAGACCGTGAAGGAGATCGGGGCCGAGCCGCGATGGGCGGGAGAAGACCTCCCGGTCCCGTTCGACGTGGCCCAGGAGATCGGTCGACTCCGCCGCGAGGGAGGGTTCGAACGGTACCCCCTGAGCCCGGCGGACGCCGCGCGCCTCACGGGGCGACGGGACGCTGCGATCGCCGCCGAGGCCCTGCCCACGGACCGGCGGGTCACCGTCACCGCCCGCGGTCGGGTGGTCGTCTACGGGGCGTGCTTCGGCACCCGGACGAACGAGACGCTCGCCCTCGCGGTCGCCGGAGTGCTGACCGCCCGCCTCGGCGCCCGGACCGAGGTGATCTCGGTCGAACCGACCTGGTTCGTCCTCGAGCTCCCCGTCGCGGTCGACGGGCCCACGCTGGTCGACGCCTTCTCGACCGACCCGGATTCGCTGCTCCCGCTCGTCGAACGGCTCGTCCCGAGCGGCCTCGATTATCGCTGGGTCTTCCTCGCCGTCGCGCGCAAGCTGGGGGTGATCCCGGCGACCGCCGACCCGCGCGACCTCCGGACCCTCGAGCCCCTCCTGGAACAGAGCCGGACCAACCCGCTCGGGGAGGAGACGCTCGACAAGACCCTCCACGACCGGTTCGACGTGGAGCACGCCCGCGGCATCCTCGTGCGGGTCCGGTCCGGCGCGATGGAGGTCGTCGCGACCCCGCCGTCGGCGCTGACGGACGGGCCCCTCGAGCGACTGCGCTGGCGGGCGGTCTCGGACACTCCGCCCCCCACCCTCTTGAAGGCGGTCCGGGAACGGCTCGCCAAGGAGCCGCTCGTCCTCGTCTGCCTGCGATGCGGATTCCAGCGCGAGACCACGCCGACCAGATACCAGAAGGAGGGAGGGAGCCGCTGCCTCCTGTGTCGCGGCTCGCTCTCCGCCGTGCTCTCTCCCCGGCGGGAGAAGGACATCGAACGGCTCGTCCAGTACGCCAAGAAGAAGTGGAAACCCCAGGGGAAGACGACCAAGCGGGCGCCCCGCAAGGAGCGCGCCCCTTCCCCCGAGCTAGAGTCGCTCGTCCGGACCGGCTACACTTCAGCGGAGCTCGTCGCCCACTACGGAGAACGGGCCCTGTATGCGCTCGCGGCCCGGGGGATCGGGCCCGAAACCGCACGGCGTCTGCTCGCCCGACTCTACCGGGACCAGGATGCGTTCTTCACGGAGATCCTCCGGGCCGAGCGGAGCTACGCCAAGACGCGCGCCTTCTGGGACTGATCATTCGGTGGCCAGGGCCCGTGCGACCGTCTCGACGACGGAGCGGGGAGCGTCCGTGCGGAACGCCCCGGCCCGGGCGTGGGTCGGCGCCGCCCGGTACCCGCGCGCCGAGAGCCGGCTGACGTACGAGGCGAGCGACCCCGGGGACCCCAGGCCGAGGGCGCCCGCGAGCTCGTTCGCCTCGTAGTAGAAGGGCCGGTCGACCTCCACCTCCCCCCGGAGCTTCGCCAGGAAGGGTTCGACCTCCCGCGGGTGCGACGCCGTCGGAGGGAGTTCCAGACGGGAAACGAGTCCCGGATCGAAGAGGGGTCCGAGCCAGAGCGGCCCGTACGGGGCACCAGTGCCCACCACCGGACCGGTCCACGTCGTCGGGTCGATCGTCCCGACCGGGTCCTCCCTCGGGGAGAGGTCCCCCACCTCCACGTACGCACGGAGATGGTGGTCGCGGACGTAGGCCAGGAGGGGGCGCACGCCCCGGCCGCGCCGTCGGCCCATCGCAGCCAGGTTCGCGAGCAGGATTCGAAGGCCCCCCTCCGGTCCCAAACGACCCCGGACCGGACGCGCCCCGTAGCGGCGTTCGCACGCGCCTGGTTGGACACCGGCGAGCACCATGAGGTCGGTGGCCGTGACGGCGAGGACTCCGCCCGGCCGGACTGCGCCGATCGCGAGGTCGAGGAACGAGAGGGGAGAGCCGTAGGGGTCGAGGTCGACGTAGTCGAACGGCGCTCCTTCGGGAAGCCCATGGGCGTCGGCGACGACCACCCGGGTCCCGGGGACCTTCGCCGCGTTCTGCTGGAGCACTGCGGCGGCCTCCGGGTTGGCCTCCGTCAACAGAAAGGAGTGGAACCCCTTCCCTTCCTGGACGACCCGCAGGCCCCGGGCCCCGGTGGCGGCCAGCATGTCCCAGCCGGACCCCGTGCCCGTCGGGAAGCGGGCCCGCACGAACGCGACGGCGAGGTCGCGGTCCACGGCCATCGCTGGGTTGTAGAAGACCGGAGCACGCGACCTCGGCCCCCGTCCCGGAGCGACGGCGGGGAGGAGGAGGTCGGTTCCTCCCTCCCGGCTCCAGACTAGTGGGTCTGTCCGGTGATCAGGTGGACGATCTTGAACGCGAGCAGGTTCTTGTTGACGGGCGTCACTTCGAGGAGTCGTAGTTCGTCCCTCCGCCGGATGTCCTGGAGAAGAGGGTTCCGGGACTTCTTGTGGAGGGTCATGATGATCGACTTCTTCGCGTCCAGGGTGTCGACGACGCTCTTGGTGAAGGTGTCGCTCTCGACCTCCATCTTGCCGACCTCGTCGATGACGATGACGTCCGCGGACTCGCGCGCTTCCGCGAGCGCCCGGATCCCGAGCCCCTCCAGCGCGGCGAGGTTGACCCCGAACCGCCCGGACCGGACCCGCGACTTCATCGTCTCGTGGGCGAAGACCTCGTGTTCCTTGGTGAGCCAGTTCGTGATCTGGAATCCGGTGCGCCGCTGCTTCTCGACGATCGGCTCGGTGACCATCCCGCCGACGACCACGCCCTCCTCCTCGAGAAGCTGGATGATCCGTAGGAGGGTTTGCGTCTTCCCGGATCCGGGGAGGCCGGTGATTCCAATCTTTACAGGTGCGGACAAGCGACGGGCCATGCAGAAGAACCCCGGGGGCGGCTTCATCTAGGGCGCGAGCGAATAAGAGAGCATGCCGACCATGCCTCACGGTCACACCCCACCTACTTCGCCCGAAATCGTCGGGGATACCGGTCGCCTCGTCTACCCGGCCCGCGAGGATACCTTCCTCCTCCTCCCCTTCGCCCAGGTCCCTCGAGGCACTTCGTTCCTGGAGGTGGGCACCGGCTCCGGCCTGATCGCGCTCGAGGCGGCCCGGCACGGCGCCCGGGTCGTGGCGACCGACCGCAACCCCCACGCGCTCCGCCACCTGGCCCGTCTGGCACGAATCCAGCGCCTTCCGGTCGAAGCGGTGCGGACCGACCTCGCCCGTGGGCTCGGCCGGTTCGACCGGGTCGTGTTCAATCCCCCGTACCTGCCCACCCGTCCGGAGGAACGGGACCCGAACCGCTGGCACAACCTCGCGCTCGACGGGGGAGCGGACGGGTGCCGCGTGGCGGCGCGTTGGATGGCGGAGTTGGCCGACCACCTCACTCCCCGCGGGGAAGGATTCCTGATCGCCTCGACCGTGCAATCTCCCTCCGCGCAAGCGGCCTTGTGGGCCGCCTGGCGCGCCGGCGGAGGAAGCGCCGAGGTCGTCGCGGAGCGCCCGCTCGAAGGAGAGCGGCTCGAGGTCTGGAAACTCGTCCCGGCGCGGCCGCGGCCCGTCTAGCCGCGCTGCGCGGCGTAGTCGAGCACGGCTTCGAGGAAGATCCGGCCGTCCCCGAACCCCTCGGGGCCCCCCGTTCGGGTCCAGTCGGGGGCCTGGGCTCGGAAGAACGAACGCTCGGGGTGCGGCATCAGGCCGAAGACGTTCCCTTCGGGGTTGGTGAGCCCGGCCACGTTCCCCTCGGAGCCGTTCGGGTTCCAGGGGTACGTCGGGGCGCTTCCGTCGGGCGCGACCCAACGGAAGAGGATCTGCCCGGCGCTCTCGAGTTCCCTCAAACGCGTCGGTCCGTCCCCGGCGAGGACGAGCTTTCCCTCTCCATGGGCGGACGGGAACAGGAACCGGGTCCCGCGTGGGAGCTTCGCGAGCGGGGCGAACGCGCCACCCTCCCAGGAGACGAACGTCGGCCGGCACTCGAAGTGGCCAGAGTCGTTGGTCATGAGCGCCGCCTCCGGTCGACCGAGACGCCCTCCCGGGCGCCCGGGAAGCAGTCCGAGTTCCGTGATCACTTGGAATCCGTTGCAGATCCCGGCGACGATCCGGCCCTCCCGGACGAACTTCTCGAGCTCGGGTCCGATCGCCGCTCGCACCCGGGCCGCGAAGATCGCCCCGGCCCGGACGTAGTCACCCGCCGAGAACCCGCCGGGAACGAACAGGGCCGCATAGTCCGAGAGCTGGCGGCGTTCGGACGGGGTGACCTCCCGGCCTTCGAGCTGCTTCAGGTGGACCACCTCGGCGCGGGCACCGAGATGTTCGAGCGCGACCTGGAGCTCCCGGTCGCAGTTCGTCCCCTCGATGGACAGGATCGCGACCGGAAGGTTCCGCCGGGCCACGCTCGGAAAAGAGGCCCGGAGCCTTAACGGTTCCCGGCGGCCGGAGCGTCCTCCGGTCCGAGCGGGGCTCGAAGCCAGTGGACGCGGAGGCGCGCGCCGGCCCGGAGACGGCTTCGCCCCGGCGGGAGCACGACGAAGCCCTGAGCCCCGGTCATGCTCGTGATGGAGGAGGAGCCGTGGTAGGTCGAATAGGCTCGGCCGTTCCGAAGGGTGAGCGGGACGACCGTCGCCAAACCGGGGGTCGGGGCGAGCACCCCCCGTCCGAGGGGAACGGTCGCGTCCGTCCAGGGAGAGCCGGGGCGCCGGGCGAGCCGGTGCAGGAGGGGGATCACCAGCCAGTAGGTGTTGGCGAGGCAGGACGACGGGTGTCCGGGAAGGCCGAGGATCAGTTTCCCTCGGGCGACCGCGGCGAGGGTCGGCTTGCCGGGTCGCACCGCGATACCGTGGAACAAGAGGCGTCCGACTCGGGGGAGTACCCGGGGCAAGAGGTCCCGCTCTCCGACGGAGCTCCCTCCTGTGGCCAGGACCAGGTCGGACGTGGCCAGGGCCCGACGCAGGCTCGCCTCGATCCTCCGCGGGTCGTCCGGAACGGGGGGGAGCGGGCGAGGGATCCCGCCGGCCGCGGTCACGATCGCGGAGAGGGTGACGTTGTTGCTCTCGTAGATGCTCCCGGCGCGGGACGGTCGACCGGGCAGGATCAGCTCGTTGCCGTTCGGAACGATCGACACGACGGGGCGGGCGTAGCACGGGACGGAAGCGAACCCACAGCCCGCGAGGGCGCCGAGCGTCGCCGGGCCGAGCTCCTCGCCGGGGCGCACGAGGGTCGTCCCCTTCGGAAAGTCGTCCCCGGCAGGGGCGATGCGGTCTCCCCGGATCACTGGGTGGGGAACGGAGACCCACCGACCGTCCCGTTCGACCTCCTCGAAGATGACGACCCCATCCGCTCCCCGCGGGAGCGCGGCCCCTGTCGCGATCGCGACGGATTCCCCCGAGGCGAGCGGTCGAGAGAATCGACCCTCGGCGTAGACGTCCCCCACGACCTTCAGGCGAACGGGCCGGGAGGCTCGGGCGGACCGGGTGTCGACGCTCCGGACCGCGTACCCGTCCCACGTGGCTCGGGCGAACGACGGCACCGCACGTGGGGCCGTGATCCGACGGGCGGAGATCCGCCCGAATCCGGACGTAACGGGCACGTCCTCGATGCGGGTGATCGGTCGAGCCGCACTGAGCAGCCGGTGCTGGGCCACCCACATCGGGATCAGCCGGCCGAATGCGTGCATCTCCATGCTGAGTCCCTCCTACCGAGCTCCCTCGATCCATCGGGCCGCGGCCCGGGTCCCGGCCTCGAGACACCCCACGAGCGGCGCGCCCTCGAACCAGCCGGCGTAAAAGCCTCCTCGGAACGCGTCCCCCGCGCCGACCATCGTGCGGCGCCGCTTCGGGTGACGCGCCGCCACATGGAGGGCTCCCCGCCGCGAGTAGGCAGTCACGCCCTTCGACCCTTCGGTACAGATCACGAGGGGAACCTGGTCGAGAAGGGCCGCCGGAGCAGGGAGCCCCAAAAGTTCGACCGCGCGGTCGACCTCCGAGCGGTTGCCGAAGAACAGTTCGGATGCGGCGAGGAGCCGCCGCAAGAGCGGCGCGCTCCAGCGGTAGTGGATCTCCTGCGCCGGATCGGCAGCCACGCGAAGCCCCCGGGCCCGCGCGGCGTCGACCAGCCGGAGGTGGAGCGAGGGTGGACCCGTCGTGACATGCAGCCAGGAATACTCACTGAGACCCGGCGGCACGCGGAAGGGCGGGACGGGGCGATCCGCCATCGGACCTTGGTCGATCAGCGTGCGCTGGGTCCCGTGGGAATCCTCCACGATGTAGCACGTCGGGGTCGCCCGACCGGGCGTTCGGGTGACCCCGCGAAGGTCGATGGCCGCCCGCCGCAGCGGCGCCTCGAGGGACGAGGTGAATCCGTCGCCCACCCGCGCGACCAGGCCGCACGCGACCCCGTACCGGGTGGCGGTCAGCGCGATGTTGGCCGCCGTCCCGCCCAGCTCGGAGCGGGACGCATCGATGGGGACGGTGCGGTCGACCTCCGGGAACTCCGTAACGCTCAGGAACCGGTCGACATTGATGTGCCCCGCGACCAGGAGGTCCCGGGGCCGGTCGGGCACGACGGACCGTGCGGAGGCATCCCGGAAGGAGGTCGACGCGCGCATGCCGATGCGAACGGCACGCGGGCTCGCCCTTAAACGGCGCTGGCCCTCCGGCGTCGGCAGTCATGCTCGTCGAAGGGGCAATCCTGGACCGTGACGGCGCGCGGCCGGCGGGGGTCCGCCTTCGGGAGGGCCGGGTCGTGGAGGTCGGCCGTCGCGGCACGCTCCGTCCCCGCTCGGGGGAGCGACGGGTCCGGGGGATCGTCATCCCGGCCCCCATCAACGCCCACACGCACCTCGGTGACGCCGTCTCCGTACGCGAGCCTCCTTCCGGCCCGGTCGAGGACCTGGTGGCGAACCCGGGCGGCTACAAGTTCGCGATGTTGGCCGCGAGCCGCCCCGCGGAGAAGGTCCGCGCGATGCGCGACGCGATGTGGCGGATGGCGCGGGAGGGCACCGAGGCCGTCTTCGATTTCCGGGAAGAGGGGATCGAAGGGGTCCGACTCCTCCGACGCGCCGCGCGGGGAGTGCCGATCCGGGTCCTCATCCTCGGGCGTCCCCTCGAGCGACCGGTCGAGGGCCGCGAATTGCGCGACCTGTTGGCCGAAGCGGACGGGGTCGGCCTCTCCTCCGCCCGGGACGAGACCGAAACGACCCGGCGCCTCGTCGCGCGGGCCTGCCGGTCCGCGCACAAGCGATTCGCCCTGCACGCGAGCGAGGCGGTTCGGGAGCGTCCCGAGACGTTCCTCGACCCCAAACCCGACCTCCTCATCCATCTCGCCAAGGCGACCGAAGAGGACCTGGAGGCCGTCGCGAAGGCTCGCGTGACGGTCGCCGTGTGCCCGCGTTCGAACGCCCTCTTCGGCCGGCAGCCGGACCTCGCGGCCATGGAACGCACGGGGATCTCCCTCATGATCGGCACCGACAACGCGATGTTCCACGCGCCGTCGCTCTGGAGCGAGCTCCAGTTCGCCTACGTGGCGACGCGGCTCCGGAGCCGACCGGTCTCGGCGGCGTACCTGGCGGAGGCCGCGCTCGTCGAGCCATACCGGTGGCTCGGGATCCCGGACGCCGCCTCGATCTCGGTCGGTTCCCCCGCGCAACCGCTCGTGGTCCGGTTGCCTCCGGACGACCCCGCCTACCAGGTCGTCACCCGGGCCACCGAACAACTTATCGTCCGTCCGGCCCGCCCTCCCGGAGCGAGCCTTCCCCGATGAAGATCGACGAGCTGTTCGCACTCCTCCGGCGACGAGGGGTGCTCTGGCCCTCCGCCGAGGTTTACGGCGGTACGCAAGGTCTGTACGACTACGGCCCGCTCGGAACGGCGCTCAAGCGCCGCGTCGAGGATGCCTGGGCCGCCTGGTTCGTCGGGCTCTCCCACGACTATCACCGGATCGAGCCCGCCGAGATCCTGCCGGAAGCGGTCGTCCGGGCCTCGGGGCACCTCGAGAACTTCACCGACCCCGAGGTCACCTGCGAATCCTGCCACGCGGTGTCGCGCGCCGACTCGGTCCTCGCGAAGATCCGACCGGAAGGGGTCGACGGACTCACGCCGGTCCAGATCGCCGAGATCATCCAGACGAAGGGGGGTCGGTGCCCGTCCTGCGGGTCGACCTCGCTGAGCGTTCCCCGACCGTTCAACCTGATGTTCGGGGTCGACCTCGGGGTCACCGGGAAGGAGCGGGCCTACCTGCAGCCCGAGACCGCGCAGGGAAGCTACCTTTCCTTCCCCCGCATGTGGGATGTCGGCCGACACGCCCTCCCGCTCGGGATCGCCGTCATCGGGAAGGCGTACCGGAACGAGATCGCCCCCCGCCAGGTCCTCTTCCGGATGCGGGCCTTCACCCAGGCGGAGCTCCAGATCTTCTTCGACCCCGCCGGCTTCCCCGTACCCTTCGACCGGGTCCGGGACGACCTCCTGCCGATGCTCCGCGTTCCCCGGCGCGAGGCCGGGGAGGAGACCCCCGAGCCGGTCCGTGCGGGCGAGCTCGTCGATTCGGGGGCGCTCCCCGAGTTCTACGTGTACCACCTCGCGCACACCGTTCGCTTCTACCGGGACGTGCTGGGCTACCCCGCCGACCGAATCCGGCTCTTCGAAAAGTCCGACGCCGAGCGGGCGTTCTACAACAAGATCCAGTTCGACGTCGAGGTGCGGCTCGACAGCCTGGGCGGCTACAAGGAGCTGGGCGCCGTCCACTACCGCGGGAACTACGACCTGAGCCGCCATTCCCAGGGCTCGGGGAAGGACCTCTCGGTCCATCCGACCGGGCGCGAGGCGCTGCTCCCGCACGTCCTCGAGCTGACGTTCGGGGTCGACCGGAATGTCTGGGCGCTCGCGGACGTCCACCTCACGAAGGAAGGCGAGCGTTCCCTCTGGAAGCTCCCCGCGTTCCTCGCTCCGGTGGCGGTCGGGGTTTTCCCGCTCATCGAGAAGGAACACTCCGAGTTCGCTCTGCGGCTCGTCGACGAGCTCGCCTCCGCCGGCATCCCGGCGGCCTACGATGGCGCGAGCTCGATCGGCAAGCGCTACGCCCGCATGGACGAGGCCGGGGCGCCGTTCTGCGTCACCGTGGACGGGGAGACGGTGGCCGAGGGACCCACCCGGGGCACGGTCACCCTCCGTCAGCGGGACTCGAAGGCCCAGGAACGGGTGCCGGCGGTAGAACTCCCCGCCCGGATCGTGCCGGTCTTGCGTCCCCCGCGACCCCGCCGCGACTAGGCGCCGCTGGGCCCCTGTTTCCGGCCGGTAACAACGGCTATATCGCGAGGCTCGGTGACACCGCCTCGATGGCGGCCGGCGGCAGCACTCCTCCCGAGGGCACGGGGTCGGCCACACCACTCGCCGCGCGCCGTTCCCGCTGGATGGGCCAGCAGTACGCGGACATCACGAAACTGCGCGAGTACGCTGCCCGGCACGACCGGGCGGCCGTCCGGGCGCAGCAGCGCGTCGCGCGGATCAACACCCGGATCGAAAAGCTCCGGCACCAGGCCACCCTCCTTCGGGAGAAGGCCCAGAAAGTGCTCGCCGAGATCCCCGAGATCGAGCAGCAGATGAGCCAGCACGAACGGGACATCAACGCCGCCACGGGCGGGAGGGTCGGCGTCGCCGTGACGAGCGACGTCACGAGCCTGCACTATCGCATCCGAAAGCTCCAGCAGAAGGTCGTCGACAAGCAGCAGAAGGCGCGGCACCTCGAGCTGCGGGCGGCCCAACGGACGCAGAAGACCGCGGAGCTGAAGGTGAAGGTCGACCGATTCACCGAAGCGTCCCGGCTCGAAGAACAGGAGGCTGCCTCGTTCCGACAGCGCGCCGACCGGCTGCAGATGGTGACGGAGGGCGACGTCGCGGCCCACCTGACCCAGGGCGCACCGGCCCCGAAGGGCGCCGCGGACGAGCCACCGCCTCCCCCACCATGAAGCTGATCGTCACGGTCGGGATGCCCGGCTCCGGCAAGGACGAGCTGCTCGAGATCGCACGCTCGATCGGCCTCGCGACCCTGAAGATGGGCGACCTCGTCCGGGACGAGACCCGGCGCCGGGGCCTCCCGCTCACGAGCCAGAACGTCGGGCGGATCGCCTCGGAGGAGCGCGACAAGCATGGCGGCGGGGTCTGGGCCCAGCGGGCGCTTCCGAAGCTGACCGAGACCCGCATGCTCGTGGACGGGTGCCGCTCGGATACCGAGGTCACGGTGTTCCGCCACAACTTCGGCGACCTCTTCGTCCTGGGGATCTTCGCCTCTCCCGACACCCGGTACGACCGGATGAGTTCCCGGGCGCGCGGCGACGACGGCGGGACGCTCCAGGATTTCTTCGACCGCGACCGCCGCGAGCTGAAGTGGGGGATCGGGAACGCCTTCGCGCTCGCGGATGGGATGCTGATCAACGAGGGACCGCTCGACCAGTTCCGCCGGACCGCGCGGGCGGAACTCGAACGGATCCTCGCGACGAAGGACGAGTCCAGCCGGCTCTAGATCGGGTCGAGGCTCCCCGGGTCGGGAGCCGCGAGGAGGGACCGGACGCTCTCGAACCGCTCGCGGTCGACCACGACCGCGACCCGCGGATGGCGGGTCGCGAGGAGACGCGCCGCGCGGACCAGGTGCCGGTCGCGGGCGGCGGCAAAGTTCCGCGAACCCCGTCCGCCGGCGACCGACCGGTCCCATTCGAGGGCGTACTCGTCCGGCGTCGTCGGGGCGGGGGGGCTCCGGGAGACCCGGCGCTCCCGCACCGTCCGACGCACGAGCTCGACGTAGCCGATGTGGTCGGCGAAGAGGTTCGCGGTCCGGTCCTCGGTCGGGTCGAGCGCCTCGACCGGTACCTCGCGGGCCCAGCGGAGGAGCTCGACGAACGCGGGGTTCGGGACCCGAACCTCGCCGAACCGGACGAGGCCCCGGATCTCGCTCCGCTCGGCGGTGGTGAGCGGAACGACCGGCTCCGCGGTCGCGTTGACGAAGTAATCGAGGAGGCCGCGCAACTCGTCCGGCGAGACCCCGAGGCCGAGCACCGAGGGAGGGGACCGTTCCAACGCCGCCAGGAGCGGCGGGACTTCGGAAGCGAGCCCGCGAACGGGCGCATAGAGCTGGAGGTCCCCGGCCCCGCCGAGGCGGGCGGTGATCACGGTCCTTCGCGCTCCGTGAGTTCGCCCATGAGCTCATCCGGGTCCCGGTGTCGCCGGAGCTCGCGGACGTTCAGGATTGGAAGTCCCCCGATGGAGGGGCGGTGGACCGACTCCGCGACGATGAACATCGCATGGCCCTCCGCGACGCGGGCGAGCGCGGCGAGGATCTCGGCCCGGTGCAGCGCCGTGCGCAGGCTGCCGACCCCGGTGAGCAGGATCTCGGGCGCCCGCGCGAACGCATCGAACGGGGCTCGCACGGTCACGGTTACTTCGAGGCCCATCTCGTTCAGCTCGTCCAGGACCCCGTCCCGGAGCGGGTCTCCAGTGTGAGAGCGGGGATGCTCCGTCGTCGTCCGGCCCCCCTCGGTGGATTCGGATTCGTCCGCCTTGCCGGCGGGGGTCTGAAGGATCGTCCGGGGCGGGTCGAAGATCGTCAGCGGCGAGACCAGCGGTTCCCCGAGGAAGGTTTCCATCCGCTCGACGATGGTGACCTCGGCGCCCGCGCCCTCCTCGTAGAGCTGGATCGCGCGGCGGGAGACGCCCGCGACGCCGGCGAGCGTGCCGAGCGAGAGGCCGCGCTCGTTGCGGAGGGCTCGGAGGCGCTCGCCCGAGATGCGGGCGAAGATCCCGCCCGGGCTGGCATACAGGAACGGCGGGAGGCCCTTGTCGAGGTACTCCCCGAGGGTCTCCTCGGTCACGATCGGAACCCCGTACCGCGTGTAGACGACGCCCGGGTCGAGCTCCGCGGACCCCGAGGCCTCGCCCACGATCAGTACCGTCGCCGGGAAGAGACGGCCGAGCTCGAGGAGGCGCGCGGCCTCCTCGGACCCGAGCGCGTCGATGTTCTTCAAGACCTTGACGAGGAAGAGGGCGGCGTCCCGCCGGGCGGCGAGGTCGAAGCTGGACGGGCGCACACCGTGGGTGTCCGCGACGTAGAACCCGGCACGCTCCAGGATCTCCTGGATTCGTTCGATTCGGTGTTCGCGCGTCTTCGGCATCGGCGACCCCCTAGAATCCAGTTACCTCTCGTATATAAAAACATACGGTAACGACTGTCGGACGTCTCGAGCGTTTCCGGTCGGGTGGGGGAAGACTATTGGGCCGCGACCGGCTCGGACCCACGTGGCGCCCCACCTGCGTCCCGTGCCGGACGCCCCTGCCTTGATGATCGAGGCAGAGACCTCGGGCGACCGTACCCTCGTCATCGCTGACCTCCACCTCGGGCTCGGCGCAAGCCGGGAACGCCCGGGCGGTCCTCCCGAAGGCTCGGGGGTCCGCCTCACGGAGTCCTTGCTTGCGGTCGCCCACGCGGAACGGGCGAGTCGTATCGTCATCGCGGGCGACGTGAAGCACCCCATCGTCGGCACCCCACCGCCCCTTCGCCCGGTGGTCTTCGAGTTCTTTCGCGCGATCCTGGCGGCGGGCTACGAGGTCGAGGTCGTGCTCGGGAACCACGATGTCGGCCTCGAGCGTCACCTTCCGCGAGAAGTCGCGGTACGTCCGGCGACGGGCGCGGTCTACGACCGCGTGGGCGTCTTCCACGGCCATGCCTGGCCGTCGTCCCAGGTCCTGCGCGCCCCCCAGTTGGTGGCGGGCCATCTCCATCCGGGGTACCGGCTCGCCCCGAGCCCCGACGATCCCACCGGAAAACGGCGATGCTGGGTTCGCCTCGAGCTGCCTCCGCCCCCCGCCCGCCGCAGCCGGCGGCGACGGCGCCACGAGATCCGGGCGCGGGAGCTCGTCGTGCTCCCCGCCTTCAACCCCCTCGCCGGGACGGAGGCCCTGAACCGACAACGTCCCGCACGGGGTCGGAGCTTCCTCTACGGTCGATTCCTATCGCGCGGGAGTGCGCGGGCCTACCTCTTGGACGGGACCGACCTGGGGCTGCTTAGCCTACCGCCCCCGGAACCCCGGCCGCGATCCGCTCGCGCAGCGCGACCGGGTCCGTGAGCGGCGGGGCGCACGCGTTTCCGAAGCAGACCAACGCGCGCGCCGGGGTTCCCGATCCCTCGGGAAAGACCTCGCCCGGAAAGGAGAATGGCGGAGGGGGGTGTCCTTCAAAGACCGCGAGGAGCGGCGCCCAGGTCCGCCGCGCCGTACGCGCGAGGGCCTCCGCTTCCGGGCCCCGCCCCTCGACGATCACGGTGACCGGCTCGGTTCGGGCGAGACCGGCGGCGAGCGCCGCGCCGGAGGCGAAGAGACCCGAATTCCCCACCCGGTTCGCGATCGGTCCGAGAAGGCTCACGGCCTTCGCCCGCCATTCGTCCTGGTGGAGGAGTCCGGCGAGGCGGAGGAAGGCCAGGGCGGCTCCGGAGTTCGCGGACAGGTGGGGACTGTCCTCGAGCGGGTAGCTGGCGTCGGAGAGGGCCCCGAGTGCGGGGCCATCATAGAGCCGCGGAGAGAGGTCCCGAAGCAGTCCGTCCTCGCCCCGGAACTCCCGGTCCACGAGGGTCAAGAGCTGGGTCGCCGGTTCGAGGTACTTCGGGTCCGCGAGCGCCGCGGCGAGCTCGAGCAGGCCTCCCGCGAAGGCGACCTGATCCTCGAGGTGACCGAAGCCGTGCCCTCCGTTCGCGTCGACCCGGTGGGCGACCCCCCGGTCCGGAGCATAGGCGTGCCGGAGGAATCGGTCCGCCGTGCGACGGGCATCCGCCACGACCGTACTGTCCCCCAGGAACTGGCCCGCCCGCGCAAAGGCTCCCAGGAACCGCCCGTTGATGTCGGCGTACAACGCCCGGTCGACGGCCGGCATGGGCCGTCGGCCCCGCTCCGTCCGAAGCTGGGTCAGCACCCGGGCGAGCGCCTTAGCAGGGTCCCGGGAGAGGGGACCTCCCTCCGCCGCCTCCGAGAGAGAGAGCATGCGGAACAGGACGTTCCGGTCCGGGTCGTGGGGCATCCGACCCTCGGTCCCGACCCCGAAGAAGCGGGTCGTGAAGCGGAACTCGTCGGCGTCGAGTGCCGCCTTGAGCTCGTTCCGGCTCCACGTAAAGTAGCCTCCGTCGTCGCCGGGAGCATTGTCGGCGTCCTGGCTCGAGCCGAAGCCCCCGGCGGGGTCCCCCAGCACCTCCCGCACCCAGCCGACCGTGCCCCGGACCACCTCCTCGAAACGGGGTTCCTGGAATCGCTGCGCCCCCTCGACATACGCGGCGAGGAGGGCGGCGTTGTCGACGCCCATCTTCTCGAAGTGGGGGATATGCCAGCCTTCATCGACGGAGTAGCGGTGGAATCCGCCGCCGACCTGGTCGTACATGCCCCCGTCCGCCATCCGAAGGAGCGTCTCCCGGGCGCGCTGGTCGCTCGAAGTGCGCCGATTCGCGAACGCGTCCCAGAGGAGGAGCGAGACCGCAGTCGGATGAGGGAACTTGGGCGACATCCCGAAGCCCCCATGCACCGGGTCGAAGCTCGAATGGACCTGGGAGATCACGGCGGACAGAAGGTCGTCGAGCGAATCGCTGCCATGCGCGCGGGACGAGCGCATGCGCTCGAGGGACCCTTGGATCGCTTCCGAGTTCTCCCGGATCCGCTCGGGCTCCTCCTTCCAGAGTCGGGCGACCTCCGAGAGGACCCGCCGGAAACCGGGGCGGCCGTGCCCGTCGGTCGGGGGAAAATACGTGCCTCCGAGGAACACCTCACCGGTCGGCATGAGGAAGGCGGTGAGGGGCCATCCTCCCTCGCCCGTGAGCGCCCCGACCTGACGCTGGTACCGCCGGTCGACCTCGGGGTTCTCGTCGCGGTCGACCTTGACCGCGATGAAATGCTGGCCGAGGAGGCGGGCGACCTCGGCGTCCGCGTACGTTCCCTCGTCCATCACGTGGCACCAGTGGCACCACGACGCCCCGATGTCGAGCAGGATGGGCCGGCCCGTCCGCTTCGCGAGCTCGAACGGCTCCGGTCCCCACGGGAACCAGTCGATCGGCTGCTCGGCGGCGGAGCGGAGGTAGATGGACGTCGCCCCCTCGAGACGGTGGGCGCGCGGGCCGGTCGGGGGGTCCGACATACCTTGGGCTCGGCCCCCTCGCTCTTACCGTTGTCGGAGGGGAGGCGGCAGCCCGGCCCCCACCGACGCGCCGTAATCGGATGACGGCGGCGTAACCGCGCCGGTTCTTCTTATAAAGGGGGCCTGGGTGCCCGAGCGAGGCGGCACCGATGGAGATGCAACCCGGGCAGATGGCCTACGACCGGGCCATCACGGTCTTCTCGCCCGATGGCCGGCTGTTCCAGGTCGAGTACGCGCGCGAGGCGGTCCGTCGGGGTGCGACCACCGCCGGCGTCGTGTTCAACAGCGGAGTGGCGCTCATCGCCGACCGCCGGATCCCGAACCCGAAGCTCGCCGAGGCGGCGAGCCTCGAGAAGATCCACCAGATCGATGAGAACATCGCGTGCGCGACCGCCGGGCTCGTGGCGGACGCCCGCGTGCTGGTCGATTACGCGCGCCTCGCGGCCCAGGTCAACTGGGTCACCTATTCCGAACCGATGTCGGTCGAGCTCCTGGTGCGCAAGGTCTGCGACTACAAGCAGCAGTACACCCAATTCGGCGGCGTGCGCCCCTTCGGAACCGCCCTGTTGGTCGGAGGGTACGACGAATCCGGGATCCGCCTCTTCGAGACGGAACCGTCCGGCTCGCTCACCAGTTTCAAGGCGGCCAGCACCGGCGGCAACAAGGGCCCGGTCATGGAACTCTTCGAGCAGAAGTACAAGCCCGGCTTGGACCGGGACGCCGCGATCCTCCTCGCTCTGGAAGGGTTGCGCGCGGGTCTCGACGAGGGCGGGAGCCTCGCCCAGGTCGAGGTCTGCACCATGGACGTGGGCCGGGGCATGACCCGGCTCGGGTCCGACGAGATCCAGAAGTACGCGGCACGCCTCCCACCGGCCGCTTCGTCGGGACGCGCGAACCGCCCCTAGTCGAGACGGGGACGACCCGATGGTGAAGGTCGAGGACGCCGTCATCGCCCGCTGGGAGACGGGGGGCTCGCGCTTCGAGGTTCTGGTCGACCCTCTCGCGGTCCAGGACCTCAAAGAAGGCAAGGACATCAACCTCGCCGACAAGCTGCCCCTCGACCAGGTCTATAAGGACGTCAAGAAGGGCGACAAGATCTCGGAAGAGTACCTCGAGAAGATCTTCCACACCCGCGACTTCGTCGCGATCGCGAAGCAGATCATCCTGAAGGGCGAGGTCCAGGTCACGACGGAGCAACGGCATCAGCTCCAGGCCGTGAAGCACCGCCAGATCGTGCAGACGATCGCGCGGAACGCGATGAACCCCCAGACGGGGGCTCCCCATCCCACGGCCCGGATCGAGGCGGCGATGCTGGAGGCGAAGGTCCACATCGACCCGTTCAAGCCCGTGGACGCCCAGGTCCAAGAAGTGCTGGACAAGCTGCGCCCCCTCCTCCCGATCCGCCTGGACGTCGTCCGGGTGCGGATCCGCCTCCCGGCGCAGCACTACCCCCGGGTCATCGGCGACCTGAAAGGGCTCGGTCGGATCATGGAAGAGCAGTGGATGGGCGACGGCGCCTGGTCCGGGATCATCGAGATCCCCGCCGGCGTGCAGACCGAGCTGTACGAGAAGCTCAACGCCCGCACGCGCGGGGCCGCCGAAACCGCTTTGGTTAAATAGCGAGCCCCGGTCGGACGGCCCGGTGCAACACACACAATGTCCCAAGGTCATCGATCGGGCCACCGTCGGCGTGGCCGCGAGGATTCGTCCTCGCATCCCTCTGGGGATCGCGTATTAGTTCTCCCCGGTGAGGAGCTCCCGAGCCAGGGCTTGAAGCCCGGCACGGGAACCTACCGCGTGGGTGGCAAGGTCTACGCCAGCGTGCTGGGCCTATTGTCCCCCCGACCTCCGTTCGTCCAGGTCGTCCCGCTCTCGGGCCGCTACATCCCGAAGGCGAACGACACCGTCATCGGCACCGTCACCGACTGCCAGGGAACGTTCTGGCTCCTCGACATCGGCGCGCCCCGTTGGGCCCCGTTGCACATGACCGGGACCCCGTGGAAGGTCGATATCGGCGAAACCGACCGGTTCCTGCACGTCGGCGAGTCCGTGGTCGTTCGGGTCGAAAGCCTGGACGCGACCGGCCGGATCGGCGTCACGATGCTCGGCGACGGCCTCGGCAAGCTCGAGGGAGGGACGATCGTCGTCGTCTCGCCCGCCCGGGTCCCCCGCATCGTCGGGCGGAGCGGTTCCATGATCCAGACGATCACGCGCCACACCGGCGCGCAGATCGCCATCGGGCAGAACGGGCGGATCTGGGTCGGGGGCAATCCCGACGCGATCCAGCGGGTGCGGGAAACGCTCCGCCTCATCGATGAGGAGGGCCAGCGGGGCGGTCTCAGCGAGCGGGTCGAGAGCTATCTCGTCGCCACCGATTCGACCGACGGCACGGGCCCGGAGGTCCCGCCTCGGGAGAGCGCGCACCGCGACGTCCTCCCTCACGAACTGCCTCCCCCGACGCCCCCGGCCCCGGGGGAGTTCGACTCGGACGACTCCGACAGCGGGTCCCCCGAGTATTGAGATTCCAAGGAGAAAAAAACCATGGGAAGCGTAGGAGCAAAGGACGTCCCGGTCCTGCTGAGCCCGGAAGGGCTGCGGATCGACGGACGACGATTGGACGAGCTTCGACCGATCCGCATCCAGGCCGGTCCCCTGCACCAGGCCGACGGCTCGGCGTTCGTCGAGTGGGGCATGAACAAGGTGATGGCGGCGGTCTACGGACCCCGCGAGGTCCACCCGCGCCACCTGCAGCAGAACAACAAGGCCGTCATCCAGTGCAAGTACAACATGGCCGCGTTCTCCGTCGACGAGCGGAAACGCCCCGGCCTCGACCGACGCTCCCAGGAGATCTCGAAGGTCATCGCGGAAGCGTTCGAGTCGGTCGTCTTCGCGGAGGAGTATCCCCGTACCAGCATCGACGTCTACATCGAGGTCCTGCAGGCGAACGCCGGAACCCGCTGTGCGGGGCTGGTCGCCGCCTCCGTCGCCCTCGCGGACGCGGGGATCCCGATGGCCGACCTCCTTCCCGCCGTCGCGGTGGGAAAGATTGCCGGCAAGATCGCGCTCGACCTCCGGAAGGAGGAGGACAACTTCGGCGAGGCGGACCTCCCGATGGCCCTCGTGCCGCAATCGGGCCGCCTCGTCCTGATCCAGATGGAGGGCCACATGACGCCGGAGGAGCTCTCCCAGTCGCTCGACCTCGGCGTCCAGGGATGCCGTGTCATCTACGAGAAGATGAAGCAGGCGCTCCGCGACCGTTACTCGACCGCCCGCTTCGCCCCGGGGGGCCAATGAGGGACGAGGTCGCGGCCGAGATCCGGACGACCCACATCCTCGACCTCGCGGCGACGGGCAAACGCCTGGACGGACGCGGTCCGGACGAGTACCGGAACGTCGTCATCGAGCCCGGGTTCGTGGAGACCGCGGACGGCTCCGCCCTCGTCCGCATCGGCGACACGGCCGTCGTCGCGGGCGTCAAGCTGGAGTTGGGCAAGCCGTTCCCGGACACCCCCAACGCCGGCGTGCTCACGACCAACGCCGAGCTCATCCCCCTCTCCTCGCCCGTCTTCGAGCCCGGACCCCCCCAGCCGGGGGCCATCGAGGTCTCGCGGGTCGTCGACCGCGCCATCCGCGCGGCCGAGGCGATCGACCTGACCCGCCTGTGCGTCACCCCCGGCGAGAAGACCTGGGTCTGCTACGTCGACCTCCACGTCATCGACCACTCGGGGAACCTCATCGATGCCGCGATGCTCGCGGGCGTTACGGCCCTCGCCCACGCGATGGTCCCCGCGAAACGGTTCGGGGTCGCGGAAGCCGACTACAAGCTCGACCTCCAGCATGTCCCGGTCGAATCCACGTTCGTCCGCCTCGGCGAGGCGATCGTCGTCGACCCGACGTTCGATGAGGAGCAGGCGGCCCAGGGCCGGCTCACGGTCGCGACCGACGAGACCGGGCGGGTCGTCGCGATGCAGAAGGGGCTCGTCGGCGCGTTCTCTCCGGACGACGTCCGGGAGATCGTCCGGCGCGCGTTCGTGCACGGCGACAAGCTGCGCGCCCACATCAAGGGAGGAGTTCCATGAGCAAGCGGACGAAGAAGGTCGGCGCAACGGGCTGGATGGGACCGCGGTACGGCATTCGGATCCGACGCCGCGTCCTCGAGATCTCCCACAACATGGAGCGCCCCGCCGGGTGCCCGCGCTGCTCCACGATGACGATGCATCGGGTCGCGAGCGGCATCTTCGAGTGCCGACGCTGCGGCGTCCGCTTTGCGTCCAACGCCTACATCTTCGAGGCGCCCCCGGCCATCACCCGGGCGGAAGTCAAGGAGGCGGCGCCGGGCAACGCTTAAGGTGCCCGACTTGCTCAAAACACCATGTTCCGGTGCATCCGTTGCCAGGAGGCCCTGCCCTCCGACGCGAACCTGTTCGGCGTCCGCTGCGACAACTGCGGCGGGAAGATCTTCACGAAGGAGCACCCCAACGTGAAGAAGGTCCTGAAGGCCCGCTAGGGCCGTCCCGAACTTCTCCCCTCGACCGGGTACCCCGCTCGGCGGCACGCGGTCACCACGATCCGCCGGTTCTCCCCCCGCAGGATCGGAAGGCTTGCCTTCGCCGTCAGCGCATAGAGACGGAGCGCCCCTTCGCAGCTCGCCCGCCAGCTCCCGTCCTCCGTTCCCAGCGCGGCCGCTTGGGCGACCCCGAACTCGGGACCCGCGCGTCGGGCGGTCCGTTCCCATAGACCGTTCTCGGTGTCCCGCAAGAGTTCGAGCTCCATGGCGCGGAGCATCGCCAGGTGGTTCGCGAGCAGGTTCCGCTGGACCGCCGCCGTCGCCCGCTCCCCGGTCTCCATCGCCCGGAGGAGCTTCGCCACCTCCTCCGCCCACCCGGCGAGCTGGTCAGCGACGTACGCGTCCCGCTTCCGTCGGATGCGATCCCAGCGGAACGCCCGCGCCTCTTTCTTCAATCTCTTCGCGATCCCTGTCGGGTCGCGCAGAACCTTCGCGACCCGCCAGCCGGGCACGGCGCCGTCGAGCCGAGCCGGATTCCGCATCTCCCCGCGGTCGTTCACGGCGGTCGTGTATCGGACGGTGACGAGCCGCCCCTGCCGCTCGAGGTTCCGGTGGCGCTCCTGGGCCCGTCGGCCGACCACCCATACGTCCACGTCCGACCCGGTGTGGGCGTCTCCTCGGGCCCAGCTTCCCGCCAGCAGGACCGCGGACCTTCCTCCTGGGTCGAGCTCCGGAAGAAGGCGGCGGACGAGCCGCACCACCTCCCGATGCTCGGCCGCAGTCGCCCTCGGGTTGGGGGCTCGGCCGGTGGGCCCGGCGGGGAAACGCGGGGAGGCCCGGGGTCGCGCCATCGGGAGCCGGGAGGGGATTCTGACGAAAAAGCCCCTCTAGCCCCTCGCCGCCAAACCGTTTCCCTTTCGGCACGTTCGGGAGACTGTGAGCAAACCGACCGTACGCTTCCTGGGAGGGGTCCGGGAGATCGGGGGCAACAAGATCCTCATCGAGGACGGTCCCGACAAGGTCCTGTTCGACTTCGGACCGTCGTTCTCGCCCCGGATGGAGGAGTTCTACGTCGACTATCTCCAGCCCCGGACGACCAACCCCGCCAAGGACCTGCTCGAGTTCGACCTCATTCCCCGACTCTCGGGACTCTACTCGAAGGAGGCGCTCGGGGACTCCGACCTCCCCTACACATCCCCCGAGGTCAACGCGATCTTCGTCAGCCACGCGCACGCCGACCACGCGGGCTACCTCCACCTCGTCGACCCCGAGATCCCCGTCTTCGTCGGCGAAGGGACCCGGGCGCTCCTCGATGCGATCGAGCACTCGACCCGGATGAAGTACGGCGACCATGCCTGGAAGGTCTTCTCGGACGGCGCTCCGGTCCGCGTGGGCAAGATCGAGGTGGTCCCGTTCCCCGTCGATCACTCGATCCCGTTCGCCTACGGGTTCCTGGTCCGGACGAGCGAGGGAACGCTCGCGTACACCGGCGATTTCCGTCATCACGGCCCCCGGGCCGCCGACACCCACCGGTTCTTCCAGGCGGTGGCGAAAGAAGGCGTCGACGCCCTCCTCATCGAGGGCACGCGGGCCGGGCCGGACCCGCGACGGAACCTGACCGAAGACGGCGTGCGGCGCGGCGTGGACAAGGTCCTCACCGACCATCACGACCTCGCGCTGGCCTGCACCTATCCGCGCGACATCGACCGGCTGACCACGCTCCATGCCGCCGCGACGGAGGCGGGACGGGACCTCGTCATCTCCGTCCGCACCGCGCACCTCCTCACGGCCGTCGCTCCGCAGTTCCCCGCCGGGACCCTCCCGGTGCCGGGACGGTCTCCCAACCTCCGGGTCTACGCCCGAAAGAAGCGGACCACGTTCCTGTGGGAGCGTCCGTTCCTCGACACCGCGCTCACCGCCGAGGAGGTCCGGGGTCGGGGGCGGCAGTACCTGCTGGCCCTCGACTTCGCCCACTTCCCCGAGCTGATCGACCTTCGGCCGGCGAAGGAGAGTCCGTTCATCCACTCGATGAGCGAGCCGTTCAGCGAGGACGATGTCTCCGACCACGTCCTCCACAACTGGCTCGACCACTTCGGCCTGCGATTCCACCAGATGCACGCGAGCGGCCATGCGTCGGGGGCGGAGCTGCTCGACCTCGTCCGAACCACGCGGGCACGGGCCGTGTACCCGATCCACACCGAGCACCCCGAGGCGTTCGACGTGGCGGGCCCGACCGTCCGTTCGCCGGAGCTGGGCCGAGCGTACCCTATCGCCGCTTCTCGCTAACCCGAGCGTTCCGTCCGTTGGCCCACCCGCGCGACCGTTCCGTCCGGATGACCGCGGAAAGGGTCGGTGCGTTGAATCTCTCGGCGGAGCCAAGGGGAAGGGTCCCCGGTCCAGGAGGGTATGCCCCGCCCGACGGCGTGCCCAGATACTTCCACAGTTGCTAAGTCGCCGGGCTCCTCTCGAACCTCGTGGAACCCGACCGTCTACCGACCGGGATCGCCTCGGTCGACCGCCTCTTGGGGGGCGGACTCGAGACCGATTCCGTCACCGAACTCTACGGGGAGGGCGGCAGCGGGAAGACGCTGTTCTGTCTCCAGGTCGCCTACCGGGTCGCCCGGGAAGGCCGCTGGGTCTTCTACGTCGATACCGAGGGGGTGAGCGTCGACCGGTTGCGCTCGATCGCCGGTGACAGCCTCGAGAAACTCCTCAAGCGATTCCTCCTCTCGACCCCCAAGACGCTGGACGAGCTCGGCGCGGCGGTCCGGACCGCGTGCGCGCTCGCCCGGGAAGGGAAGCGACCGGTGGGCCTCCTCGTGGTCGATTCGGCGACCTCCTACTATCGCCTCTCGCTCTCCGGACCGGACGAGGACGATGCGCGCCAGGCCCTCTCCCTCGAGATCGCCGAGCTCGTCCGGACCTCGCTCGAGGCGCACGTCCCGGTCGTCTTCACGAACCAGGTCTGGCGGAGCATGCAGAAGGACCGCCTGGAACCGCTCGGTGGCTCGTTCCTCAACCACGCCGCGAAGACGATCCTGTTCTTCGAGCGGCTCTCCGGGCCCCGCCGTCGGGTCGTGCTCATGAAACACCGGGACCTCCCCGAGGGCTCGGCCGAGTTCCGCATCACCTCGAGCGGATTGGACGGCGGCGGTTGAAACGCCATAAGGCCGCCCGCCCTGCTCACTTTCGATGGTCGACCCGCTCGAGGTGGCCGACGTCCCGACTCCGATCGGGACCTTCCGCATCGTCTACCAGGGACCGCATGTCCGGGTCGTGGACCTCTTAGAGAACGGCGTCCACCAGACCGGGGTCCCCCCGGGGGCGGTCCGCAAGAAACCCCCCTTCGCGGCGGGGAGCCCGCCGCGGCAGCTGAGCGAGTACTTCCGAGGCGACCGGAAAGAGTTCCAGCTCGAGGTCGACCCGGACAGCTCCTCCGCTTTCGACCGTGCGGTGTGGGCCCAACTCCGGAAGGTCACGGCGGGCCAAACGACCACCTACGGGGAACTCGCGAAAAGGTCCGGGTACGCCGGCTCCGCGCGCGCCGTGGGGGGCGCCATGGCCCGCAACCCCATTCCGATCATCATCCCGTGCCATCGCGTGATCGGCACCGGGGGCGAGATCACCGGGTTCGGGCTCGGGCTGTGGCGGAAGCGCTGGCTCCTCGACCACGAAGGCGCTTGGCCGATCCGGTCATGGTCGGCGGAGGGACCCCGGGGACGCGCCCAGCGAACGTTGGACCAGGCATGGAAAGACTCCAATCCACCGTCCCCTTCTTCCAAAGCTACTACAGCCGATAGTAGCTGACATCACCATACCTACGCACGGCGTAGTAGGTAGAGGATCCGAACCAACTACAGGCTGTAGTTGGTCCAGATTCCGGCGGCCCGAGGTCCGGGCGTGGGCAAGCCCCTAGCCGGAGTAGTAGGCCGCGTCGTACGGCTCGGGCTTCAAGCCTCGCCGCTGGCGGATCTCGGAGACGACCTTCTGCTGGAGTTCCTTCGGGACCGGCTCGAATCCGAGCGACTCGGTCGACCAGAGGACCTTGCCCGCGGTCGCGCTGCGGATGTCGGAGGCAAAACCGAACATCTCGGCGACCGGGACCTTGGCGACGATCGTCTGTAGGTCCCCGACGCTCGTCATGTCGAGGATCTCGCCCCGCCGCCGCTGGAGCTCCCGGGTCGCGTTGGCGAGCACCTCCTGCGGCACGTTGACGGTGGCCTTCTGGAACGGCTCGAGCAGCATCCGGTCCCCGAGGACCATGGCACCGTAGATGCCGCTGCGCGCGGCGGGGATCGTCTGGGCCGGGCCGCGGTGGATCGAATCTTCGTGGAGCTTCGCGTCGACCAGGCGGACCTTCAGGCCGTAGACCTTCTCGTTCGCGAGCGGGCCCCGGTTCACGGCCTCCTTGAAGGCGTCGACCACGAGGTCCATCGTCTCGTTGAGGTTCTGGATGCCCTTCGTCACGTCGAAGAGGATGTTCGTGCCGTCGACTGCGACGATCCCGCGTCCTTCGTCGCGCAAGATGCCCATGGCCTCCATCTTGGTGACGAGCGTCTTCGTGTCCTTGAACGACTTCCCCTGGGGGATCTCGCCGTCCTTGATCGCCTGGACGACCGCCGGGGGGAGGGCCTCGACCTCGAAGTAGAACTTGTTGTGCTTGTTGGGGCTCTTCCCCTCGAACGGGCCGCCGGGGTGCTGCACGAGCTCCCGGTAGACGACGATCGGCTTCGAAGCCTCGATCTCGACCTTGTAGTCGTTGACGATCCGGTACTGGGTGATCTCGAGGTGGAGCTCGCCCATCCCGCTGAGCAGGTGCTCGCCGGTCTCTTGGTTGATCTCGACCCGGAGGCTCGCGTCCTCCTTGCCGACCTTCCGCATGACCTCGATGAGCTTCGGCAGGTCCGCCATCCGCTTCGGCTCGATGGCGACCGTGACGACCGGCTCGGAAACGTGCCGGATCTCCTCGAAGGGGGCCATGGTGGGGTCCGTGGACATCGTCGTCCCCGCGAACGCGTCCGAGAGGCCGATGACGGCGGCGATGTTGCCGGCCGTGACCTCCTCGACCATCAGGCGCTCGGGGCCCATGAAGAGCGAAACGTGCTGGATGCGGTTGCGAATCTTGGTCCCGACGATCGCGAGCTCCATCCCCTTCTGCAACTTGCCCGAGAAGACCCGCCCGGTGGCGATCTCGCCCGCGCTCGGGTCCATCGTGATGTCGGTGACCATGAACGAGGTGGGCCCGTCGGTGGCCGTGGCGACCATCGCCATGCCGACCGCGGACGTGGTGTCGCCCTTCCAGATGTTGGGGATGCGGTACTTCTGGGCGACGTGCGGGTTCGGGAGGTGGCGGATGACCATGTCGAAGATGACGTCGTTGATCTTCGCCTTCTGGGCGATCTCCTTGGTCCGGCCGGTTGTCACGTACTCGATGATGTCGGGGAACTTGACGCCCGTCTTTTGCATGTAGGGGACGCTGATCGCCCAGTTGTCGTAGCCCGAGCCGAAGGCGACGGACCCGTCTCGCGGGTCGACACTCCACTCGTCCACGAATTCTTCCGGCGCCATCTTGCGGATCAGCTCGTTGACCTCGCTGATGATGGCGGTGAAGCGCTTCTGGAGCGCGTCGGACGTGAGCTGGAGTTCCTTGATCGCGCGGTCGACCTTGTTGATGAAGAGGATCGGTTTGACCTTCTCGCGGAGCGCCTGACGCAAGACCGTCTCGGTCTGCGCCATCACGCCTTCGACCGCGCACACCACCACGACCGCGCCGTCGACCGCCCGCATGGCCCGCGTGACATCCCCGCCGAAGTCGACGTGGCCGGGCGTGTCGATGAGGTTGATCAGGTAGTTCTGGCCGTTGAACTCGTGGACGATCGTGACGTCGGCGTTGTTGATGGTGAGGAGGCGCGCCTGCTCCTGCTCGTCGAAGTTGAGGTAGAGCTGCTTGCCCGCGAGCTCGCTCGAGATCATCCCGGCCGCGGCGAGGAGGTTGTCCGAGAGGGTCGTCTTGCCGTGGTGGATGTGGGCGATGATCCCGATGTTGCGGATCTGGTCGACGTTCCGCATCATGTCGGGAATGGCCTTCGCCAGTTCCGCCCGAATGTGCGTCATGTTGGAGACCTCCGTGCCGAGACCCTAACGCGCCGACTGCGCGACGCGCTCGACCTCTTCCTTGCGCCCGACGGCGAACGACGACTGGTCGCCCTTGGCGGCGAGGCGAATCTCGTCGGCGAGACAGGTGTGGATCGGCTTGATGGATTTGTGGGATGCCTGGATGGCGCCGAGCGCCAGGTTCCGGATCGCCACGTTGAGTCGACGCGCCGGCGAGGCATCGACCGCACGAGGAACCGAGATCCCTCCGAACTGGAGACGAGTGACCTCTTCCCGGGGGGCGGCGTTCTCGACCGCATCCACGAGCAACTGGAGGGGGTTCTTGCCCTCCTTCTGGGCGACCTCGTCGAACGCCTTCCGTACGGTCGCGAGGGCTTTCGACTTCTTGCCCGTGAACTTGCCGCCCTTCATCAGGCTGTTCGCGAGTCGCTCCACGAGATGCATGCGCGCCTTCAGGAACGGCCGGCCGGCGAGCTTCCCCTCCGTGTGGGGCGCGTAGATCGGGTGGATGTAGATGTACGGCAGGAGGCCGGGGTCGTGGACCTCGACGCCCTCGAACGGGTACTTCCCGAACAGCGGGGGGAGCGGGAAGGGAGGGGGCGGGTGGGCCACGGTGCGTACGACGGTGGGACCGGCGTCCTCGCCGGGGATTTCGGCCGAATAGGCCGGTTCGCGCGGGCCGCTCATCGGGCCGGCTTCTCCTTGCGTCCTCGGACGAGCTCGTCGAGAGAGGTGCCGTTCACCTGGATCACTTTGTACCGGACGCCGGGGATGTCTCCGTAGGATCGTCCCATACGCCCTCCGATGCCCTCGACCAGCACCTCGTCGTGCTCGTCAATAAAGTTGATGGCCCCGTCCCCGACCGCGAACGCGGTGACCTGACGGCCGTTCTTGATGAGTTGGACCTTCACGCACTTGCGGATGGCCGAGTTGGGCTGTTTGGCCTCGACCCCGACCTTTTCGATGACGATCCCGCGGGCCTGGGGGGCTCCCTCGAGGGGGTCGGAGCGCTCCTTCAGGTGCAAAGTTCGTCGCTTATAGTACCGGTCCGACCAGCGTCGCCGCTGACGGAGGGTCTCGAGACGACCCGCAGTGTTGAGACCAGACGGCGGAGGCATTTTCGGCGGAGGGGCCGAGCCACAGGGCCCCGCTATTTAAGGTGCGTCCCGTGGGACTCTCGAGCATGCCCTCCAAGGTCGACCGGGAGAGGATTGGCCCCGCGCCCGCAGGGTTTCCGGACGACCCGCACCACCGCTCCCCCACCGCCGGAGCCTGGGACGAGTTGCAGCGAGAGATCGAGTCCTGCACGCGGTGTCCGCTCCACACAACCCGTACCCATGTGGTCGTGTACCGGGGCAGTCGCGCGCCGCGGGTCGTGTTCATCGGGGAAGCGCCCGGCGCGGAGGAGGATCGTCTCGGCGTTCCGTTCGTCGGGCGCTCGGGCCGCTGCCTGGACGCGGCGCTCGCCCAGATCGGCCTCTCGGCCGAGGAGTTCGGGATCCTGAACCTGATCAAGTGCCGCCCTCCTCAGAACCGGTTCAACGTCGTGGCCGCCCGAACGTGCCGCCCGTACCTGGACCGGCAGCTCGCCCTGCTCAAGCCGGCAGCCCTCGTCACCCTGGGAGCGCGCGCGCTCGCCTCGGTCGACCCGACCGCCCCCCGCATCCTCCTCTGCGCGGGCACCCCGCGGCACGGGCTCGGTCGGGCGTTGTTCCCCTTGATTCACCCCGCGGCCGCGCTTCGGTCCACCCGGCTCGCCCACCGATGGGACCGGGATGTCCAGCGTCTCGAGGCATGGCTTTCGACGCTCCGTAGCCGAGTGGCGCGGGAACCGCTTTACGCGAATGCGGGGTCGCGGGGCCGTGCGGTCCGTTGAGTTGTTTCTGCTGGAAGGCACGTACCAGACCCAGGACAGCGGGGTCGTGGTCGAGCTCTTTGGCCGGACCAAGGAAGGGCAGCCTCTCGTCGCGCGCTACTACGGCTTCCGCCCGTACTTCGTCCTGACCGAGCCGACCGACGAGACCCGCGCGAACCTGAAGAGCGACCCCGAGATCCTCGACGTGAAGGAGATCGTCACGTGGGTCGGAGGCCGGGAACGCCCAGCGATCCACGTCACGCTCCAGCACCCGTTCCTGGTACCCCAGTACCGAGACCGCTACCGGAAGGCCGGGGATGAGGCGAGCGTGCTCGCGTGCGACATCCCGTTCGTCCACCGGTTCCTCTACGACAAGGGGATCGGCCTCACGATCGCCTTCGACGCCGAGGACGAGAGCGCTGAGGTCCGGGCGCGCTACACCGTCCCCGACGTGGTCCGCATCGTCACGAGCGACCGTGACATCCGCCCCGCCGAGCCGTTCCGCCCCTCCCTCCGGGTGCTCTCCTTCGACATCGAGAACGCGATCCGGGCCCGAACGATCTTCACGATCTGCGGAGTTGCGGAAGGAGGCGGAAAGGAGCGGCGCACGTTCCGGTTCAGCGACCCGGACGAGCGCAAGATCCTCGAACAGTTCGTCGCGGTCATCGCAGAGGACGACCCGGACGTCATCACCGGTTACAACATCGGGGGGTACGACTTCCCGCTGATGGTCGAACGCGCGAAGGCAACGGGCCTCGGTGACCTCCAGTTCGGCCGCGACCGGGCCCCTCCAAGCGAGCTCGGCGAGCGGCTCTGGAAGGTCCACGGACGGGTCGTCGCCGACGCCTGGTGGTCCGCCCGTCGGGAACTCCACCCGAAGCAGGAGACGCTTCAGTTCGTCGCCCGGACGCTCCTCAACGACTCGAAGCTGGATGTCGACCGCCGCCGGATCGACGAGGAGTGGGCCCGGGACCCGGAGCGGGTGATGGAGTACTGCGAGCACGACGCCGACCTCGCCCTGCGCATCCTACAGCGGCTGCGCACGATGGAGAAGGCCGCGGACATGGCCACCGTCGCGCGGCTCCCCCTCGAGGAGGGGCTCAACGGACGCACCTCCCTGTTCATCGACGCGATCCTGATCCCCCGGGCGGACCGCCAGCAGGTGGGGGTGCCGATGAACCACCGCGCGGGACGCGAGAACCCGATCGAGGGTGGCTACGTGCACGCGATCCGCCCCGGGATCTACCACTGGGTCGTGGTCCTCGACTTCAAGTCGATGTACCCGTCGATCATCATCGACCGGAACCTCTGCTTCACCACCCTCTCGCCGGAGGGCACCACGGTCGCTCCCTCCGGGGCGCGGTTCCTCGCGACGTCCGTGCGCCGGGGACTGATCCCCGAGATCCTCGCGGACCTCTTGGCCGACCGCGACCGGTTCCGAACCGCGGGCCGCACATCGACCTCCCCCGAGATGGCGGCCTACTATGACGGTCTTCAGAACGCGGTCAAGATCCTGATGAACTCCTTCTACGGGGTCCTCGCCTCGAGCTTCTACCGATTCACCAACAAGGACATCGGGGCGGCGATCACGGCGTTCGCCCGCGAGGCGATCACGAATATCATTAAGGACCTCGAGAAGGACGGATACGAGGTCGTCTACTCTGACACCGACTCCGTCTTCGTCCGCTCCCCGACCCTCTCGCTCGAGGGAGCCCGCGAGTTCGGCGAGGGGATCGCCCGCCGCTTCACGCGCGCCGGGGTCACGTTCGAGTTCCAGTCCGTCTACGAGGCGTTCTTCTCCCACGGCGCGAAGAAACGGTACGTCGGGCAGAGCGCGTGGCCGAAGTCCGAACTGGTGGTCCGGGGATACGAGACGCGACGGACGGACGCCTTCGACTACCAATCAGAGGCCCTCATGGAGGTCTTCGGCCTTGTTCTAAAGGGGGATACCGACGGCGCGATCCGCCGCTCCCGCGAGCTCGTGCAGGCGGTCCGGGAGCAGAAGGTGCCGGTCGAGCGTCTGGTGATCGCCCGAAGCGTCCGGGCGGAAGCGGAGTACAACGAATCGACCCGGGACGCGCTCCCGTTCCTTCGGGTCTACCGGAAACTTCGGGAAGAAGGGTACGACGTCATTCCCGGGATGCGCGTCGCGTGGATCGTCACCAACTCGAGGAAGAGCCCGCAAGAGGTCGAGCCGTGGGTCGAGGGACGACCGTTCACCGCCGTGGCGGATTGGGAGTACTACGCCGACCGGGTCGCCCAGACGCTGGCCCGGGTGACGGAAGTGTTCGATTGGGACGCCGCCTCCCTCCTGCGGGGCAGCCACCAGCAGCGACTCGGCGCGAGCGAGACCGCGAGCCCCTCCGACTCCCCCGCCGCCCCCGCGTCGCTCGACACACCCCTCGCCGAGGTCGGTCAGCGGCCGCGCCGCAAGACGACCCAGCGGAGCCTCGCGGACTCGCCCTGAGCCGCCGCGTCACGGTGGGTCGCCCGGCGGCGGGTTCGACGACGTCGGCGCGGATTCTCCCCTCAGCGTGAGGATCGCACCGACCACCGCGATCGGAATCCCGAGCGCGGCGACCAGCGGCAGACCGAGATGCAGGACGAAGGCGCTCAGGAGGAGCGTGAAGACCGGGATGCCGGTCATCAACATCGGCGGAATCACGATCCCGGCCTCCTCGATCGCCCGGAAGTAGAGCCACGGGGCTAGGAAGAACGACGTGACGCCGGTCAGCGCGAGGAGACCGAGGGCCAACGGCTGAGGCGAGAGGAGCGAAGCGAACCCCCCGGGAAGGAGGGGGGAGACCGCCACGCTCAGGATCGCTCCCCCGACCATCGTTTGCGCGATGACCGCCGGGGCGGGCGTGCGTTCGTTCTCGTACGCCGAGAGCAGGAAGTAGATCGCCACCATCACCGGCACTGCGGCGACGGCGATCCACGCATCGCCGACCACGCGACCGAGGGTTTGGCCGCCGGCGATCGTCAGTGTGCCCCCGACGAGCGAAAGCACGAGGCCTACCCCGAACCATCTAGTGCCGATGTTCCCCCGGTGACTCGACCAGAACAGGACAACGAGGACCGGCGTCAGCACCACGTCGCCGATCAGGGACAATAGCGAGGTGTCGACCGGCCCGGCCAGGTAGGTCGACGCGAGCACGGAAAGCTGCATCCCGATCAAGAAGGCGACCCGCAACCAGGCCGAGCCCTCGCCCCAAAGGCGGACGAACGGGCGGCCGTACCCGCGACCTGCGGCGTAGAGGAGATAGGCGATCCCGCCGAAGATAAACGGATAGACGATCGTCGCGGCGGGACTTGCTCCCGACCGTGCTCCGAGGACGAACGGGTAGTACAGCGCCCACATGAGGGCCGCCACGAGGCAGAAGACGACGGCCCGTTCCCGCACCCTCCCAATACTGGCCACACCGGCGGGAGTTCTCTAAGCAGTAAGGATTTACGCCGCGGCCGGAACCGGCCTCAACCGTATCCTTCGTAGCGAAGACCGAGGGCGGGGAGCTCGACTCCCGCTCCCCGAGCGACGTGCCCGACCTCGACCACATCGCGCGCGCCCACCGAGGCGAGTCCCCGAAGGATCGGTGCGACCCGCGCCCGGGTGGCGACAACGATGAACCCGATCCCCATGTTGAACGTCTGGAACATCTCCTCGTCGGAGATCCCGCCGAGCACCTGGAGCCATCCGAAGAGGGACGGGGGTGCCGGCCAGTGGTCGAGCACGAACGCCACGTCCTTCCGGAGCCGAACGAGATTCCGCACCCCGCCACCCGACATGTGGGCGAGGCCGTGCACGCCGGGGTCGTCGGCGATCGCATCGATCCCCCGGGTGTAGATCCGGGTCGGGCGGAGCAGCTCGCGGCCGACCGGGCCCGGACCGCCGGGACGTGGTCGCCGGAGATTCACCGAGCCCTTCCGAAGGAGGCGGCGCACGAGGGTGAATCCGTTCGCGTGCAGGCCGTTCGAGGGGATGCCGAGGATCACGTCCCCCGGTCGGATCTTCGACCCGGTGATGGGAGCCCGACCCGCGGGGAAGAATCCGAATGCGGTTCCTCCGAGGTCGAGCCCGTGGAGGATATCTGGCACCACGGCGGTCTCGCCTCCCAGGAGCCCGCACTCGGCTGTCCGCAGCCCGCGGCCGAGCCCCCGGCCGATCGCCCGGAAGACGGCCCGCCGGGGGCGGTCACACAGGATGACATCGACCAGTCCCCCTGTTCGGGCTCCAACCGCGGCGAGGTCGTTCACGTTGACCCCGACGATGTCCTCGCCGACCTCCTCCCACCGGCCGAGCTCCTCCGCCAAGAGGACCTTGGTGCCGACCGTATCGGTGGTGATGGCGAGGGTCTCCCGACCGATCCGGATCATCCCGGCGTAGTGGCCGGGGGCGGCGACCGGACGGCCGTGGGCAGTGGGGGGAACGTACCGGGCCGCGCGAACCAGTTCGGCCAGAGCCGCCGAGATCGCGGAGCGATCGACGCCGCTGCGGGCGTACGTCCACCCGGACTGGCGCGCCGTAAGCTCCTCCACCGTAGAGGGAAGGGTCCGAGCAGAAATACGCTGCGGGCGGTCGAACGGCGTCTTCTAAAGACCGGGCCGTGTCTCCCCCTCGATGTCCCCCCCGACCCGGCAACGGCCGGCCAACCCACGACGCCGACGGGAGCCCCCCGCTCTCGTCCTGGCGGGGCGGGCCTTCCTCCTCGGCAAATTGCAATCGGTCGAGATCGCGATCACGGAAGATGGCTGGATCCAGTCCATCGGCAAAGTGGCTCAGGGGGCCCGGTACCACGATGTCGGGGACGCGGTCATCCTGCCGGCGGCGACCGACCTCCATGTGCATTTCCGCGACCCGGGGGGAAACCCGAAGGTGGAGAACCTCGCCTCCGGGACGATGCAGGCCGCGCTCGGGGGCGTGGCGCTGGTCGGGGAGATGCCGAACACGACCCCTCCCGTCACCAACCTCGAGAGTCTCCTGGAGAAGGAGGCCCGGGTCCGCGGGCGAGTGGCGACCGATGTCCTCCTGTACGCGAACCCGAGCGACCCCCGCGCGCTGCCCGCACTCGCGACGCGGGCGGGCGCCTTCAAGATCTACCTGAGCCCCACGACCGGCGTGCCGGACCCGCCGGAGGCGAAGGACCTCCCGGACCTCCTCGCCCGGCTCGCGGTGCTCGGACTTCCGGTCAGCGTCCACGCCGAGGACGCGCCTCACTTCTCTGCTGCCATCGCCCCACGGGACCCGGCCTCCTGGAACGCCCATCGCCCGGCGATCTCGGAGCGGGCGGCCCTGGACCGGCTCCTCCCGGGCCCCAACGCGCTCCGGCTCCACGTCGCCCACGTCACCACCCCCGAGGCCGCCGAGCGGCTTCGGGTCGCCGGCGTCTCGTTCGAGGTGACGCCCCACCACCTCCTCCTGAACGACCGGACGGGCCGCAACGCGTTCACCAAGGTGAACCCGCCCCTCCGGAGCGAGACGGACCGCCGAGACCTCTGGGTCGCGTTCACCCGGGGCGAGGTCCCGGTGCTGGCGAGCGACCACGCCCCCCACTCGATCGAGGAGAAGGAGCGTCCGTTCCCGCTCGCGCCGAGCGGGATCCCCGGCGTGGAGACGATGCTGCCGCTCCTGCTCGCGAAGGTGCGGGCGAACGAGGTGCCCCTGCCGGTCCTCGTGGCGGCGGCGTGCGACCGACCGGCACGATGGCTGGGCCAACCGCAGGGTCGGCTCGCTCCGGGCCACCGGGCCCACCTTATGGTCGTGGATTTCCGAAAGCGCACCATCCTCAAGGCGGCCCACCTGCACGCGCCGTCCGGCTGGACGGCCTTCGAGGGCCGGGAGGCGATCTTCCCCCGCGAGGTCTACCTGCGCGGAGAACGCATCGTCGCCGATGGCGAATACGAGGGCAAGCCGACCGGGCAGATCGTGCGCCCCGAGTTCGCCGCCCGCCCGGCGGCTCCGAAGTAGTCCGCGCCCAAGGGACCTAGGGGGGCAACGCGGGCGGGACCGGCGGGTTGGGGGACGAGCCCGAGCCGGCGGACGAGGTCGCTTCCGCGAGCGCGTCGGCCCGGCGGACCCGCTCGAAGTAGAGGACGACGAAGTAGACGACCACGGCCGCGACGAGGGCGATCAACAGGTAGTCAAGGTACTGGAAGTCGGCCTCCACCTGGGTCCAGTGGACGCCGAGGAGCATCCCCGCGTAGATCAATCCCAGCGAGAACGGGATCGTGCCGACGAGGGTGAATACTCCGAACCGGACGGGCTCCATCCGGGCGCTCCCGGCGGGATAGCTGATGTAACTTCGGATCACGGGAACCATCCGGGAAAGGAGGACCGTGCTCTCGCCGTGCAGGGCGAACCACCGGTCGACGCGGGCGAGATGCCGTTCCTGGAGGCGGAACGGGCCGAACCCGACCCCGGTGATCCGGTCGCGCCACCACCGGCCGACGGCGTAGGCGGCGAACGACCCGATCAGGCCACCGGCGAGGGCGATGGCGATCGCCGGATAGAGGGGGAACACCCCCGTGACGACGAGGAATCCCGTGAACGGAAGGATGATCTCGCTCGGGATCGGCGGGATCCCGAAGCTCTCGACGACCATCAGGGCGAACAGCCCCGTGAGGCCGACCGTGGTCAGGATGTAGATGATGGACCCCGCGATCGTACCCACGAGGGAGAACGTCACGGAGGGCCCGCCCGGTTACGACCCCGGGGGCGCTGGGGCGGCCGGGTCGGAGTAGAGGAGGCGGAAGGGGGCCGGGAGGCGGGCGTTGGTGCGGGCCGGGATCCCTTCGAACTCGAGGGGAGTCTGGCATCCTCCGCAGGAGACGACGGGGCGGGCCCGTCCGAGGGCGATCGACAGAGCGATCCCGACTTCGATCTCGGTGGGTCGGGAGGGGGCCTCGGCGACGGCCCGGTGGAGCTCCTCGAGGAGCCGGTGCTCGTCCAGAGGGGGAGCGGGAGTCGACGCCATCGTTCTCGAAAACGTCGAAG
This sequence comes from Thermoplasmata archaeon, assembly GCA_052326445.1. Taxonomy (GTDB): domain Archaea; phylum Thermoplasmatota; class Thermoplasmata; order Lutacidiplasmatales; family UBA184; genus Lutacidiplasma. The sequence continues at coordinate 185,509 of JBKQNC010000017.1, forward strand.
GGGGATTTAACGGGAGCCGGCCGGGTTACCCCGACTACTTCCCCGTCTCATCGGAGGTGGTCGTGGTCGAAGAGCTGTTCTTGCCAGTCTTGGGGGCCTTCTTCAGGATCTCCCCGCTGATCTTGTCCAGCTCGGCCATCAGGGAGTCGATGTCGGGCTCGTCCTCGCCCGCCGCAGCACCGGTCGCCCCTCCCGCGGCCGCGCCGCCGACCGCCGCCGCGCTCGCGACCTCCGGCAGTCCGCTACCGATGTCGTCGGGGGTCTCGATGTAGGACGGAGCCGGGCCCTCCGGGGTGGAGGGGGCCGCTGGGGAGGTGGGGGTCGTGGCACCGCCCGCGCCGGCACCGCCAGCAGCGGCTCCGGCCGGGGGTTCCCAGGCCGCCGGTCCCTTCCCGCCCTGGGCGGGGGGTCGGCGGCGGCCGAAGATGAGGTAGGCCGCGAGCAGGGCGACGATGAGGACGGCGATGACGCCGACGATCCACCAGGGGAACGGGGAGCTCGTTCCCGACGAACAGTTCGAGTACTGGCAGGCGGCCTGGACGGGGACCGCACCGATGTTGGGCGAGAGGGCGGCCGCGACGAGCGTCGCCAGCATCGCGACGCCCAACCCGAGGGGAACGGCCCGTTTGCCCCAAAATGACGTCGACATGTAATGGCTCGAATCCGTGGCTGTCGTTTCCATGCGGGACTTCCTATGTAAAGATGACTGGCAGGGGTCCCGGTTGGATAACCGACATCGGCCGGAGACCCCTGGGGACGGGGCCGAGGCATTTTGAGCAACCGCGCCGCTTCGCGGGGGGATGACGGTCCCCTACCTCGAGGTCTTTCTGCTCCTCTTGGGGGTGTACCTCGTCTACTCGGTCTGGGCCCGCGTCGACCCGCGGTACCCGATCGCCGCCGCCCTCGGCCTTCTGGTCATCACGGCGATCGTGGATGCGGCGAACGCGATCGCCACCGCCAACCTGCTCGCCGAGTACGTGTTCTGCCTGCTGGGCGGAGGCGTGATCCTCCTCCTCGTAGACCATCTTCGACCCGGCTCCTCCGCGGCGGGCCCGGTCGAGGACTCAGCGGGGACCCGCGGGCCTGAGGGCCCACCGGCCCAGACGTCGGACGAAGGGGATCTGCCGGCCGATCAGCCCCTCGACCACATGGAGGAACAGCTGGTCCCCCCGGTCGATGCTGCGCGTGGCCACGACGACCGCGATGAAGGCGACCGCGACGGCGAGACCCAGGCCCGGGAGAGCCCAGAGAGGCAGGGTCGGATGGAGGAGGGCGAGGGCGATGCCTACGGGGATGCCGGTGACTAGGAGGGGCAGGGTCACGTGGACCCGGAAGGGATGGACTCCGTTGAGAATCCCGAGTTCCGCGACCGATAGCCCGGTGGCGACCACCGTCGCGGCTGCCCAGGCCGTGGCGGCGCCCACCCCTCCATAGAGTGGTACGAGCCAGAACGAGAGCCCCACGTCCGCCACCGCCGCGGCCAGGGAGTTGTACGCCACGAACCGGGTCTGGCCGAACGCCACCTGGGTGGCGGAGCTCGGTCCAAAGATCGTGGACACGAAGGCGCCGAGGACCGTGATCTGGAGCGGGGCGATCACTGCCGTGTATCGGTTGCCGTAGACGAACCCGAGGGAGCCACTCGGCTCGAAGAAGAAGACGATGAACAGGGGCAGGGAGAACAGGAGCATCCACTTGGTCACCGTCGCGTAGGTCATCCGGATCGAGGCCAGGTCCTGCGCTCGGAAGAACCGGGTCGTCACCGGGAGGAAGATGTACGCGGCGGCTCCGATCCCGATCTGGAGGAGACGGGCCAGGGTGAGCGAGGCGGTGTAGGTGCCGACCGAGGAAGGGGTGAAGACGCCCAGGATCAGGGTGTCGCCGTTACCCGTGACGCTGGCGAGGATGCCGGCGACGAACAGCGGGGCCGCGAAGTAGAGGAGTCGCGGGAACGCCGCGGGGTCCCGGGGGCCGGTGGGGAGCCGACGGGGGAGGCGGGCGAAGGTGTAGACCGTGACGAGCCCGAGGGTGACGACGGTCGCCGCGGCGTAGGCGAGGAGGGCGCTCTCGTACCCCAGCGTCCCCTTCGGGAAGGCGAAACCGTGCGTGAAGAGGACAGCTCCGAGAAAGGCGACGAACAGGAGCGGGTTGACGATCTGGAGGAAGAGGGCGTTCGGGGTCACGTCCTCGTATCCCTGGAAGACTGCGGCGAGGACGTTCGCGACGATCGACGCCCCGACCGCGACCGAGAAGAACTGGAGCGCGAGGCCGATATCCGGCTCACCGAGGCGGTTCCCGACGGCGGGCCCGACGACCCACAGGACGATCGTGACCGCCGCTCCGCAGAACGCGGCCACGACCACCGAGCCACGGACCATGGCCCGTCGTTCCGCGTCCGAGTTGGCGTAGGGGAGGCTACGGGCGATCGCGTTCGGTAGGCCGAGCGTCCCGAACGCGGCCAGGAAACCGGCGAGGGTCAGGCCCCAGGAAAAGGCGCTCCACTCCTCGGTGCTGATGCTCCGGACGATGATGACCCGGGCGACGAACGTGAGGAGAACGAACAGCAGCGTCGCCGTCAGCAGGAAGAGGGTGCCTCGCGTGACGCTCGAGAGGCCCTCCCGGACCCGGACCGAGGAGGAGTCCACTGAGTTCGCCCTGTCCCGGGGCGGCTTGGCACAGTAAATACCCACCGTTCGGGTAGCACCGTCTTGTAGGAGGAGGCAGGTCGACCTCCCGTGGCGGTACCCGGCCCCTCCGGAGGCCTCCTGCTCGTGGGCCTGCTCCTTCTTGGGGGGTTCGCCACGGTCGTCGGGGAGGGGGTTCGGTTCCCTGCCGCCCGCTGGGTCGCCTCGTGGCGAGACCTCGAGACCCTCGAACGGATCCTCCTGGACTTTTTCCTCGGCGGGGCTCTCGTCTACCTGGTCGCCGCGGTACCACTCGGGTTGTTCGTCGAGCCGGTCCTCCTGGCCCTCTTCGTCGCGTCCGGGGCCGGGATCCTGGCCTACCACCTGAGGCGCCCCGGGGCGGCTCGGAATTCGATCGCGACTTTCCTCCGGCCCCTCCACCAACCGCCCGCCCTCCTCACGCTGCTCGCCGCGCTCGGAGTGCTGATGTTCGAGGTGGCCCTGGCCCTCCCGGTCGGCACCGGCAACACGTTCGACTCGAGCCTGCTGACCATGTACACTTCCCGGCTCGTCGACACCCACCAGATCGCCCTCTCGTTCCAGCCGTACGCCCCGACCGCGATCCTCTACCCCCAGGGAATCACGGCGTGGATGGGCACGGCCCAGATCCTCCTCGGTCTCCCGCTGGCCCGGACCAGCCTGCTCGTCACCCCTCTCTTCTTCGCCCTTGCGCCGGTCGGAGGGTACGTCTTCGGGCGACGCTGGTTCGGGAGCACGCGGGCGGGCTTGGCCGTCGCCCTCATGCTCGCGCTCGTGACCAGCTGGACCCGGGTGCTCGTCGGAGGGAGCAACGATTTCGTCGCGGCGTTCCCCCTCGTCCTCCTGGTCGCCGGCCAGGCCTCGACGTGGCTTCGGGAGGTCCCGTCCTGGCCCGACGCGCTGGCGTTCGGACTGTTGGTCGGCTACTCGGCGGCCCTCAACCCGGTCGGGGCCGAATGGCTGCTCCCCGCCCTCCTGATCGCGGCGGTCCTGTCGTCGCCCCGATTTGCAGGAGCCCCCGGAAAATGGCTGATCCGTTGGACGGCCGGCCTCGCGGTCGCGCTGGCGGTCCTCACACCGACCTGGTACGTCCTCGCTGGCGGCGCCGGCCCTTGGAAGCTCACCCCGGGGGTGGGCGTCCCTACGACGGCGTCCTCCCTCGGCATCTCGGGGCCCCAGTTCGTCGGGCTGGTCGACCCGTATCTCTTCGGTCCGACCGACGTCTGGCTCTCGCCGGTCCCCGCCCTACGGCTCGAGCTGGCCCTGCTGCTCACGGCCGGGCTGGCCCTCCTGATCCTTGGGAGTCGGACCCCCCTCGGTCGGTTCACCGCCCAATTCCGAACCTTTCTCGTCGCCGGGCTCGTCGTCCAATTCGCCCTGCTGGGCGTGGGGCTCGCGGCTTCTACGGGGTACGGGCCGGCGGTGGCCCTCGGTAATCTGACCAGCTGGGCGGAGCTCTCGATCTGGTTGTTCACCCTGTACGGTCTGATCGCGACGCTGCCGTTGATCCTCGGTCTGGAGTGGCTGGCGATCCGGCTCCGAACACCTCCCGCCGGGTCGGTCCCCGCGCGCCCGCCCCTCGACCCGAAATGGAGGTTGGCCCGACGACGCCGGTGGAGCGCCGCGCTCGGCCCGCTCGCGCTGGTCCTCGTGATCGTGCTGCCCGGCGTGGCCTTCACGACGGCGCAGCTACCGCCCCCCCTCGCGACGCTCTACTCGGACTTCGGCAACGTCACGTCGGCGGACTTCGCGCTGTTGGAGTACATGGGCACCCATCTCCCGCCCGGGGCGCGTCTCCTCGTCGCCCCCGGGAGCGCCGCCGATTTCGTTCCCGCGTACGACGCGAAGGTGGTGCTGCTGTACCCGCTGGTCCCCGGTTGGCAAGAGGCGAACGCGTCGTACTCGCTCGTCGTCCAGGAGCTTACGAATGCGACCTTGAACGTTCGCGGGGTCCAGGCCTTGGACTTCCTGGACGTGGGATACGTCGCGGTGACCGGCACGAGCACGACGCTCTGGCGTCCGTTCTATCCGGGGGTCTTCCTCAGCGACCCGACCGCCTTCGTCGAGCAGTTCCACGAAGGGGAAGCGTACCTGTTCGCCTACACGGCCTGAGCGACCGAGCGACCTAGACGAACTCGTCGAGGAGGGCATCCCGGCCTTTCAGGCCGGACTTCTGGAGCGCGAGCGGGCCGGCCGAAAGGACCTCCTCGAGGTCCTCGTAGGTCGGACGCTCGGTGCGGTAGAACAGCCCGATCGGGATCTTGTCACCCCACTCGAGCGAGCGGGCGAACGCCTGGACGAGGTCGTTCGGGTCGTGGCCGGCACTCTCGAGCTTGTAGACGCGTTGGCGGAAGAAGTCGAACGTGTTGACCTTGTTGTAGGTGACGCACGGGCTGAAGACGTCGACGAAGGAGAACCCGTGGTGCTGGATGCCGCCCGCGACCAGGTCGGCGAGCTGCTTCACGTCGCCCGAGAACCCGCGCGCGACGTACGTCGCGCCGCTCGCGAGCGCGAGGGAGATTGGTTCGATCGGGCGCTCGATGACCCCGTTCGGCGTCGACTTGGTCTTCTGTCCAAGTGTGGAGGTCGGGCTCGCCTGGCCGGTCGTCAGGCCGTAGATCTGGTTGTCCATGGTGACGTACGTCATGTCGACGTTCCGTCGCATCGTGTGGATGAAATGTCCCACGCCGATGCCGAACCCGTCCCCGTCCCCGCCGGTGCCGATGACGGTGAGCCCGTGGTTCGCCCACCGGATCCCTTCCGCAACGGGGAGGGACCGGCCGTGGATCGCGTGGAAGCCGTACGAGTTCAGGAAGTGCGGGAGGTTCGAGGAGCACCCGATCCCCGAGATGAGGACGACGTTCTGGCTCGGGATCTGGAGCCGCTTCACGGCCATCTCGATCGCGGCGACGACCCCGAAGTCCCCGCAGCCCGGGCACCAGGTCGGTTTCTTGTCCGACTTCCCGATCAGCGGGAGGGCGGGGCCGGTCGGCGTGAGGGCGGGTTTCGCGCTAGTTTGGGCCATGGTTCAGCACCTCCAGGGCGCGGGCGACGATCTCGTGGGGGTAGAAGGGCTCGCCGTCGTACTTGAGCAATCGGTCCGGGAAGACGACCCCGGCCTCGGCGCGCAGCAGGCGACCGAACTGGCCCGAGAAGTTCGCCTCGATGAGGAGCGTGCGATGCGTCGTCGCCATCGCCTCTCGAACCCGCTTCGCATCCACCGGGTACACGGTCGGGAAGTGGAGTACGTTGGTCGACTTTCCCTGCGCGGCTAGAACCACCATCGCGTCCCGGATGGCCCCGACGGTCGAGCCCCAGGCAACGAACGTGAGCGGGGCGTCCGCCGGCCCCTCCAAGACGGGGGGGGAGGACTGGGCGAGCAGCCCCTCCAACTTGTGCATCCGCTTGTCCATCATCCGCGTGCGTTCCGCGACCCAGACCGGGATGCCACTGAGCACGTCGGACACCAGGTGGCCTCGCTCGTCATGCTCGTCGGACCCCGCGATGAACTGGAGCCCCGGCTGACCCGGCAGGGCCCGAGGGGACACGCCGCTCGAAGTGTACTGATAGCGCTTGTAGTCGTGCCCGTTCGGCGCGACCGTGAACAGGCTCGCGGGCTCGACGTCGAACGGGATCTCCTCGCGGTCGACCGTCATGTGGTTCTCCGAAAGGTGGAGGTCGCTCGCGACGAGGACGGGCGTCTGCCAGTTCTCGGCAAGGTCGAAGGCGCGGATCATAGCGTGGTAGGCCTCGGCCGGGTTCGACGGGGCGAGTATCGCCCGGGGGAACTCGCTCTGGCCCGCGCCCAGCATCAGATTGAGGTCCCCCTGTTCGGTCTTGGTCGGGAGTCCTGTGGACGGGCCCGCGCGCTGCGAGTTGACGACGACGACGGGGGTTTCCGTCATGCCGGCCATACCGAGCGCCTCGACCATGAGAGAGAATCCGCCGCCGCTCGTAGCGGTCATCGCCCGCACGCCGCCGAACGACGCCCCGATCGCCATGTTGATCGCGGCGAGCTCGTCCTCCGCCTGCTTCACGACGATGCCGAGCGCGCGCGAGTGGTCCGCGAGCCAGTGCATGATCGACGACGCGGGGGTCATGGGGTACTGGGCGAGGAACTTGCATCCGGCGGCCGCCGCGCCGAGCCCGATCCCCTGGTTGCCGGTCATCAAGAGCTTCGGGGCCCCGCCCTTCTTCACGGCCGAGGGGTGGACGCTGGCGTGGGCCTCCGCGTAGTGGAACGCGTCCGAGCTCGCCCCGAGATTCCAGTCGACGACGTCGCCCTTCTTCCGGCCGAACGAATCGGTGAGGACCTGGTGGAGGAGGTCGAGGGGGATCCCGGAGAGGAACGCCACCGCGCCGACCCCTCCCGCATTCTGGAGGATCGACTGGCTCGTGTATTTCCGGGCGATCTCGAGCGTGGGAATGGGCAGCGCCGTGACTCCCGCCGGGAGTTCGCTCTGGCTGACGGCGAACTTCTCGGGGTCGAAGATGACGTATCCTCCCTTTCGGAGGCCGGGAGCGTGGACGTCGACCGTTTGTCGGTCGAGCGCGTAGAGCAGGTCGAGCCCGTCGCCCTGGGAGTACGGACGGGCGGTCGAGGTCCGGGCGTGGTAGTAGACGTGCCCGCCGCGGATGACGGACTGGTAGGCGTTGAGGCCGAAGACGTGGAGACCGAGTCGGGAGAACGAACGGGCGATCGTTTCGCCCACGGAGGCGATCCCGTCCCCTGCCTGTCCGCCCACGCGGACCCCGATCTCCGGCATCCAGTCATTCGAGAAAGCGTGCGTATTAAGGGGTTTGCGGGCTGCGGCAACGGAGGTAACCTCTGACGGGAGTTCGTCGACCTCCGGGATCGGGGACGGTCCGGGTCCGCCTCTTTGCGACGACCCGGACGGCCGTGGGAACGGCGCGACTGGATTGGCCCATTCCCGCCGAGGGGATGACCGTGGGGGAACTGCTGGCCGCGCTGGCGAAGGAGTACCCCGCCCTTCGTGGCCTCCTCGCGTCGAGCCGAATCTTTCTGGACGGGGAACTCCTCTCCGGAACCCACGACCGGGTCCAGCCGGGCCACGAGGTCACGGTCCATCCCCCCTACGGTGGAGGGTAGCATGTCGGTCCGTCTCAGTTCTCGCCGTCTTCCGCTCGGGGCCGCCCTGCGAGAGCTCGAGGGCGCACACCTGGGGGGTGTCGCGGTGTTCGTCGGCCGGGTACGACCCGACCGGACCCGAACGGGGCGAGTGCTCGCGCTCCTCTACGAAGCGGACCGCCCGCTCGCGCTGCGCGCGCTCGCCCGGCTCGAGACCGAAGCACGACGGCGGTTTGGGGCCGGTCGCACCGTGGCGTGGCACCGGGTGGGGCAGGTCGGGGTGGGCGAGACCGCGGTTATTGTCGGGGCGGCCTGCGGCCACCGGGCCGAGGCGTTCGCGGCGACTCGGTTCCTGATCGACGAACTGAAGCGGACCGTCCCGGTGTGGAAGGAGGTGCGAGCACGACCCGCGCGTCGACCGCCACGACCCCCTTCCCGGCGGCACGCACGATCAACGGGTTGATGTCGAGTTCCGCGACCTCGGGCATGTCGACCGCGAGCTGCGAGATCCGCATGACGGCCTCCTCGAGGGCCTCGAGGTCGCTCGGGGGTTCGCCCCGGACCCCGCGCAGGAGCGGGAACGCCTTCACCGATTGGATCATGTGCCGGACCGAGAGCGGGCGCACGGGCGCGAGGCGGAACGTGACGTCCCGAAGCACCTCGACGTAGATCCCGCCGAGACCGAACACCACGATCGGCCCGAACGCCGGGTCCCGCTGGAGACCGAGGAGGACCTCCTTGCCGCCCTGGATCTCGGCCTCGACCTCGTACCCCTCGATCCGGGCCTGAGGGGCGCGGACCCGAAGGCTCTCCGCCATGCGACGGAACTCGTCCCGGACCGCCACCGCGTTCTCGAGGTGGAGGACGACGCCGCCGACCTCGGTCTTGTGCGAGATGTCCGGGGAGGCGACCTTGAGGACGACCGGGTACCCCACCTCCTCCGCGGCGGCGATGGCATCGGCCTCGTTCCGCACCCGACGGGCCGCCACACATTGGATCCCATACGCGGCGAGGAGCTCCCGGGCCGCGTACTCGGGGAGGACCGAAAGGCCGGCCCGCCGCGCGCGGCTCAACGTGGCGCGAGCCGTCTTCCGGTCGACGGGGAACTCCCGTACTTGCGTTCGGGGGCGTCCGAGCCAGGACCCGTACCGCGCGAGCGCTCCGAGACCCTGGACCGCCTCTTCGGGGAAGGTGAAGGTGGGGATCCCGTGATCCTCGAGATAGGTGACGGACGTGGAGACGTCAGTGAGACCGAACAGACAGGCGGTCACGCCCTTGGAACTTCCCTGGCGGCCTTCCAGGATGCCGGCCGCCACGGCGTCCGCCGTCATGGTCCCGGTCGGTGTCGCGATGACGAGCGCTCCGTCCACGTGCGAGGAGTCGAGCAGGAGCTCGAGGACGTTCCGGAACTGGGCCGGGCCACCGTCCGCGGTCATGTCGACCGGGTTCGCGAGCGCGGCCGAGGGCGAAAGGAGGCGCGCGAGACGGCCCCGTTCCACGTCGGTGAAGGGGGTCACGTCGAGGCCGTTCCGGGCCGCGGCGTCGGCCGCCACGATCCCGGGACCTCCCGAGTTCGTCACGATGGCCAATCGGGGTCCGTCGAGCCGAAGTCCCGCCGAGAAGACCTTCGCGGTCCGGAAGAGGTCGCCGATCGTCTCGGACCGGATCACCCCGGATTGCTCAAAGAGGGCGTCGTAGAGCTGGTCTCGCCCGGACTGGGCCAGCGAGCCCGTGTGGCTGCGCGCGGCCCGCTCGCCGGCCGGCGTGCGTCCACTCTTGATCACGAGGACCGGCTTTTTCTCCGTGACCTCCCGGGCCGTCTCGAGAAATCGGCGGCCCTGGGCGAGGCTCTCGACGTAGAGCAGGATCACGGCGGTCGCCTTGTCCTCGCCGAGCGAGTGCAGGAGGTCGTTCTCGTCGACCCCGGCGCGGTTCCCGACGGAGACGAATCGGGAGAACCCGATCCGCTCCGCGACGCCGTAGGCCAGAATGCCCGCGCACAACGCGCCGCTCTGGGAGACGAAGGCGATGTTCCCCCGGGGGGGGAGGGACTCGCTGAAGGTCGAGTTCAGGCTGATCGCCGGGTCGGTGTTCAGGAGACCGAAACAGTTCGGTCCGACGAGGCTCATCCGATACTTCTCGGCGATCCGGATGAGTTCGTCCTCGCGCGCGACCCCGTCGCCCCCCAATTCCCGGAAGCCGGAGGAGATCACGATGACGCCCTTGGTCCCGGCCTTGCCGAGCTGGGTCATCACGCCCGCGACGAGCGGCGCCGGTACGATGACGACGCCCAGCTCGGGGACCTCGGGCAGCGCCGCGACGTCCCGGTAACAGTGGACGCCCGAGACACTGGGCCACGACGGGTTCACCGGGTAGGCGACTCCCTTGAACCCGGCCTTGAGGATGTTCCGGAAGAGGGTCGTTCCGACCGCGCCCGGCCGGTTCGACGCCCCGATCACGGCGACCGATCGGGGATGGAACAGCTCCTCGAGCTCGACCGATTTGCCGACCGTCATCTGTGGTTCTCTCCAGGGATGAGAATCGGCCCCCGCCCCATAATATAGACCCCCCCGCGTGCGCCACCATGTCGTCCGACACGCCGGTCCCGGAATCTCGACCCGTTTCCTCGCCCCCGCAATCCGGCCCCCGTCGCGGACCCCCCGGCAGCGTCCTCCAGCGCATGGAAAAAGGGGGGATCCGGCACGTCATCGCGGTGGGCAGCGGGAAGGGTGGTGTGGGCAAGTCGTCCGTCACCGCCCTCCTCGCGGCGGAGCTCGTTCGTCAAGGGCACACCGTCGGGATCCTCGATGCGGACGTCACCGGCCCGTCCATCCCCAAGGTCCTCGGAATGCCGGGGCCTCTGGTCGACCGGGGGGAAGGGATCGAGCCCGCGAAGTCCCGGGGCGGGATCTCCGTCGTCTCCTCCCAGTTCATGGTGGAGGACGAGAAGACCCCGGTCATCTGGCGGGGCCCGCTCGTGACCCGGCTCATCACGCAGTTCTACGGGAGCGTCCACTGGGGCAAGCTCGACTACCTGCTCCTCGACATGCCGCCCGGGACGAGCGACGTGCCGCTCACCGTCTTCCAGACGATCCCGATCGACGGGATGGTCTTCGTGCTCACGCCCCAGGACCTGGCGGCGCTGATCGTCAAGAAGGCGATGAACATGGCCCGCGAGCTCCACGTCCCGCTCCTCGGGATCGTGGAGAACATGTCGTGGATCACCTGCCCGCACTGCCAGGAGCGGATCGAGCTCTTCGGACCGGGGCGGGTCGCCGGGATCGCCGAGGAGTACGGGATCCCCGTGCTCGGCCGACTCCCCGTCGTCCCCTCCTTGAGCGAGCTCTCGGACGCCGGCCGTATCGAGGAGCACTCCACCCCCGAGATCACGGCCCTGGGCGAAGCGTTCGTCCACGCGCTCGGCGACCTCACGAAGGGGTCGGTGGAAGTCCTGTAACCACGCGCAGCTTTGCGAACGGGATCGACTCGACCGCGACGCCCCGTCGACCGAGGGCGGCCGCCAGCCCCGGAAGATGGGCATCCCCGACCACGGCCGCGATCCGACCGTACCCCTGGATCCTGATCTGGGCCAGGCGGTCGGCCATGTGCTCGTTACGCTCGTCGAGCAACACCCGAGCGACCGTCGGGCTCGCCTGGCGCAACGCGCTCGTGTACTCGTCCGGCGACTCAGCGTAGCGGTCGACCTCGCGCTGGATGAGCCGGCTCGGGATGACCAGGGCGAGCACCGCGCTGGCGAGGAGTTGGACCCGCTCCTTGAACGGCATCGTCTGGATGAGCCGCAGGACGGTCGCGCGGATCGGGTCGTCGATGAGGAAGAGCGGCAGGTGCCGTTCCGAGGCGACCGACGCAGCGACCTTCATCTCGGCTCCCGCCTCCCCGCCCCCGATCTCCGCCCCCAGGCGTCGTTGGACGACCCCCCAGAGACGGGTCACGAACGGAAGACCGCTCGAGCCCCGGGGGCCGCCCGGGTGCGGGTCGAGGAGGGCCGCCGCCCGTTCCCGGTCGAGCTCGATGGCGACTCCGTCGAGGACCCGGCCCTCCAGGATCGTCCGGAGCGGACGCTCGAGGTCGACCACGTGGGCCGCCCCCAGGAGGAGGACCGGCGCTTCCGTCGTCCGAGCGTACACGATAGAACGAGTGGGCACCGTGCTATCTCTCTTGGGGGCGGGCCGACAACCGCAAAATAGCCCCACCCGGTGAGGCGGTCCCATGCCGTGGACCATCTACTCCATCCCGTCGGCCAAGAGGACCGAGCTCGACACCGTCCTGAAGGACGACCTCATCTCGCGTCAAAGCCAGAAGCTGCGGGACGCGGCGGCGATGGGCGGCCCGAACGACCGGGTCTACGTGCTGGTCGAAGGCTCCGCGGGGGGCGTCCGACGGGCGGGCGAGCTCTTGGCTCCGATCGGCACGGTGCTGCCCGCCGCCGAGGGCGAAGCCCTCCACCAGAAATTTCGTGACGAAGAGGACGCGGCCTCCGCCGGCATGGGCCTGTTCTTCACCGAAGGGTAGGACTCAGTCGTTCGTCGGCGCGTGGGAGGGCTCCAGGTCCTCGCCGCCCGCGAAGACGCGCTGGCACGACTGGTAGAACGCGTCCATCCCGGTCCCCTCCTTCGCCGACGTCGGGATCAGGGTCGCGAGCGGGCCCATGTTCTCGATCGCCCGGAAGAGCTCCGTGGAGAGCTGGACGTCGGGGGTCGGGGAGTCCCGCGTGACCGCCTCGTAGAGCCGTTCCCGGTCCTCCGCCCACCCGACGACCTCTTCGAGCTGGGCCGGCGAGAGCACGTCCCCCTTCGCGAGGAGGTTGAGCATCGGGAGTCGGAAGCGAAACTCGACGGTCGCGCTCAGCATCCGGAGGGAAACGAACCCGCCCGGGTTCCGCGCGAGCGCGGGGTCGAACAGGAAGGCGATGGTCGAGCGGTCGCCGCTCAGGGCCTCCACGATCGCCTTCGACGCCTCCCGGAAGGCGAACAGCTCGATCTGGCCCGGCGTGTCGATGAGCACGTAGTCGGTCTTCAGCTCCTCGATCGCCTGCTTGATGTCGAAGATCTTGAGGGCGATCATGTCGGCGGCGGCGACCTGGGCGCCGTTCGGCCCGAGCCCGTACTCGGACTGAATGTCGGCGAGGCGGACCCACTCGCGGACGTCCACGTCCGGCTCGAAATCGCTGTCCTCGAGACCGGGGTCGAGGTTCACGACCGTCGCGTCATGGCCGGCAGCCCGCATCCAGTCGGCGAAGGCCCGGACGAACGTCGTCTTCCCCGCGCCGGCGGTGCCGGTAAAGTAGATCGTCCCCGGCTCTTCCATCTACTTCTTGGCTCCCGAGCCCCGCCGTCGCTGGAGTTCGGTCGCGAGCGTGCGCAGGAAGACGGCCTTGGTCTCCTTGCCCCGCTTCGTGACCTTGACCCGTCCGGCGAACTGGGCCGCGGCGCGCGGGTAGTGCTTCTCCGCCTCGACCTCGGCCTTGTACCCGAGCGCCTGCACCGCAGCCAGGATCTCCTCTCCCGTCAGGTCCGGGAGGGCGAGTGCGGCGGGGATACGACGGCCCTCGCCGCGCGAGCCGCCGCGGCCGAGATAGGCCGGATAGATGTAGAAATGGTCGGGCATGGGCCCGATCTCCCGATCACGCCGCGGGGGGGGTGACGCGGACCCCGTTCAGGACGCCGTCCTGGCCGGGTCGCGAACGGACGCGCACGAGGCCGAGCTCGGTCTCGAGGATGGCGCCCTTCGTGATGATGTTCCGCTGGACGTAGTTCGGGTTGGCCGGGTTCTCCCGGACGGTGATGACCTTGACCGCCTTGGTCGTCTTCGTCGCGGGGTCGAAGACGTTCACCGAGTTCGCGGTGAGGATCCGCATCTTGCGGTTGCCGCCACGCACGCGGTATTTCTTGACGGTCCCCGGGCCGGTGCCCGTGCTGACGGTCGCCGACTGAAGCTCCCGGGCGATCTCGAAGCGGCGCTTCTTGCGGATCGGCCGGAGACGGCCGCCCGTCCGCTTACGTCGGGAGCGACCTTGCCAGATTCCCATGATTCCTCGAGTAGGGTGCGGTCGGACCGGGGCCTCCTATAAGACATTTCACATCGGTGACGCGCCCGCGCCCCCGGGCGCGACCGTCAGCACCGTCTTCATCGAGCCGGGGGTCCGACCCGTGATCACGGGAAGGAACTCCTCCAGGGGACGCCGGGCGGTGATCATGGACGCCAACGCACCGGGCCAGCGGTCCTCGAACACGGTCATGTCGCGAAGACCGGCCTCGAAGTACGAACGGTTCGCGTTGACCGAGCCCAGAATCGCCTGGTTCTGGAGCACGACGTTCCGGAGCAGGGCGCCTGCCGCGATCGAGGTCGGGGGCTCCCGGGCATCCGGGATCCCGGTGAGCACGAGGACGCCGTTGCGGCGCAGGAGTTGGACGAGTCCGAAGTCGAGGCTGACGGACCCGGTCGCTTCGACCACGACGTCGAAGGAGCGGCCCGTGAGGGACCCGACCCCATCGGGAGCGGACCGGTGGGTCGCCCCGATGCGCGCGAGCAGCGTGGCCGCCGGCGTCTCCTCGCCGTGTCGGTCGATCGCCGTGACGTCGTACCCACGTACGCGGAGGAGGAAGGCCGCGAGCATGCCCACCGCCCCCGTCCCCGCAACCAGCGCGCTCGGCATGCTGGTCGGGGGGTCGCCGGGGGTCGTCCCCCGCCGGTCGAGGACCCGTTGACCCATGAAGACGGCCTTCTCGACGACCGTCAGGGGCTCGAGGAGAACGGCGACCGAACGGAGGGCCGGTGGGACCCGCACGAGGTAGGGGAGCTCTTCGACGTACTGCTCGGCCATGAACCCGTGGGCCCCGCCGATGCCGCGCTCGGTGAACTCGCCCGTCTCGCATTCATCCGATTTGTTGGCGCGGCAGAACCGGTCCTTCCCGCAGCCCCGCCGCACGGTCGCGACGACCAGGTCGCCCGGCGCGAACCCGGTCACCTCCGTTCCCACGGCTCGGACCGTCCCAAGGTTCTCGTGGCCGAGGATGAGGTAGGGGGAGTCCGCCGGAGCGGCGCCATACTTCCCGTCGACAATGTCCCGGTCGGTCCCGCAAACCCCGCATTCGAGCACGTCCACGAGCACCGTGGCGGCGGTCAGCGCCGGGGCCGGGACCTCTTCGAGGGTCGCCCCCGCGACCGGAGGCCGGACGCACACCGCCCGCATCGTCACCGCCGAAGGAACGGCTGCAACCGCGGTCGGAGAGGTTCGAGCCGCGCCCGAACCGCGGCGGCCTCCTCGGGGGTGAGCGGGTCGTACGGGGCCCGGTAACCGACGTCCGCCCCCCAGAGCTCGGCGGCGAGGAACTTGTCGACCGAGGGAAACGGACCGGCGTGGGTCACTTGCACGAGCTCGTCGACGAGGGCCTGGCACTCCGTCGCCCGCGCCGTTTCCCCGGCATGCGCCGCCCGCAGGAGCTCGACGCAGAGTCGCGGGACGAGGTTCGCCATCCCCATCACCGCGCCCGATGCTCCGAGCCCGATCGCGTCCCGGACGAGCGCGTCGTCGCCGGGCAGGACGGTGAACCCGTCCGGAGCTCCCTGAACGAACGAGGCCACGCTCTCTAGGCTACCGGCCGTGTCCTTCACTCCGACGAGGACCCCCGCCGACCCCAACCGATGGAGGAGCGCGGGGGCGAGCGCGTAGCCCACGAGCGACGGGATGTTGTACGCGTAGAGCGGGATCGACACCGCGGCCCGGATCGCGCGATAGTAGCGCTCGATCGCAGCTGGAGGGGGATGGAGGTAGAACGGGGGTACCGCGACCACCGCCGCCGCGCCCATCTCCTCCGCGCCCACGGCCAACGCGACCGCGCGAGCGGTCGACGGGGCACCGCACCCGACCCAGACGTCGGCCGGCCCGACGGTGCTCTCGATGACGTTCTCCAGCAGGCGGGGACGCTCGCTGTCGTCCACCGACGGGAATTCCCCGAGGGAGCCGAGGAGGAAGAGATGGTTGACCTTCGCCTCGGAAATCGCCCGGGCGAACTTCGCATTCCGGCCGGTATCGAGGGCGCCGTCATTCGCAAAGAGCGTCGGGATCGGGACCGAGAGTCCGAGGAACGTCACGGTCCTGCCAGTGCCGGGCGGGCCTTAATTTCTCCACCACGCTCGCATATAGGGCGCGTATGCCGGAACGGACCCGCATCGTTGGCGTGGACGAGGCCGGGCGGGGGAGCTTCCTCGGCCCTCTCGTGGTGGGCGGGTTCGCGGTCGCTCGGGATCGCATGGACGAGTTGCGCGACGCGGGCGCCCGGGACTCCAAGGAGCTCAGTCCGTCCGCGCGCGAGTCCGTCTACGCCCGCCTCCAAGGACTCGGGGAGATGCGGTCGATTGCCCTTCCTCCGTCCGAGATCGACCGCGCCGTCGCGCAGCAGCACCTGAACGAGCTCGAGGCGACCGCGTTCGGCCAGCTCGTGCGCGGCCTCCGGGCGACCGAGGCGCACGTGGACGCGTGCGACACGGACGAAGCACGGTTTGGCCGCCGCGTGGCGCTCCATGCGGGCATCCCGGTCCGGGTCCTCGCTCGCCACCACGCCGACCGGGACGACCCGGTCGTGGGCGCCGCCTCGATCGTCGCGAAAGTGCGGCGGGACCGCGCGATCGCGCGTCTCGCGGCGCGGCTCGGCACCGAGATCGGCAGCGGCTATCCGTCGGACGAGACGACCGTCGCGTTCGTCCGCGGCTGGCTCGCGGCGCACGTCGAACACCCGACCTGGCTCCGCCGCTCGTGGTCCACGATGAAAAGGGTTAAACTCGCGCGACCGGCTCGCACGCTCGAGCAATTCGTGCCATGACGACGGAAGAGACGCTCGCGTCCCTCGTGGACCGGTTCAACCGGCACGCCCAGAAGAACCCGGCCACCGCCGAAGAGCTCGCGGGGATGGAGCGGACGATCGTCGTGAACCTGACCGACGAGGGAAGTTACGCGGTCGACCTCCACGAGGGGCGGCTCACGAACCTGCGCACGGGGGCGCCGACCCGGTCCGACGTGAAGATCACCACCGATTCCGCGACGTTCCGGGGACTGGTCGCGAAGGAGATCGGCCCGATGAAGGCCCTCGTGACCCGGAAGCTCTCGATCGACGGCAGCCTCGAGGACAAGCTCCTCTTCCGGAAGCTCCTCTAGGAGACCGACGCATCCAGGGGCCCCGCCCACGCGGGACCGAGGACGTCCCCGGGCCCCCGCAAGATCTCGAAAGGGGTTACTCCCCCCATCTTTGGCGAAAATCCCGGTGGGCTCCCTCCACGAACTCCCGCTGCGTGACCAACCAAACGCTCTTCTGGGTTCGAGCGACGTCCGACACGATGGCTCGTCGAAGGACCGACCCGCCCTCGGCTCCCAAGCCCACGGCCTGCCCGGTCGTCGAATGGCCCGGTAGTACGGGAGGAGCCTCCCGGGCCCGTCGGGCCCAACTCTTCCGGCGGGTCCAACTCGAGCTCGACGTCGAGCACGAGAGTTTCCAGCCCGAACCGGTCGCGCTGCTGGCTCCGTTCGCTGCCTTGCTCCACGATCGGGAGGTCGAGGATACGGAGGACCTGCTGACGATGACCGCCCAGGCGCTCCGGGCGTTCTCCGCCGCCGGCTTCCGCCGGGTCGACCACTGGGAGGCCCGGCCGGGAGGCTGGCTCCCCCTGCCCGAACCGACCCACACCCGCCTCGTCGAGCCAGTCGCCCATCTCTTGCGAGCGCTTTCCGACGAATCGTGGGCCCCGGTCGGTCGCGCCCGGCAGTTCGGCGCGCGCTTGTCCGGTTCCGGCCAGGTGCGGCTCGATTTCGTGCTTCGCCGCGTGCACCGCGAGCGCGCGCACGCCGTCACGGTCGACCTCTGGGGCCCGATCCCGCTGCGCGCGGTCGAAGACCTCGTCGACCGGGTCCACCATGAGCTCAGGCTCGTCCGGGCGGTGGTCACGGCGGCCGACGAGGTGGCGAAGGGTCGACCGCGATCCCGCCGACGGTGAGCGAGGGGCGGTCCCGCCCGGTCAGGGAAGGAAGACGCACGCCGCGATGCAGACCCCGTAGTGGTCCATCGGGATCGAGAGCTCTTCGGTCCGGTAGTGGATGCGTCGGAGCTCGACGCCCCGGAAGTGGGCGATCTCCTCCATCCGCCACTTCAAGAACTCCTTCAGCGAGCGCTGGGTACCGTGCAGGTGGCCTTCCGCCACGTAGCCGCCCTGCCCGTCGGAGCGGAATCCGTAGGCGATGCCGGCGCTGATGACCTCACCCTCGCCGCCGCCGTAGCGGGCGAGCACGGCGTGGGTGATCGCGCCACGAGCGATCCGCGTGCGGTCGACCTGGCGCACCCCTATCGGCAGCACGGACGAGACGCTGACCAGGTTCTGGTCTCCGATCCCGGCCTGGAGGAGCGCGAGGTCGAAGGCATTCAGCTCGCTCGTCTTGTTGATCCCCTTGCCGCTGGTGACGAAGAATCGGGTCGGGATGGGGACGAGCGTTCCCCCCGGGGTCTCCTGGCGGCTCGGCACGGGGGCGAGGGAAGTTTCCCGCTCCTTAACCTTTGTCGCGCCCGCGCTACACCATGATGGCGTGGCGTCGGCGCATCGAGGCTTCGCTCTCGCCGCGGCCCAGCATCAGCTCCGCGATGATCCCGTCGGTCAGGCTCAGGCTCGCCGACTCGAAGAGCGTCCCGAGCGGGGCGAGCTTGGGGCGGTCCGCGTCCTCCTTGAAGTCGAGGGCGAGGAGCACCGTCGCCGCGTGGGCGAGCTTCGAGCCGGCTTTCGCGGTGAGCACCACGAGGTCCGCGCCCTCACGCCGCACGATGTTGGCGGTCTGCATGCTGGAGTAGCTTTCTCCCTGGCTCGAGAGGATGAAGACCGCGTCCCCCTTCTTCACGATCGGCGTCACGCTTTCCCCGATCACGTAGGCGGTGAGGCCGGTCTGCACGAGGCGCATGGCGAACGCGCGGCCGATGATGCCGCTCCGCCCCGCGCCATACACGAAGATCTGTGGCGCCTTGCGGAGGATCTCGACCGTGCGCTCGACATCGGCGACCTGGATCCCCTCCAGGGCGGCGGTCACCCGGTCGGACACGTACCGCTGGGCCCGGAGATATTGCGGGCCGTTAGCGGCGGGAGGGTCGGGCATGGGAGCGCACCTCCTTCTTCTTCGCCGGTGCGGGTTTCGGGTGAGGTTTCGTGCGTGCGACCTTTTTCGGCGGCGGGCTCGAGCCCTTCTTCTTCGCCAGAGGCGCCGACCCCTTGGCAGGGAGGGGCGCCGGCTTCGGGGCCGGCGGGGGCGCGTGCTGCCGGGTCCACCGGCGGGTCAGCGCCCGCTCGTACAGGAGCTTCATGTACATCGCGTCGTGCTCGAGGAGAGGCGAGCTCGAGATCACCGTGACATCGTAGTCCCGCTCGGCCAACAGCTCCCCGAGCGGGTCGAAACGCACCTGGCCACGCTTGATCGGAGTCAATCGGAACTCGCCGGGTCCGTAGAACTCGACGCCCGAGAAGTGCATGTAGAGCGGGCCTTCGGCCGCGGCGACGAAGTCCTTGATCACGGGGGCGAGTGCCTCCGGAGTCTCGAAGGTCGTTCGTTCCCGCGCGGCGAGGTGGGGCACGTTCAACACGGGGACGGTGCCCTTCACGCGGTGGACGAGCTCGAGCACCTCCTCGCGCGAGCCGAAGACATCGGGGTGCCCACTCGGCTCGATCGCGAGGCGAACCGCCCCGTGCGTGAAATTCTTGAGCCAGGCGGAGAGGTCGGTGACGATCTCAGTGAGCGCCTGGACGGAATCCGCCCGGTTGCCCGCCCCGTAGAACCCGAGGTGGGTCACGGCGAGCCGAGCGCCCAATCCGTGGGCGAGCACCCCCGCCCACTGGATCTGGCGGGTCGACTGTTCGCGGGCGTCCGGCGAGCCGAAGAAATCGACGTAGTAGGGGGCGTGCAAGGTGAGGTCGACGTCCAGCGCCCGTCCGAGCGCTTTCGTCTGGTCGAGGTCGTTGTGGTCCTTCGCGAGGCTCCACGTCAGGGTAGTGAGCGAATCCCGCCGTTTGATGGGGGTCGTGAACGCCGCCGGGAGCGGCGTCCCTCCCTGGTGGTCCGCCGGTCCCACGCTGACCGGGAGTTGCAGGAGGAGCTCCCGCGGGAGGCGGCCGACCTCCTCGTCCAGCGCGAGCCGAGTGAGCGGGTTGACCTTGATGAACTGGACCTCCATCGCCGTGAGGCCGAGGTGATGTACATCAGCGATGCCGTCTCGCAGCGTACGGCCTTTGCAGGAGAGAGGGATCCCCGCGGGTCCGAACCGGATCAAGAGTAAACAGACCTCGAATGGGGCGGGTCTGGGGTAAAACCTCAACCTATTTAGCAGGGCTCGGGGGCGCCTTGGACCCCGTTCCGGGGGCCTCCCGGGGCTTCGGAACGAAGCGCATGGCGATCAGGTACAGCTCAGACGAGCTCTCTCGAGAGGCGGGGGGCTTGGTCCGCCGGACCGAGGAAAAGCTCCGGCCGAGCTCCCGTTCCATATCCGCGACCAGGTCTCCATCGAAGACCTTGGCGACGAACGTCCCCCCCGGAGCGAGCACCTGCCGGGCGAGGAGGAAGGCGTCCCGGACGAGCCCGACGGAGCGCGCATGGTCGGTGGCGTACGCGCCGCTGATCCGGGGCGACATGTCGGAGAGGACGACGTCGAACGATACCGGACCGAGGCGCTCGACGAGCTTCGGGTCCCCGACGCGGCCCCGGAGGTAGTCGACCCCGTCGATCGGGTCGACCGGACGGGGGTCGACTGAGAGGACGGTGCCGCGGGTCCCGACGGCGGCCCGGGCGATCACCGACCATCCTCCGGGCGCCGCCCCGAGGTCGAGGACGCGGGCGCCCCGGGGGATCAGGTGGAATCGCTCGTTGAGGTGACTCAACTTGAACGCCGCCCGGGAGCGAAGGCCCTCAGCCTGTGCCGCCCGGTAGTAGGGGTCCCGGCGGCGCTCCGAGACGAACCGCCGAGGCATGAAGTTCGGAGACGGGAGGGGTACTTAGCGGTCGGGCTCCCCGGGGGTTCCGCCGCCGACCCGGACGCCGGTGGGGCCGTCCGAATTTGAATCGGAGTCTCTTGCACCCCAAGCAAGAAGGATGGACCAAGCTACCCCACGGCCCCGCGCCGGCGGCGCGAGGACCCGGCCGAGTTAGATAATTGTTTGCTCGCGGCCCCGAAGGACCTAGAGCGCGTGGTGGACGTAGAACCACGTCCCGAGGCCGACGGCCACGATGATGCCGGTGTTCAGCAAGGCGAGCCAGAAGAACCCCCAGAGGTCGGCCTTACCCTCCTCCGGTGTGACCTCGGGCGAGGTCGTCGAACTGCCGGGCGTCGCGGTGTACGGGGTTCGGTAGGGGGTCCCGCTCTCCGACATGGACGACGAAGCGAGCCGCGCTCCCGTTTTTATCGGTTCGGTTCGACGCCCGGCTCTAGGCGGCGAACCAGGGGAGGCGGGCCGCGGGGCCGGTCGGTTTCAACACGAGCAGGTGGAGGTTCGCCCCCGGGTCCCCCGGGGCGTACGCATCCCGGAGGGCGAGCTGGTACATCAGGAACAACGCGTCCTCGTCGGTCGTCACGCCGAGCGACCGGTGCACGTCGATCCCGAATCGCGCCCGGAGGAGGGAGAGCATCTCTTCGAAGTCGACCGGGGAGGTCCCCTCGCTCTCCTGGGCCCGACGGAAGAGCCCGACCACGATCCCCGTGGCGATGCGGAGGATCTCGAGCGGCGAGACGACCCGGAGGTGGAAGTGGGCCGCGGCCTCCGGCTGCGGCGTGGGAGGAACGACCAGGATCGAGACCTCGTTGTCGATGGTGGCGCCGGGAGTGTGGGCGAGACGGGTCCACGCCTCTTCGGCCGCGGTGTCCGTCGGAACGATGAAGATCGCGCGTCGGCCGGCAGGTCCCACCGGGGTCCCCGCCACCCATCGGTCGATCGGTTCCTCGACCTCGCCCCGCTGGCCGGGCAGGTAGACCGGGAAGGTCCGCCGGGGCACGCCCGCCTCCTGGACCCAGAACGACGGCTCGGCGGCCGGCTCGCGGCGCTTCGGGTCGATCCGGGCGTACCCGAAACGACGCAGCACCTTCTCGGCGTCCTGAAGGCGATCGCTCGATCCTCCAACGCGGCCGGGGTCCGTCATGTACCCAGAAGAGAATCGCCCCCCGAGATAAGCTCACCGAGCGAACGGGAGGGAGGTTACAGGCCGGTGGCGAATCCCGCGTGCACGAGCGGGGCGTTGACGATGAGGGCGGCGACGATCCCGAGCAGGTACGGCCCCGAGTAGAGGAATCCCCGACGGGCCTTCGCCCGCGTGACCCCGGACCAGAGCGGGGCGGTCACGAGCACGAACCCGACCCCGAGCGCGATCAGGGCGACGGCCACGGGCAGGGTCACGAGGCCATAGAGCGCGACGAGGACGGTCGCCGGGACGAGCAGGGCCGCCGAGATGACCACGACGCGGCCGGAGTAGGCGAGGTCGTCCATCCGGGGCAGCATCGGCAGACCGGCCCGCTGGTAGTCGTCCTTCAGCAGAAGGGCGAGGCTCCAGAAGTGGGGTGGGGTCCAGAGGAAGACGAGGAGGGCCAGCGCGAGGACGCCGGGCGTCCATCCCCCGACGGCGGCGGCCCCTCCGGCGAGGGCGGGAGCGCTGCCCGCGAACCCCCCGATGACGATGTTCCAGCTGGAGCGGGGCTTCAACCAGGCGGTGTACACGACGACGTAGGTGAACGCGCCGAGGAGGATCGAGAACCCCGTCAGGGGGTTGAGGAGCCACGCGGCGAGGCCCACGCCGACGGCGACGAAGGCGAGGCCCACCCCGGCTGCGGCGACCCCCGTACCGATCCGGTGGGCGGCCAGCGGTCGCGTCCGGGTCCGCTTCATCCCCCGGTCGCGCTCGCGCTCGAGGTAATGGTTCAGCATCGCGGATCCCGCGGAAGCGAGCGCCCCGGTCGCGACGACCAGGAGGAGGGGGAGGAGCCGGACCGTCGACGGGTCGGCGATCAGGAAGCCGCCGACGGCGACGAGGCAGATCAGCGCGGTGATGCCGGGCTTCGTCAGTTCAACCCAGTCACGCAGGCCCGCGCCGACCATGCCCGCGGGCGTATCCGGCGGTGCAGGGTCCGTCATGGGGAGGTGCCTCGACCGACCCCAGGAGGCGGATTAGCCTTCGCGGGGCGCGATGCCGACGCGGCCCGGTTCGCCCGGCACGGGACGCGGCTCGGGGGTGGAGGCGGCTTGAGCCGGGGGGGTTTCGTCGATCGCCTGGCGGGCCCACGTCACGAGACGCTGGGGGAGCTCGCGGAGGTTCGAGAGCAGCGCGAGCACGAGCAGGAGGCCGAAGAGGGCGGTGGCGATCGCGAGGTGGACGAGGATGAGGGGGACCTGGAGCTGGGTCTCGACGACGAGCCCCCCGAGCAGGGCCTCCGCCACGACGAGGCCGAGGGAGAGGAAGGAGAGGCGGAGGAGGACGGGGCGGTGTCGCGCGAACGCGACGGCGAGGACCGCGACCAGGAGCACGCATGTCGACAGGAAGAAGGCGGAGACCCGGTGGCTCCACTCGAGGGCGACCCCGCCTTGCAGGGCGGGAAACAAGTTGCCGTTCCCGAAGCACGACGGCCAGTCGGGGCAGGCGAGGCCGCTCCCGCTCGCCATCACGTTGCCGCCGAGCAGGATGGTGCAGTAACAGAGGATCACGGCGAACAGCGTGCTCATTCGGAAGAGGTCGTTGCCGCGCATCGGTCCTTCCCTAGTGGGCCTCGCTCGGGGCGACGCTGGGGGTCGGTCGGCGCAGGGGGGTCGACGGCGAGGACGGGAGAGCGACCGGCCCGGTCATCTTGACCGCGAGCTCCTCGCCCCACGGGTCGGCCGCGGTGACGCGCTCGCCCGCGAAGTAACTGTAGACCATGTTGAACAGGAACACGAGTTGGCCGATCCCGAGGATGTAGGCTCCCATCGTGGAGAGGAAGTTGAGCGCCTGGAAGTTCCCCGACCAGAGATAGGTGTAGACCCGGCGCGGCATCCCTTCCGCCCCGAGGATGAACATCGGGAACAGGAGGAGGTTCACGCCGACGTACGTCAAGAGGAAGTGGATGTGGCCGAGCCGCTGGTCGTACCAGCGACGGGTGAGGATCGGGTAGTAGAAGTAGATCCCCGCGAAGATCGCCATCAGCGTGCCGCCGAGGATGATGTAGTGGAAGTGGGCGACCACGAAGTACGTCCCGTGGTAGAGGTAGTCGATCGGGACGCTCGCGAGCATCAGCCCGGAGAGCCCGCCGATCACGAACCCGGTGATGAAGGCGATGCAGAACCACATCGGGACCGCCATCCAGATCCGGCCGCCCCAGAGCGTCGCGACCCAGTTGAACGTCTTGACCGCCGACGGGACGGCGATCGCCATCGTGCTGAGCATGAAGACGAACTGGATGTTCACGTCGATCCCGGTCACGAACATGTGGTGCTCCCAGACCGCGAACGAGAGGACGGCGAAGACGCCGAGCGAGATCGCCATCGCGCCGTAGCCGAAGATGTCCTTGCGCGCGAGCTTCGGTAGGATCGTCGAGACGAGCCCGAAGGCCGGGAGGACCATGATGTAGACTTCGGGGTGCGCGAAGAACCAGAAGATGTTCTGGTACAACAGTGCCCCGCCGAGCGGGGTGCCGTTGGCCGCCGCCAGGATGTGCGTGCCGAACTCCCGGTCGGAGAGGACGAAGGTGAGCGCGATGGAGAGCGAGGGGAGCGCGAAGACGAGAAGGACCTGGTTGATCAGGGTCGCCCAGACGAACAGGGGCATGTTCCAGTAGTGGACGCCGGGCGCCCGGTGCTTCAGGATGGTGACCATGAGGTTGACGGCCCCGAGCATCGAGGAGATCGTCAGGACGTGGAGGCCGAGGACCCAGAGGTCGAGCCCGTAGGGGTTCCCGGGCAGGGTCTCGAGCGAGAGCGGGACGTAGCCGGTCCAGCCGGCGTACGCGTTCGACAGGATCAGGATCACGCCGGCCGGCGGGATCAGCCAGAACGCGATCGCGTTGATCCGCGGGAGCGCCATCTCCTTCGCGCCGATCATCGAGGGCACGAGGAGGTTCCCGAACCCGGCGAGGGTCGGGATGACGAACATGAAGACCATCAGGACCCCGTGCATCGTGAACAGGGTCGAGTAGACGTCCGGCGTGATGC
The DNA here is from genome assembly GCA_052326445.1 of Thermoplasmata archaeon. Lineage (GTDB taxonomy): Archaea > Thermoplasmatota > Thermoplasmata > Lutacidiplasmatales > UBA184 > Lutacidiplasma. The sequence goes on from JBKQNC010000017.1 coordinate 210,460, forward strand.
CGAGGGTCGTCTGGGGGTCGAGGCCCAGACCCTGGACGAGGCCGAGGTCGGTCCGGATCAGCGTCGCGTAGATCCCGCCGATAAAGAAGAAAAGGATCCCGACGGCGATGTACATCAGGCCGATCTTCCGGTGGTCCGTCGTCAGAAGCCACTTCTTGATCTGACCGACCATCCAAGGCCCGTGGTAGGTGAACAGCCAGAGCAGGAAGGCGGCGAATCCGCCGATCAGGCCGACGATGACGAGCGTCGTGGTTGGATCCATGCTAGGGGGCTCCGTTCATCCCGCGATCAGCGCTCCGAGCAGGTAGGCGATCGAGGCGGCCGCGATGACCACAACGAGGACCTGGAAGAATCGAATCTCGCCGGCGGGCGTGACCGGGCCCGGTGGGGTGGGATGGATGCGGCGGCCGAGCGGCCAGACCCGGTACATCCGGTCGACCAGGTGGCCCGCGACTGAGGCCATGAGGAAGGAGAGGCCGAGGGCGAGCCCGAACGACTCTTGTGCCCCGGGGGAGGTGAGTGGTCCGACCACGAGAATCGTGTAGACGATCAGGACCCCGATCCCGAGGATCATGAGCGCGATCGTCGCCGCGTAGAGGTCGAGCGTGCGCTGGCGGAGCGCGCGGAACTCTTCCGGCGTCATCTCGTACTCACTCAAAGAGCGCCACCTTCCGACCTTCGATCCCCCGGTACCGGTCGACCCGGTAGAGGATCCCCGCCATGAACAGGAAACTCAGGATCGCGATCGCGCCTCCGATCGGTAGGGCGACCGCGGCCCACGGCTGTCCGCCGAGGAGGCCGGTGATCCCGTAGACGATCGTCGCGAGCCCGACCGAGCCCAGCACGAGGAAGACCGAGAGGACTCCCCACAGGGCTCCGGTCCGCCACTTCGGCGTCCCGGTCGGCGCCTCCGTCCCCGCTTCCGTCTCAGTCAGCGGACCTCACCTCCGCGGCCGAGGGGGCCGAGCGACCCGGGCTGGACGAGGCGCGGCCCGTGGGGTAGCTGCCGGAGAACGAGGTCTGCCGGGCCGCGAGCCGGCGCTTGTAGCCCGACCGGTACCGCCAGTGGAACAGGCCGACGACGAGGGCCGTGATGCCGAACAGCGGACCGAGCGTCTCGGCGATCAGGGGGATCGTGATCTGGACCCCGGGCGTCTCGCCGCCCCAGACGGTCATCAGGATGAAGAACTCGAGGAGCGACGTCGCGAGGTAAATGAACACCGGCCGGTCGCGGGGATGGGTCCGTTTCGAGCGGTCCAGGAACGGCAGGAACAGGATGTACAGCAGGATCACCGTCGACGCGCCGATCGCGATCACCGGGGTGACGCCCTGGAAGTCGACCAGTTTGAACAGCCAGAGGAAGTACCAATCGGGCTCGGTCACGACGCCGGCCGCCGCCGTGTTGCCGACGTAGGTCGGGAGGTTCCACGGCCAGAGGGCCGCGATCCCGAAGAGGACCCCGAGGTAGAGCAGCGCCCACTTGAGCGTGTAGAAGAAGATGTGCGGGATGAACGGCACCGCCCGTTTCTCCTCCTTCTCCGTGAACCGTCGCCGCTGGAGCGGGTCCGACGAGGCCGGGGGAGCGATCCCGTGCGACTCGAACAGCGCCAGGTGGGCGTAAAAGAGCCCGGCGAGCGCGAGCGGAAGAAGCACGACGTGGGCGTCGAACATGCGGGACAGAAGTCCCTGCGAAGTCCCGTCCGCGAGGATGAACGGCCCGAGGAGCGGTCCGAAGGTCGGGAGGCGCAGCGCGAGAACGATCCCGACGTTGGTCGCGTTGTAGGAGAGCTGGGTGTAGGGGAGCAGGTAGCCCGTGAACCCCATCCCGAGGGTAACGACCATCAGGAGGGTGCCGACCATCCAGGAGAACTCGCGGGGGGACTTGTAGACCCCGACGTAGTAGCCCCGGAAGAAGTGGAGGAACATCAGGAAGATCATCGCGTAGGCGCCGTACAGGTGGCTCGAGAGGAGCAACTGGCCCATCGGTACGGAATGGATGATGTAGAACGTCGAGCACCAGGCCGCCGGCGAGGCCGACTGGCTGCCGACCGCCTGCCCGCACGCGGTCAGGGTCGTGTTCGTCGAGGGTTGGTAGTAGAGGAGGAGGAGCGCGCCCGAGATGATCTGGTACACGAGCGCGACCGCGACGAACGCGCCCGTCCAGTACGAGGGCTTGAACGTGAATTCGGGCTGGGGCTTGAGGGCCCACTTCCGCATCGCGGTGCGGTCCTCGACGAACCCCCAGATCTGGTTCAGGGTCCGGTTGTACCAATTGGATAACGACACTCCCTACCCCTCTAGCTCGGGAAGCTGCACAGGATGACCGGGGTTTCCCGGGTCAGCTGGCTGGTCGTCCCGACGCCGTAGTCGCCCTGCAACGAGTTCAGGTGGCCGTTGACCGGCGGGCCGTTCAACCCGGTCGCGTAGATGTACCCGCTCGCGTCCGTGACCAGGACGGCCTGCGGGAGAGGGAGGACGGCCGGGCCGGTGAGGTTCGCCGCCGAGCGCGTGACGTCGTAGGTCGAGCCGTGGCAGGAGCAGTGGATGTAGAACGGCAGGGGGCTGTTGGAGCTCCCGAACGTCTTCGGGCACGTTCCAGGCGGGTAGTAGGCGATCGCGGGGGCCGGACAACCCAAGTGCTGGCAGATCCCGCTGAAGGCGACGATCGAGCCGTTCGTTCCGACCCCGCCCGGTACCTGGTAGGCGCCTGGATTCGTGGGCGAGGGCGCCTGGCCGTTGACGGGGGCGAGGTTCAGGAGGAAGTTCGGTTCGTTGCGGAGCGGGTAGTTGAACAGGAAGAGGTCGTCCGTCCCCACGTTGTACTCGCTTTCCACCGCGGCCACGGTCAGCGGCTTTCCGTCGACATCGATGAGCTGGACCTTCGGGAAGCTCGTGAGTCCCACCGCGGGGGGCTGGACGTACTGGATGGACGCGGCTCCGAGACCCCCGCCCGCGAGGACGAGGGCGCCCACGCCGGCGAGCTTGAGGATGTTCCTCCGCGTCTCGTCCACGTCGTTGTCGTCGCCCCCGCTGGCGGCTACGCGACGCACCTGGCCGACCGGGAAGTCGAGCGTGGTCGGCCGGCTGGCCGTAAAGGGGCAGGAAGCCTCGCAGTCGAAGTCACCTCGCATCAGAGCGTCCTCCCGCGGGTGTCGGGTTTCGCGTCGTCCGATTCGTGCGGGTCGGGGACCTGCGCGTCGCCGGGGAGCTCCGCCCGGTCGCTCCCGTAGTAGACCGCCCAGGTGATCCCGATCCCCATCAGAATGACGAGGACCTCCGTCATCGTGACGATCTGGTCCGGGGTGAGACTCATCGGCTCACCTCGACCTCGGTCGGGACGACGGGGATCGTCATCGACCAGGTCGGAATCGGGTAGCCACCGGTCCAGGGGTCCGGACTGGGAACGACGGGGGAGGGAGCCACAGGGGCGGAGGGGGCCACGGAGACGGCGGTCGGGATGCTGGGGGCCGGCGTGGAGATCGAGTCGAAGCTCATGAGCGCGCTCCGGAAGGAGAGGTTCGCGCCCGGGGCCAGCGTCGGGAGGTCGGCCGCCTTCGTGAACTCGGCGAGGAGCTCCTGCTTCAAGCGTCCGGCCCTTCCGTACCATCGGCCCATCGTCCGGAGCACTTCCCCGCTCTGCTTGCCGAAGAGCAGGAACGCCGCGACGGCGAGGAGGATCACCCAGTCCATGTCGGAAAAGAGCGCCATCGAGCTACCTCACCCCACCCCGGCCACCGCGGGGGGCCGCTGGCGCGGCTCGGCCCGCTGGCGCTCCCAGCGGCCCGCGAAGTAGGCGCCTCCGAAGTACAGCCCCATCATCGGGATCGCGATGAGGAGCATCGTGATGCCAGAATTGTCGGGGGTGATCACCATCCCAAAGATGAGGGAGCCGAGCACGGCCCCCCGCCAGTGCTTCCGCCACGCCGCCGCCTTCACGACGCCGAGCCGGGTGAGGGCGTAGACGAACACCGGGAGCTCGAAGACGACGCCGAAGGCGAGCGAGTACAGCAACGCGAACGTCACGAAGTCCTGGACTCCCAGGACGGGGGCGAGGCCCATCGCCGCGACGTACCGGAACAGCAGCAGGAAGGTGAACGGCGTGATCAGGAACACTCCGATCAAGGTCCCGAGCGCGAACAGCGCGGTCGCCGGGATCCCAATCTGCCGGATCAGGGTCCGCTCGTTCTTCCGCAAGGCCGGGACGAGGAACGCTCCCGCCTCGTGCACGATCCACGGCATGCCGAGGATCAAGGTGAGAAGGAGACCGATCTCCATCTGCACGAGAATGGAGTCGCCGACTCCGACGTTGAGGAGCTCCACGTTGGGCGGGAGCATCCAGACGACCATCCCGTGGAACACCTGGGCCGTGACGTTGTAGAACGGACTCGGCCACGGGTAGCCGAACGGGATCGCGACCCCGAACAGCGTGAGACGGACTGGGACGATCTCGAAGAACAAGAGGAACCCGAACAGGGGCGCGAGCACCCACATAATGCGGAAGAGGCGGCGTCGGGCCTCGGAGAGGACCCCTAGGATCCGGTCGAGATCGGTCATGGATCAAGCGACCACCTGCCCTCCGAGGGCCGGGAGGAGCCGCCCCTGACGGGGCCGTCGGCTCCCCCGGGTCCGTCGGTCCCGCATGCCTCGAGGCGACCTAGGGGCTCCGGCCCGCCGCTGCGGCCGGGGTAGCGCTCGGGCCCGCGGCCGCCGTTGCCTGCTCGGCCTTGATCTCGCGCTCGACCTCGAGGCGTCCCTTCTTGAACTCCCCCATCGAGCGGCCCAGGCTATGGGCCAGTTGCGGGATCTTGGAGGACCCGTAGAACAGGATCCCGGCGACTACGGCGATGATCAACCAGTCATCGATTGAGTCGAACATTGTCTCCCTCGCGGTCGGACCCGCGGTTGGACGATATGGCGTTCGTAAGGGGCGACCCAACAGGTACCGGCAGTCCGGACTCCGAGTAGATAAACACCTACGCCGCCTCGACCATGACGGTCTCGTTCCCGAGGGCGACGGCACGGTCGATCGCGACCTCGGCCAGGAGGGAGAGGCATGCCGCCCCCCGCTGCAAGAGGATGGTCGCGGGTCGGGCGGCGCCCCGGGGGACCGGGGCCCGCCGGTTCACGGGGGTCAGGGTGGTGTCGCCGAGGAGCCCGCCCGCGTGGTAGGCCCCGCACGCGGAATCCAGCGAGGGATGCATGAGCGCCTCGACGACCCCCTTGAGCTGGGTCTTGAGCTCGGGGACGTAGTTGGCGAGCTCCGCGGCCGCGGGGTCGGTCTTCGGGGGAACCCCTTCGTTGAGGACCGAGAGCGCTTCCCCGAACAGGGTCGACAGCTCCTCGAGCGCGTGCACGACGACCCGCCACTCGAGCAGCTGGCGGGGGTCCGGGCTGCCGATCCGCCGAGCCAGCGCCCAGTCTCGGCTCGCGAGGAACAGTTGCCGAACGAGAAGAGCCAGGACCTTGTTGGCCTCCTCATCCAAATTGGCGACGCGCCGGCTCTTCCCGTGGCGGCGGAGGACCTCCTCCATCTCCTCGAGGTCGGCGACGAGGATCATTTTCATCCGCTGGACCAACTGCGGAAGTCCGTACTTCGACGGGTCGATGAAGTTCTGGAGCAGGACCCGGTTCGGCTCCTGGGAGACGACCGACACTCCGAGAAGACCGCGGGCGGCCTCGAGCAGCTCCTCGAGACGTTCGGGGGCGAGCGGGATGTCCGTCCGGATCTCGATTGAATCGTGACCGACCCGGTACGCGCCGACGATCAACCGGTGCAGGACCCCGGGGGTGTCGAACGAACGGGCCTGGACCATGAAGGGGACCCCCTCGACGACCGCCCCCGGGACCGGGGCCGGCTTGAGGTAGAGAGTGCCGTCGTCGTTCTGGTCAAACACGATAAGGTCCCCGGGGCGGAGGTTCATCGCCTCGGCCCACGGTTTCGGCAGCGTTACTGCGATGGAGGAGTGTCCGGCTCGAAGTACACGGCGCTCTCGACTGGGTGCGTTCCACGCCACGAAGTTCCCCTTAACCTACTACGAGGTCCGTAGGTTGTAGGCGAGGACCTTCTTGAACCTTGTGGAAGCGCTATCGGTGGGGCGGCGGGCTGGAATCGGGGAGGCTGGGGGCGCCCGGAGCGGGGGCCGGCTCGGGCTCCGGATACCCGAGGCGCTCGGGGGGCATCTCATCCGCGGACCCCCGACGACGACCGACGACGAACCCGAGGACGATCGCCACCACCGTGAGGGCCACGATGGTGCCCACGATAATGAAGACCGCGGCTCCGGCCCCATCGTAGGGGACGATCACGGTCAGGTTGGAGGGGAGCGAGATGCCGAACGCGATGAAGCCGTACATCCCACTCTGGAAGTGGCCGGACTCGAGACAGACGAACTCGTACCATCCGGGCCCGGGGGCGGTGAACGTCCCCGGGTAGGTGCCCGGGCTGTTCGCGGGGATCGAGACGAGCGGCGGATAGGTGGTGAAGTAATTGTTGAGCTGCGTCGGGGTGAAGTTCGTGTCGATGACGACGCCTTCCCGGGAGGAGATGCTGAAGGTGTGGGAGAGGGTGTCGCCGTTCGTGAAGGCGACCGTGATGGTCGTGTTCGTCCCGACATCGTTGAACTGGTCAGGCGTGAACTTGAACCCGGTCGAGGAGGTGACGTCAACCGTGGTCGAGCCGGCGGCCGAGACCACGTTCGCGCTCGGGGAGACATGGCTTGCCGCGACCGCCATGAATCCGAGGAAGAGGATGGCAGCGACGGCGACGGCCATCGGCCCAGGTCCAATCCTTCGACGGCCCATCGAGTGGTCTCCCCCGCCCTGCAAACGGGCGGAGGACGTGCGGTGGGCTTCAAAGCCCCTCCGTATGTATCGTGGGACCACCGAGTGAGAGGGGTCCGAATCCCGGGGCGCTACGGCGAAGCCCCCTTCCGTCCCGTTGCGGGTTCGTACGCGGGCCATATGTAGGCCTACCCCCACCACTCTCTCACCGCGACCCCCGGTCGCGGCGGACCAGCAGGGATGGGATTCGCAGCGGCAGCGAGCGCGGTGCTCGCGTGGGTCGGTTCCGGCCAGACGAACCTCCAGGAGACCTCACCGCTCGTCTGGGTCATGGTCGGGATCGGCGTGGCGGGCTCGATCGTGACCTTCGCCTTCCTCGTCTACTCCGTCTGGAAGTGGCGGGACCCCGAGACCAACAAGAGGCGGTATGGTTAACAAACTCGAGGTCGCCTGGACGCTCGCGGTCGTCGGCCTGCTCGCCGGAGTCGCCGCGTACTCGACCATCCTCCTCTACCACATCGACTCGCTCCCGAACGACCCCACCGAGTACGTGGACGTGACCGGCCACCAGTGGTACTGGGAGTTCTGCTACCCGGTCAACAACACGTGCTTCAACTCGACCTACAACTTGGCCACCAACACTGTTTCCGGCGGTGGTTTATTCGCCCCACCGGGGGCCGAGGTCCAGATCAACGTCACCGGTGCGGATGTGGTGCACTCCTTCAACATCCCCGGGCTCGGGGTCCGCATCGACGCGATCCCCGCCCGAACGAACGACTTCGCCTTCAGCGTCCCCTCCGTGGCCCCGGGCACGACGTACCTGATCCAGTGCACCGAGTTCTGCGGGACCGGCCACGGCTCCATGCGGTCGCTCCTGATCGTGGTCTAACGCTCGGTTTCGATCCAGGGAGGAATCTCCTCCCGTCGCTCCGTCGGAGGTGGGTTGCGCCCCTCGCTCAGTGGTGCTCGGACTTCTCGGCGGGCGGAGGGAACCGACCCATGTAGGCGGTCACGATCGCGAGCGTGATCCCGACTCCGAGGAGCACCCCGGAACCGACCAGGATCCACGACTGGATGACGGCCGTGCTCGGAGCGGCGGGTTGGGCGGGAACGGGGACTCCGACGTAGAGAAGGCCGCTCATGCCGGCCGCGTAGTGACCCGAGACCTCGCAGATGTACTCGTAGACCCCGGAGGCCGGGACCGTGAAGTTGGCCCACGCGGAGGAGCCCGCGCCGCCCGGGACCTGTACGCTGGCGAGCGGGGGATATTGCGTGAAGTAGGAGGTGAAGAGGAGGGGGACCGTCGTGTTGGACTGGGAGGCGACCGTGAACGTGTGGCCCAGATCACCGGTGTTGGTGATGAGGACGTCCAGGTTGAAGGGGTAGTGCGTCGGGTTGGCCGAGAGCACGGCGGGCGCAAAGGCCGGGATGTCCGTGGTGTTATCGCTGGTCACGAGGCCCGCGGCGGTCGAGGTGATGTTGACGAACCCGAACATCCCCGCCTGGAACTGGTACGGAACGAGCGAGATGAACTCGAACGAGTCGAACGCGGTCGAGAGGTTGAACACCACCGTCGCGTTCGCATGGCCGCCGGGGTTCAGGCTCACGTTCGCGAGCGACCCGTTCGCCTTCACGAACTGGTCGACCTGGGTCGGGGTCCAGCTCGTGTTCAGGACGAAGTCCGCGTGATTGAGGAGCGTGAAGGTGTGCGGATACGCTCCCTGGTTCACGAGTTGGAACGTCGCGTTCGCCCCGGCAGGAACGGACACGTAGGCGGGGTCGAACCGGGGCGTGTCGGTCATGTTGACCGTGATCGGCGGGGCCGTGGCGGGACGGGCGTAGCCGACGGGGGGAATGGAGGCGAGATGACCGAACGCGCCGGAGACCACCGGGAGCCCGGTGGCCGAGAGGAAGACGGCGGCGAGGACCCACGGCGCGGCCCGGCGCCAGGGCCGGACCGGACGTCGCGTGCGACGAAGCTCGTTCACAAGGCCCCTGCCGGCGAGGCGACTTGGACCCGCTTGATATCGGTGTAGTACGAATCCCGGCTCTCCCGGACCACGAACGCCACCTCGGCGGCCATGACCAACGCCATCGTGCTGCCGACAGCGAGCGCCGCCGCATCCGAGCCCGGAGCCGCGACGATCGCGACCTGGACGGCCGCCATGGCGGCGAAGGCGACGGCCAGGCCGAGCACGACCCGAAGGTCCGTCGACCGAACGGGCGTGGTGCGGTGGAGGTAGCGGTACAACTGCAGGAAGGCGGCCGTCATCAGCGCCGCCATGCCCGCCGCCCCGACGAGGGGGTCGGCGACGATCCAAGGGGCGAGCAAGGCCGCGCCGGTGAGCGCGGCGAGCGACCCGCGGACGAGCCCCCGGACGGGGAGCCAGACCAGGAGGGCGACCATCACGGCCGCCATCGACCAGTCGAACCAGACCGACGTGAGCCCGGCCGCGAGCGCGGCGGAAAGCGTCGTCGGGGCGTTCCCGCCCCCGACGGCGAACAGGACCCCCATCAGCATCTCGGAGCCGACGAGGGCGAGGCCGAGCGTGCCCGGCCAGGCCCAGCTCTTCCAATCGACCTTCCGGTCCCGGAAGACGATCAGGCTGACGAACCAGAGTCCCGCCGGGAACATCATCATGAAGTTGAACGCGACCAGGACCCAGGTCCACGCCGTCGTTCCGTTCGGATCGATGTAGACCCAGAGGAGCGCGAGGAGGAGGAGGCTCGAGCCGGCGAGGACCGCAACGCCGATCGTCATGGTCGTCAGCGCGGTCGACGAGCGGTCGCGCGGGAGGAGCATCGCGAGCACGAAGACCGTCACGACGATCATCGAGAGGGCGACCGCCACGAACGGGAGGAAGCCGAGCGTGACGTCGGACGGGGGCAGGGGGATCTGCATCGAGGGGTCCCCTCGACGACCCGGGCCGCTCTCTTATCGCCCCGGTCCGAACTGGCACTCCCCCGTCAGGGCGCGGAGGGCCCCTTGTCGGGCCCCTCGACCCGCCGGAGGAGTTGCGTGGTGACCTCGAGGAGGGGGTGGTGGGCGCTGTTGTCGATCTCGATGTCCGAGACGGTCCGGAGGTGGTGGTCGCGCGCCACCCGTTCAAAGCCGGTCTCCTGCTGGGCGAACTCGTCCGGCCGGTCGCAGGTCAGGACGAACGCCTGGAGCTGGGTGAGGCCCATCTCCTGCGCGGCGAGGGCTCGGTGGTGGCCGTCGACCAGGATCCAGGACTCCCCCTTCTGGAGCACGAGGACGGGCTCCGCGAACCCGCGTTCGAGCTCGTAGCGCCGTCCTTCGAGCTCGTCCTCGAAGACCTTCCACTGGGTGGGGGTCAGCTGGTGGATCGGTACGAGGCCGCGGTGGATGGAGAAGGTCAGGTGGTACCGATCCGTCAGGAGCTGCTTCAGGGTGTCGGCCTTGGTGGGCGAGGCCCGTTCGAAGTGGGAACGGACCACGTCCAAGTTGGAGAGCACGCCGCAGAGGCGGCCGTTGTCGTCGATGATCGGGAGGTCGCGGAGCCCGAACCGGAACATGATCCGGGCCGCGTCGTCGAGCGCGGTCTCGGGGTGCGCGGTGTACGTGCCAGGCCGGATGATCCGGGAGAGCGGAGTGCTCCCTTCCGAGGCGTGCCGGAGGAGCTCCTTCGCGCTCACGAACCCGACGAGCTTCCCCGTGTCGTCGGTGACGGGGAGGCCGTGGTGGCGGCTCTTCGTCAGGCGCTCGATCGCCTCCCGGATCGACGTGGTCGTCCGGAAGTGCTCGACCTCGAGCACCATGTAGTCCCGGATTCGGACGCTCATCGGGGAGGTGGGGGTTGTTCGTCCCGAAGGTAGGCGGTGAGGAGGTGGAGGACCGTGAGGTGCACGTCCTCGGTGTGCTGCATGCTGTTGGAGGGGACGACGAGGGAGACGTCGACCATGTCCTTCAGCTTCCCGCCGCCGATGCCCGAAAGTCCGATCGTCCGTGCACCGATCTCCTTCGCGGCCTTGACAGCCTCGAGGACGTTCGGAGAATTGCCGCTGCCCGAGATGGCGACGACCACGTCGCCCGGCACGGCCAGGCTCCTTAGCTGTTCGGAGAAGATGCGCGCATACTCGGTGTCGTTCGCCCAGGCGGTGATGCCGGGGATGTTGTCGTTGAGCGCGAGGCAGCGGAACCGCTTCGTCGCAGGGCCGGGCTTCAAGGACGGGCGCGTGCTTTTCGCGATGTCGATCACGAAGTGGGAGGCGGTGGAGGCGCTGCCGCCGTTCCCGAGGAAGAAGATCGTCCGGTCCTCCTCGCGCGCCTTCAGGAAGACGGGGACGATCTTCCGCATCGCGTCGAGCAGGTAGGGGGCCTCGAGGCACGCCCGGGTTTCGGCCACGTAGGACCGGAGGTACGGTTCGAGCGTCGAGGAATCGGTCATCGTCCTACGAAGAGGATCCGCGAACCCTCCGGGGTCACCCGGATCGGGAGGCGCTGCATCGGCGAGAGGGCGGCCGCTATTTGATGGCTCCGTTCCGGGGGGTGCAGGAGGAGCAGAAAACCACCGCCGCCGGCGCCGGTGATCTTCCCACCGTAGGCCCCTTCCGCCTTCGCCCGGTCGTACTGCCGGTCGATCTCGGAGCTGGAGATCCCTTCGGTAAGCTTTCGCTTGAGCATCCACCCCTCGTCCATCATCGCGCCGAGGCTCGGCCAGTCCGCGTGGGCGATCGCGTCCCGGGCGCCGCCCGCGAGCTCCCGCATCCGGACGAGGGCATCCAGGTTCCGGTCGGTCCGCTCGCTCTGGCTCTTTAGGATGGGGTCCGCCCGACGCGTGATCCCAGTGTAGAACAGCGAGAGGTGGTCCGAGAGGGCTTCTCGGTCGGCGCGGGAGATGGGGACCGGAGCCGCGCGGACGGAGTCGTCGGGACGGAACTCGAAGTGCTGGACCCCACCGAAGGCGGCGATGTACTGGTCCTGCTTTCCCGCTGCCCCCCCGAGGCGGTCGAGCTCGATGCGGCAGGCCTCCTCCGCGAGCTCCGCCGGGTCCGTCAAGCGTCCCCGGAAGGCGTGGAGCGCGTTCAGGAGGCCGACCGTGAGGGAGGACGACGACCCGAGACCGGTCCCCTCGCCCGGGATGTCGGCGATCGTGTGGATCTCGAGCGCCTCCAGGACCCCCGTCGCCCGCATCGCCTCCTTGAAGATCGGGTGCTGGAGGTCCTCCAAATGGTCGACGTTCTCCGTCCGGGAATAGGCGACCCGGATCGATTTGTCGAACTTCTCGTTGACCAGGACGTGGACGTAGCGGTCGATCGCGGCGCTGGTCACGGCCCCCCCGCCGTGCGTCCGGTAGAACGAGGGAAGGTCGGTCCCCCCGCCAGCGAAGCTGATGCGTAGGGGGGTGCGGGTGATGATCACGGGCGGGTACCCTGCCGGAGCGCACTTATGGGTTATGGCGGCGGGCTGGCCACGTCCGAGGGGGCGTTCCCGGCCGCCCGGCCCTTGGTCGGGGACCAGCGGGCCCGGCGGGCGCCGTAGAACGACCGGGTGGTGGCAGCGAGGTCCCCGATCGGCTCGAGGCCCGGCAACCAGTGGGCGAACGTGGGTGCGCGCTTGTCGAGGATGATCGCGAGTCCACGGTCGTTTTCGGAACGGATCATCCGGCCGCAGGCCTGGACGATCGCCCGGGCCGCGGGGGCCTCGACTGTATATTCCCAGCCCCGTCCGGTCGTGGAGTCCAGGAAGTGCCGGAGCGCCTCGCGCCTCGCGGTCGGCTTCGGGTACGGGATCCCGACGATGACGACCGCCTCGAGCTCCTCGTCCGGATAGTCGATCCCTTCCGCCAGGCGACCGCCCGCGACCCCGAGGAGAACCGCCCCCTCCGGGTCCCGCTTCCATCCCTCGATGGAGCGCCAGAGGTCGCCGATGGGCATCTTGGAGTATTCGATGAAGACGTTCCCGGGGAGCCCGGATTGGAGGCCGGCCTCGAGGGTCTTGTGGAGGAGGTCGAAGCTCGGGAAGAAGACCGCCGTCTTGACGGGCAGGCTCGAGATCACCTCGACGAGGCGGTCCGCGAGGCGGGCGATTGCGTGCGGGTCCCGTTGCAGGTCCTCGTAGCGGGTGGTGACGCTCGTGTCGTAGAGGAAGCGCCGGTTCTCGGCCGGGAAGTGCGAGGGGATGTCCAGGAGCTGGGCGCCCTCCCCTAGGCCGAGCGCGTCGCGGTACTCCTCGAGGGGGGCGAGCGTGCCCGAGAGGTGGACCGAGAGGTGGCACTCCCGGATCGGCTGCGCCGGAAGGGAAGCGTCCAGTGAATAGGCCTCGAGCGCCGCCCGGGGGGTCCGGGTGGCGACCTTGATGTACGACGGCGGCTCGAGCTGCGGCCAGGAAAGGAGCGTCAGGGCGACGGTGTGGACCCACGACCTCGGGAGGTGCCGCTCCCGGCGCCGTTCGTCCCGGAGGTTCTCTCCCCACGTCGCGAGCGCGCCGAGCCAGGTGTCGAGGCGGTGGCTGGTGCCTCCGAGGGCGGTGAGGAGCGCATCCTCGAAAACCGTGGGAGGGAGCACCGCGTCGTCCTCGCGGACGAGGGCCTGGACGAGCTCCTCCACGGCGGCGCCGACGATGTCGAAGAAGCGGGTTGCGCTAGGGCCGTCGGGAAGTTGGAAATCTCCCCGCTCAGCGACCTCGCTACGGGCCCGACGGACCGACTCTTGCGGGAGGATGACACTCGCCAGTTCCCGGAGGTGGTTCGGCAGGTTGTGCGCCTCGTCGATGACGAGGTCGACCCGTTCCGGGGGGACGCCCATCCACTGGTAGAGCGAGCGCCGGATGTGCGGGTGGAAAAAGAAGGCGTACGGGGCGGTGATCAGGCGGGCGTGGGGGATCAGCTTCTTCGAGAGCTCGTAGGAGCACAGGTTTTCTTCCCGGCAGAGCGCGTCGAACTCGGTCGGGGTCGGTAGCTTGGTGCCGATCCGCTCGATGAACGCCTCGAGGTCGGTCTGGACGACCCGGGCGTAGTAGGGACACCCATCGAGGTCGGTAAGGTCGATCTCCCCGCCTTCGGGGAGTTCGGGCGGCGGCACGAGCGGGGCCTCCCCCGCCATGGCGCGCTCGGTGGCCCGTTTGCGGTCCGCGCAGAGCTTTCCGTGCTCCTCGGCGGTCGCCCCCTTCACCTCGGCGACGTTCTCGAGGAGGAAGCAGCGTCGGGCCCGCCCCTGGAGCCCGACGGCGAGGATCGGGCGTTCGAGCCGGTGGGCGATCGTCCTCACTTCGTGGAGGACCTGCACCTCCTGGGAGTGGGTTCGGACGAGGTAGAGGATCTTGTGGTCGGCCGCCGCCGCATGCTCGAGCAGGGGCGCCAGCGTGGCGACCGTCTTGCCGCTCCCGGTGGGGGCGTTGACGAGCAATGGGCCGCCCCGCGAAGTGAGCTCGTGGACCGCTTCCAAGATTCGGTCCTGGCCCGCCCGGACCCGGTACGGGAAGAGCGACGAGGTCTCGGCAGATGCGGTGCTCGGCGTAGACTCGACTCCACGGGGACCAGCCCGTGGTCGGGGTTTTAAGATGCGTGTTCAGTGGAAGGTGCGTTCGCCCGCCGGAAGGGTGGGTGAGCGCTCACCCGTAGGTGTACTTCACGCCGTACGGACCGCGCGGGAGCGTCCACGTGACCGACCCCTGGTCGCAGGCGACGTCACACGCCCCGCATTCGACGCAGTCCTCGTACCGGAAGACCAGCCGGCCCTCGATCCGCTCGTAGCACTTGGCCGGGCAGACGAAGGTGCAGAACGAGTGGGGGCACTTCGCGCAGATCGGCGGCTTGACCGTGATGTGGGCGTGTTCCTTCGAATCGGTGTTGTACCGCAGGGTCCCCAGGCGGCGCTTGATCTCGATCAACCCGGAAGAGGCGGACGGACCGCTTGGTTCAGGCATGGTTCTTGGCCCTCCCTACGGCGGCAGCGTGGCGAGGATCTGGAGGTCCGAACGTACCGCCGCGATGCTGGCCGCGAACGCCGCGCGCTCGGCGGGCGAGAGTTCCACCTCGACGACCCGTTCGACGCCGTTCCGGCCGAGGATGACGGGCACGCCGATGTAGACGTCCTTCTCCCCGAACTCCCCGTTCAGGTGGGCGCTGGCCGAAAGGAGGCGGTGCTCGTCCCGGGCGATCGCCTGGACCAGCTCCGCTTGGGCCGCGGTCGGCGCATAGAAGGCACTCCCGCTCTTCAGCAGGTTCACGATCTCTCCGCCGCCCTGCTTCGCGCGCTCGACGATCGCCGTGAGGCGGTCCGCCGGGAGAAGCTTTGTCAGGGGGACTCCCGAGACGCTGGTGAGGGATAGGACGGGGACCATCGTGTCGCCATGGCTGCCGAGGACGAACCCGGTCACATCGCGCGGGGCGACCCCCAACGCATCCGCGACGAACCAGCGGAATCGGGCGGTGTCGAGGGTCCCGGATTCCCCGAAGACGCGGGCGGTCGGGAACCCACAGATCTTCCGGAACCAGTAGGTCATCACGTCGACCGGGTTGGTCACGACAAGGACGGTCGCGTTCGGGGCCCGGGCTTTGACCGCCTCGGCGTGGCCCTTCACGATCGACGCGTTCTTGGACAATAGGTCGGAGCGGCTCATCCCCGGCTTTCGGGCGAGACCGGCGGTCTCGACCACGACGTCCGCGCCCTGGATCGCGTCCAGCGACGTCGACCCGGTGACGCGAGTGGAGAACTCGAGGATGGGGGCCGACTCCTGGATGTCCAGCGCTTTCCCCTGCGGCAGCCCGTCCACGATGTCGACGAGGACGACCTCGCGGGCGACGTCCATCTCGGCCAGTCGTTGGGCCAGGGATCCGCCGATGTTGCCCGCTCCGAGCACCACTACCTTCCCGAGTCCCGTCATGGATCGCTCCTGCTTGCCCCGACCCGTTCCGACCGTTAAACGATACCTACCCCACCCCGGCCCGTCGCTTCCGGCTGGAGCGAAAGGTTGATTCTCAAGGGGGGTGGTCCGCCTGCGGATGGTCGATACCGAGTCGGTCCTCCTCAATCTCCAGGAGCGGGACAAGTGGAAGCACCGGATGGCGACTCTCGAACGCTCCCTCGCCCAGGTGCGGGAGCTGCGCATTCGGGAGGAGGGGCGGCTCCACCGTATCCAGAAGGAGATCTCGCACGTCCAGGCGACCCTCGATGCCGTCCTGGACGCGGCCGCCCGACAGGGGAACCCCGGGAGGTACGATGGCTCGCAGAGGATCGCTCTCACTTACCGGTAGAATC
Organism: Thermoplasmata archaeon; assembly: GCA_052326445.1. GTDB lineage: Archaea > Thermoplasmatota > Thermoplasmata > Lutacidiplasmatales > UBA184 > Lutacidiplasma. The sequence goes on from JBKQNC010000017.1 coordinate 226,462, forward strand.
GAGACGCTCCGCTTGGCCGAGCGAGAGCTCCGCGCCGAGGTCGAGCGCCTCCGACGGGAGGAGCGGTACGTCCTCCTCAAGGTCCGCCAGGCCCGGGACCAGGTCCGGTACTACGAGGGCGTTCTCCGATTGCTGAAGCGGGACTGGGGCGAGGGGTCCGGCCTCTCCGACCTGGTCCGGCGGTTGGGGTAGACCGCGCCCGTGCGCGTTGTCGTCTTTGGCGCCGGGGCCATCGGTTCCCTGCTGGGAGCGTACCTCGACCGGGCGGGCCACTCGGTCCTCCTGATCGTCCGCCCCGACCAGGTGGCCGCCCTGCGCGAGGCGGGAATACGGCTCGTCGGCCGCGAAGAGGGAACGTTCCGGGTCGACGCCGCCGCGGAGCTCCCGCCGGGGCCTGTTCCGGACGCCGTCCTCCTCACGGTCAAATCGTTCGACCTCACATCCGCCGTCGCGGCCATCGCCCGCGGCGTCCGGCCCGGCACCCCCCTCCTCCTCCCCCAGAACGGCCTCGGGATCGAGGAGGTCGCGGCACGGGCGCTCCGGGCCGGGGGCTGGAGCGACCCCGAAAGCGCCCTCGTACGGGCGGTGAACTCCATGCCCGCCACCTGGGTACGGCCCGGCGAAGTCCGGGTGGCGGGCGAGGGGGAGATGATCCTCCCGGAACCCAAGGGGGTGGCCGCCGCCGCCATCCAGGTCTTCGAGCGCCTCCTTCGGGAGGCCGGCCTCCGGGTTCGCACGGTCCCCGACTTCCGCCGGGAGGTCTGGAGGAAGGCGGTGGTCAATGCTGCCGTGAACCCGGTGACCGCCGTCCACGGGGTGGTGAACGGGAGGCTGCTCAACTCCCCGTATCGCAACGAGGCCGCCGTCCTTCTCGACGAGGCCGCGCGCACCGCGCGGGCGATGGGGGTCGAACTGAGCGACGAGGAGGCGCGCGCCGACCTCGACCGGGTCGTGCGGGCGACCGCGGAGAACCGGTCCAGCATGCTCCAGGACCTGGACCTCGGCCGGCCCACCGAGATCGACGCGATCTCCGGCGAGATTTTGCGTTCGGGAGAGGCGCACGGGCTCGACCTTCCCTTCACCCGGGCCGCCATCGCCGAGATCCGTTCCCGGGTCGCGGCTCGCGCGGGCCGGAGATAACCCCTATACGGGGGCATCTCTCGTCCCCGCCCGGATGCTCGCGAAGCGAGGAATGCAGGGAGCGCCCGTCCGGGGCCGTCGCGTGCTCGTGCGGGTCGATTTCAACGTGCCGCAGGACGCGACCGGCCAGGTCGCGGACGACCGGCGGATCGTCGAAGCCCTCCCCACCCTGAACCACCTCCGGGCGGCCGGGGCCCGCACCATCCTCATGTCCCACCTCGGGCGGCCGGACGGCAAGCGGGACCCCAAGCTCAGTCTGCGTCCCGTGGCCCACCGGTTGAGCTCGCTCCTCGGGCAGCCGGTGCCCCTCGCCAGTGACGTCGTTGGGATCGAGGCGCTCGAACTCTCCACCCGCCTCGAGAACGGCCAGTTCCTGCTACTCGAGAACCTTCGATTCCATCCTGGCGAGGAGGCCAACGACCCGGGCTTTGCCGCCCGGTTGGCCCGCCTCGGGGAGCTGTTCGTCGAGGACGCGTTCGGAACCGTGCATCGGGCCCACGCCTCGACCGTCGGGGTCCCGAAGCGATTGCCCTCGTTCGCCGGGCTCCTGGTCGAGCGCGAGCTTCGGGAGCTGGCTCCCCTTCGCGGGACGCCGGAACGCCCGTACGTCGTTGTCGTGGGCGGCGCCAAGGTCCGCGACAAGCTGCCGCTGCTCGCGAGCTTCTTTTCCCGCGCCGACACGATGCTCATCGGGGGCGCGCTCGCGAACCCGTTCCTCGCGTCGCGGGGAGTCTCCCTCGGAGCGAGCCCCGTCGAAGGAGGCCTCGAGGAGGCGGTGACGGAGTTCTTCCAGATGGCCGAGGCGGCCCATACCGAGATCCTCCTGCCGACCGACGTCGTGGTCGACCGACCCGGAAAATCCGATGCCGAGGTCTGCCCCCTGGACCGGATCCCGTCGGATGCGTTTGTCCAAGATATCGGCCCGGCGACCCGGGCCCGGTTCGTGCAGGCGCTGACCGGCTCGAAGACCGTCTTCTGGAACGGGCCCCTCGGGCGCGCGGAAGACGCCCGCTTCGCGAACGGGACCCGAGAAGTGCTGGGGTCGCTCGAATCGATCGCCGGCCACCACGTCGCGGCCGGCGGCGACTCGGCCCGGATTGCCCTGGACCTAGGGGTCACCGGAGGGTTTCAGTTCATTTCGACGGGCGGCGGCGCTGCGCTCGAGTTCGTGCAGGGACTCGAGCTTCCCGGCCTCGCGGTACTTCCCGACGCGTAGACCCGCCCCCGAGCGGCGGGGGCGGCGCCTTCGAGTCGATCGTGCGGGCAAGGTACGTGAGGTACCCCGCGCCCACCCTCGGGACATCGACCTCGAGGATCTCCGGGACGACGTACGGATGGTCCCCCTGGAGGTAGGCGAAGAGGGCGCCGACGCGCTTCGGCACCGTCTTGAACAGGACCAGCACTTCCGGGGCCGCGACGACCGTCCCCTTCCACCAGTAGCGCGACTCGGCTTCGACGAGCGTGCCACACACCGCGAGGCGGCGCTCCACGGCTCCATTCGCGGCGCGGAGCGCCGACTCCCGGGAGGGGTAGGTGGAGAGGACCAGTCGGGCCGGGCCGACGGCGTGCGCCACGTCCATCGGGTAGGGGCTCATGCACCGCTCTCTGCGACGGTCGGCTCGCCCTTCGAGAAGTCGAGCGTGGCGGTCGCCAGGCTCTGGAGGTCGACGAGCGCGGCCCGCGCCGGAACGGGAGTGATGTTCCGCATCCGCTGGTACTCCGTCTCGCCCTGCCAGGTCGAGGCGTTCAGGAGGAGGACCCCCCGGTATCGGTCCACGCCGTACGTGTGCGAGTGACCGGTCACGAAGATATCCGGAGCCGGGTCGAGGACGAGACCGTCCCGCGCCGCGGGGGTGAGCGGGGTGCGGTCCCCGTAGATCGGGGCGAGGTGCCGCATCTGCATCATTCGTTTCATCACGTCCGTGGGCCGGGAGTAGGACGCGCCCGGGATCGCGGGGATCAGGTCGTCGAAGCTACGACCGTGGTAGGCGGAGATCACGACCCCCTCGATCGCGAAGGTCGAAGGATTGCCGAGCGCCTTGACGTTGGGAGGGAGGGTATGCGCGAGGCTCGCGGGAAGGGAGGGTTGCGGCTCCGCCGGACAGACCGCGTCGTGGTTCCCGGGTACGACGATGACCGAAAAACGTTGGGGGAGTTCCGCGAGCCGACGGCCGAGCTCGGTGTACTGTTCGACCACATCGGGGATCGCGAGGTCCCGCTCCTGGCGCGGGTAGATCCCGATCCCGTCCACGAGGTCGCCGGCCACGACGACATACTCGATGGAGCTCGCGAGCGCGCCCTGGGGTCCCCGTCCGTGGAGGAACTCGACCAGGTGAGCCCAGTCCTCGGCGAGGAACGACCGGCTGCCGATGTGCAGGTCGGAGAGGAACAGGGCGCGCACCGGTCGACGCGAGCGACCGAGGACCCGGTTGCGGGGCACCTCCGGCCGCTCCACCGCGACGACCCGCGGAAGCCGTTTCGCCTCCTTCGAGAACTCGAGACGGACCCCGACGACCTCGTCGGGGAGGAACGGGGAGCGCGAACCCGGCGAATCCTTCGGCACCAGGACCTCGAGACTCGCGCCCTCGTCGTCCAGCGTCAGGATCAGGTGGTGGCGCTGGACGGTCTCGCGGACGTCCCGGACCATGCCGATGATCGATGTGGCTCCTTCGCTGGACCGGAGCTCGCGGATCGGGCGGAGGTTCTCGAGCTCGGGGCGGCCCCGGAGCATCCGGGCAAGAGCACGGTAGCGGGAGTGAAAAAGCGCAGAGTAGGCGACGAGCGGAGAGTCGGAGACCACCGGGCCGCTGAACCCTTCGTTGATCAGGTGGAATCCCACGGAAGGGGGCGCGGTGATCGCAACCCGGGGGTCCCGGGGCCGGAGCGAGACGTCCGCCGCTCCGCCGGGCGATTCAGCGAGGAGCGTCTCGACCAGCTCGCGCGTCACAAAGGGCGACTCGGGTCCGGTGCGCTCGACGAGCTCCCGGGAGGCGAGCAGGGGTTGACGGTATCCGAGCAGGAGGTCGAGCGCATCCGCTTCGACGAGCTTGTGGTGCTCCTCGAAGTACGCGACGAGGTGTTCCCGTAAGTTCGTCGCCACTTCGTTCTTCCCGGTCGAGGCTGGAGCCGCGCGCGGAACGCGCCGCACCGAACCTTCGGCCCGACGGGCGCGAAGGAGGTCCGGGCTATTTCAAGACCGTCTAGGCCGAAAGCTCAGCGGTACGATTCCTTCGCGTACGACGCGCCCTTCGGATACTTGTCCTTCAGGTGCGCGACGAACTTTTCCGGGGTCCGGTCGAGGTGGGCGGCGTACCATTGGACCACGACATCCTTCAGGATGCGATGGACCTCGCGGACGTCCACGTCGTCCTCGAGGGTGTCGTAGAGAACGGCCTGGCTCATCATCCGCATCCAGCCGGAGTAGCGGTGGTAGCTCTCGCCGTCGCACCACTCGAAGATCCCGCGGAGCCGGGACTTTCCGTCGGGAGCGCGGTAGTACCAGAAGCGGAGGGTGAAACCGACCCAGCCGGCCGCGCGGTCGCCGAGCTCGATCGTCTTGACCTGGCCGAAGTCGAAGTTGTCACGGAAGGTCCACTTGGTGGGATACTCCACGAACGTCGCGAAGAGGGTCTGGGAAGGGTCGATGGCGAGGTGGACACTGACCTCCTCGAACTGGTTGTGGACCTCCCAGAGGTCCTGGAGCAGGCGCTTGTTGAGACTGGCGCGGTGCGACAGGTCCTCGCCCTTGTTCGCGCCCGCGGCCTCCTGGGTCCGGACGAGCTCGTTCTTGAGCGAACTCACGAAATCGTCATCGGCCAGGTGCGGCGACTCGATGGTCTCCGGCTCACCGGGGGTCGGGACGGACTCCGCCTTCTTGGACGTACGACGAGGCATGAAAACTGTCTCCGAGGGCGCTTAGAGGCGGGCGCTATAAAGACTGTCCCCCTCGAGGGGCAGGGGGCCACGACGAGGGACGTGCGCCGCGTCGGGGCCGCTCCCTCGCGCGACCTCCCCGTTAAATAGCGCACCCTACTTTCGAGGAGCGGAAGGAACCCCCCGGAGACGGACGGAGCTTGACTCCCGACGTCGCTGGAGATCCGGAATCGCGACTCATGATCCACGTCCCATCCTGTCGTAGGCTCCGCGCATCGCCCGGCGGCATCGGCTCGAACTAAGTCCTCCCGTGAGGTCCCCCGCGTGTTCGCGGGACCCCTTCCGACCAGGGAGAACCAACAATGACCAACGACCCTAGCGCCGCGAAATACCAGATCCGAGCCCGCATCCTAGCCGAGGGCGTCATCGACAAGCCCGATGTCGTGGGCGCGGTGTTCGGACAGACCGAAGGACTGCTCGGCGACGAGCTCGATCTCCGCGACCTTCAGAAGTCCGGCCGAATTGGACGGATCGAAGTCGAGATCGACAGCCGCAAGGGAAAAAGCGAGGGTGAGATCATCATCCCCTCCTCGCTCGACCAGGTCGAGACCGCGATCCTCGCCTCCGGCCTCGAGACCGTCGACCGGATCGGCCCCTGCCGGGCCAAGATCGAGATCGTCAGCGTCGAAGACATCCGCATCTCCAAACGCCAGAAGGTCGTCGACCGGGCGAAGGAGATCCTGAGCCGACTTCAGGAAGAGTCGAAGGGTGTCGGGATGGACCTTACTGAGGCGGTCCGCAAGGCCGTCCAGGTCGAGGAGATCACGACCTATGGTCCCGAGCACCTGCCCGCCGGGCCGAACATCGACGCGGCGGATGCGCTCATCGTCGTCGAGGGTCGCTCGGATGTGCTGAACCTGCTCCGATGCGGGATCAAGAACGTCATCGCGGTCGAGGGGACGAGCGTCCCGCAGACCGTGAAGGACCTGTCGCGGGGCAAGACGGTGACTGTCTTCACGGACGGCGACCGGGCCGGCGAGCTGATCCTCCGGGAGATGCTCCAGACGATGGACATCGACTTCGTCGCCCGCGCCCCGCGCGGCAGCGAGGTCGAGGAGCTCACCCAGAAGCAGCTCCTGAAGTGCCTGCGGAACAAGATCCCCATCAACCAGTACCTCGAGATGAGCGGGTTCGAGTCGACCGGCTCTTCCCGGGCCCCCCGGGAGGACCGCGGCGATTCCGACGGCGGCCGCTCCGAGCCCCGACGCGATGACTCGCGCGGTGGTGGTGGAGGCGGCAATCGGCGCGACGACCGGGAGCGCGAACGCCTCCCGCCGCCCCCGCCCCGGGCCCCCATGCCCATCCCGCCGCCGCCTCCGCCCCCTCCCGCGGCCCAGCTCCCGCCGGAACTGGCCCACTACTTCGAGCTCCTGAACGGCGTTGAGAACGCTTCGAAGTGCCTCATCGTCGGCGAGGACGACTCAGTCATCGGCGAAGCGGCCGTGAAGGACATGATCGAGACGGTCAGCGCGCTCGACACGCCCGCGAAGGCGATTGTGTTCGACGGGATTGTCAGCCAGCGGCTGCTCGACGTGGCCCAGGAGAAGGGCATTGGCACGGTGGTCGCGACCCGGCTCGGCCCCATCGGAAAGCTCCCGGACCAGGTCCGGGTCTTCACGAAGGCCGACCTCGCCCCCGTGGCCGGCGCCCGCTAGGCCCTACCCTTTCCCCTGTCGCGGGGCCGTGAG